>NZ_AUWR01000065.1 GCF_000455125.1 Mycobacterium sp. UM_WGJ
GGCGTGATTGGCGGCCAGTTCCGGCAGCGTCGGCATCGCCGCCAACGCGGCGATATACGCCGCCGCCGTCTGTTCGTGTGCGGCCGCCATTCGGGCACTGTCTGCGGCGGTTCGATCCAGCCACGCCAGATACGGCAGGTGCGCTGCCTGGTACTGCTCACCGGCCACACCGCGCCACAGCCCGGCCGCTACCGAAGCCAATACTGCGGTCAGATCCTGCGCCGCCGCGGTGTACGCCACGCTCAGGGACGACCACGCGCCGGCGGCAGCCAACAGCGGGCCGGGGCCCGGACCGGAGCTGAGCAGCGTCGCATGCACCTCAGGTGGAGACGCCATCCACATCGGCCCGAACACAAGGATTCACTCTAGCGAATCTATAGTTTCGGGCGCCCGAACTCCTGCTCGTTTTCGGTGCGCCAACTGCCGGGCAGCACGGGCATGCGTGCAGCGTCGTCGAAAACGCCGCCGCCCGACACTGTCAGCCCCCCGGCCGGGGCGCCGTCGCGGGCCAGCGTGCCGGCGAATCCGGCCGCTCCGCGCGACGACGCGGTCAAGCCCACCTCAGCCGGCTCCGCCCACTCCGGCGCGACCCCGACGTTGAGGTCCATGACCGCGTCGTCGGGCCTGCGCACCGCAGCTCGCTTGCGGACCCGGGCCCGCCGCTGAGCACGCTCGGCCGCGGTAGCCGCAGCGGCGGTCGCACTACCGCGCGGCTGCGAGGCCTTGCGCGACGCTGCGGCCCCGACGGGCATGCCGGTCCCGGCGCCAACGCCGGGCGGACCGAGCAGATACGGCGGGAAGAACGGCGCGGCGCCCGGCGGCGGAGGTGGCGCCGCCGGCGCGGGGCCGCTGACGCCGGCCGTCACCGGGACCGGCGCGGGCGCCGGAGCCGGGGCCGGCGTGGTCGGCGTCGCGGGTACCGGCGCTCCCGCCGAGCCGGATCCGAACCCGGCGAAGCCATCGGGAGTGGCGCCCACCGGCAGCGGCGGGAGCGGCTGTGGCACACCGGCCAATCCGGCCAGCCCGGCGAAACCGCCCACCGCGCCTACCGGGGCGATCAGCACGCCGATCGCGGCCGCGAACAACTGCGGCGATTGGGCCAGCCAGGAGCCGATCTCGGCGAGGTGTGTCGGCCAGTCGAACTCGGCGAGCTGAACCAGATACTGAAACGCCAGCGCGGGGTTCTGCTGGAAATTCACCCCGAGCTGCTGAAAGTCCTCCAACAGTTCCAGCGCCCGCACCAACCAGAACATCGGCTGGCCGGCATCGGTGTACTGGTCATAGGGAATTCCGTTCACCATCGCGTGGGCGGGATCCCAATTGATCTGCCCGTTGCTGGCGGTCTGCAGAATCTTGGCGATCAGCTGATCCAGCGGACCATTGACCGTGGGGTCGGTGGGATCGTCGCCATGGGCGGGGTGCGCGTCGGCCTTGACGATCGGGGGCGCCGCCGGGGTGTGCGGCATCGCGGCCACCGCGGCGCCACTGACCGCTTGATACGTCGCCATGGTCGCGGCGGCCTGCACCCACATCCGCACATAGTCGGCCTCGTTGAACGCAATCGGGATGGTGTTGATGCCGAAGAAATTCGTCGCCACCAATACCCCATGGGTGGCGTGATTGGCGGCCAGTTCCGGCAACGTCGGCATGGCGGCCAGCGCGCTGACATACGCCCCCGCAGCCGTCTCATATTGGGCCGCGGTTGCCGCACTGTCCGCGCCGGCCTGGGTCAGCCACGCCAGGTAGGGCCAGTGAGCGCTCGCATACGCCTGGGCACTCGGGCCTTGCCACGCCCCCGCCCCGACGGAGTCCAGCACCCCCTGCAGTTCATCCGCGGCGGCAACGTACTCGGCTTCCAGCGCCGACCAGGCGGAAGCGGAAGCCAGCAGCGGGCCGGGTCCCGCTCCGGCGCTCAGCAACGCGGAGTGCACCTCGGGCGGAGATGCCATCCATGCCGGCGCCGGTGCCGTCACCGACTGCCGTCCACCAAGTTGTTGAACATGGTTTTCATTATCGGCAATTGAATACCCGCTGCGGCCGCCCCCGCAAGAGACTCCGCCTCCGCGTTAGCCCCGACAACGAAGTGAAGTGAATGGCCACCCCGGCACGCTCAGTCACATGCAGACTTCGCGGCTCAGCGTCACGGAGCGCGCCGACAACGACCGGGAAACCCGGTTCGAATGGAGCGGGAAGACCTAGAACAGGGTCGGCAGGCCGATGGCCGAGTCCACCGCCAGCGCACAGAAGACCAGCGCCAGGTAGTTGTTCGACTGCAGGAAGAGCCGCAGCGGCTTGACCGGCTCACCGCGACGCACGCCCGCGTACAGCTGGTGGGCCATAGCCAGGAACCACGCGCCAGCCAATACCGCGACCGCGGCGTAGAGCCAGCCTGCGGCGGGCACCAGCGCCAACGTGGCCAGCACGGTCGCCCAGGTGTAGACCACGATCCGGTGGGTGACCACATTCTCGCTGGCGACCACCGGCAGCATGGGCACCCCCGCCGCCGCGTAGTCCTCCTTGTAGCGCATCGCCAGCGCCCAGGTGTGCGGCGGCGTCCAGAAGAAGATCACTAAGAACATCACCACCGCGGGCCAGCCGATGGTGCCGGTGACCGCCGACCAGCCGATCACCACCGGCATGCAACCGGCCGCTCCGCCCCACACCACGTTCTGGGAGGTACGCCGCTTGAGCATCATCGAGTAGACCAGCACGTAGAACGCGATGGTGGCCATGGCCAGCAGGCCCGATATCAAGTTCGTGGTACGCCACAGCCACACGAACGAGGCGGCACCGAGCCCCAGGCTGAACACCAGAGCGTTGCGGGTCGGCACCGCGTCGCGAGCCAGCGGGCGGCGCGCAGTGCGCTTCATCACCTTGTCGATGTCGGCGTCGACGACGCAGTTCAGCGCATTGGCGCTGGCGGCGGCCAGCATCCCGCCGATCAGCGTGTTGAAGATCAGCAACGGATTCACCGTGCCGCGGTCGGCCAGTAGCATCGCCGGAATGGTCGTGACCAGCAGCAACTCGATGATTCGGGGCTTGGTCAGCGAAAGGTACGCCAACAACGTGTTGCGCACGGCGCGTATTCGGCGCGGCTCAGCGCGCTCGCGAATACTCACGTGATGACTCCTAGGATGGCAGCTGCGACGCCAGCTTCTACTACGGACGGACGCCAGCTTCTACTACGGACGATGGTAGACCGCCTGGCCAGGTCGTCCGAATCGCAGGGTCAATTCACGGCGAATCCACACGGCAACCGGACCTGCAACACTGCGCGTGCCCGCATTAGGGTGAGAAGCAACCTGGCTTGCATTTGAAGACCTATCTCAAAGATGAGGACCCGACGTTCGTGACCACTGCTGCAGAGATCTCCGCCCTTACCCGCCCGCACCACCCCGCTGACTGGGCCGAGATCGACTCCGTCGCAGTCGACACCGCCCGGGTGCTGGCCGCCGACGCGGTGCAGAAGGTCGGCAACGGCCACCCGGGTACCGCGATGAGCCTCGCGCCGCTGGCCTACACGCTGTTCCAGCGGGTGATGCGCCACGACCCGTCCGACACCACCTGGTTGGGCCGCGACCGGTTCGTGCTGTCCTGCGGGCACTCCAGCCTGACCCTGTACATCCAGCTCTACCTGGGCGGTTTCGGGCTGGAACTGGCCGACATCGAGGCACTGCGCACCTGGGGTTCCAAGACCCCGGGGCACCCGGAGTTCCGCCACACCAAGGGTGTGGAGATCACCACCGGCCCGCTCGGACAGGGCTTGGCCTCGGCGGTCGGCATGGCGATGGCCGCACGCTATGAGCGCGGCCTGTTCGACCCCGACACCGCCCCCGGCGAGAGCCCGTTTGACCACTTCGTCTACGTGATCGCCTCCGACGGCGACATCCAGGAAGGCGTCACCAGTGAGGCCTCCTCGCTGGCCGGCGTCCAGCAGCTGGGCAACCTCATCGTGTTCTACGACCACAACAAGATCTCCATCGAGGACGACACCGCGATCGCGCTCTGCGAGGACACCGCGGCCCGCTACCGGTCCTACGGCTGGCACGTCCAGGAGGTCGAGGGCGGCGAGAACGTGACCGGCATCGAGGAGGCCATCGCGAATGCCAAGGCCGTCACCGACAAGCCGTCGTTCATCTCGCTGCGCACGATCATCGGTTACCCGTCCCCGGGCAAGATGAACACCGGCGCCATCCACGGTTCCGCGCTCGGCGGCGACGAGGTGGCAGCCACCAAAGCCGCACTCGGATTCGACCCGGACAAGGCGTTCGACGTCCGCGAAGACGTGATCACCCACACCCGCGGGCTGGTGGCACGCGGCAAGCAGGCCCACGCCGACTGGCAGGAGCAGTTCGAGTCGTGGGCGGCCCGCGAGCCGGAGCGCAAGGCGCTGCTGGACCGGTTGATCGCAGGCGAGCTGCCCGAGGGCTGGGACGCCGAGCTGCCGTACTGGGAGCCCGGCTCCAAGGCCGTTGCCACCCGCGCCGCATCCGGCAAGGTGCTCAACGCAGTAGGCGCCAAGCTTCCCGAATTGTGGGGCGGCTCAGCCGATCTGGCGGGCAGCAACAACACCACCATGGACGGCGTCAAGTCGTTCGGGCCGGCGTCGATCTCCACCGGCGAGTACACCGCCGACCCCTACGGCCGCACCCTGCACTTCGGGATCCGCGAGCACGCGATGGGCTCGATCCTGTCCGGCATCGTGCTGCATGGGCCCACCCGCGCCTACGGCGGCACGTTCCTGCAGTTCTCCGACTACATGCGGCCCGCGGTGCGGTTGGCGGCGCTGATGGACATCGACCCGATCTACGTGTGGACGCACGACTCGATCGGGCTCGGCGAAGACGGTCCGACGCACCAGCCGATCGAGCACCTGGCGGCGTTGCGCGCCATCCCCCGGCTGTCGGTGGTGCGACCGGCGGATGCCAATGAGACGGCCTACGCGTGGCGCACAGTGCTGGCCCGCGGCGCGAGCAGCGGTCCGGTCGGGCTGATCCTGACCCGGCAGAACGTGCCGATCATCGAGGGCACCGACGCCGAAGGCGTCGCCCGCGGCGGCTACGTGCTGGGCGGCCTGGAAGCCGTCGGCGCCGACGACCCCGACGTGGTGTTGATCGCCACCGGTTCGGAGGTGCAGCTCGCGGTCGAAGCGCAGAAACTCTTGGCGGCCAAGGACATCAATGCCCGCGTGGTGTCGATGACATGCCTGGAGTGGTTCGAATCGCAGCCGGCCGACTACCGCGATGCAGTGCTGCCACCGTCGGTGTCGGCCCGGGTGGCGGTCGAAGCCGGTATCGCACAGTGCTGGCACAAGATCGTCGGCGACACCGGCGAGATCGTCTCGATCGAGCACTACGGCGAGTCCGCCGACTACCAAACGCTGTTCCGTGAGTTCGGTCTGACCGCGGAGGCTGTCGTCGCCGCCGCCGAAAGAACACTGGAAAACTGACGTCAATCGAAACCGATTGAGAAGGAGCGCAACATGACTCAGAATCCCAAGCTTGCCGCTCTCAGCGCCGCGGGCGTGTCGGTGTGGCTCGACGATCTGTCCCGCGACCGGCTCACGTCCGGCAACCTGGCCGACCTTGTCGCCACCCGCAGCGTGGTCGGCGTGACCACCAACCCGACCATCTTCCAGAAAGCACTGGAGAAGGGCCACGCCTACGACAAGCAGCTGGCCGAGCTGGCCGCCCGCGGCGCCGACGTGGACGCGGTGATCCGCACCGTCACCACCGACGACGTGCGCAACGCCTGCGACGTGCTGGCTGCGGCATGGGAGGCCACCGACGGCGTGGACGGGCGGGTGTCGATCGAGGTCGATCCGCGGCTGGCCCATGACACCGACAAGACCGTGGCCCAGGCCGTCGAACTGTGGAAGATCGTCGACCGGCCGAACCTGTTCATCAAGATTCCGGCCACCAAGGCGGGTCTGCCGGCTATCACCGCGGTACTGGCCGAAGGGATTTCGGTCAACGTCACGCTGATCTTCTCCGTCGAGCGGCACCGCGAGGTGATGGACGCCTACCTGGCCGGTCTGGAGGCCGCCAAGGCCGCCGGACACGACCTGGCCAAGATCCACTCGGTGGCGTCGTTCTTCGTTTCGCGGGTGGACACCGAGATCGACGCCCGGCTGGAGAAGATCGGCTCGGCCGAGGCTCTGGCGCTGCGCGGCAAGGCAGGTCTGGCCAACGCCCGGCTGGCCTACGCGGCCTACGAGGAGGTGTTCGCCGGCGAGCGCTTCGCCGCGCTGGCGGCCGACGGTGCGCGGGTGCAGCGGCCGTTGTGGGCGTCGACCGGGGTGAAAAACCCCGACTACCCGGACACCCTGTATGTCACCGAGCTGGTCGCGGCGCACACCGTCAACACCATGCCGGAACCGACGCTGGACGCCGTCGCCGACCACGGCGACATCACGGGTGACACCATCGCCGGAACCGCGGCAGCATCCCAGCAGGTCTTCGACGAACTCACCGCAGCAGGCATCGACCTGACCGACGTGTTCTTGGTGCTGGAGAACGAAGGCGTCGAGAAGTTCGAAGCGTCCTGGGGCGAACTGCTGGACGCCACGGCGACGCAGCTCGAAGAGGCCAAGTGATCTGATGGCCGGCGCCGGGGCAGCGCGAAACACCTCCTCGGGGTGGCAGAACCCGCTGCGAGACAAGCGAGACAAACGCTTGCCCCGCATCGCCGGCCCCTGCGGCGTGGTGATTTTCGGGGTCACCGGCGACCTGGCCCGGCGCAAGCTCATGCCGGCCATCTACGACCTGGCCAACCGCGGTCTGCTGCCGGCGACCTTTGCGCTGGTCGGTTTCGCCCGCCGCGACTGGGCCGACGAGGATTTCGCCGAGGTGGTCTACCAGGCCGTCAAAGAGCACGCCCGGACCCCGTTCCGGCAGGTGGTGTGGGACCGGCTGGCGTCCGGCTTCCGGTTCGTCACCGGCACCTTCGATGACGACGAGGCCTTCGCCCGGCTGGCGCAGACCCTCGAGGACCTCGACGCCGAGCGCGGCACCGGCGGCAATCACGCCTTCTACCTGTCGATTCCGCCCCACGCGTTCCCGGTGGTCTGCGAGAAGCTGCACTCGACAGGACTCGCCCGGCCGCGGGATGGCCGGTGGAGCCGGGTGGTGATCGAGAAGCCGTTCGGTCACGACCTGACCAGTGCGGTCGAACTCAACAGCGTGGTCAACAGCGTGTTCCCCGAGGAAGCGGTGTTCCGGATCGACCACTACCTGGGCAAGGAGACCGTCCAGAACATCCTGGCGCTGCGCTTCGCCAACCAGTTGTTCGACCCGATCTGGAACGCCCACTACGTCGACCACGTGCAGATCACCATGGCCGAGGACATCGGTTTGGGTGGGCGAGCCGGCTACTACGACGGCATCGGCGCTGCCCGGGACGTGATCCAGAACCACCTGCTGCAGTTGCTGGCCCTCACGGCGATGGAGGAGCCGGTGAGCTTCTCCCCTGCCGAACTGCAGTCCGAGAAGATCAAGGTGCTCTCGGCCACCAGGCTGGCGCAGCCGCTGGATGAGACCACCTCTCGCGGTCAGTATGCCGCCGGGTGGCAGGGCGGCGAGCGCGTCGTGGGCCTGCTCGACGAGGAGGGGTTCGCTCACGATTCACGGACCGAGACCTTCGCGGCGATCACGCTGGAGGTCGACACGAGGCGCTGGGCCGGCGTCCCGTTCTACCTGCGCACCGGGAAGCGCCTGGGCCGGCGGGTCACTGAGATCGCACTGGTGTTCAAGCGCGCACCGCACCTGCCGTTCGACGACACCATGACCGACGAATTGGGCAAGAACGCGTTGGTGATTCGGGTGCAGCCAGACGAGGGCATCACACTGCGATTCGGGTCCAAGGTGCCCGGCCACCTGATGGAGGTCCGTGACGTCAACATGGACTTCTCCTACGGCTCGACGTTCTCCGAGGATTCACCGGAGGCCTACGAGCGTCTGATCCTGGATGTGCTGCTGGGTGAGCCCTCCCTGTTTCCGGTCAACGCCGAGGTCGAACTGTCTTGGGAGATCCTCGATCCAGTCCTCCAGAACTGGGCTGAGCACGGCAAGCCCGAGCCGTATGTGGCCGGAAGTTGGGGACCGCGGTCGGCGTTCGAGATGCTGACCCGCTCCGGCCGGGAATGGCGGCGCCCATGATTGTCGAGTTGCCGAACACCACCACCACCGCGATCAACAAGAAGCTCAACGCGATCCGCGAGCAAGTCGGTGCGGCGACGACGGGGCGGGTGCTGACGCTGATCATCGCGCTGGAAACCGACGCCCTGCTCGATGAGTCCATCGCGGCGGCCAACATCGCCAGCCAAGAACACCCGAGCCGGGTGATCGCGGTGGTCGGCGGAGACCCCGACACCGGTGAGTCGCGCTTGGACGCCGAAGTGCGAATGTTCGGCGATGCCGGCGCCAGCGAGGTGGTGGTGCTGCGGCTCTACGGTCCGCTGGCCGGCCATGCTGACGCGGTCGTGGTGCCCTTCCTGCTGCCCGATATTCCGGTGGTCGCGTGGTGGCCCGACGTCGCGCCCGCAGCCCCGGCCACCGACCCCCTGGGGGCCCTGGCGTTGCGGCGCATCACCGACGCCACCAACGCCCCCGATCCCCGGGCGGCGATCAACAGTCGCCGAGACGGCTACACCGCCGGCGATACCGACCTGTCGTGGAGTCGCATCACCTACTGGCGGGCGTTGCTCGCCTCCGCACTGGATCAGCCACCGTTCGAGCCGATCCGCTCGGCGGTGGTCTCCGGGCTGGCGACCGAACCGGCCCTGGACATCCTGGCCGGCTGGCTGGCCAGTCGCATCGACGGTCCGGTGCGGCGTGCGGTCGGCGAACTGAAGATCGAATTGACCCGCGACAGCGAGACCGTGGAGCTGAGCCGCCCCCAGGACGGGGTCACCGCCACTTTGAGCCGCACCGGGAGGCCGGCGGCGCTGGTGCCGCTGCCCCGCCGGGTGACCGCGGAGTGTCTGGCTGAAGATCTGCGCCGGCTGGATGCGGACGTGATTTACGGTGCCGCGCTGACGGGCCTGGAAGAAGTGGAGTATCTGTGATCGTTGCGACCTACCCCGACACCGACGCACTGGTCGCCGCTGCCGGTGACCGCCTGGCCGATGCCGTCGAATCGGCGATCGCCGCCCGAGGCCGGGCGTTGGTCGTGCTGACCGGCGGCGGTACCGGCATCGGGATCCTCCGCCGGCTCCGCGAGCATGCTGCGCGGATCGACTGGGGTTGCGTGCAGGTGTATTTCGGCGATGACCGGTTCGTGCCGAGCGACGACGACGAACGCAACGAGAAGCAGGCCCGCGCGGCTCTGCTGAACCACGTCGGGATCCCCGCCGGCAATGTTCATGCGATGGCGGCCAGCGACGGCGCGTTCGGCGACGATCTGGATGTGGCCGCGCTGGCCTACGAGCAGGTGTTGGCCGATCATGCCGAACCCGGCGAGCGCACGCCGGACTTCGACGTGCACCTACTGGGCATGGGGGGTGAAGGCCACGTCAACTCCTTGTTCCCGGACACCCCGGCGGTCGCCGAGTCCGCCCGGCTGGTGCTGCCGGTCTACGACTCGCCCAAGCCTCCCCCACGCCGAATCACCCTGACAATTCCTGCGATCCAGCGCTCCCGCGAAGTGTGGCTGGTGGTGGCCGGTGAGCCCAAGGCCGAGGCGGTCGCCGCCGCGGTCGGTGGTGCGGACCCGGTCGCGGTGCCCGCCGCCGGGGCGACGGGGCGCGAACAGACGGTGTGGTTGCTCGATGAAGCAGCCGCCTCGCTGCTGCCCGCCACGTCATAATGAGCGCTATGGCAGACAGAAGCTCAGTATCCGGCACGGAACGTAAGCGACTCAAGACCCTGGCTCAGGCTGCCCTGAACGCCGACGTGACGGTCGGGCAGCTTGAAGATGTGCTGGACGGTCTGGGCGGCACCATGAATGAGCTCAACAGCTCATTGTCCAATCTCAACGCGACGATCGAACGCCTCGGCGGCGGCCTGGATCACCTTGAGGACACCATGTCCAGCCTCGATGACCTGGCCCGCCGCTTAGTCACGCTGATCGAACCGGTGGAGGCCATCGTCAATCGCATCGACTACCTGGTCGAAGTCGGCGAGACGGCGATGTCTCCGTTGACAGCGACCGAAAACGCGGTGCGCGGCATATTCAATGCCATGCGCAACCGGGTGCGCTGAGCCGTCAGGGTTTCATACCCCCTGCCTCCCTGCGCATTCAGAGGCGTCGGAGAATTCGACCCACCAAAGCACCGTGATCGACTGCCCGCCACCGAACCGCGACACCCAACGCGATCTACGAGCAGTTCAAAACAGACCAGGACACCGTTATGCATCGCCCTTCTGCCCCGCTGTCGGCGCCGCCTCCGGGCGGCGACCACCAGCCCCAGCCGGTCTAAGCCGGGCTGGGGGGCAGATCACGCGTACTTGATGAGCAGGCCGACCGCGATGATGCAGGTCAGCCAGATCGCGATGACGAAGTAGGTCAGCCGGTCCAGGTTCTTCTCGACCACGGTCGAGCCGGACAGGCTGGACTGCACACCGCCACCGAACAGAGTCGACAGGCCGCCACCCTTGGCGCGGTGCAGCAGCACCAGCAGAATCACCAGCAGGCTGGTGATCACCAAGAGAATCTGCAGCGTCAAGATCATGGGAGTTACCCTACCGTTCGCCTTGGTGCGTCAAGGCTCTGGGTCAAGGGAGCGGCCCGCCGGCAGCCAGCGCCGCCAGCATCGCGAACTGCTCACCGTCCAGCGACGCCCCGCCGACCAGGCCGCCGTCCACGTCCGGCTGGCCGATGAGTTCTCCGACGTTCTTGGCGTTGACCGACCCGCCGTAGAGCACCCGGACGGTGTCGGCGATCTTGGGCGAGGCGAGCTTGCCCAGCTCGCCGCGCACGGCCGCACACACCTCCTGCGCATCCGCCGCACCGGCCACCCGGCCGGTTCCGATGGCCCACACCGGCTCGTAGGCGATGACGCTGGCACCGATCTGCTCGGCGCTCAGGCCGGCCAGCGAGCCACGCAACTGCTCCAGGCAGTGCTCGACGTGGCTGCCGGCCTCCCGGATCTCCAGGTGCTCGCCGATGCAGATGATCGGGGTGAGGCCGTGCTTGAGGGCGGCGGCGGCCTTCGCGGCGACCAGCGCGTCGTCCTCACCGTGGTAGCTGCGCCGCTCGGAGTGCCCGACGACGACGAAGGTGCAGCCCAGCTTGGCCAGGAACGCCCCGCTGATCTCGCCGGTGTAGGCGCCCGCGTCGTGCTGCGAGACGTCCTGGGCGCCGAAGGTCAGCCGGAGCTTGTCGCCGTCGACCAGGGTCTGCACGCTGCGCAGATCGGTGAACGGCGGCAGCACCGTGACATCGACCTTGTCGAAGTACTTGTCCGGCAGCGCGAAAGCCACCTTCTGCACCAGTGCGATGGCCTCGAAGTGGTTGAGGTTCATCTTCCAGTTGCCGGCGATCAGCGGCTTACGACTCATTACGAACCTCCGGTTTCCAGAACTTGCAAGCCTGGCAGTGGTTTGCCCTCAAGGTATTCCAGGGACGCTCCGCCGCCGGTGGAGATGTGCGAGAAACCGTCCTCCGGCAGACCCAGCGCCCGTACCGCCGCGGCGGAGTCGCCGCCACCCACAACACTGAACGCACCCTTGGCGGTGGCGGCTGCGATCGCCTCGGCCACTCCCCTGGTGCCGGCCTCGAACGCCGGGAACTCGAACACGCCCATCGGCCCGTTCCAGAAGATGGTCTTGGCGTTGCCCAGCAGTGCGGCGAACCGCTCCACCGAACCCGGGCCGACATCCAGGCCCATCTTTCCGTCCGGAATGGCGTCCGCGGCGACGACCTCGCCGGTGGCGGCGGCGTCGAACTTGTCGGCGACGACGATGTCCACCGGCAGCCGCAGCACATCGGCGTAGTCATCGAGCAGTTGCCGGCAGGTGTCCACCATGTCGGCCTCCAGCAGCGACGTCCCGACCGCAAGGCCTTGGGCGGCCAGGAAGGTGAAGCACATCCCGCCGCCGATCACGATGGAATCGGCCTTGGTCGCCAGCGACTTGATCACGCCCAGCTTGTCGGAAACCTTCGAACCGCCCAGCACTACGGCGTAGGGCCGCTCGGTGGACTCGGTCAGCTGCTGCAGCACCTGGATCTCCGCGGCGACCAGCGTCCCGGCGTACGACGGGAGCAGCGTGGCGATGTCGTAGACCGAGGCCTGCTTGCGGTGCACCACACCGAATCCGTCGGAGACGAACGCCCCCGGCGAACCATCCGGCGCGGCCACCAGCTCAGCCAGCGCCCGGGCCAGCGCCAGTCGCTCGCCGTCGTCCTTGCTGGTCTCCCGCGCGTCGAAGCGGATGTTCTCCAGCAGCAGCACGTCACCGTCGGTCAGGCCCTCGGCGCGGGCCAACGCGTCGGTGCCGACCACGTCACCGGCCAACTGGACGTGGCGGCCCAACTGCTCGCCGAGCGCGGCCGCGACCGGCGCCAGCGACAGTTTGGGGTCCGGACCGCCCTTGGGCCGGCCCAGGTGGGCGGTCACCACGACCTTGGCGCCGGCGTCGACCAGCGCGCGCAGTGTGGGCACCGACGCGGTGATCCGGCCCAGGTCGGTGATCTTTCCATCGTCGAGCGGGACGTTCAGGTCGGAGCGCACCAGCACGCCCCGCCCCGCCACACCCTCGGCGATCAGGTCTTCGACTGACTTGACGGCCACGATCGCGTTACAGCGACTTGCCGACGAGAGCGATCAGGTCGACCAGACGGTTGGAGTAGCCCCACTCGTTGTCGTACCAGGAGACCACCTTGGCCTGGTTGTCGATCACCTTGGTCAGCCCGGAGTCGTACAGCGACGAGTGCGGGTCGGTGACGATGTCGCTCGACACGATCGGGGCGTCGTAGTACTTCAGGATGCCCTTCATCGGGCCCTCGGCGGCGGCCTTCATGGCGGCGTTGATGTCTTCCACCGACGCCGACTTGCTCAGCTCGGCGGTCAGGTCGGTGACCGAACCGGTGGGGATCGGCACCCGCAGTGCGTAGCCGTCCAGCTTGCCCTTCAGTTCGGGCAGCACCAGGCCGATCGCCTTGGCGGCACCGGTTCCGGTGGGCACGATGTTGATCGCGGCGGCGCGGGCGCGACGCAGGTCGCTGTGCGGGCCGTCCTGCAGGTTCTGGTCCTGGGTGTAGGCGTGGATGGTGGTCATCAGACCCTTGACGATGCCGAACTCGTCGTTGAGGACCTTGGCCAGCGGGCCAAGGCAGTTCGTGGTGCACGACGCGTTGGAGATGATGTTCTGGCTGCCGTCGTACTTGTCGTCGTTGACGCCCAGCACGATGGTGATGTCCTCATCGGTGGCCGGCGCGGAGATGATGACCTTCTTGGCGCCGGCGTCCAGGTGGCCCTTGGCCTTGGCGGCGTTGGTGAAGATGCCGGTGGACTCGACGACGACGTCGACACCCAGGTCACCCCAGGGCAGTGCGGCCGGGCCTTCCTTGACCTCAAGCGCCTTGATCTTGGTGTTGCCGACGACGATGGTGTCGTCGCCTTCGAGGCTGACGTCGTGGGGCAGCCGGCCCAGGATTGAGTCGAACTTCAGCAGGTGCGCCAGGCTGGCGTTGTCGGTCAGGTCGTTGACCGCGACGATCTCGATGTCGGTGTTGTTGCCCAGAGCTTTTTGTGCGTCCAATGCCCTGAAGAAGTTCCGCCCGATGCGGCCGAAGCCGTTCACGCCTACCCGGACCGTCACTGGTCTCTCCTCGTGTTTCTCAGTTTGCTGGTGTAGTGCTAGCCAGCCTAGTGCGTGACGGACCCCACAGAACCTTCGGTACGGCGGACCGGCAACTCGTCGCCGGGTTCGGGCCACGGCTGGCGGCTGAGCAAGTCGGCCACCGCCACGTAACCGGCTTCGATCAGCCCCGATTTGGCGTCGACAATCCGGTAGGCCTGCTCTTTCCGGTGGATGGGTTGGCCTTCGAGCACGATCACCCGCAGCTCGCCCTCGGCGAAGTGGCAGCGGCGCTGCACCGCCGTGAGCAGCTGCTCATTGTGCAGGTGGCCTTCGCCGAAGTTCCACCCGATCAGCGGGCCCGCGATGATCTCGCCGTCGCGGATGTTGTAGTCGGCCACGTTGTCGAGCGCTCGGGCCAGCAAGCCGTTCAGTGCCCGCCCCTGCAGGTGCATGGCACGGAACGCCCCCGGGACTTTGTCGGCGACAAGATCGGCGGTGGACTGGTCGTAGAACTTCGCCAACTGGTTGATGACCAGCGCGGAGCTCTTGACCACGTTGGCCTCCACGATGTCCTCGGTGCCGGCGCGGAAGCACCAGAAGCTGGCCGCCCAGTTTCCGGCGTAATAGCGCATGGCGGGAAGGAACGAAATCTGCTGCGGAAACATGTTCCCGGCCACCGGGATAACGATGAGTCCGGTGAACAGGATGGCCATCAACAGCGGCGACCGCAGTTCGTAGACGCTGACTTCGGGATGCTGTCCGAACAGGAAGAACAGCGAGAAGAGGAAGAAAACATTCCATTCCAACGGGACTCCCATCGGGAGGTTGGACAGGATGTTGAGGTGAAAGATCACCATGAACGCGATCAAGAACCACCGCCACGGGTGATCACCGGCGACGAGCACCAATAACGCCGGCACGACGAATTCGGCTGTGGTGCCGCCGACGTGCGCCATGAGCTGCGGAATCCGGGTGGGGCGCAGGTCGTTGACGTGATCGCGGTACATCAGGTGTTTGAGGCCGGTGAAGATCTTGGAGCGCAGCAGGGCATTGTTGCTCGTCATCACCGCGACCACATAGGGAAAGTGGTGGTTGAGCTTGGAGGTGGCCGCACCCCACCACAGCCCGAGGATGATGAGCTTGAACGCGGCCATCTGGTCGACGTAGGGAAAGAAGAAGACCAGCAGCGTCAGGCCGTAGTGCTCGGCGCGGGCGGCCAGAAAGATCGTCTTGTCCCGCAGGCCCAGCAGCACCAGTGCGACGACCATCGGCGTCACCACCATCGGGTCCAGCAGACCCACCGGGCCGGGATCGCCGTGCCCCGCTGACAACAATGCCCAGACACCGCAGCCCAGGACGGCGGCATACAAGGCGATGTCGACCACGGTGCGGGTGTCGCCGCGGGTGAGCGGGACCTTGCCGGGCCACGGCGGCAGGCGGATTGTGTTGGGCCGCAACCAGTACAGGACACCGCCGATGGGCGGCCAGAACCGGGCGGTCAGCGGACCGGATCCGCAGCCCAGGCCCAGGATCTCGAACAGCAGACTGAAGACGACGAGTTTCTGATAGACGATCGGCTGGGTCCACCAGTCGGCGATGCGGCCGAGTTCGCCCAGGCCCGGAGTCAGCGCGATGACCGCTGCGGCGCCTGCGGCGTAGGCCGCGATCTTGATCAGGTAGATCAGGTAGACCCCCGATGGGGTGCCGAAACCCTGTTCGGCCCAGTGCCTGCTGCAGACCTGGATCCGGGTCGCCCACGGGGTGGCGCGCCACGTTTCGGGGTCGACGTCGGGAACCGACGGTTTGATGAACCCCATACTGTCCTCACTCCCTGCCGTGTGCCCGTTCTGTTATAGCGGCAAGTGCAGGCGTGCGACGGTCATTCGGGCGGGTCGGAATCACCGCGCAGGAGTTCTTCTCCGGTGGTGGGCGTTGTCACCTGTGGTGGGGTGGTGCCGTCGGTCCAGCCGAGGCGTCCGGTGGTGGTGATGATGGTGTGTTGGCGGCCGTCGGTGGTGTCGGTGTGGTCGCAGCCGCAGGCGAAGAACAGCTCGTCGGCGTTGGTGCGTCCGCCGCGTGCCCAGGGCTGGGAGTGGTGCACTTCGCAGTGGTAGCCGGGCTCTAGGCAGTTCGGTCGGGTGCAGCCGCGGTCACGGGCGTAGCAGATCAACCGCTGATCAGCGGTCGCGACGCGTTTTTGCCGGCCGAGGTAGAGCGGGCGTGTGGTGTGGTCGTCGAAGACGGCCAGGTAGTGGATCGCCTGGGCGGCCATGGTGATCAGGTCGCGCATGGGCAGCCGGGATCCACCGCCGGTCAAGGCTGGTGGTGGCATGGTCAGCGAGGGGTCGCAAGCGGCGTGGGCGGCTTGGTTGAGTTCGGCCAGGGTGGTGGTGACGATGACGGTGACGGGGTGGCCGCGGTGGGTGCCGAGTTTGCCGGAGGCGATGGCGGTGGACATCGCGAGTTTGAACGCGTCGTGGCAGCGCTGCCCGGGGCTGCGGTCATCGCGTTCCCCAGGTCCGTCGGGCACATGCCGTCCGGGGCGCACGGCGGCGGCAACGGCTTCGAAGTAGGCGCGGGTTTGGGGGTCGAGGAGCCCGGTGAGTTTGGACATGCCGTCGAGACCTTGGCGACCAAGGGTCAGGCTGCGCCGTCGCGCCCGGTCGCGGTCACTGAACAGCCCATCGGGGTTGAGGTGATCGGCGATGCGCTGCCCGATCTTGGTGACCACCCCGGCATCGACTCGGGTGGCATGCGAGACCAACGCCGTTTCGGCATCGGCGACGTCGGCAGGTGGCACCGAGGTGGGCAGCACGTCGACGGCCTGGCAGACCGCGCGGATGTGGTCCTCCCCGACCGCACCCGACTGCACCGCGGTGGCCAGGGCTGGTAGTTCAGGAGGCAGAACCGCCCCGGTCAGGGAGCGGCGGGGCCGGATGCGGGCGGCCACACGGCAGCGGCGGGTGATCTCGCGTGGGGTGATCCGCAGCCGTTCCCATAGGGCGGCCCGTGCTGCGGCGATCGAACCGCAACCATCGGGCGGGTCGGCGAGTTCGCCGAAGATCCGGTACATCAACCCGCGATTCACCCGGTCCTGGGTTTCCAGCCGCTCGGCGATGTCGACCCGAAAGTCGTTGCCCACCAGATCCGTCGAGGTCGCCCGCAACACGTCCTGGGCGGCATCAATGGCATCCAGAGCAGCACAGACCTGCTCCCGCGCCGCCACCACGCCCAGTGCTGTTGCCATACCCCGACGCTAAAAACCACCCCCGACACCGACCCCCAACCGGAGGTCGCCGGCACCCCGGGCTGTGGATCAACCCCCAACTGGGGATAAGCACACCGCTAGGCGTCTTCGAGCAGCTCCGGGGTGACCGCAGACTCGGTGTCGGGAATGCCGTCCTGCTTGGCCTTGCGGTCGGCCATCGACAACAGCCGCCGGATGCGTCCTGCCACCGCGTCTTTGGTCATCGGCGGGTCAGCCAGCCGGCCCAGTTCCTCCAGGGAGGCCTGCCGGTGCTCGACCCGCAGTTTGCCGGCCGAAGCCAGATGATCAGGCACGGTGTCGCCGAGGATCGCCAGTGCGCGTTCCACCCGCGCCGCCGCCGCCACGGCCGCCCGCGCGGAGCGGCGCAGGTTGGCGTCATCGAAGTTGGCCAGCCGGTTGGCCGTTGCCCGTACCTCGCGGCGGATCCGGCGCTCCTCCCAGACCAGCCGGGTGTCTTGGGCACCCATGCGGGTCAGCAGCGCCCCGATCGCCTCGCCGTCGCGCACCACCACCCGGTCCGCTCCACGCACCTCGCGGGCCTTGGCGCTGACCCCGAGCCGGCGCGCCGCGCCGACCAGCGCCAGGGCGGCCTCCGGGCCCGGGCAGCCGACCTCCAGAGCCGATGAGCGTCCCGGCTCGGTGAGGGAACCGTGCGCCAAAAACGCTCCCCGCCAAGCAGCTTCGGCGTCAGCGACACTGCCACCGACGACCTGGGCCGGCAGGCCCCGCACCGGGCGCCCGCGCAGATCCAACAGCCCAGTCTGACGAGCCAGAGCTTCCCCGTCCTTCGTCACGCGCAGCACGTAGCGGGTGCTCTTGCGCATCCCGCTGGCGGTCAGCACGTGCACGATCGCGTTATAGCCGTACAGGTCGAAGATGTCCTTGCGCAGCCGCCGCGCGATGACCCCCAGGTCCACCTCGGCTTCGACTACGACCCGACCGGCCACGATGTGCAGTCCGCCGGCGAAGCGCAGCAGCGCCGCGACCTCGGCGCGGCGAGCACTCACCGAACTGACCACGAGACGGCTCAGCTCGTCCTTGACTTCGGCCGTCATCGCCACGACTTGTCACCTCCCGGCCCGAGCCCGCTCGGTCCACTCACGCCGGATTGCCGGCCCCCGCCCTCGGCATGCGTCGCGACCGGTGTCGGAGCGATCAACGTCGATGCGTCGATGTTCCGAACCCCGTCCAGCGCCGCCGCCAACTTTCCTGGGTCATGTAAAGGTGTACCAGGTCGAGCCACGTCCACGAACCGAACCTCGGCAGCGAACAATGTGGCGGCACGCCGCAGTTGTTCGCGCTCGCGTTCACTGGGCACTCGGCCTGCGTCGATGATGATGTGGTCCACCGTGAAATCGGGTGCGTGTTGCGCCAGTACGTGCAGGTGTCGCTCCACGGAGAATCCCGCGGTCTCCCCCGGCTCGGCCACCAGGTTGAGCACCAGAGCACGACGGGCGGTGGTCTTCTGCAGCGCCCAGGCCAGACCCGGTACGAGCAGGTGTGGGATCACACTGGTGAACCACGAGCCCGGGCCGAGCACCACCAGATCCGCGGACATGATGGCGTCCACCGCTTGGCGGGTAGCCGGCGGATTGCCCGGCAACAGCCGTACCCGGCGTACCTTTCCCGGGGTGGTCGCGATGGCCACCTGCCCCCGGATCACCCGGAACAGTCGCGGGTCGGCCTCCAATCCGGACACATCGGCTTCGATCTGCAGCGCGATCGGGCACATCGGCAGCACCCGCCCCTTGACCCCCAGCATCCGGCCGAGCTCGTCGAGTGCGGCGACCGGGTCGGCCAGCACTTCGTTGAGGCCGGCCAGCAGCAGGTTGCCGATCGGATGCCCGGCAAGGGCGCCGCTGCCACCGAAGCGGTGCTGCAAGATGGTCGCCCACAGCTGGCCGGTCGGGGTATCGGAGGCCAGCGCCGCCAGTGCCATCCGCAGGTCCCCGGGTGGTATCACGTCGAGCTCGCCGCGCAACCGACCCGAGGAGCCACCGTCGTCGGCAACGGTCACCACCGCGGTGACGTGTGGGGTCAGCCGGCGGGCAGCCGACAGCGTCGCGTACAGGCCGTGCCCACCACCGAGCGCGACGATGCTCGGATTGCCTTGCGCGGGCTCAACACTCATTGGCGCCGCTTCTCCTCATCGCTTCGCACTGCACTGCCGCCGGCGCAACTCATTCGCGACCCAGATCCCGGTGCAGCACTCGAACCGACAGTTGGTCGTTGTCGTCTTGGGCATCCAACAGGCGCGCCAACGCCTCGGCGATAGCCACGCTGCGGTGCTTGCCGCCGGTGCACCCGATGGCCAGCGTCATGTACCGCTTTCCCTCTCGCCGATAGCCGCTGACCACCAGGGCCAGAAGCCGGTGGTAGCCGGCCAGGAATTCGTCCGCGCCCGGTTGGCTCAGCACGTAGTCGCGTACCGCCGGGTGCTGCCCGGTGTGCGGGCGTAGTTCGTCGATCCAGTGCGGGTTGGGCAGAAAGCGCACGTCCATGACCATGTCGGCGTCCATCGGCAGGCCGTACTTGAAGCCGAAAGACTCGACCGTGATCGACGTGGGGGCCAGTACGGCGTCACCACCGAACATCCCCTCGATGCTCTCCCGCAGTTCGCGCACGCTGAGCACTGAGGTGTCGATGACGAGGTCGGCCACCGCGCGCACCGGCGCCAGCATGATCCGTTCAGCCGTGATGCCCTCGGTGAGGGTCTGCTGGCCCTGCAGGGGGTGACTGCGGCGGTTGTGCTCGTAGCGCCGGATCAGTACGTCGTCGCTGGCCTCCATGAACAGCACGCGCGGGTTGATGCCGCGGGTGGCCAGTTCGGTGCGCACCGAGTCCAGGTCGCCGGTGAAGCCGGCCGAGCGGACGTCCATCACGACTGCCAGCCGGGTGATCCGGGATCCCGCCGCCAGCCCCAGGTCCACCATGCGGGTGATCAGGTCTGGTGGCAGGTTGTCGGCGACGTACCAGCCCAGGTCCTCCAAGACCTTCGCCGCGGTGCCGCGCCCCGCGCCGGACAGTCCGGTCACCAGCACCACGTCGATACCGGCGCCGTCTGACGGGCCGGCGACATCGCGTTCCCGTACGCCCTTCGGTGATTCCGTGGTCATCCCGACATCCGTTGCTGTTCAGCGGCGCCCGCCGCGCCGTCGGCTCCCAGCGCCTCGAGGACGGCCGCGGCCGTCGCCGCGCCGATCCCCGGGATCGAAGTGAGCTCTTCGACGGTAGCCCCTTTCAGTCGCGCCACCGAACCGAAATGGGAGATCAGCACCTTGCGCCGATGCTCACCCAGCCCGGGCACCGCGTCCAGCACCGACTCCGTCATCCGCTTGGACCGCTTGCTCCGGTGGTAGGTGATGGCGAACCGGTGCGCCTCATCCCGAATTCGCTGCAAGAGGTAGAGCCCTTCGCTCTGCCGGGGCAGGATGATCGGGTCCGGCTCAGAGGGCACCCACACCTCCTCCAGTCGTTTGGCCAGGCCGATGGTCGCGACGTCAGTGATGCCGAGCTCGGCCAGCACCGCGGCCGCAGCGTTGACCTGCGGTGCACCGCCGTCCACCACGTAGAGATTGGGCGGATAGGCGAACTTACGTGATTTCCCTTCGGGGGCAAGCACTTCGGCATCCAAGTGCCGGCGGAACCGACGACGCGTCACTTCGGCGATCGAAGCCACATCGTCCGAGCGCCCCTCGCCGGCGGCTTCCCGAATCGCGAAATGGCGGTAGTCCGACTTGCGGGGCAGTCCGTCCTCGAACACCACCAGCGACCCGACGACATCGGTGCCCTGCACGTGACTGATGTCGACACACTCGATGCGCAGCGGAGCGTCGGACAGACCCAGAGACTCCTGAATATTCTGCAGCGCAGCCGATCTGGCCGTGAAATCCCCGGCCCGCTTCATCTTGTGTTGCTGCAGCGCATCTTTGGCATTGCGCTCTACCGTCTCGGCCAGCGCCCGCTTGTCGCCGCGCAGCGGCACCCGCAGCGAGACCCGCGAACCCCGCAGCTCAGAGAGCCAGCTGGTCAGCTCATCGGCGTTGGCCGGCAGACAGGGCACCAGCACCTCACGCGGCACCGGGTTGGTCGGCTCGTCGGCGGCGCCTTCCAATTCGGCCTGGTCACCGTAGAACTGGGTGACAAACTGCTCGACCAGCTGTCCCAAGGAGCTGTCGGCGTCGCCGGGGTCACCGGGCTTCTCGACGATCCAGCCGCGCTGCCCGCGCACCCGCCCGCCGCGCACGTGGAACACCTGAACCGCCGCTTCCAGATCGTCCTCGGCAAACGCCACCACGTCGGCATCGGTCCCGTCGCCGAGCACCACGGCCTGCTTCTCCAGGGCGCGTTTCAGGGCGGCGACGTCGTCGCGCAAACGCGCGGCGCGTTCGAAGTCGAGCTCATCGGAGGCGGCCAGCATCTGCTGCTCGAGGCTGCGGACCAGCCGGTCGGTCTTACCGGCCAGGAAGTCGCAGAAGTCCTCCACGATCCGCCGGTGTTCTTCGGTGCTGACCCGACCGACGCATGGTGCGGAGCACTTGCCGATATAGCCGAGCAGACAAGGCCGGCCGATCTGCTGGTGGCGCTTGAACACACCCGCCGAGCAGGTGCGGGCCGGAAAGACCCGCAGCAGCAGATCCAGGGTCTCGCGAATCGCCCAGGCGTGTGAGTAGGGCCCGAAGTAGCGCACGCCCTTACGGCGCGGCCCGCGGTAGACCATCAGCCGCGGGTACTCTTCGCCTCTGGTGACCGCCAAAACCGGGTAGGTCTTGTCGTCGCGGTAGCGGACGTTGAACCGCGGGTCGAACTCCTTGATCCAGTTGTATTCCAGCTGGAGAGCCTCGACCTCGGTGTTGACCACCGTCCACTCCACCTTGGCGGCGGTGGTCACCATCTGGCGGGTTCGCGGGTGCAGGCCGGCGATGTCGGCGAAGTACGACGTCAGTCGTGACCGCAGGCTTTTCGCCTTGCCCACGTAGATGACCCTGCCGTGCGGGTCGACGAACCGGTAGACGCCGGGCGCGACGGGAATGGACCCGGGCGCCGGACGATAGGTCGCGGGGTCTGGCACGGTAACCAGGCTAGCGACGATCGGGGGGTTGTTGCGCGGGCCGGTAGCGCGACAGCAAGGCCCGCAGCGCCCGCATGGCCTCGACGGCGTGCTCTTTGTCGGCGGACTGGATGGCCACCAGCGGAATGTATTCGTCGTCGGGCAACTCCAGCCGGGCCCAGCGCTTGCCCGGCGGGAACGTGACGCCGACGACCTCCGACCACGGAATCAACCGGTCTGAAAGCGCATTGCGGACCGACACACCGGACTCGCCCGCCCGCACCCGGGCCCGAGTCAACAGCAGCAGCGCGCCGGCGACGATCAGGCCCAGCACCACCACCGCCACCCGGTCATAGGTACGGAAGATCACGCCGCTGGCACGGATGGTCAGCAACACGCTCACCACGACATGGATGGTCACGATCAGGATTGCGACGATCCATACGCCCAGGCGCATCATGCGCGGACGTACCTGAAGATCCCAGCGCGGGGATCCGGCCGGGGGCGTCACAGTGCGGCGCGAAGCTCGCGCAGCCTCAGCGCCGTATCGAGTGCTGCGGCAGCCGCCTGAGCACCCTTGTCCTCGGTCGAATCGGGCAGTCCAGCGCGGTCCAGCGCCTGCGCCTCATCGTTGACGGTGAGCACGCCGTTGGCCACCGGGGTCGCCGCGTCCAGCGAGACCCGGGTCAGGCCCTGCGTCACCGCATCACACACATAGTCGAAATGCGGTGTGGCACCGCGGATCACGACCCCCAGCGCGACGACGGCGTCATGGTTTCGGGAAACTTCCTGCGCCACGACCGGGATCTCGATAGCCCCGAGCACCCGTACCACCGTCGGCTCGGCGATGCCCGCGTCAGCGGCAACCTTGCGGGCTCCGGCCAGCAGGGCATCACAGATACGGGTGTGCCACGTGCTGGCCACGATCGCCAGACGCACATCAGAGGCGTCGAGCGCCGGAATGTCCGGCACTCCTGCAGCGGGACTCATTTACATCGCCCCGCCGAATTCGTCCGGCAACTGCGCGGAGTCGTCGTAGTCCTCCAAGCCGGTCAGTTCATGGCCCATCCGGTCACGCTTGGTCAGCAGGTAGCGGATGTTCTCCGAGTTGGCCCGCACCGGCAGCGGCACCCGCTCGATGATGTGCAGGCCGTAACCGTCCAGCCCGACGCGCTTGGCCGGGTTGTTGGTGAGCAGCCGCATCGAGCGAACACCGAGGTCCGAGAGGATCTGGGCCCCGATCCCGTAGTCGCGGGCGTCGGCTGGCAAGCCCAGTTTGAGGTTGGCGTCGACAGTGTCGTCGCCGGCGTCCTGCAGCTGGTAGGCCTGCAGTTTGTGCAGCAGCCCGATGCCGCGGCCCTCGTGGCCACGCATGTAGAGCACCACGCCGCGGCCCTCCTGGGCGACCATCGCCAGTGCCGCGTCCAGCTGCGGACCACAGTCACAGCGCCGGGAGCCGAAAACATCGCCGGTCAGGCACTCCGAGTGCACGCGAACCAGCACGTCGTCGCCGTCGTTGTTCGGCCCGGCGATCTCGCCGCGGACCAGCGCGACATGCTCGACGTCCTCGTAGACGCTGGTGTAGCCGACCGCGCGGAACTCGCCGTGCCGGGTCGGGATGCGGGCCTCGGCGACCCGTTCGATGTGCTTTTCGTGCTTGCGCCGCCACTCGATCATGTCGGCGATGGAGATCAGGGCCAGCCCATGCTCGTCGGCAAAGACTCGCAGCTCCTCGGTCTGGGCCATCGCGCCCTCGTCCTTTTGGCTGACGATCTCGCAGATCGCGCCGGCGGGTTGCAGGCCGGCCATCCGGGCCAGGTCGACCGCGGCCTCGGTGTGGCCCGGCCGGCGCAGCACTCCGCCGTCCTTGGCGCGCAGCGGCACCACGTGGCCGGGGCGGGTGAAGTCGTCGGCGACACTGCCCGGCTCTGCCAGCAGACGCATCGTGGTGGCCCGGTCAGATGCCGAAATCCCCGTTCCAACATTGTTTTTGGCGTCGACGGTGACGGTGTAGGCGGTGCCGTGCTTGTCCTGGTTCACCGCATACATCGGCAGCAGGCCCAGCCGGTCGCAGATGGCGCCGTCCAGGGGCACACACAGGTAGCCGGAGGTGTAGCGGACCATGAACGCCACCAGCTCGGGGGTGGCCTTCTCAGCGGCGAAGATCAGGTCGCCTTCATTCTCGCGGTCTTCGTCGTCGATGACGACGACGGCCTTGCCGGCCGCGATGTCGGCAACCGCCCGCTCGACGGTGTCCAACTTCGTCATCTGTGCCACCTTGGTTTCGCCGTCGGAAAGCGCCCCGTCGGCGCAACCCGCCCATCCAGTATGAACCACCCCGGACCCACGGTTTGCCCCGCGGAGTCATTCCGTGGGCTTTGTCACCAACCGCTCGACATACTTGGCGATCACGTCCACCTCGAGATTGACCACCGCGCCGACCGGCGCCCGGCCCAGGGTGGTCAGTTCCAAGGTGGTCGGAATCAGCGAGACTTCAAAGAAGTCATCGGGGTCGGCGCCCAGTCCGGACACCGTCAGCGAGGTTCCGTCCACGGTGATCGAGCCCTTCTCCACCACGTAGCGCGCCAGCGACGCCGGCAGCTCGATCCGCACCACTTCCCAGTGCTGCCCCGGGGTGCGGGACAGCACCCGCCCGGTGCCGTCGACGTGGCCCTGCACGATGTGGCCGCCCAGTCTGCTGTTCAGAGCGGCCGCACGTTCCAGGTTCACCGGGCTTCCTACCTGCAACGATCCCAGGCTGGACCGCTCCAGCGTCTCAAGCATCACGTCGGCGCTGAAGCGGCCGCCGGGCTCGACATCGACAACGGTCAGGCACACACCGTTGACGGCGATCGAGTCGCCGTGGCGGGCGTCGGAGGTGACCGTGGGGCCCTGGATGACCAGGCGCGCAGCGTCGGCGAGGTCCTCGCGGCCGACCAGCTCGCCCAGCTCCTCGACGATTCCGGTGAACATCACACCAGGCTATGTCTACGCTGCCCTACCTCGACCAGGCGGCCTCTATACGATGTCCCCCATGCGCAGACTTCTCATCGCCCTGGCCACCGCGACCACTGCCGCCGCGCTGCTCGCCGGCTGTTCTTCCAAGGATGCCGGCGGACCGCTGCCCGACGCTTCGACGCTGGTCAAGGAATCGGCCACCACCACCGCCAACCTCAAGAGCGCGCACCTGGCACTCTCGGTGACCGGCCAGATCAAGAACCTGCCGGTCAAGACCCTTGAGGGCGACCTGACCACCCAGCCGACCACCGCAGCCAAGGGCAGCGCGACCATCATGATGCTGGGCTCGGACGTCGACGCCAAGTTCGTCGTGATCGATGGCGACCTCTACGCGGCGATCACCGGCGATGACTACGACAACTACGGCTCCGCCGACAAGATCTACGACGTGGCCGCGATTCTGAGCCCGGAGAAGGGCTTGGCCAACATGCTGTCCAACCTGACCGACGCGAAGTCCGCCGGCCGCGACACCATCAACGGCCAGAAGACCGTTCGGGTCACCGGCAACGCGCCCGCCGACGCGGTGAACTCCCTGGCGCCGCAGCTCAAGGCCACCGCTCCGACGCCGGCCACGGTGTGGATCTCCGAGGATGGTGACCACCAGCTGGTTCAGGCCCAGCTCAACCCCAGCGCGGGCAACGCCATCCAGATGACCCTGTCGAACTGGAACGCAGCCGTCACGATTGAGAAGCCGGCGGGAGCGTAATGCGGGTCAACCGCACGCTGGCGATCAGCGCAGGTAGCCTCGCCGTCCTGCTCGGGGCACTCGACACCTATGTCGTGGTCACGATCATGCGCGACATCATGGCTCCGCAGCCGGCGGGTGTCGGCATCCCGATCAACAAGATCCAGCAGCTGACCCCGATCATCACCTGTTATCTGCTCGGCTACATCGCTGCGATGCCGCTGTTGGGCCGGGCGTCTGACCGGTTCGGCCGCAAGCTGTTGCTGCAGCTCAGCCTGGCCACCTTCGCCATCGGATCGGTGGTGACCGCACTGTCGACCGACCTGTCGATGCTGGTGGTCGGCCGCACCATCCAGGGCGTCGCGGCCGGGGCGCTGTTGCCGGTGACGTTCGCCCTCGGCGCTGACCTGTGGGCGCAGCGCCGCCGGTCGGCGGTGTTGGGCTGGATCGCCGGCGCCCAGGAACTGGGCAGTGTGCTGGGTCCGCTGTACGGCATCTTCATCGTCTGGGCGCTGACCAGTTGGCGAGACGTGTTCTGGATCAACGTGCCGCTGACGGTGCTGGCCATGGTGTTGATCCACTTCAGTCTGCCTCCGCAATCTCAGGACGCCGCACGGGAGCGGGTCGATGTGGTCGGCGGGCTGCTGCTGGCGGTGATCCTGGGCTTGCTGACGATCGGGCTGTACAACCCCGACCCCAGCGCTAAGCAGGCGCTTCCCGACCACGGTGCGGCCTACCTGTTGTTTGCCGCGATCGCGCTGGTGGCGTTCGTGGTCTGGGAGATCAAGTCGCCGACGAAGCTGCTCGACCCGGCCGGCGCCCGGATCGGCCCGTTTCTGGCCGCGTTGGGCTCCTCGCTCTGCGCCGGCGCCGCGTTGATGGTCACCCTGGTTGACGTCGAGCTGTTCGGCCAGGGCGTGCTCGGCAAGACCCAGAACGAGGCGGCGATGCTGCTGCTGTGGTTCCTGGCCGCGCTGCCCATCGGCGCCGTGGTGGGCGGGGCGATAGCCACCGTGGTCGGTGACCGGCTGGTGACGTTCGCCGGGCTGCTCATCGCCGCCGGGGGCTACTGGCTGATCTCGAAATGGCCGGTCGACCTGATGGCCTATCACCACGATGTACTCGGCTTGAGCCTTCCGGCGGCACACACCGACCAGGTGCTGGCCGGCTTCGGTCTGGGCCTGGTGATCGGCCCGCTGACCTCAGCGGTGATGCGCGTGGTGCCGCCACGGGAGCACGGCATTGCCGCGGCGGGTGTGGTGGTGGCCCGGATGACGGGGATGCTGGTCGGCATGGCTGCGCTGTCGGCGTGGGGCCTGTACCGGTTCAACCAGATCCTGGCCGGCCTACCCAAGATGCCCGGCGGCAGCCTGGCCGAGAAGATGGCCGCGACTGCGGCCAACTCCAAGCTGGCCTTCGCCATGATGTACGGCGAGATCTTCGGAATCACCGCCCTCATCTGTGTGGTGGGCGCGGTGCTGGGATTGTTCATCGGCAGCAACGATGTGCACGCCGAAGATCCCGAGGTGCCCGAGCCGGAGGTCGCCATCTCCCGGTGAGCGGCGCCAGCCGTTAGTGCGGCACCAGGCTCAACAGCAGGTCGGGGCCGATCTGCTCGGTGGTGTCGAATCGCCAGCGCAGTGCCCGGGCGATGTTGGGTACGCCGACGTCGTCGACGGCGGTGACCGGCCCGCCCAGCAGGATCGGCGCCACATAGGCCAGGATGCGGTCGATCGCTCCGGCCCGCAGGAATGCCCCCGCCAAGGTGGGGCCGCCCTCGAGCAGCACGTCGGTCCGGTCGGAGAGCGCGCGGAGTACCTCGGCCGGGTCGTGGGTGCGGATCACCATGGTGCGCGAGTCGTCGTTGAGCACGTGCGCGTCCGCGGAGATCTCACGCTGGCCCACCACCACCCGCAGCGGCTGGCGGTCGGCCAGGGTGCCATCGGGCAGCCGGGCGGTCAAAGTGGGGTCGTCGACGAGCACGGTGCCGGTGCCGACCACGATGGCGTCGGCTGCCGCGCGACGGCGGTGCAGATCGGCCCGGGCCGCCTCGCTGGTGATCCACTGGCTGGAACCGTCGGCGGCCGCGCTGCGGCCGTCGATGCTGGTGGCGTATTTCCAGGTGACGTGCGGGCGGCCCGTGCGTTGCTTGTGCAGCCATTCCCGCAACGGCCCGGTGCTCACGGCCGCGGCCTGGACCCCGGAGATCACCTGCACGCCCGCGCCGGCCAGTCTCGCCGCCCCGCCGCCCGCATCCGGGTTGGGGTCGTCGACGGCGTAGACCACCTGCGCCACCCCGGCGGCCAGCAGCGCATCCACGCACGGCGGGGTCTTGCCGTGGTGATTGCACGGCTCGAGGGTGACGACCGCCGTACCGCCGACACTCAGCTCACCGGCCCGGCGCAACGCCACCACTTCGGCGTGCGCCTCGCCGGCCGGCCGGGTCCCCCCGACGCCGGCCACCCGGCCGTCGCGATCCAGAATGACCGCGCCCACCGGCGGGTTGGGATAGGTGTTGCCCTTGACCCGCTGCGCCTGTTCGACCGCCAACAGCATGGCGGCGTCATGGTCGACGCCATGCTCGGCGGCCGACGCAGCGCTCATGCCTCGACTCCTCGCTCGCTCGTTCCTCTCTCGCCGCGGCCTTCGATAGTCATGCGCGCAGGTGCGGTGACGCCGCCAGAGCCTGACGCCGCAGTGACTCGACGGCGGCGCCCGGGTCAGCGGCGCTGTAGACGGCCGAACCGGCGACGAAGCAGTCGACGCCGGCTTCCGCGGCCTGCTCGACGGTGTCGGCGTTGATGCCGCCGTCGATCTCCACCAGGATGCTCAGCTCCCCGGAATCGACCAGCTTGCGCACGGTGCGCACCTTGCTCAGCACCTCGGGGATGAAGGACTGCCCGCCGAACCCGGGCTCCACCGACATCACCAGCAGGGTGTCGAAGTCCCGCAGGATCTCCAGGTAGGGCTCCAGCGGCGTGCCGGGCTTGATGCTGAGTCCGGCTTTGGCACCCGCGGCGCGGATGTCGCGTGCCACGGCGACGGGATTGTCGGTGGCCTCGGCGTGGAACGTGACGTTGTACGCGCCGGCTTCGGCGTAGGGCGGCGCCCAGCGTCCCGGGTCCTCGATCATCAGATGGCAGTCCATCGGGATGTCGGTGGCCGCCAGCAGGCTCTGCACCACCGGCAGACCCAGGGTCAGGTTCGGGACGAAATGGGCGTCCATCACGTCGACGTGCAGCCAGTCCGCACCCTTGACAGCGGCGACCTCATCGGCGAGGCGGGCAAAATCGGCCGACAGGATCGACGGCGCGATCATGGCTCGTGACATGCGCTCAGATTACTTGTAGCGCCGCAGCGAACATGGCGTCGGTCCCGTGCCGGTGTGGCCACAGCTGCACGTGCGGTCCGTCGCCCAGCGCGTCAACCGGGGCGAACAGTTCCCGGGTGTCCAACGCCCGCACCGGATGCCGGCGTAGCGCATCGGCCACCACACCGACCGTCTCGGCCAGGTGCGGCGAGCATGTCGCGTACAACACCACTCCCCCCGGCCGGGTCAGCCCGATCGCGGCGGCCAGCAACTCACGCTGCAGTTTGGCCAGCACCGGAATATCGGCGGGCAGGCGGCGCCAACGGGCTTCGGGTCTGCGCCGCAGGGCGCCCAATCCGGTGCAGGGCGCGTCGACCAACACCCGGTCGAAGCCGGGTTCCAAACCTGAGTCGCGGCCGTCGGCCGTCAGCACCTGCACGTCCAGACCACGGGTGTTATCGGCGACCAGCGCGGCCCGGTGCGGGGCCTGCTCCACCGCGGTCACCCGCGCCCCGGTCTGGGCGCCGAGGGCGGCCAGCAGCGCGGTCTTGCCGCCGGGTCCGGCGCACAGGTCCAGCCACCGCCCGGTGTCACCGTCGACTGGAGCCAGCGTGAGGGCGCGGGCCACCAACTGGCTGCCCTCGTCTTGAACCAGGGCCTGACCGGCACGCACGGCGTCGAGCTTGCCGGGGTCACCACCGGGCAGATAGACGGCGTACGGCGAATACCGGCCGACTTCGCCGTCCACCGCGGCGGCCAACTCGGCCGCGGTCAAGGCGCCCGGCCGGGCCGCGAGATGCACGCGGGGCCGCTCGTCGTCACCGGCCAGCACCGCGTCGAGTTCGCCGGCGGCGGCGCCCAGCGCGTCGGCGAACGCCTGCGCGATCCAGCGCGGGTGGGCGCGGACGAAGGCGGCGTGGCCGATCGGATCGCTGTCGGCGTTCGGTGCCAGTTCCGCGGTCCAGGACTGCTCATCACGGGTGCTGATGGTGCGCAGCACGCCGTTGACGAAACCGCCTCGTGCGGAGTCGAATTCGAGGACAGCCTGATCGACGGTGGTCGATACCGCGGCGTGCGGCTCGACTCGGGTGCGCAGGAGTTGATAGCTGCCCAGCCGCAGCAGATCCAGCAGCACCGGGTGGATCGTCTCGGGTTGGCGCTGCGCTGCCGCGCCGATGATGGCGTCGAGCAGGCCCCGCACCCGGCAGGTGCCGTAGGTCAGTTCCGTGGCGAAAGCGGCGTCACGGCCGGTGATTCCACGTTCGGCCAGCAGCGCCGGCAGCGCGAGGTTGGCGTAGGCATCACGCTGGGAGACTGCCTGCAGCACATCGAATGCGGCGCGACGAGCCGGGTCCAGGGGCTTGCGGCGGGGTTTGCGTGAGCCGTCCTGGGGGCGCTGCGGCCGGCGCTGGCCGCGTTGGGGTCCGGTCATGACGCCCGCACCTCGGGGTCGAGCCGAGCGCCGCGCGCCCAGTCTGCGGCGTCCATCAGTTTCTTTCCCTGCGGCTGGATCTGACCCAATCGCACCGGATCCGTGCCGGTGCCGACCCACACCTGCCGGCGGTCGACATGTAGGGCGCCGGGTGGCAGTCCTGCCGGCCCGTCCGCGGCGAGGCTGACGGGCCCGACTCTGACTCGCAGGTCGCCGATCATGGTCCAGGAGCCCGGGTTCGGGGTGACGGCGCGGATCCGGCGGTCGATCACCGTGGCCGGCAGCTCCCAGTGCACCCGCGCGTCCTCCACGCTGATCTTCGGTGCATAGCTGACCCCGTCGTGCGGTTGCGGCACTGCGTGCAGCGCTCCGTCATCGATGCCGTCGAGGGTGGCCGCCAACAGCTCGGCGCCCGAGACCGCCAGCCGCGCCAGCAGTTCGCCGGCGGTGTCATCGGCCCGGATGGTCTCGGTCGTGACCCCGTAGACCGGCCCGGAATCCAGTTCCGGCTCGATGCGAAACGTCGTCGCCCCGGTCACCTCGTCGCCGGCGGCGATGGCCGCCTGCACCGGAGCCGCGCCCCGCCAGGCCGGCAGCAGGGAGAAGTGCAGGTTGACCCAGCCGTGCGTCGGCACCGCCAGCAACGCGTCGCGCAGCAGTGCCCCGTAGGCGACCACCGGACAGCACTCCGGCGCCAGTGCGGCCAGCTCGGCGACCGACTCGGGCGCGTTGGGCTGGGCCGGCCGCAGCACCGGAATGTCATGGTCGAGCGCCAGCCGGGCCACCGGAGACGGCTGTGGGCTGCCCCGCCGGCCGGACGCCGCGTCGGGTCGGGTCAGTACCGCCACCACGTCGTGGCGCGGCGAATCGATCAGCCGTTGCAACGACGGCAACGCGGTGTCCGGGGTGCCGGCGAAGACAATGCGCACCGGGACAGTTTAGGGAAGTCGGGTCCGCTGGATCGCGGCGCGCCACAGCTCCTGAGCCTTCCGCACACAGTCATCGAGCGGTTGCGACGTGTCGACGCGATGCGCGGTGTCCCACTCGAAGTCGTGGGCTGCCAGCGCTTCGGCGATCTGTGGTGTGGCATCGGAGTTGCCCGGGGCCCTGCTTCGGATGCGGTCGGCGGCGACATCGACCGGCACCACGCACTGGATCTCCATGGACGCCGCGTGTTTGTCGGCCGCCACACGGCGGGCCTCGGCGCGGACCTGCGCATCGCGCCAGGTTCCGTCCAGGATCACCGACTGACCGCCGGCCAGATTCCGGCCCGCCCGATGCAGGACCGCCTGGTAGACAGCAGCCACATTGGCGGGTGCGTACAAACCCGCGCCGAGCGAGCCGGCCGCTCCGCTCAGCTGCCCGGACTCGTGCAGTTCTTTGCGCACGTCATCGGTGGACACCACCACCGCCCCGACCCGTTCGGCGAGCTTGCGGGCCAGTGTCGACTTACCGGTTCCGGGGCCACCGCCGACCAGCACCAGCCGAATGGCGCCGCGCTCCAGATGGCTCGCGGCGATGTCGAGGTGACGCGCCGCCGCGGCGTCGGCCCCGGATTTGCCCTGGGACAGCTGCACGCAGTCGACTTTGGCGCGCACCAGGGCGCGGTAGGCGATATAGAAATCCCGCAGCGACGACGGCGCAGCGTCGCCCGTATAGGTGGCGTAGCGGTTCAGGAAGTGGTCGCCGAGATCCTTGCGGCCCAGGAATTCCAGATCCATGGCAAGGAAGGCCGCGTCGTCGATACGGTCGACGAAGCGCAGGTCGTCACTGAACTCCAGGCAGTCGAGCAGCACCGGCCGGTTCTCCGCCCAGAAGATGTCGTCGGCGAGCAGGTCGGCATGGCCGTCGACAATGCAGCCCGCGTCGATTCGCTGAGCGAACAGATCCGCGCGGCCGGCAAGGTATGCGCCGGCGAGATCCTCAACAAGGCGCACCGTCTCGCCGGGCACCACGGTGTCAGCGTGACGGCGCAGGGTGGGGAAGTTGTCGAACCACCGTTGGTGGATAGCCTCGGGCTTGCCCTGCAGGCTGATTCGCGGGCCGCGCTCGGCACGGTCGTGGAAGTCGGCCAGTGTCCGGGCGATGCTGTCGAGCACGCCTTCTACCGGGGCACCATTGCTGACCATCGAAGCCAACCGCTGGTCGTCCTGATAGCGGCGCATCACGACGATCGGTTCGGGCGCCCCGGCGGACGGACCGCTGAGATGGGCCACCCCGAAGTAACTGTCGGGGGCGATTCGGCTGTTGAGGCGGACTTCCCGCGCGCACGCCTCTTCGCGCTGCTCGACGGTACGGAAGTCCAGGAAGTCGGTCTGCACCGGCTTCTTGGCCTTGTAGGCCCGATCGCCGGCCAAGATCACCACGCCGGAGTGCGTTTCGTGGGCCGCGACGTAGGGCGCCGCTTCCGGCGCACCCACGTCGCCGTGTGTCGTGAACTCCATGACGTCCAGTGTTACCAGCGCGGCCCGGGGCGGGGGCGAGCAACGGACCGCCCCCGAGCCTGGCCGACGGTCACCTTCCGTCCGGGCGGACCACGATCACCGGAATGCCTGCGGCCTGAACCACCGCGGAGCTGACCGACCCCAACAGCTGACTGGCGAATCCGCCACGGCCGCGACTGCCGACCACCACCAGCTGAGCCCGCTCGGCCGCCTTGACCAACCAGCGAGCCGGGTGGTCACAGACGACCCGTCGCTCGACGGCGACATCCGGATATTGCTCCTGGTAGCCCGCCAGGCGTTCGGCGAGGATCTCGTGGCCCTGGACTTCGTAGTCGTGCTGGTCCACGTTGAGGATGGGCATGACCCCGACATCGCTCCAGGCGTGCAATGCCACCAGCGATACTCCGCGGTGGGAGGCCTCCTCAAAGGCCAGCGCCGTAGCCCGCTCCGACGCGGGTGAACCGTCGATGCCCACCACCACGGGCGCATCTGTCGCGCAAGCGCGATCGGTGCGAATGACCGCAACCGGACCCTTTGCGTGGTGGATCAGGCTGGTGCTCACCGAGCCCAGCAGCAGGCGGCCGATCGCGCCCAATCCCGTTGAGCCCACGACGGTCAGCCAACAATTCTTGGTGACACCGATCAGCGTCGAGACCACCTGGGCGTAGGCCATCTCGGTGCGCACCTCCGGTGACGCGGCGTCGCCCCGGCTAGCGTCGACGACGTTGCGGGCCCGCGCCAGGATCTTGTTCGCCTCGTCGGCCTGCCAGCTGGGGATTCCCTCGGACATCGGCCCGGGTGGCCAGCCGGTCTCCAGGGGTGTCACCACATGCAGCAGCGTGAGCGGCAACTGGCGCATGATCGCCTCATGCGTCGCCCAGGTCACTGCCGCGTCGGATTCAGGCGATCCGTCCACACCCACCACGATTCCGGGTGTCGTTCTCACTTGTGACATCGCAGGCCTCCAACCATATTGATCAGCCGGCTAGCCGACTTACCTTTGAAACTACTGCGGCCCGGGATGATTCGGCAGGGGCCGTTGGACCTCAATTGCCGATCCAGCTGCCCTTTGTCCTGACGTGACGGCCTGCAAACTCTTGCGGCGGCACCGATTCCGATGATGAAATATCGGTATACGATCTATTATGGCAGCTGCCGAATCGACAGCCACCGCCCATCAAACGGAGGCGCAACATATGTTCAATAGCAGCTAGCACAGGTAGCGACGCGCAGGTTCTCGCGAGTACCGCGACCCTTTGGCTATCGCCGCTGCGTATTCCCGCGAGTTGCCCATGCTGCTCTCCGGTACGGACGGGGAACCACGCGCAGAAGCGACAAACAACTCCGGCGGAGACAACATCCACCGCCCCGCCCGTTTCTGATTGGGTCAATTGTCAATGCAGGCAACGGTGGCGGCCTCCCCCACCTCACGGCCGACGACGGGCACGGTCCGGAAAAGAAACGGAGAGCCGTGCCATGTTCAACCCGGCGTACCACTGCGTCACCACCGCCGCGATCACCGCGCTCGCTGCTGCCATGTTGCCCTGCGGCGCGGCAGCGGCAGACCCGAATCAAGACGACCAGTTTCTGGCGGTACTGCAAGAGAAGCAGATTCCCGCCATGGAAAACATCTCGACCGTTGTCGCCGCCGGCCACACCGTGTGCCGCAAACTCGACGACGGTATACCGGCACACACCGTCCTGGACGGATTGGACAACGATGCCTTCGGAATGAACCCCGCATTACGCGAGCAGTCAGATCGGCTGGCGGCCACCATGAGCCGATTCATAGCGGCAGCAGTCGAGGTCTACTGTCCGGGCGACCAGGGCAAGATCGCTTCACTGGCGGCCGCTCGCACGTCCACCGCGCCCGCCGGCCGGTTCGTGGCAGCGCATCACCGTCTCCGGACCGGCACCGGTGGCGCGGTGCTCGGCTCACCGGCCGACACCATAGCCACCGGCGACGCGTCGCAACCGAAACCGCCGAAGATTCCACCGCCGAAGGCACCCAAAGCCAAGATCCCCCGGTCGCCCGGGACCGCCACGAAACCACCGCCACAACAAAAGCCGCCGCCACCGCCCAAACAGCCCCCACCGCCCCAAGCGCCACCCGAGCAGCTCCCGCCGCCGCCTCCGCCGGAGCAGATCCTGCCCCCGCCACCGCAGCAGCCGCCACCGCCGCCGCAAAACCTGCCGGCCCCCGGCGGTCCACCGTCCGGCAGTGCCACCGACCGCAGCGGCTCAGGGAACGGCGGCGGCGACAACGGCGGCGCAGGCGGCGGGGGCTCCGACAACGGCACGCCTGCCGAGCCGCCGCCGGCGCAACCCAGGGCGCCCGGCATGATCCAACTCGTGCCGTGGTGAGGCGGGGCCGGCCGACTGGCTAACCGATGTGCAAGGGATCGATCTGGACCCGCACCGGGTGAGTCGAGCCGCGGGCACTGAGCACTCCGATGCCGTGACGCAACGCTGAAGCCAACGGCAAGCCGTGGTCGCGACCCACCCTGACCAGCATCCGGATCACATTCAGCTCGTCGGGCACCCCGGCCGGACGCCGTACTCCCGGCGGCAACGGCACCGGCCCCAGCAGGTCGGCGCCGTCGGGCAGCCGCGCCTGCTCCAGCAGCGTCGTCACCGACTCCGGATCACCGTCGAGGGCCGCCATGTGCACCGCGGGCGGCAGCCCCACCTCGGCCCGGGTGGCCAACTCGGCGTCGGCATGGCCGACCGGATCCCACCGGATCAGCGCCTGCACCGTCGGGATCGACGATTCGGCGACCACCGTCACCAGCCCGCCGGACGCATGGTCACGCACCAGCGCCGCCGCGCCCATCCAGCGCCGCAGGGTGTCCTCGGCGGCACGCAGATCCTGGCGGCCCAGCAGCGCCCAACTGTCCAGCAACAACGCTGCCCCGTAGCCGTGCGGGGCGCGGGGTTCGGCGCCGGGAGTGGCGATCACCAGGGCCGCACCGTCCTCGATGCGGTCGACGATGGTGTCACCGGCGGAGGTCACGACCGGGGTGCCCGGGAAGGCGCGGCCAAGTTCTTCGGCGGTGCGCCGGGCGCCGATGACCACCGCCCGCACGGCATCCGACCCGCAGCACGCGCACCGCAGCGCCGGGTCGACCCGGCCGCACCAGCGGCACTGGGCGGCCCCGCCACGCTCGGGCAGCGACAACGGCCCGGTGCAGTGCCGACAGCGCGCGATCGTGCGGCAGCGCCCACAGGCCAGCGACGGAACATAACCGCGCCGGGGCACCTGCACCAGTACCGGCGCCCCCGCAGCCAGTGCGCTGCGCGCGCTCTGCAGCGCCACCGTGGGCAAGCGAGCGCTGCGCGCCGCGGCGTCGCGCTCCTCGGCATAGCCGGTGTCGTCCAGGGCGACCACCCGCGACACGGCCGCCCGCAACACCGCCCGCGGGGCCACCACGTCGTGCGCCCACCCGGTGCCCACCAGAGCGTGCGCTTCGGCGGTGCGGGCGTGCCCGCCGATCAGGGCGGCGCAGCCCGCCAGATGCGCCCGCAGCATCGCCACCTCGCGGGCATGCGGGTAGGGCGCCCGCGGCTCCGCAAGGGAGTCGTCACCGTCATCCCAGACCATCACCAGGCCCAGATCAGCCAGCGGGGCGAATACCGCGCTGCGCGTACCGATCACCAGCCGCGCCCCGCCCCGCAACACCGACAGCCAGCGCCGGTAACGGGTGGCCGGGCCCAATCCGGCGGACAGCGCCACCACCGACGGCTCATCGATGCGGGCCGTCGCGGCCCGATACAGTGCGTCGACGTCTCGCTGATCGGGCACGATCGCCAGGGCGGTGCGGCCGGCGCGGATCGTCTGGGCGGCGGCGTCGACGAACCGGTCGGTCCAGGAGTCCCCGGGCAGCACCTGCCACACCGCACGCGCCGCCCGGCCTTCGCCCAGCGCGGCCAGAAACGATCCACCCGCTCCGTAGCGCCGCCAGCCCGCGGGGTCGACCGGGCCGATGACGGGGGGTTCGGTTGGCGGCATCGCTTCGCGTTCCACCCGGGCGTGCCGGGGCGGCACCGCCAACCGCAGCACGTCGGCCCTGCTGCCGGCATAACGTGCGGCCACCGCCTCCACCAGCCGGCGGACCTCGTCGGTGAGCACCGGTTCGGCCGAGACCACCCGCTCCAGCCGGCCCAGCCTGCCGACATGGTCGGTGTCGGCACGACGCTCCCAGACGAAGGCGTCCACCAGCCGGCCGTGAAAGCGCACCCGCACCCGGGCCCCGGGCCGGGCATCCTCGTCCTGCTCCGGGGTGACGAGATAGTCGAATTCCCGGTCTAGGTGCGGCACCGACAGCATCGGCAGCACCCGAGCGATGGGCTCGCTGCGGCCGTCGGGTTCGCTGTCGACACTCACCACGCAGGTCTAGCAGACGCCGCCGACCGCGGCAGACGGCGGATCACAGCCATGACGGGCTGTGTATCGGCGGGCACGTGCCCAACTGAGCTGAATTACGTTGCTGCGGTATGCCCGAACAGCGCGGGGCCCACGCGGCCGCGGTGCGACGTCGCGAGGCGGACCTCGCCACGCGGATGCGGACTGCGGGGCTGACCGATCACCTGCTGGCCGCCACAGTGCACGATGCCGCCGCGCACGCCCGTGCCGGCGGTCGCCACCTGCACGCCATCCACGGCGAGATCCGCGACACCCTGGCTTCTCCGTGGGCGCCGGTCTGGGACACCCCGGCCGGTGCCCGCCACTTCCAGCTCTTCCTGGCCGCCAAGCTGCGAGAGATCTGCCGGGTGGTCGCTGACGGCATCGCCGACAATCGGTTCCAGACAGGCCGGTTGCGCTCGAGCGGTTCCGGCTACGGTGTGCCGGCCCGGCTGCGCGACCGGATCAACCGCCAGGCGCTGGCCGACGACATTCGCCGGGTGGCCAACCCGACGTCGGCGATCAGTCCCGCCGAGCTGGCGCGCTACCAGAACGCGCTACGGGTCCGCGACGGGCTCGCGGTCAACACCGGTGACGGCGCCGCCCCGGTGCTGCTGCTCACCTATGAACCGGCAGCGTTCGGCGGACGCGGGCGGGCTGCCATCGCGATCGGCGATCCGGACACCGCTGACAACGTCACCATGCTAGTGCCCGGCGCACACAGCAGCGTCCGCGACGGCTACCTGTCGCACCCGGACGGGCGCAATGTCTATCGCGAGGTGGTCCGCTCCGATCCCGACCGCACCAATTCGGTCGTGGTATGGATGGGTTATCGCGCACCGGACAGCCTGTTCGATCGGGCGGTGACCCAACCGGCTGCCGCACGGGCCGGGGGCAGGCTGCTGGCCGCCGACGTCAACTCCCTGATGGCGTCGCATGTCGGCGGCTCACACGTCACCGTTGTGGGCCACTCCTACGGCTCGACGGCGGTGGCCGACGCGGCGGCCTCGGCGGGGTTGCGCGCTGATGACGTGGTGCTCGTCGGGTCACCGGGAACCGACCTGGCCCACAGCACCAACGACTTTCACCTGCCGGCCGGTGGTCACGTGTATGTGGGGGCGGCGTCGTCGGATCCGATCACCGGCTTCGGTGGCGAGCCGCAACTACCGCTGCACCCAACATCGGCCACGCTCGGGCTGGGCGTCGACCCGGCCGCCGACGGGTACGGGTCCACTCGCTTCAAAGCCGAAACCCACGGTGTGACATTGCCGATGAGCGGCCACAGCTCCTACTTCGATCCCGGCGGGGAGTCCCTGTTCAGCATCGGCGACATCGCTTCGGGACACGGCGATGCGTTGGCGAACCACCACATGACCGCCCCGCACCGCCGTCGGCTGCCCGCCTTCGACCCGGAACGACTGCGTCCCGGGACCGGGAATCACCGGCATTGACCGACCTAGCCCTGCGGCGGATGTCAGTCCGTGGCCGCCACGTCGGCGCCGGTGGACCGGCCGAAGAAGAACCCGGCGGTGATCAGCAGCTGCGCGGCCGCGTAGGCCCACCAGATCGGCACCGCCAGCAGTTCATTGCCCAACACGAACTGGCTGGCTCCGATCATGGCGTCCGACACCGCGAAGCACACCGCGCCGATCGCGGTCCAGGGGGTGGGCAGCTTCGCCAGCAGCGCGGCGCACACCATCGCGCCGAGCACCCCGACGTACACCGTCACCGGCAGGGTCATGCCTTCGCGGGCCATGCCGGGCCAGAACCACGCCAACAGCACCAGGCAGCTCACCGCCACCACGCCCGCCCCGACCAGCCGGGCCCGCGACACCACCACCAGCGGCAGCAGCGCGCCCAAAAAGCACAGGTGGGCCACGAGGAACGCGGCAAGACCTGCGACGAAGGACGGTTCCCACCACGGGATGGCCAACAACCAGTCGCCGGTAGCCGAGAAGATCAGGGCCGGGATCAGCCAGCGCGCCTCCCGCAGTATCGGGTGGGCGGCCGCGGCGAACACCAACAGCACCGCCATCGCCGCCTTGAAGGCCGGCTGCCCGACCCACTGCCCGGTCAGCGCCTCTCCCGGCGCTGAGCGCAACGCCACCACCGTCAGGAAGATGCCGTAAGCCACTCCCAGCCATCCCGCAGCTGCCCAGCCGGTGAATACTCGTTTGGTTGCGTACGGTGTTTTTATGCCAGCAATCGACCCCATAGTGCTGAAGGTACTGGAAGCCATCCCGTTCCGACTGACACTGGACGACGGCGCCGAAGCAGCGCGTCGCGCTATGCGCAACCTGCCCCATCGGCCGGTGCACCCGGAGCTTCCCAGCGAGGACCGGGTGATCGATGGACCCGGGGGCGCCCTGCCGATACGCATCTACCGGCCGGCGGGCACCGAATCGGGTGGCGCGCCGGTGGTGGTGTTCTTTCACGGCGGCGGCTTCGTCGCCGGCGACCTCGATACCCACGACGGCACCGCACGCATGCACGCCGCCGACGCGGGTGCGGTGGTGGTGTCTGTGGACTACCGTCTGGCCCCGGAGAACCTGTTCCCGGCCGCCGTCGAGGACGCGATGGCGGCCACCGATTGGGTGGCGGACCACGCCACCGAGCTGGGCGTCGACCCATCGAAGCTGGCGGTGGCCGGGGATTCGGCGGGCGGGAACCTGGCCGCGGTGGTGTGCCAGCTGGCCCGTGACGCCGGCGGCCCGAAGATCGCCTTCCAGCTGCTGTGGTACCCGGCCACCACGTACGACGGCAGCCTGCCGTCATTCACCGAGAACGCCAACGCGCCGATCATCGACAGCGCCGCGATCGCCGCGTTGACGCGCGCCTACGCCGGGGACCTCGACCTGACCAGCCCACCGGCGAATCTGGCTCCGGCACGCGCCGAGAATCTCGCCGGCCTGCCGCCGGCCTACATCGCGGTCGCCGGGCACGATCCGCTGCGCGACGACGGGATCCGGTACGGGGAGCTATTGGCCGCTGCCGGGGTTCCGGTGCAAGTCCACAACGCCGAGACGCTGGTGCACGGCTATCTGGGCTACGCCGGCGTGATCCCGGTGGCCACCGAGGCCGCCGACCTCGGGCTGGCCGCGTTGCGGGCTGCCCTGGCGTGATGCGATGCGGCTGAACCAGGTCACCATCGGCAGCACCGACCTGGACCGCGCCGAGAGGTTCTACGGCCTGCTCGGACTGCGGCTGATCGTCAAGACGGACGACTACCTACGGTTCGAGTGCCCGGACGGGGACAGCACCTTCTCGGTCGAGCGCAACAGCGAGATCGCGTCCGATGAGCGGGTGACGATCTATTTCGAAGCCGACGATCTTGACGAGCAATACCAGCGGTTGCGCGGTTCGGTTGCGTTCACCCAACCACCGACCGATATGCCGTGGCTGTGGCGAGAGGCCCGGCTCGATGATCCCGACGGCCACCGGTTGTGCCTGTTTCGCGCGGGTGCGGCCCGCCGGAATCCACCGTGGCGCCTGCCGCCCGAAGCCCAGGATTTGCCGTAACACCGCCCCGGTCGCCCGGCGTGCGCGCTACCGTCGACCTCGATCGACACCGGCGATGAGGAGCGCACCGTGAGCGAGGAACCCGACCACGAGATTCTGATCGTCGGCGCCGGCTTCTCCGGAATCGGAGCAGCCATCAATCTGGACCGTGCCGGGATGTCGGACTTCGCGATCATCGAAGCCGGCGACGGGGTGGGCGGCACCTGGCACTGGAACACCTATCCGGGTATTGCCGTGGACATCCCGTCGTTCTCCTACCAGTTCTCGTTCGAGCAGAGCCCGGACTGGTCGCGCACCTACGCCCCTGGCGGGGAGCTGAAGGCCTACGCCGAGCACTGCGTGGACAAGTACGGTCTGCGCTCGCGAATCCGGTTCGCCACCAAGGTGGTTGCCGCGGAGTTCGACGACGAACGCGGCTGGTGGCGCGTTCAGACGGATCAACTCGGTGAGCTCAGCGCGCGATTCCTGATCAACGCCAGCGGCGTGCTGACCACCCCCAACCTTCCTGACATCGCCGGTGTCGACACCTTCGCCGGGGTGACGATCCATACCGCCCGCTGGGACCATTCGCAGGACCTGACCGGCAAGCGCGTGGCGGTGATCGGCACCGGAGCCTCTGCGGTGCAGGTGATCCCGGAGATCGCGCCGAAGGTTTCCGCACTGACCGTCTTTCAGCGGACACCGATCTGGTGCTTCCCGAAATTCGATGTGCCGCTGGCCGCTCCGATCCGCTGGGCGATGCGGATTCCCGGCGGCAAGTCCCTGCAGCGGCTGGCCAGTCAAGCCTACGTCGAGGCGACCTTCCCCATCGCGGCGCAGTACTTCACGGTGTTTCCGCTGGCCAAGCAGATGGAGTCGGCGGGACGGGCGTATCTGCGGCGCCAGGTGCGCGATCCAGAACTGCGTAAGCAGCTCACCCCGAGCTACGCCGTCGGCTGCAAGCGCCCCGGCTTCCACAACACCTACCTGTCGACGTTCAACCGCGACAACGTGCACCTGGTGGTCGACCCCATCGACCGGATCGCTCCCACCGCCGTCGTCACCGCCGACGGGACGTCCCACGAGGTCGACGTGCTGATCTTGGCCACCGGTTTCAAGGTGATGGACAGCGACAACATTCCCACCTTCGCCGTCACCGGGGCCGGAGGCCAGACCCTGGCCAGCTTCTGGGACGAGCACCGACTGCAGGCCTACGAGGGGGTCAGCATCCCCGGATTCCCCAATCTGTTCAGTGTCTTCGGCCCGTACGGCTACGTCGGGTCATCGTATTTCGCACTCGTGGAAGCACAGACGCATCACATCGTGCGGTGCCTGAAGAGCGCCCGTGGCCGTGGGGCGACCCGGATCGAGATATCGGAGGCGGCCAATACCCGCTATTTCGACGAGATGATGAGCAAACGGCACCGCCAGGTGTTCTGGCAGGACAGCTGCAAATCGGCCAACAGCTACTACTTCGACAAGCACGGGGATGTCCCGTTGCGGCCCACCACCACCGTGGAGGCCTACTGGCGCAGCCGCCGCTTCGACATGGACGACTACCTGTTCAGCGCCTGACTGCCGTAGGCCAGAAGACGCGAAAGCCCCCAATTCGAGGCCGAAATGGGGGCTTTCGCGACTGCTGGCGCAAGCAACTAGATGGCGCGCTTGAGGTCGTCGACCTTGTCCAGCTGCTCCCACGGCAGTTCGATGTCGGTACGGCCGAAGTGACCGTAAGCCGCGGTCGGTGCGTAGATCGGACGCAGCAGGTCCAGGTCACGCACGATCGCGCCCGGGCGCAGGTCGAACACCTCCGGGACGATCTTCTCGATCTTGACCGGGTCGACGGTGGCGGTGCCGAAGGTCTCGATGAACAGACCGACCGGCGCGGCTTTGCCGATGGCGTAGGCCACCTGGACCTCGACGCGCTGGGCCAGGCCCGCGGCGACGATGTTCTTGGCCACCCAGCGCATCGCGTAGGCGGCCGAGCGGTCCACCTTCGACGGGTCCTTGCCGGAGAAGGCGCCGCCGCCGTGGCGAGCCCAGCCGCCGTAGGTGTCGACGATGATCTTGCGGCCGGTCAGGCCGGCGTCACCCATCGGTCCGCCGACGACGAACTTGCCGGTCGGGTTGATCAGGATGCGGGTCGACGACGAGTCCAGCGTCTCGTGAGCGAGCTCGGCGAGCACGGTGGAGATGACGTGCTCGCGCAGGTCGGGGTCCAGGGTGTTGACCAGGTCGATGCCCTCGGCGTGCTGGGTGGAGATCACCACAGTGTCCAGCCGGGTCGGGACGTCGTCCTCGTACTCGATGGTGACCTGGGTCTTGCCGTCGGGGCGCAGGTAGTCCAGCGTGCCGTTTTTGCGAACCTCGGTCAGCCGCCGCGACAGGCGGTGAGCCAGCGCGATGGGCAGCGGCATCAGCTCCGGGGTGTCGGCGATCGCGTAGCCGAACATCAGGCCCTGGTCGCCGGCGCCCTGGGAGTCCAGCGGGTCGGCCGCACCCTCGACGCGGGCCTCGTGGGCGGTGTCGACGCCCTGGGCGATGTCGGGCGACTGCGCGCCGATCCCGATGTTGACCCCGCAGGTCTCACCGTCGAAGCCTTTGGCCGAGGAGTCGTAGCCGATCTCCAGGATGCGCTCGCGCACCGTGTTGGTGATGTTGGCGAAGGCTTCGCGGGCGTTGGTGGTCACCTCACCGACCACGTGCACCTGGCCGGTGGTGACCAGGGTTTCCACCGCAACACGCGAACGGGGGTCATCGGCGAGCAGTGCGTCGAGCACCGAGTCGCTGATGGCGTCACAGATCTTGTCGGGGTGGCCCTCGGTCACCGACTCACTGGTGAACAGCCGTCCCTTTTCGCTCACAATGTCGCCTTCCGGGTAATCGTTCAAGAAGTTAGCTCGGGCTAATATAGCCGTGTGGTCCTCGGGAGAGCCTGGCAGCCCGGTGCCCATCCCCCGTGCCACGGGCCGGGTAATGGCGGTGCTGCCCTCCGTCCAGAAAATCCTCGACAACATCCCCCACGACGAGGATCCTGAACGACTCGGCCCTGCGAGCGCCTACTCTACCGTCCGGTCGCCGCCGTCGCCTTTTCGACCCGGACCGCCCAGGCGACCAGTGACCGCAGATAACTGAGCACCAATTCGTCCGGGTGAGTTCGCGGATCGGTGAGGTGGAGCAGGGCCAGTTCCTCCAACGCCGACAGCAACAGCCGGGTCGTCACGCCGTCGGCGTCGACTGGGTGGCCCACGATCCGGGACAGCCGCCCCGCGGCGATGGTTCGGGCATAGCGACGGCCCGCCTCGGTGCGGGCCCCCAACTGGGGCGGAGCACCGGCGGGCGAGCTCAGGATGATGCGCCAGCTGGTCGGCGCCGCATGCAGATACGCCAGAATGCCGCGGCCGAGCGCGTCCGGGTCCTCGTCGGGCGGACCGTCTACGCTGCGCATTCCAGCGAAGGCAATCGCCGATTCGCGGTCCAGTAGTGCGGTCATCAGGCCGGCCAGATCACCGAAGTTCTGATACAGCACCGTCCGGGTGACCTGCGCGGCGCGGGCCACCCGTTCGATGGTCACCGCGGCGTAGCCCTCGGCGGCGACGATGTCGCGGGCGTGGTCGAGCAACTGCGTCCGCCGCGCTTGTGCCGACATCCGCCGCTTCGGCTCTGATTGCGGGCTCATGGCGAGGGCGGCAGCTCGAGCAGTAATTCCACGGCGCGGGCCGCGCTCTGGGCGGCGCTTTCCATGGTCGCCGACCAATCGGTTCGGGTCCAGTCCCCGGCGAGCACCAGGCTCGGCACCGACGTGCGTTGATCCGGGCGCAGCCCGTCGGTGCCCACCACCTGCGAAAAGGTGGCTTTGGGCATCTTCACCACCTGCGCGGCCACCACGTTCGCCTCGGCCGCGGCCGGATAGTAGCGGCGCAGCATGTCCATCTGCTCGGCCACGATCTGCTCGTTGGACCGGTGAATCTGCTCGTAGGCTCCGCTGGTGGTCAGGCAATACAGCCACGCACCATCGGGATCGCGGCGCTGCATCCGCTGCCGGTCGAACACCTCGTCGATGACGCCCGTGCCGCCGATCACCGACTCCATCGCCGCCTCGGTGCCCAACGGACGGTCGAGGTAGAGGTTGGTGCTCACGATCGGTGTGTAGTGCAGCTTTTCTGCTGCGGCGTAAATGTCGGCGTGCTCGGGCAGATCGTCGAGCAGGCCGGCGATATTCGAGTTGGGCACCGCACACACCACCGCGTCCGCCGCGACCTCGGTGCCATCCGCCAGTTGGACGGCACGAACGGCATTGTCTTGCAACACGATTCGCCGCGCCACGGTGCGGTAGCGCACCTCCACGCCGAGCCGGTCGAAAACGGCGAGCGCGCCGGAGATGTACAGCGTGTCGAGGTCGGTGGTGGGGTAACCGATGGTCACCGCAGCGCGGTGGCGTAGGCCGAGTCGGATTCCGGTGGCCAGGACGTCGGCAAAGACTTTCGCCGAACCCTGCTCCACCGGCTCGGCCGCGATGCCCAGTGCCAGCCAGTCCCACACCGCCTCCCGGGCCTTGGCGGGCATCCCGACGCGGCGCAGCCACTGGTCGGTGGTCAGATCGGGCAGATCGGCGGGTTGAAACAGTGCTTCACCGGTCAGGCGCACCGTGGCCGCAGCGGTCCGCAGCCGGTCGAGCAGGCTCGCATCGGGGTGCGGCCCGAACAGCGTTCGCACCGCGCCCAGTCCGCGGGTCACCAGGGTGGTGGTGGCCCCGCCGGGCCAGCGCAGCGTTCCGCCGGTCGGAAACTCGACCATCGATCGGGTTCCGACGCTGGTCAGGTAGCGAAACAGGTGGTCGTAGCCGCTGGCGATCACGTGCTGGCCGTTGTCGGCGAGGTCCGCTATGCCCTGCACCTGCATCGCCTGGGTACGCCCGCCGAGCCGGCCGCGCCGCTCCAGCAGCGTCACCTTCTTGCCGGCCTCGGCCAGCCAGACCGCGGCTGCCAGACCGGCCAGACCGCCCCCGATCACCACGTAGCGACGGTCGTCCATTTCCGGCCCCTCTCGGCTAACTTACGTTCTGCAAGTTAGCCGAGTGACGACGAGCGGTCAATGCTGCGATGGCCACGCGGTGGCGGGCCGTGTCAGGCGCGGTTGCTGCCGAGGAACGCCGCAATCGCGTCCACGATGCGGCTGGCCATCAACGTCTTGGAGCCCGACTCCAGGGCGGACTCGGTTCCGTCCGCGGCCAACAGCCAGCCGTCGTTGTGGTCGACCTCGAAGGCCCGGCCGTCCCCGACGGCGTTGACCACCAACAGGTCACAACCCTTGCGGCGTAGCTTCGCCCGAGCGTGGAACAGCACGTCGCCGTTCTCATCGCCGGTCTCCGCGGCAAACCCGACAATGGCCCGCATATTCGGCAGCTGCCCGTCGGCACGGGCACGCACCGCGCCGGCCAGCACGTCGTCGTTGCGGACCAACTCGATGGTCGGCTCCCCCGCGCTGTCGGGGCCCTTCTTGATCTTGGCCTGAGCCACCCGCACCGGGCGGAAGTCGGCGACGGCAGCGGCCATCACCAGGACGTGCGCCTCGGGGGCGTGCTTGGACACCGCGTCATGCAGTTGCTGCGCGGAGCTGACGTGCACCACGTGGACTCCGGCCGGATCGATCAGCCCCGCGGTGTGTGCGGCGATCAGGGTGACCTCGGCGCCACGCTGGGCGGCCACCCGGGCGACGGCGTAGCCCTGCTTGCCCGAACTGCGGTTGCCGATGAAGCGAACCGGGTCGATCGGCTCGCGGGTGCCGCCCGCGGTCACCAGGACCTTCTGCCCGGCCAGGTCGTGCGGCAACGCGTCGGCGCGCTCCAGCAGCAGCGACGCGAAGGTGTTGATCTCCTCGGCCTCGGGCAGCCGGCCGGGGCCGGTGTCGGCGCCGGTCAGCCGGCCCGATGCAGGTTCGAGGACCACTGCGCCGCGTTCCCGCAGCGTCGCCACGTTGGCGACGGTGGCCGGATGCTGCCACATCTCGGTGTGCATGGCCGGAGCGAACAGCACCGGACAGCGCGCGGTGAGCAAGGTGGCGGTCAGCAGGTCGTCGGCGCGACCGGCCACTGCGCGCGCCAACAGGTCAGCGGTCGCCGGTGCAACCACCACCAAGTCGGCCTGCTGGCCGATTGCCACATGGGGGACCTGAGGGACATCGTCGAACACCCCGGTGTCGACCGGCTGGCCCGAGAGCGCCTCGAAGGTGGCTGCCCCGACAAACCGCAGGGCGGACTCGGTCGGGACGACGCGAACCGAATGACCGGCCTCGGCCAGCTGTCGGACCACGGTGCACGCCTTGTATGCGGCGATGCCCCCGGAGACACCGACGACGACCCGTTTCTGGCCCACCGGTACGACCCGTCCTGCCCGGCTCCGGCTACTCGCCTTCGGTGTATTCGAGCAGGTCGCCGTGGATCTCGCGCAGCGCGATCGACAGCGGCTTCTCCTGCAGGCCGGGCTCGACCAGCGGCCCGACGTATTCGAGGATGCCCTCACCGAGCTGGTTGTAGTAGTCGTTGATCTGGCGTGCCCGCTTGGCCGCGTAGATCACCAGCGCGTACTTGCTCGACGCCCGCTGCAGCAGCTCGTCGATGGGCGGATTGGTGATGCCGAGGGGCGTGTCATAACCACCGATCGACGCCGGGTCGAACTCGTCGGCGTCGGTCAGCACGGCCGAGTCGGTCTGCGAGGTACTCACTTAAGACAATCTCCTGAAGCTCTTTGGCTGGGGCGGGTCACGCCTGCTGGTTGTCGTCCGGGTAAATCAGACCGCGCCCGGTGCGGTATCCACCAGCAAGGATACCAATTCTGAGCAGGCTGTTTCCAATCGACTGTTGACCACGACGGCGTCGAAGTCGCCCTGCGCCGCCAACTCGGTGCGTGCGGTGGCCAACCGGCGTTGCATGACCTCGGTGGATTCGGTGCCGCGGCCGGCCAGTCTGGCCTGCAGTGTGTCCCAGTCCGGCGGGGCCAGAAACACCGTGACCGCCTCCGGAAGGGCCTTCTTGATGGCCCGGGCCCCGGCCAGGTCGACCTCGATCAGAACGGGTCGGCCGGAGCGGGTGGCGTCTATGACGGGGGCCGCCGGAGTACCTGAGCGCTGCAGGCCACCGTGAATGTCGGCCCACTCCAGCAGCTCGTTTTTCTCAACCAGCCGGTCGAACTCGGCCGGCGAAACAAATCGGTAGTCGACGCCGTCCACCTCCCCGGGCCTGGGCGCCCGGGTGGTGGCCGACACACTGAAATACAGGTCCGGTACCCGCTCCCGCAGGCACCGGACCACACTCGACTTACCGACCGCGGATGGACCGGACAGCACTACGACGCGTCCCGCGTTCCCGCTGTCCGGTCCTCCACCGGTATTCACTGCCGGGTCAGGAGAAGTCGAACTTTTCCAGCAGCGCCTTGCGCTGCCGGTCGCCCAGGCCGCGCAGCCGGCGGGTGGGGGCGATCTCCAGCTCGGTCATGATCTCCTGCGCCTTGACCTTGCCGACCTTCGGCAACGCTTCCAGCAGCGCAGACACCTTCATCTTGCCAAGGACCTCGTCGGTCTCGGCGTCCTTGAGCACCTGCTTGAGATTGGTGCCGCCACGCTTCAGCCGGTCCTTGAGCTCCGCTCGGGCCCGACGCGCGGCCGCCGCCTTCTCCAACGCGGCGGCGCGCTGCTCGTCGGTCAACTGGGGAAGGGCCACGATTCCTCCGTCTCGTCATCATCGACAACGTCGATGTTTTCCTTGTCCCGGCCAGGTACTTCGGCCAGAGACGACGACCGTACCCACGCCGTCTGACGAAATCTAACCCCACCCCCCCGTTTCCGGCTACAAATGCCCAGCGTATGGGGTCTGGGCGCGGCACCGTCCCACCCGAGTCGGCCACCGTCGCTCGACCCGCTCCGGGGGAACCGTCATCTTCGGTGCCCCGGCCCGAAAAACCGCTCTGAACTAGCCTTTTGCTACATATTTTCGGTCAGATGGGACGCCGCGCCGTGGCCGCGGGGGGTGGTCTTCGGGATGTGACCGGACCTTCACGCCATCGACTTCCCGCCGCGCGGCGTGTCGGGCGTGTCGAGGGCGGTTCCGCCACCCGGGGCCATCGGCTGCCGGGGTCCATCGCAACGGATGCCGGCACCTCGACGAGGTGGGCGACCACGGTGTTCGGCCCTTTTGCGCCCCCGGCCAACCCCTGGCAGCCAGGGTCGTCGTCCGGCCCGCGGATGCGCCGGCGGCAACCCCGGTAAGCCCCCAACGCCCGTTATTTCGGCGCGGAGGCGCTCGCTCCCACGGCAAAAAGCACGAATCCAGATACCCGCTGGACTGACAGCAACTATTCAGGGAGTTTTTACATTTGCCCAGCCGAAGCCGTGGATTAGCCGCCTAATGTTCCGGCCAGGTGGACGGTCCACCCGGGGGTGTTTATGGGGGGTATGACTATGAACATTTCCGCTGAATACCGTTTCGGTAGAGAAAGTGGGAATTGATGGCGATGACGACAGTCGGCCGTGCTGGCCGGTGGGCTCTTGCGGCGTCCGCGGTGGTGGCACTCGGCGCTTTCGGGATCGGTGCGGCCGGCGCCGAGCCCAATGACGGAATCACCGGTGGGGCCGGCAACAACGGCGGGGTGAATGTCAACATGGGGCCTTTCGGGGGCGGTATGAATGTCGGCAGAAACGGCGGCTTCAACTTCGGCCCTAACGGAATCGGCGCCGGCGGCGGTCAAAACCACAGCGCCAACGTCAACATGGGGCCCTTCGGCGGCGATATGAATGTCGGCAGAAACGGCGGCTTCAACTTCGGCCCTAACGGCATCGGCGCCGGCGGCGGACAGAACAACAGCGCCAACGTCAACATGGGGCCCTTCGGCGGCGGTTATCACGCCAATACCGGTGGGGGCGTCAACTTCGGCGGCCGGTAACCGGCAATACAGGGCCTGCGGGGCGCCCCTGACGGGCGCCACGCAGGCCCTGTTGTGTCAGGTGGGGCTAGGCGGCCAGGTAGGCCACGGCGTCCCGCAACCGCTCGGCGGCGGTACGCAGCGCACCGGCATCGGGTCCGTCCCGCAGCACCTCCCGCGAGACCGCCGGCAACAAGCTGCCCGCAGCGGCCCCTCCCAGCCCGGCAAGGGCCTCTGGGCGCCCTCCCTGGGCTCCAATGCCCGGCACCAGCACCGGCCCACCCAGGGCGCTCAGATCGGGCACCTCGCGCAGCGTGGCGCCCACCACGACCCCGACCGAACCCAGGCTCGCCGCGCCCTCGGCCCGATTGGCTTCCGCGGCCGCGTCGACGATCGCCTGTGCCACGGTGCGGCCGTCGGCGTCTCGGGCACGCTGCACACTGGCCCCCTCCGGGTTTGAGGTGGCGGCCAACACGAACACTCCCCGCCGATGCTGCGCGGCGGTCTCCAGTAACGGCTGCAGCGACCCGAAGCCCAGGTAGGGCGAGGCCGTCACCGCATCGGCAGCCAACGGCGACGGGCCGGCCCAGGCGGCGGCGTAGGCGGCCATGGTCGAGCCGATGTCGCCGCGCTTGGCGTCGGCCAGCACCAACACACCGGCCTCGCGCAGCGCCGCGATGGTGTGCTCCAGCACGGCGAAGCCGGCCGACCCGTAGGCCTCGAAGAACGCCACCTGCGGCTTGACGACGGCGAACCCGGCGAACGCCGCCACACACGTCTCGCTGAACGCCGCCAGCCCGTCCGGCGTCGCGGGCAAGCCCCACGAGGCCAGCAGTTCGGGGTGCGGATCGATGCCCAGGCACAGCGGCCCGCGGGCCGCTGTCGCTTCGGCCAGGCGTGCCCCGAACCCCGGTGTCACTACTGCCCGCCCAGGGTGCTGTGCAGCTCCTGCAGCGAGCGCACCCCGATATCGCCGCGGATGCCCGCCTCGATGCCCTGCACCGCCGCGGCCGCACCCTGAACAGTGGTGATGCACGGGATGTTCACGCTGACCGCTGCCGAACGGATCTCGTAGCCGTCCACCCGCGGGCCGGAGTTGCCGTACGGGGTGTTGATCACCAGGTCCACCTCCCCGGCCCGGATCGCGTCCACCGCGGTCAGCTCCGGGCGCTGCGGACTGGGTTCCTCGAAATTCTTGCGCACCACATCGCACGGAATCCCGTTGCGGCGCAGCATTTCCGCGGTCCCCTCGGTGGCCAGCACCCGGAAGCCCAAGTCGGCGAGCCGTTTGACCGGAAACACCAGGGAACGCTTGTCATGGTTGGCCACCGACACGAAGACCGTGCCCTGGGCCGGCAGCGACCCGTAGGCGGCGGTCTGGCTCTTGGCGAACGCGGTGCCGAAATCGCGGTCGATGCCCATCACCTCACCGGTGGACTTCATCTCCGGGCCGAGCAGCGAGTCGATGCCCGAGCCGTCCGCGCGACGGAAGCGGTGGAACGGCAGCACGGCCTCCTTGACCGCGATGGGGGCGTTCGGGCCGACGGTAGCCCCGTCCCCGGAGGCGGCCAACAGGCCCTCCGAGCGCAGCTCGGCGATCGTGGCGCCCAGCATGACGCGCGCGCACGCCTTGGCCAGCGGCACCGCGGTGGCCTTGGACACGAACGGGACGGTGCGGCTGGCCCGCGGATTGGCCTCCAGGACGTAGAGCACGTCATCTTTGAGGGCGAACTGCACATTGAGCAGTCCCACCACCCCGACGCCGTGTGCGATGGCCTCGGTGGCCCGCCGCACCTTCTCGATGTCGCTGCGCCCCAGCGTCACCGGCGGCAGCGCGCAGGCCGAGTCACCGGAGTGAATGCCGGCCTCTTCGATGTGCTCCATGATGCCGCCGATGTAGACCTCGGTGCCGTCACACAGCGCGTCGACGTCGATCTCGATGGCGTCTTCGAGGAACCGGTCGACCAGCACCGGATGTTCCGGGGACAGCTGGGTGGCCCGAGTGATGTAGCCGTGCAGCGTCTCTTCGTCGTAGACGATCTCCATGCCGCGCCCGCCCAACACGTAGGAGGGACGCACCAGAACCGGATAGCCGATGTCGGCGGCGATCCGCTTGGCCTGCTCGAAGGTCGTCGCGGTACCGTACCGCGGCGCCGGTAGGCCGGCGGTGGTCAGCACG
>NZ_AUWR01000066.1 GCF_000455125.1 Mycobacterium sp. UM_WGJ
CCCGGCGGTTCAGCGAGCGGTCGGCTGTCGATCAGCGTCGACGACGTCGAGGTCTCCGAGACCGAGACGCGCACCCAGTCTGCCGTTGCGCTGCTGGTGGACACCTCGTTCTCGATGGTGATGGATAATCGGTGGCTGCCGATGAAACGCACGGCGTTGGCGTTGAACCACCTGGTCAGCACCAGATTTCGCTCAGATGCGTTGCAGATCATCGCCTTCGGCCGTTATGCGCGCACGGTGACCGCCGCGGAGCTGACCGGCCTGGAAGGCGTCTATGAGCAGGGCACCAATCTGCACCATGCGCTGGCACTGGCGAGTCGGCACCTGCGTCGCCACCCCAATGCCCAGCCGGTGGTATTGGTGGTCACCGACGGGGAGCCGACGGCGCACTTAGAGGACTATGACGGCGCGGGGGCGGGTTCTGCGGTGTTTTTTGACTACCCGCCGCACCCGCGGACCATTGCCCACACCGTGCGGGGCTTCGATGACGTCGCCCGGCTCGGTGCCCAGGTGACGATCTTCCGGCTCGGCGACGATCCAGGGCTGGCCCGCTTCATCGATCAGGTGGCGCGTCGGGTCCAGGGTCGGGTGGTGGTGCCCGAACTCGATGGTCTGGGCGCAGCGGTGGTCGGGGACTACCTGAGGTCGCGCCGCCGCTAGCCGGCGCTCGGCCCAGAGAGTTACCGCGACAGCAGGCGGCGCTTTTGCGCAGCGAACTCCTCGCCGGTCAGATAGCCGGCGTCGTGTAGTTCGCCGAGTTCGCGGATGCCGGCGGCCAGTTCCGCCACCGAGGCCAGCGGAGCATGCGCCGCGGCCACGGCCGTCTGCTCTGCGGAATCCGAGGACGGCTTGCCGGCCCCGGCGGACGCAGTGGCCGCAATAGCCTTACCGGAATCCGAGCGGCGCTGGTTCATGGCGCCGGCCAACGCGCTGCCGCCCATACCGGCCAGCGCCATCTGGCCGAACGCCGTGCCCAGTCCAGCCGGCGAGGTGGCGGGGGCGGCGCCAAGCGGCGTCGAGAGACTGGCATGACGGATCTCGGGTGCCAGCTCGGCCCAGCTGATCGGCGTCGAGAGCGCCCCGAGGGGGAACGCCTCACCCCTGGACGCCACCACCGGGACGTGCGGGACCCGGAGATTCTCGGTCGAGGGCAGCTCCGCTATCCCGCCGATCTGGCCCAGCGCCTCCAGGATGCTTCGCTGGCCGCCGCGGAGAATGTCCTGGGTGTCGAAGATCTCGCGCGAGTCCTGCTCCGCGAAGTGCATGGCCGCGCCTGCCAGGAAGACACCGATGATCGACATCGGCAGGGCGATCCCCAGGGCGGTCTCGTCGGCGATGACGGCCATCCAGTCGAAGAACCCAGACGGGATGTCGCCCGGCAGCGCGACGCCGGGCAACCCCTGGACGGCCTCCGCCGAGCCGGGTCCGGTCAGCGTGGAGGCCAGTCGAGACGACACCGTCTGCGCCAGGTTGGCGGCGGGATTGCCCTGAGCGCCGGTCTGGCCGGCTGGTCCCGCCGGGTTACTGGTCTGCGGCGGCGGCGCGAACGGCTCCAGCTCGGATGCGGTCTTCGACAGGGCCGAGTAGCTGTACATCGCGGTGGCGTCCTGTGCCCACATCTCGCCGTACTGGGCTTCGGTGGCCGCGATCGCCGCGGCGTTCTGGCCCAGCACATTGGTGGCCAACAAGGTCATCAATTGAGCGCGGTTGGCGGCGACGACCGATGGGGGCACCGTCAGGGCGAACGCCGCCTCGTAGGCGGCGACCGCAGCCTTCGCCTGCAGCGAGGTCTTTTCGGCCTGACCGGCGGTGGCGTTCAGCCACGCCACGAACGGGGTGGCCGCGGCCGTCATCGCCGCCGCCGACGGACCCGACCACGCCGTGCCGGTCAACTCGGCGATCGCCGACTCGTAACCAGCCGCGGCGGAATGCAGGTCGGCGGCCAGCCCGCTCCACGCGCTCGCCGCGGCGAGCATCGGCCCCGAGCCGGCGCCGAGGTACATGAGACCGGAGTTGACTTCCGGCGGCAACGCGGCGAAGTTCATCGGCGGTGCACGGCGGACCCGGGCGTTGCGCGACGCCGCGCTCGGGTACAGCGGTCCATTGCAGTTGCATCCCTCCGGTCACGGGTCGGCGATGGTGTGATCTTTCGATCTAACGCGCCCAGCGCTCCACCAGGGGCGCGACACTCCGGGGCGGCAAACACTTCGACCATGGCGGCAAAGCCGACGATGCGCTGGGCGTACCACCATTGTCCGAGCCCGAACCAGCGGCTCGCCATGGTGTTTGACACCCATTCGCATGTCAGGGCGACCCGTATGGACAATGTGTACCGCGCAGACCAGGGTGGTGGGATGAGCCGTTGGACTGGGCTCGTCGACCGATTTCGGCGGCGGGCGAGCGCGCCCGCGCGTGGGCTGTTTCGGCGCGTCGTCTTGATCAACGGTCTGGTCTTCACCTTCGGCACCCTGGTACTGGCCATGTCGCCGGCAACCGTTTCGGGCCCCGTTCGCTTAACCGAGATCCCGGTGCTGATGGTCGGGCTGGCAGTCGTGGTGGGGGCCAATGCGCTGCTGCTGCGGTCCAGCCTGGCCCCGCTGGACCGGCTCGCCGCGTCCATGCGGCGGGTTGACCTGCTCCGGCGCACCGACCGGGTGGACGATCCGGGCGACGGAGATCTGCACCACCTGATGGCGTCGTTCAACGCCATGCTCGACAGGCTGGAAACCGAACGCGCATCCTCGAGTGCCTTAGTGCTCGTTGCGCAGGAGAACGAGCGGCAGCGGATCGCCAGGGAGTTGCACGATGAGATCGGTCAAACCCTGACGGTCGCCCTGCTCACCCTCAAACGAGCCGTCGACGCCGCGCCGGAAGGACTACGCGGGGATCTCGCGGATGCGCAGGAGATCGTGCGGGCCAGCCTCGACGAAGTGCGCGGCATCGCGCGACGGCTACGACCGGACGCGTTGGAAGACCTCGGCCTGTCCAGCGCCCTGCAGGCGCTATGCAATCAGTTCACCCAGGCGAGCGGCATTGACGTGGTCAAAGACATTGGCCCGCAAGCGGAACGACTGGATCCCAACGTGGAGTTGGTGTGCTATCGCATAGTGCAGGAGAGCCTGACCAACATTGCCCGGCATTCGGGTGCGCAGAAGGTGTGGCTGGACCTGCATGTCGATGCAACGGGGGAGCTGACCTTGCGGATCTCCGATGACGGCACGGGTGCGATGAGCGTCGAAGGTGCGGGCATCACCGGAATGCGTGAGCGCGCACTGCTGGTGCACGGCACCTTGACCATCACCTCGTCGGCCGAGCAAGGCACCGAGATCCGGCTGGTGGTGCCGGCCCGACCCGGGGTGGGCCGGTCATGATGCCGACGCAGCCGGCCCGCATCCTGTTGGCCGACGATCATGCCCTGATGCGCAGTGGCCTGCGGATGATTCTGGACGCCGAGCCCGACCTGTCCGTCGTCGCCGAGGCCGCCGATGGCGCCGAGGCGCTCGCAGTGTTGCAGGAAACCCCGGTCGACCTGGCCATTCTGGATATCGCGATGCCGCGGATGACCGGCTTGCAGGCCGCCCGGGAGATCAACCGCAACCATCCCCACGTGCGGGTGCTGATGCTGTCGATGCACGACAACGAGCAGTACTTCTTCGAAGCTCTCAAGGCGGGCGCGTCGGGCTACGTCTTGAAGTCGGTCGCTGACCGCGACCTGCTCGAGGCCTGCCGGGCGACGATTCGCGGCGAGCCGTTTCTGTACGCCGGGGCGGTGACCGCCCTGATTCGCGACTACCTGCACCGGGCGCGGCACGGCAATACGTTGCCCGAGACCATCCTCACGCCCCGCGAGGAGGAAGTCCTCAAGCTGATCGCCGAGGGCTTCTCGGCGCGGGAGATCGCCAAGACGCTCGGCATCAGCGCTAAGACAGTCGACCGCCACCGGACCAACACCCTGCAGAAATTGGGCCTGCGCGACCGCCTGGCGCTCACCCGGTATGCCATCAGGACCGGGCTGATCGAGCCGTAGACCGACATTAGCCATGGGTGTTTCACCCCCCGCCGAATGGGGGTTGCATTCCATGGCGCGCGGCCGCTGAACCACACAGACTGGAATCAGTGGTGGTGGGAGATGGGAGTGGGTGCGCTTTGTCGCGCCCGCGTGTCTTCTGACGATTCGTGCTACGACTGATTGCATCGACTTAAACGAAACGGCCCGTGGAGCGTGATGCTGGCGATACTGCTTGCCCATGTTGTTGGCACAGCTGCGGCACCAGCGTTGGTGCGCAGGTGGGGCAGGGTGGCCTTCTATCCGCTGGGATTGATCCCGCTGGTATCGCTGGGCTGGGTCGTCGCGAACTGGCCCGCCGGTCCGGCCGCCGATCACCGCGTCACCGTGCCCTGGGTGCCCGGGCTGTCAATGGACATCGCGCTACGGTTCGATTCGCTGAGCGCGATCATGTGCGTGCTGGCGCTGGGGATCGGCGCCTTGGTGCTGTTTTACTGCGCCGGATACTTCCGGCCGGTCGGGGCGCACGAAGCCGATCCTCGGCTGCCCAGCTTCGCCGCCAAGATGGTCGGTTTCGCCGGAGCGATGTTCGGGCTGATGGTCGCCGACAACGCGCTGGTGCTCTACGTCTTCTGGGAAATGACGACCGTGTTGTCGTTCCTGCTGATCGGTCACTACGCCGAACGTGCGGTCAATCGCCGCGCCGCCATCCAGGCGTTGCTGGTGACCACTGCCGGTGGGCTGGCCATGCTGGTCGGCATCATCATGGTGGGCAACGCCGCCGGCACGTACCTGCTGTCAGAGCTGGTGGCCCGTCCGCCGTCGGGGACCGTCGTGACCGTCGGGGTGCTGCTGATCCTGGTCGGCGCCCTGAGCAAGTCGGCCATCTTTCCGCTGCACTTCTGGCTGCCCGGCGCCATGGCGGCACCGACCCCGGTCAGCGCCTACCTGCACGCCGCGGCGATGGTCAAAGCCGGCATCTATCTGGTAGCGAGGCTGGCTCCGGGGTTCGCCGATTCGCCCGGGTGGCGTCCGACGCTGATGATTCTCGGTCTGGCCACCGCGCTGCTGGCGGGATGGCGGGCCGTGCGCGAGTACGACCTCAAGCTGCTGCTGGCCTACAGCACCGTCAGCCAGCTGGGTCTGATGATCGTGTTGGTCGGAGCCGGTACCGGTGATCTCATGCTGGCCGGGTTGACCGCCATGTGCGCGCACGCCGCGGCCAAGGCCACGTTGTTCATGGTGGTCGGGATCATCGACCACGCCACCGGCACCCGCGATCTGCGCGAGCTAGCCGGGCTCGGGCGCCGTTGCCCGGAGCTGTTCGTGATCGCCGCCGCGGCCGCCGCCAGCATGGCCGGGGTGCCGCCGTTCGTGGGCTTCATAGCCAAGGAGACCATCTTCGGGGCTGAGGCCCAGTCGCCGGTCCTGGGTTCCGCCGGTCCGTACGTGCTGGCCGCCGGTGTGGTCGCCTCGATGTTCACCGTGATCTACAGCGTGCGGTTCGTGTGGGGCGGCTTCGCCGGGAAGGGCCGGTCCGCGCCGAGTGCGAACGTGGCGAACCTGCACCGACCTGAAGTGGCGTTCCTGGCGCCGCCGGCGGTGCTGGCCGCCACCAGCCTGATCCTGGGGTTGTGTGCGCTCACCCTCGACACCGTGCTGCGCAGCTACGCCGACACCATGCCCGGCGGAACCGGCTACCACCTGGCGCTGTGGCACGGCGTGGGGCTGCCGGTGCTGCTGTCGGCGCTGGTCCTGGTGGTCGGCGCCAGTGTGTTCGCAGCCCGCGGCCCGCTGCGTCTGTCCCGGCTGCGCCGACTGCCGATGGGCAAGGCCGACCGCATCTACGACGACGTGCTGCGGCTGCTTGATGTGGCAGCGGTGCGGCTGACCGGCATCACCCAGCGTGGCTCTTTGCCGCTCAACCAGGGGGTGATCTTCGCGACGCTGGTGGTGCTGCCGCTGACGGCGCTCGTATTGGGCGCGCGCAATCACGTCGAGCTGCACCTGTGGGACACCCCGCTGCAGCTGACGGTCGCGGTCCTGGTGGTCGCCGGCGCGATCGGCGCGACCATGGCTCGCAACCGGCTGTCCGCGGTGTTGATGGTCGGGGTGACCGGTTACGGGTGCGCGGCGGCATTCGCCTTCCACGGTGCACCCGACCTGGCGCTGACCCAGCTGTTGGTCGAGACCGTGACCCTGGTGATCTTCGTGTTGGTGCTGCGCACGTTGCCGGCGGAGGCGGAGCGCCCCACCATGATGCTGAACCGGCTGCCGCGCATAGTGCTTGCCGGCGCGGTGGGGATCACCGTCGCGGTACTGGCGGCCTTCGCGATGGCGGCGCGCAGCAGCGACGGCGTGGCCGAGGCGTTGCCCGAGGCGGCCTACGTTCGCGGCCACGGCGCCAATACCGTCAACGTGTTGCTGGTCGATATCCGGGCCTGGGACACCCTTGGTGAGATCTCGGTGTTGCTGGTTGCCGCGACGGGTGTGGCCTCGATGGTGTTCCGCAACCGCCGCTTCGGCCGGGCTCCGCGGATCGCCGACGCCGGCAGCCCGCGCAAGACCGTGGGCATCACCACGCCCTACAGTCCGGCGATCGGGTCGACCACCTGGCTGCGCGGCAGCGCCTACCACGACCCCAATGAGCGGTCGCTGGTGCTGGAGGTCGCGACCCGGATCATCTTCCCGCTGATCATGGTGGTCTCGGTCTACTTCCTGTTCGCCGGGCACAACTATCCGGGCGGTGGCTTCGCCGGCGGGCTTGCCGCCGGGCTGGGGCTGGCATTGCGCTACCTGGCCGGCGGACGCTACGAGCTCGGCGAGACACTGCCCCTGGACTCCAGCAAGATCCTGGGCGTCGGGCTGGCCCTGGTCGGAGGGACGGCGCTGGCGTCGTTGTTCCTGGGCGCGCCGGTGTTGTCCTCGGCGGTGCTGAGCTTCACCCTCCCGGTGTTCGGGCACGTCGATGTGGTGACGTCGTTGTTCTTCGATCTGGGCGTGTACCTGGTGGTCGTCGGCATGGTGCTCGATGTGCTGCGCAGCCTGGGCGTGCGATTGGACCAGGAGCTTGAATCGCAGTCCGTCAGCCGACCGATGGCAGGAGTGTCATGACCGCGCATCTGGTTCCGTTGCTGATGGCCGCCGGGCTCACCTCCTGCGGGGTCTACATGCTGCTCGAGCGCAGCCTGACCCGAATGTTGTTGGGCCTGATGATGATCGGGAATGCCATCAATCTGCTGATCATCGATGTCGGCGGACCCGACGGAAATCCGCCGATCCTGTGGGCCAGCTCCGGTAAGGAAACCGACGCCGACCCACTGGCTCAGGCCATGGTGTTGACCTCCATCGTCATCACCATGGGCGTCGGCGCGTTCGTGCTGGCCCTGACCTACCGCTCCTACCACCTGACGACCACCGATGACATCGGCGACGACCAGGAAGCGACCCGCGTCTCGCAGCTGTCCGACGAAGAGGTCATCGCCGCCGAACCCGACCAGGGCGTGCCGGTGGCGGCCGGTGAGCTCGACGCCGTTCCTGAAAGCGAGGTCTCGCGGTGAGTCTTGCCGCCGTCTTGATGCCGCTGCCGGTGCTGCTGCCCACGCTGGGCGCGGCGCTGACGCTGATCGTCGGCCGCCGCCCCCGGCTGCAGCGGCCGATCACCATCGGTGTGCTGTGCGCGGTAACCGCAGTCAGCGCGGCGCTGCTGTATCTGACCGACCGCAACGGCACGCTGGTGCTGCATGTCGGGGGATGGGGACCGACCGAGCAGAAGCTGGGGCCGCTCGGCATCAGCCTGGTCGTCGACCGACTGTCGGCGCTGATGCTGGTGGTGTCGGCGGTCGTGCTGCTGGCGGTCATCGTCTACGCCATCGGGCAGGGCGTGCGCGACGGTGACGACCGCCAGCCGGTCTCGATCTTCCTGCCCACCTATCTGACCCTGGCCACCGGCGTCTCGCTGGCGTTTCTGGCCGGCGACCTGTTCAACCTGTTCGTCGGGTTCGAGATGCTGCTGTCGGCGAGCTTCGTTTTGCTGACCATCGGCGCCAGTGCTGAACGTATCCGCGCCGGTATCGGCTACGTGATGGTCTCGATGGCCTCGTCGTTGGTCTTTCTGCTCGGCATCGCGCTGGTCTATGCCTCCACCGGAACACTGAACCTCGCCGAGCTGGCGACGCGGACCGGCGCCATGCCGGGCGGTACCCGAAGCGCGGTGTTCGCCGTGTTGCTGGTGGCGTTCGGCATCAAGGCCGCGGTGTTCCCGCTGTCGGCCTGGCTACCCGACGCCTATCCCACCGCGCCCGCCCCGATCACCGCGGTGTTCGCCGGGATTCTGACCAAAGTCGGTGTGTACGCGATCATCCGGGCGCACTCACTGCTGTTCCCCGACGGAGGTCTGGACTCGGTGCTGCTGGTCGCGGCGTTGCTGACCATGTTGATCGGAATATTTGGCGCCATCGCGCAAAGCGACATCAAGCGGGTGCTGTCGTTTACGCTGGTCAGCCACATCGGCTTCATGATGTTCGGAGTCGCGTTGTCGAGCCAGCTGGGAATGTCCGGCGCGATCTTCTACGTGATGCACCACATCATCGTGATGACCACGCTGTTCCTGGCGGCCGGACTGATCGAACGCCAGGGCGGCGCATCGTCGCTTTACCGGCTGGGCGGTCTGATCGCCAATCCGTTGTTGGCCTTCGTGTTCCTGATTCCGGCGTTCAATCTCGGTGGTATTCCGCCGTTTTCGGGGTTCATCGGCAAGACCGCCGTGCTGCAGGCCGGGGTGGGTGACGGGTCGGTGCTGGCCTGGTGCCTGGTCGGTGGGGCAGTGGTGACGAGCCTGCTGACGTTGTACGTCCTGGCGCGGGTGTGGACCATGGCGTTCTGGCGCCGCCGCGTCGACGCTCCCGAGGGCGAGTTGGTGCTAGCCGCTCCGCCGGTGCTGCTTGACGACGTCGGCGACGTTGCCTACGACGACCGTGATGACGTCGGAAAGATGCCGACGTGGATGGTGGTCCCGACCCTCGCACTGATCGCGCTGGGCCTGTCGCTGAGCGTGTTGGCCGGCCCGATTTTCGCCTACACCGAGCGGGCGGCGGCCGAGATTCTGGACCGAAGCGAATACATCTCGACCGTGTTGTCGGTGGGTGCACCATGAGGGCCCTCGCGCTGCGGATTTTCACGGTGTCCGCGTTGACGATCGTGTGGGTGCTGTTGTGGGGCCGCTTCACGATCCCCAACATCACCACGGGAATCGTGGTCGCGCTCGTGATCGTGGTCTTGCTACCGATGCCGCCCGTGCCGGTGCAGGGCCGCGTTCATCTGGTGCCGCTGCTGAAACTGTTGGGGCTGTTCACCTGGTATCTGATGGAGTCCAGCCTTCAGTTGATGTGGCTGGCGGTCCGACCCGGACCGCCGCCGCGCACCGGGGTGCTACGGGTGCCGCTGACCATCAAATCCGACCTGGTTTTGGTGCTGGCCGCCAACATCACCACATTGATTCCCGGATCGATGGTGCTGGAGATCGATCAGGTTCGGCGGATTCTGTATTGCCATGTGATCGATGTCGGCTCGGCGTCCGCGGTGGAACGGTTTTTCCAGCAGGTCGCCCAAGTGGAGCGACTGTTGATCGCCGCGTTCGAGCGTGACGACAAGTGGCGGCCGGCGGGAGTAGACGCATGACCGTGGTCTGGGGAACTGCAGGTGTGCTGTTGGGCTTCGCCGCCGTCATCACCATGTATCGACTGCTGGCCGGACCCAGCACCTTGGATCGGCTGGTGGCGCTGGACACGCTGGCCGCGATGACGATGTGTGGTATCGGTATCTGGGCTGCGGTCAGCCGGGACACCACCGTCACCTATAGCCTCGCGGCACTGGCGCTGGTCGGCTTCATCGGGTCGGTGAGCGTGGCACGCTTCCGGGTGCCCGACGACGCACCCAACGTGGGGAGGCACTCATGATCCTGCTCGACGTGCTCGCCGGGGTGCTGGTGCTCGCCGGTTCGGTGCTGGCGCTGACGGCGGCCATCGGAGTGGTGCGGTTCCCCGACACCTTGGCCCGGATGCACTCGGCCACCAAACCGCAGGTGTTGGGCCTATTGCTGGTACTCGGCGGTGCGCTGATCCGGCTACGGGGCAGCCACGACGCCGGCATGGTGACCGTGAGCATCCTGTTCACCCTGGTCACCGCCCCGGTGGTTGCGCATCGGGTGGGCCGTCTGGCCTATCAGGAGCAGGACATGACCGAGGTGCTGAGCGTTGACCAACTCGGCGAGCTGACCGAGGAGGATCAGCTGCCGCTGTGAGCGGGGCGCAGCACCGCTACCAGGAAATCGGAGTCCGCGGTGAAGGGCCGCAGTTCCCAAGTGCCCAGCAGGAGATCGGTCGCGAAACCGGCGGCCGACGCGTCGCGCAGGAACTGATCGAAGTCGTAGTCCCGGTTGGCGCCGAAGCCGATCACGGTCCGGCCGTCGTCGGCGCAGTGGGCGCGCAATCGGCGCAGGATCTCCGGGCGCGTGCTCGGGGCCACAAACGCCATGACGTTGCCCGCCGACACGATGAGGTCGAACGGTTCGGGGATGCCGCGGGCGGGCAGGTCGAGCTCGGCGAGGTCGCCCACGAGATAGCGCGGCCCGGGATGGTCCTGCTCGGCGGCCTCGATGAGCTCCGGGTCGACGTCGACACCGACCACGTCGTGACCGCACTTGGCCAGGACGCCGGCGACCCGGCCCGGGCCGCAGCCGGCGTCGAGGATGCGCGCGCCCCGCGATGCCATCGCGTCGATGAAGCGTGCTTCGCCGGCCAGATCCTTACCGGCGCGGGCCATCTCGCGGAAGCGTTCGATATACCACTGCGAATGCCCGGGATCGGCGGCGACTTTCTGCATCCAGAGGCTCTGCTCGACCATGGATGCATTGTCGCAGGGTCCTCACGGGGTGGGCAGGCGGACTTCCACCGAATCCAGTAGTGCCTGTTTGGCTGCGACGTAGTGGGGGTTGTCGGCGTCGGTGGTCTGCAGGGTGACCGTGATCGCCCAGATCCTGGCCTTGGTGTTCTGCACGGCGATGAGCAGGCCGGTGGCGGGCCGGCCCTGCAGGTTGTAGGTGATCGTTCTGCTGGGAAAGCCCGACACCGTGCCTGCGATGTCGGTGTCGAGGTCACCGACGAGGTCGATGACCGCGGCGCGCTCCTTGGCCAGGGCCTGCGATGGGAGTCCCACCTGGCCGGTGAGCTCTTCGCACGTCACCACCGCGTTGGGCGTGAAGCCGTGCTGCCGCAGCTCCTGGTTGAACAGAATGCCGCGGATCGACGTCTCGTCTTTGCCCGGCATGAACCCCCAACCCGGCGGCTGGGGGAGGGTGATCGTCGGTTCGTCGGGCGTGCGGGGATCCAGCTGGATGGGTCCCTCGCTGGCTGGCTGACTATCGGGTTCCACGTCAAGTCCTTTCGGTGCGTCACGAACGAGAACCAGGCCATCGCCCGATCGGCCAGCGTTTGCGGACATAGGCGGCACCGAAGCCGAGGTAGGAGAAGAACGCTGCTCCGATGGCCGCGCTGATCAGGTCTGACGTCTCCGGGTTCTTCACGGCGCTGTAGAGCGCGACAGCGAATAACGTTGTACACACCAGAGGGCCGATGAGCCAAAACAGCCACTTCGACTTCGCGTCCTTACGGGGGTCCACGGGGACTGCGACAAGAAACATCACCGCCCCGGCAGCAAAGATGATGCGCTCTGCGTTACTGATGGTGATCGATCTCCCTTACCTATGGGCCAGCTCAGCCGAAGAGGCTCCGCCAAACACTGTGGGACACATCCGCAATCTCTTCGCCCATCTTCTTTCCGATGTCGCTGCCGATCACGCCGCCGACCACCGCTCCGACGCCGGCGCCGATCACGGTTCCGGCCCCCGGGGCGATCATGGTCCCGATCCAGGCCCCCGCTTCGGCCCCAGTGGTGGCGCCGACCAAGCCACCGCCGATATCACCCGCGGTTTTGGCACCGACGTCGACCAGAGTGGTGCTCACGGCGGCACCGTTGCTCACGTCGTCGAAGCCTTCCACGATCCCATTCACGCCGGTGACGACGTTTCCGGCCAAACCCAGACGTTTGCCGAACCTCTCGACGTTTTCCAACGCAGTGGTCATCGGGACGCCGCCGGGAATAGCGGGACTGGGGGAGCCGCCCGGAACGAACCCGGGCAACTTCGCTGGATTGGCGGGTACGTTCGCTCGTTCACCGGCCGCGGCGAGGCCGTCGCCGACGTTGCCCCATTTGCCGTTGATCTGGGTGGGTGGGGTGGGCGGCGGTAGTGACCCGGGGACCATCACGGGCGTGCCCGGTGGCACCGACGGCGGGGTGGCCCCGGCGCCGCCGTCGCCGGCCTTGCCGTCCGGCGTTCCGGGAGCTTGGCCGTTGGCGCCGCCAGTGCCACCATCGGCTCCCGTCGGGGTACCGCCTGCCGGCGGTGTCTGCCCGGCTTGGCCGTTGGGCGTGCCGTCAGCTGAGCCGGCGGTCCCCGGAACGCCGTTGCCGGCAGCAGGCTCGCTGTCGGCGTCGAACTTGCGTACCACGACGTCCGGGTCGTAGCCGTCCTTGACCCGCAGGTTGGTCATGGCCTGTTTCAGCGTCTTGGAGTAGTCATTGCGGAAGAACGTCTCGTTGTGCAGGGCCGTCTCGGTGTCGGCCTTGGCTGCCCGGCGAACCTCCTCGATATCGTCGTCGCGATCCAGGCCCTGGCTCTCCAGGTCGAGGTAGTGGCCGATCAGATAGTCGGCAGTCTGCAGGTTCTCATTGAGTGACTTGACGTTGCCCCGCGAGGTCGCGCGGGCCTGAGCCAGAGCGGCGGCGATGGTCTCCAGGTCAGCGGCGATCTGGCCGAGCTGCTCGTTTGTGGCGTGCAGGCTGTCTTTGACGCGCTGGACTTCGGCGCCGTTGTTGATGGGCTGCTCGCCGTTTTCGCGGTTGTACTGGGCGAAGTGGTCTTGGGCGGTGCGGAAGGAGTCTTCGGCGGCGGTGGCCGAACCGGCGGCAGAGTGGAAGGACTGGGCCAGGAAGTTGATCTGGGTGGGGCTGCCGGCCTGCAGACTGTCATCGATCGCCCACGGATCACCACCAGCCTGCGCGACGAGGTCGTCGACATGCAGGTGCTGCAGGGAGGGACGACTCACTGTCGGGGGCCGGCGACGTCTCGCAACAGTTGGGCGTTGTGGTTGTCCATCTCGGTGAAGCCGGCGGCGGCGGTGCGCACCTTCTCGGCGATGCCGGTGAGGTTCTGGTGGTGGCTGTGCAGGGCGTCGCGATGACTGTCCTTGGCGCTGCCCAGCGCTGCCTGGAAACCGTGAGCGTCATCGAAATCGCCGAACATCTTGGCGGTCACGCCGGCCACGTCGAGGCGCTGAGCACCGTCATTGGCGTGCGCGCCGGCATCGTCGGACACGTTTGCTCCGGTGCGCAACACATGGGGGTCGACGTGCATCGCCTGCCACCTTCCATCCGCTTGTGTCGAGGTCAAAGCCTACCGACGGGGGCTGAACCGTCAATTCACCCGCAGAGCTTCGGCCAGAAGCAAGGGAAAACCCTGTTTCGCCGCGGTGGCGGCGAATCCTAGGTTCGACCTAGCGGATCCGGGCAAGGCCGAGAGGGAAGGAGTGGCAGCTGTGGGCTTCAAAGATGTTTTCGTCGCGGCGGCCCTGGTCGGCACCGCCGCCGAGATGTTCAGCCCGAGCGAGCCGGGACCGCTGTTGGGTTCCTACACCATGACTGTTACCGACGGCGCCGGAATAGTCCGGGCCGGGTCGGCCTATACCTGGTTCTTGGCGCCGTGCGGCCCAGGCTGTCTCAACGTTCGCGACACCGCCATCGGCTGGGACAAGGAAGCTCACCTCGAGGGCAACAGGTGGGTATGGACCATCGATGACGGGAGGCTGACCCATTCCTTCGACCAGAAGACCCTGGCCGGGAAACTGGCCGGCTCGTCAACCACCATTTGGTGGGTGTTGACCAAGAACGCCTGACAGCAGCGGCCCGGTCACACCAGCGGGCGACCGGCGCGGATACGACGGTCGAGGTCCCACAGGATCAGGTTGAACGGGAAGCCGCGCAAGAACTGCGGCAGCACATTGTTGACTTCCCGAAGAGCGCCCATCAGCCGGTCGAACCGGCGTTGCTTGTCGGCGTCCCACGGCAGTTGCATTTCGTCGCGGAAGCGCTGCGGGAGGAAACCGGTGGTGATGAGTAGCGCCAGCCGTTCATTCGCCCGCTGCAACGGGCCGGGCAGGGTCAGGCCCCGCAGCCGGGCCGCCGCGATCGGTTTCAGGTATTCGCGGACGGCGTCGTCGATGTGGACCTTGTCCAGTTGCTCCTGCCAGTACTGGTCGAAGGCCGCCCGGTCGGCGGGCCACATGTCCTCGGGCACCTGCAGCATGGTGGCCATTGCCTTGCCCTCGTTGTGGTAATGCCGGTCGGCATGCTCGTCGTCCATCTCGCCGAGGAAGATGCGGTGGATGTCGACGTTGCCCTTGTAGAGGCAGGCTCCGACCCACAGCTGCAGGTCACGGTCGAATGCGTTGTACTTCACCGGGCTGTCGGCGGTGGATCGAACCTGTCGGTGTGCACTGTTGACCGCTTCGCGGAAGGCGGCCTTCTGCACGTCGTTGCCCTGGGTGGAAACCACCAGATAGGTGAACGTGGTGCGAGCTCGCTTTATCGGATGCAGGTCCACCCGGCCGCTTTCGACTTTGCTCTCCATCACGCCGTAGCCGACGCCGGGCCGGCCCAGTTGCATGATCACGTTGGCGGGCCCGGCCAACAACGCCACGCCCATCATCATGTTGTCTTTGCAGCTGACCTGCGGCAGCCAGGAACGCCGACGCGGGGCGGGGTGCGCATCCAGTGAGTCGTTGACCGCACGCTCCACCAGGGGAACCGGCTCGCTGATTGTCATTACTGCACCTCGCTGTAACTGGAAACGTCGGTTTCCTGATATTGCCCAGCTGTGGGCCCGGTGTCAAGATGGTGAGCGTGGTTTCCGCCGTTCCCGAGCGCCCCTACCGAGGTGTGCAAGCAGCCGATCGGCTGGCCGAGCGCCGGGAACGCCTGCTGGCGGCCGGGCTTGACCTGCTGGGCGCCCGTGAATTGATCGAGTTGACCGTGCGAGGGATCTGCCATCGGGCCGGTGTGGCGTCCCGGTATTTCTACGAGAGCTTTGCCGACAAGGACGAGTTCGTGGCCGCGGTGTTCGACTGGGTGGTCGGTGACCTGGCGACCAGCACCCAGGCCGCAGTGGCCGCGGTGCCCTATGCCGAGCAGACCCGGGCCGGCATGGCCCACCTGGTGTCTGCCATCGCCGGGGACGTCCGCATCGGCCAGATTCTGTTCAGCACGCAGCTGACCAATGCGTTGCTGGTGCGCAAGCGTGCCGAGTCCAGTGCGCTGTTCGCGATGTTGTCCGGACGCTACGTGCAGAACGTTTTACGGGTCCCGGGCAACGATCGGATCAAGGCGGCGGCGCACTTCATGGTCGGCGGGGTGGCCCAGACAATCAGTGCCTGGCTGGCCGGTGACGTGAAACTGGCGCCGGAGGAACTGGTGGACCAGCTGACCGCTCTACTGGGCCAGCTCGACGATCCGGCCCTGTTTCGGAGCTAGGCGGGATGGCG
>NZ_AUWR01000067.1 GCF_000455125.1 Mycobacterium sp. UM_WGJ
TTCAGCGAGGCTCGACGACGGGCCCGGTGCGGCTCGCCGCACCTTGACGCGACACCGGCGGTACCGGCTAACCTACCGGTTGGTTGAGGGATGGGATGTGGGGATGACACCAGCCGTTCGCATCGGTAACTGCTCGGGCTTCTACGGCGACCGCCACGCCGCGATGCACGAGATGCTGACCGGCGGTGAACTGGACTACCTCACCGGTGACTACCTGGCCGAACTGACCATGCTGATCCTGGGTCGCGACCGGATGAAGAACCCGGAGCGCGGGTACGCCAAGACCTTCCTGACCCAGCTCGAACAGTGCCTCGGACTGGCCGTCGACCAGGGCGTCCGCATCGTGGCCAACGCCGGCGGGCTCAACCCGGCGGGCCTGGCCGACGCCGTGCGCGAGCTGGCGCAACGCCTGGGCGTTCCGGCCCGCGTCGCCCACGTCGAGGGCGACGACCTGCTGCCGCGCGCCGCCGAGCTGGGATTGGGCAGCCCGCTGACGGCCAACGCCTACCTGGGTGCCTGGGGCATCGCCGAATGCCTGGCCGGCGGAGCCGACGTGGTGATCACCGGCCGTGTCACCGACGCATCGGTGATCGTGGGACCCGCCGCCGCACACTTCGGCTGGTCACGCACCGACTACGACCAGCTAGCCGGTGCCGTGGTGGCCGGCCACGTCATCGAATGCGGCATCCAGGCCAGCGGCGGCAACTACTCGTTCTTCACCGAGATACCCACCGAGAAGTTGCTGCACCCCGGATTCCCGCTCGCCGAGATCCACGCCGACGGGTCCTCGGTGATCACCAAGCATCCGGGCACCGGTGGACTGGTCAGCGTCGACACCGTCACCGCCCAACTGCTCTACGAAGTGACCGGCGCGCGCTACGCCAACCCCGACGTCACAGCGCGCATGGACAGCATCGAGCTGACCGCCGACGGACCGGACCGGGTACGCATCTCCGGCGTGACCGGCGAGGCACCACCGCCCACCTACAAGGTGTCGCTCAACAGCATCGGCGGATTCCGCAACTCGACCACCTTCGTGCTGACCGGCCTGGACATCGAGGCCAAAGCCGAGCTGGTCCGCACCCAGCTCGAAGCGGCCATGACCGTCCGGCCCGCTGAGCTGCAGTGGACGCTGTCGCGCACCGACCACCCCGATGCCGATACCGAGGAAACCGCCAGTGCCCTGCTGCACTGTGTGGTGCGCGATCCCGACCCGGCCAACGTGGGCCGCAAGTTCTCCGCGGCCGGCATCGAGCTGGCACTGGCCAGCTACCCCGGTTTCTGTGTTACCGCCCCGCCCGGTGACGGCCAGGTCTACGGGGTGTTCACCCCCGGCTACGTCGATGCCACCCAGGTGCCGCACGTCGCCGTGCACGCCGACGGCACCCGGGTGGACATCGCCGCCGCCACCCAGACCCTGGAACTCGCCGCGGCCGCCGAGCCGGAGCTGCCCGAGCCGTTACCGGCCGGCCCGACCCGGCGGGCACCGTTGGGGACGATCGCCGGCGCCCGCAGTGGCGACAAGGGCGGCTCGGCCAATGTCGGAGTCTGGGTGCGCACCGATGAGCAGTGGCGCTGGCTGGCCCACACCCTGACTGTCGAGAAGTTGCGCGAACTGCTGCCCGAGACCGCCGCATTGCCGGTCACCCGCCACCTGCTGCCGAAACTGCGCGCGGTGAACTTCGTCATTGAGGGGATCCTCGGGCAGGGCGTGGCCTACCAGGCCCGATTCGACCCGCAGGCCAAGGGACTGGGCGAATGGCTGCGCAGCCGTCATCTCGAGATACCCGATCAGCTGCTGCCAGAAGGGGAACTGTGAGTATCTGGGCCACCACCGAGCGTCAAGCACTCCGCAAGACGGTTCGGGGATTCGTCGAACGCGAGATCCTGCCGAACGTCGACGAGTGGGAACGCACCGGCGACCTGCCGCGCGAACTGCACCGCAAGGCCGCCGAGGTCGGCCTGCTGGGCGCGGGCTTCCCCGAGGAGGTGGGCGGCAGCGGCGGCGACGGCGCCGATGCGCTGATCGTCTGCGAGGAGATGCACCAGGCCGGTGCGCCGGGCGGTGTGTTCGCCTCCCTGTTCACCTGCGGTATCGCAGTGCCGCACATGATCGCCTCGGGCGACGCCCGGCTGATCGAGGATTTCGTCCGCCCCACGCTGGCCGGCGAGAAGATCGGTTCGCTGGCCATCACCGAGCCCGGCGGCGGCTCCGATGTCGGGCACCTGCGCACCACGGCGCGCCTCGACGGCGACTGCTACATAGTCAACGGCTCCAAGACCTTCATCACCTCCGCGGTCCGCGGCGACTATGTCGTCACCGCGGTGCGCACCGGCGGGCCGGGAGCGGCCGGGGTGTCGCTGCTGGTGGTCGAGAAGGGCACGCCTGGCTTCGAGGTGTCACGAAAGCTGGAGAAGATGGGCTGGCGGTCCTCCGACACCGCCGAACTGTCCTACGTCGACGCCCGGGTGCCGGCAGCCAACCTGGTCGGTGCCGAGAACACCGGTTTCGCCCAAATCGCCGGGGCGTTCGTCTCCGAGCGGGTCGGGCTGGCCGCGCAGGCGTACTCCAGCGCGCAACGCTGCCTGGACCTGACCGTGGCGTGGTGCCGGGACCGCGAAACGTTCGGCCGGCCGCTGATCTCACGGCAGGCGGTACAGAACACGCTGGCCGAGATGGCCCGGCGCATCGACGTGGCCCGGGTCTACACCCGCCACGTGGTCGAGCGTCAGCTGGCCGGCGAATCCTTCCTGATCTCGGAGGTGTGTTTCGCCAAGAACACCGCGGTCGAGGCCGGTGAATGGGTGGCCAACCAGGCGGTGCAGCTGTTCGGCGGGATGGGCTACATGGCCGAGTCCGAGGTGGAGCGCCAGTATCGGGATATGCGCATCATCGGTATCGGCGGCGGAACCACCGAGATCCTGACCTCCCTGGCCGCCAAGACGCTTGGATACCAATCATGATTACTCCCCCTCTCCCCCGTAAGCGGGAGGTACCCCCACCGCATCGCTGCGCAGGCTCCGCTCTGAATCGTCGGGGGTGGCTATGACCACCCTCAAGTCCACCCTGGACCCCAAGTCCCCCGCCTACACCGAGGCGGCGTCGGCGCTGAACGACAAGCTTGCGGAGATCGACGCCGAGCACGCCAAGGCGCTCGCCGGCGGCGGACCCAAGTACGTCGAGCGCCACCACGCCCGCGGCAAACTCACCCCCCGGGAGCGGATCGAGGCTCTGATCGATGCCGACTCACCCTTTTTGGAGTTGTGCCCGCTGGCCGCCTGGGGCAGCGCATTCCACGTCGGGGCCAGCGTGGTCACCGGAATCGGCGCCGTCGAAGGCGTGGAGTGCATGATCATCGCCAATGACCCGACCATCAAAGGCGGCACGTCCAACCCGTGGACGCTGCGCAAAATCCTGCGCGCCAACAAGATCGCGTTGGAGAACCGGCTTCCGCTGATCTCCCTGGTGGAATCCGGCGGAGCGGACCTGCCCACCCAGAAGGAAGTCTTCATCCCCGGCGGCCAGATGTTCCGCGACCTGACTCGCCTGTCAGCCGCCGGCATTCCGACCATCGCGCTGGTCTTCGGAAACTCCACCGCCGGTGGGGCCTACGTGCCGGGCATGTCCGACCACGTGGTCATGATCAGGGAACGCTCCAAGGTGTTCTTGGCGGGGCCGCCGCTGGTGAAGATGGCCACCGGCGAAGAGTCCGACGACGAGTCGCTCGGTGGCGCCGAGATGCACTCGCGCACCTCGGGGCTGGGCGATTACCTCGCCAATGACGAGCTTGACGCGGTGCGGATCGGCCGGCGGATCGTGGCCCGGCTGAACTGGACCAAGAAGGGTCCCAAGCCCAAGCCGGTGACCGAGCCGCTGTTCGACTCCGAAGAGCTGATCGGCATTGTGCCCGCAGACCTGCGCATCCCGTTCGACCCACGAGAGGTGATCGCCCGGATCGTCGACGGTTCCGATTTCGACGAGTTCAAGCCGCTCTACGGTTCGTCGTTGGTGACCGGCTGGGCACGGCTGCACGGTTATCCGATCGGCATCCTGGCCAACGCGCGAGGCGTGCTGTTCAGCGAGGAATCGCAGAAGGCCACCCAGTTCATCCAGTTGGCCAACCGCTCCGACACCCCGTTGTTGTTCCTGCACAACACCACCGGCTACATGGTGGGCAAGGACTACGAAGAGGGCGGGATGATCAAGCACGGCTCGATGATGATCAATGCCGTGTCCAACTCCAAGGTGCCGCACATCTCCCTGCTGCTGGGCGCCTCCTACGGCGCCGGGCACTACGGGATGTGTGGGCGCGCCTACGATCCCCGTTTCCTGTTCGCCTGGCCGTCGGCCAAGTCCTCGGTGATGGGCGGGGCGCAGCTCGCGGGCGTGCTGTCGATCGTGAACCGGGCAGCTACCGAGGCCCGCGGCCAGCAGGTCGACGAGCAGGCCGACGCCGCCATGCGCGCCATGGTCGAAGGACAGATCGAAGCCGAGTCGCTGCCGATGGTGTTGTCGGGGATGCTCTATGACGACGGTGTGATCGACCCGCGCGACACACGCACCGTGTTGGGAATGTGTTTGTCCGCCATAGCCAGTGGCCCGATCGAGGGGACGTCGAACTTCGGCGTCTTCCGGATGTGAGGACTCGCATGATCAGCACTGTTCTGGTGGCCAATCGCGGCGAGATCGCCCGACGGGTCTTCGCCACCTGCCGTCGCCTGGGCCTGGGCACGGTCGCGGTCTACACCGACCCCGATGCGGGTATGCCGCACGTGGCCGAAGCCGACGCGAAGGTGCGCCTGCCGGAGACCACCAGCTACCTGTCCGCCGAGGCGATCATCGCCGCGGCCCAGGCCGCCGGCGCCGACGCCATCCACCCCGGCTACGGATTCCTTTCCGAGAACGCCGACTTCGCCGCTGCAGTGCAGTCCGCCGGTCTGACCTGGATCGGGCCGCCGGTGGCCGCGGTGACCTCGATGGGCTCAAAGATCGAGTCGAAGAAGCTGATGGCCGCCGCGGGCGTGCCGGTTCTCGACGAACTCGACCCGGCAACCGTCACCCAAGCGCAGCTTCCCGTGCTGGTGAAGGCCTCCGCGGGCGGCGGCGGCCGCGGTATGCGGGTCGTCAGCGAATTGTCTTCCCTGGCAGGAGAAGTGGAAGCAGCCCAGCGCGAGGCTGCGTCGGCGTTTGGTGACCCGACGGTGTTCTGCGAGCGCTATCTGCCGACCGGGCACCACATCGAGGTGCAGGTGATGGCCGATCAGCACGGCACGGTGTGGGCGGTCGGCGAGCGGGAGTGCTCGATTCAGCGCCGCCACCAGAAGGTCATCGAAGAGGCGCCGTCGCCGTTGGTGGAACGCACCCCCGGGATGCGCGCCAAACTCTTCGAGGCCGCCCGGCTGGCGGCCGGCGCGATCGGCTACACCGGCGCGGGCACCGTGGAGTTCCTGGCCGACGAGAGCGGTGAGTTCTACTTCCTGGAGATGAACACCCGGCTGCAGGTCGAGCATCCGGTCACCGAGGAGACCACCGGTGTCGACCTGGTCGAACTGCAGATCGCGGTGGCCGACGGCGCTCGACTCGACGCCGAGCCTCCTGCTGCGCAGGGACATTCGATCGAGGTCCGCCTCTACGCCGAAGACCCGGCCCACGGCTGGCAGCCGCAGGCCGGGGCCGTGCACGCCCTCGACGTTCCTGCCGTGGCGGCACAGTTCGAGACGCTGGCCCGGCTCACCGGCGTCCGGCTGGACTCCGGCATCGTGAGCGGGTCGACGGTGTCCATCCACTACGACCCGATGCTGGCCAAGGTGATCAGCTACGCACCCACGCGCCGGCAGGCGGCCACCGTGTTGGCCGGAGCGCTGGCGCGAACCCGGCTACACGGCCTGCGCACCAACCGTGACCTGCTGGTCAACGTGCTGCGCCATCCGGCCTTTCTGGACGGGGCCACCGACACTGCGTTCTTCGACACCCACGGACTGGCGGAACTGTCGGCGCCGCTGGCCGACGCCGCCACCGTGCAGACCAGCGCGCTCGCGGCCGCGCTGGCCGACGCGGCGCACAATCGGGCCACCGCGCAGGTATACGGCTCCATTCCCGGCGGTTGGCGCAACCTGGCCTCGGGTTTCCAGTCCAAGGGCTATCTCGACGACGCCGGGATCGAGCATCGCATCGAATACCGTTTCACCCGAACGGGGCTGATCGTCAACGGCAGCGAAGTCACCCTGATTTCGTCGGCTCCGGGTGAAGTGGTGCTGGCCGATGCGGCCGGCGTCGCCCGGACATTCACCGTCGCCCGGTACGGCTCGGATGTCTACGTCGACTCCCCCGCCGGCGGGGTCCACCTGGTGGCGGTGCCCCGATTCGGAGATCCGGAGTCGGCAGTCGCGCAGGGATCGCTGCTGGCGCCCATGCCCGGCAACGTGATCCGGCTGGGTGCAGCCGTCGGCGACCAGGTGACCGCCGGCCAGCCACTGATCTGGCTGGAAGCCATGAAGATGGAACACACCATCAGCGCGCCGTCCGACGGCGTGCTCACCCAACTCGACATCAAGCCGGGCGACCAAGTAGAGGTCGGCGCCGTGCTGGCCCGTGTCGAAGCGCCCGAATCACCATCGCAAGTACAAGGAGATCAGCAATGAGCGACACCAGCTTCATCGAAAGCGACGAACGGCGCGCACTGCGCGAGTCGGTTGCAGCGATGGCCCGCAACTACGGCCAGGACTACTACCTGGAGAAGGCCCGCGCCGGCGAGCACACCGACGAACTGTGGAACGAGGCAGGCAAACTCGGCTTCATCGGCGTCAACCTTCCCGAGGAGTACGGCGGCGGCGGCGCCGGCATGTACGAGCTGTCGCTGGTCATGGAAGAGATGTCGGCCAACGGCTGCGCGTTGCTGATGATGGTCGTCTCGCCGGCCATCAACGGCACCATCATCTCCAAGTTCGGCACCGACGAGCAGAAGAAGCGCTGGATCCCCGGTATCGCCGACGGCTCGCTGACCATGGCGTTCGCCATCACCGAGCCGGACGCCGGGTCGAACTCGCACAAGATCACCACCACCGCGCGCCGCGACGGATCCGACTGGATCCTCAAAGGCCAGAAGACCTTCATCTCCGGTGTCGACCAGGCGCAGGCGGTGCTGGTGGTGGGTCGCAGCGAAGACGCCAAGACCGGCAACCTGCGGCCCGCGCTGTTCGTGGTGCCCACCGACACCCCGGGGTTGAGTTGGACGCCGATCGAGATGGAGCTGATCAGCCCGGAGCGTCAGTTCCAGGTGTTCCTCGACGACGTCCGGCTGCCGGCCGATGCGCTGGTGGGCTCGGAGGACGCCGCGATCGCGCAGCTGTTCGCCGGACTGAACCCGGAGCGCATCATGGGCGCGGCCAGCGCAGTCGGTATGGGCCGCTTCGCGATCGGCAAGGCCGTCGACTACGTCACCACCCGCCAGGTGTGGAAGACCCCGATCGGCGCGCACCAGGGCCTGTCGCACCCGCTGGCGGCGAACCACATCGAGATCCAGTTGGCCAAGCTGATGATGCAGAAGGCCGCGACGCTGTATGACGCCGGTGATGACTTCGGCGCTGCCGAGGCGGCCAACATGGCCAAGTACGCCGCCGGCGAGGCATCGACCCGCGCGGTCGATCAGGCCGTGCAGTCCCTCGGCGGCAATGGCCTGACCAAGGAGTACGGCATCGCCGCAGCGGTCACCGCGTCCCGGCTGGCGCGGATCGCGCCGGTGAGCCGGGAGATGATCCTCAACTTCGTCGCGCAGACGTCGCTGGGCCTGCCCCGGTCGTACTGATGGACACGCTGGTCACCTACACCGGGCCGGAGCACACCGGCGACGGCTCGGCCCGGCTGACGCTGGACTCGCCGCACAACCGCAACGCGCTGTCGTCGAAGCTGGTCGCTCAGCTGCACGCCGGGCTGCGCGACGCGGCGGCTGACCCCGACGTGCGGGTGGTGGTGTTGAGCCACACCGGCAATACGTTTTGCGCCGGCGCGGACCTCAGTGAAGCCTCCGGCGAGCCCGGAGATTCACCCGGCGACCTGGCCGCCGACCGTGCCCGCGAGCTGGCGGCTCTGCTGCGCGCGATCGTCGAGTCACCGCGCCCGGTAATCGCAGCGGTGGACGGCCACGTGCGGGCCGGCGGCATGGGGCTGGTCGGCGCCTGCGACCTCGCGGTCGCGGGACCGGCCAGCACCTTCGCCCTGACCGAGGCCCGCATCGGAGTGGCGCCGTCGATAATTTCGCTGACGCTGCTGCCCAAGCTCTCCCCGAGGGCCGCGGCCCGTTACTACCTGACCGGCGAGAAGTTCGGCGCCGCCGAAGCCGCGGCGATCGGCCTGATAACTCTGGCGGCCGAGGATGTCGGGGCCACCGTTGCGGACCTGGTCGCCAACCTGCGCCTGGGGTCCCCGCAGGGGCTGGCGGCGTCCAAGGCCCTGACCACCGCGGCGGTGCTGGCCGGGTTCGACCGGGACGCCGAGCCGCTCAGCGTCGCGTCGGCGCGGATGTTCGTCTCCGACGAGGCCCGGGAGGGAATGCTCGCTTTCCTGCAACAGCGTCCACCCAGCTGGGCCGGATAGGCACTTTGGCCAACCCAGCTTGCGGCAAACGCGGTTAGTCGTAGGCTTGGTATCCGATGAGGAACTCAAGCCGGCGTGGCCAAGACTCCAACGGCACCGAGTCGCGCGCCGCCGACACCGACCGGATCCAGTTGGCGCAGGTACTGGGCGACGCCGTCGCGCAGGGGCAGTTGCCGATGAGCGAGTACGAGGCACGGCTCGCCAAGGCCTACGCCGCGCAGACCTACGACGAGCTCGACGGCCTGCGTGCCGACCTGCCGGGCTCCTCGGTGTGCCCGCACCGCGGTGGGGACTGCAAGCCCGCGCCGTCGACGTTGCTGCTGGCGATCATGAGTTCCTTCGAGCGGCGCGGTCGGTGGAACGTGCCCAAGCGGCTGACCACCTTCTCACTGTGGGGCGGCGGCGTCATCGACCTGCGTTACGCCGATTTCACCTCGCCGGACGTCGAGATCAACGCCTACTCCATCATGGGCGGGCAGACCATACTGCTGCCGCCGGAGGTCAACGTCGACATCCACGGTTACGGCGTGATGGGCGGCTTCGACCGGCAGGTCGAAGGCACCGGCACCCCCGGGGCACCCACGGTCAAGGTGCGTGGCTTCTCGTTGTGGGGCGGAGTCGGCATCCGGCGCAAGAGCCGCAAACCTCGCGGCTGACACCGCGCGCAGCGGGCCGTCGCCATCCCGCCTAGCGGTGGTCGCAAGCGCGGCGAAGCCGGGCGCAGCGGGCCACCGCCATCCCGCCTAGC
>NZ_AUWR01000068.1 GCF_000455125.1 Mycobacterium sp. UM_WGJ
TGGTCTGTTCTATGGCGTGGGTGGCAACGGTGGCCTCGGTGGCGATGGTGCTGTGGGTGCTGCTGGTGCGATGGGTCTTGCCGGCCTTGATGGCGGTAACGGTGCCGCCGGTGGCGCCGGTGGTAACGGTGGTGCCGGTGGTCGGGGTTCGTGGCTGATCGGTTCCGGCGGTAAGGGTGGTGCCGGTGGTCAGGGTGCCAACGGTGGTGCCGGTGGTGTCGGTGGTGACGGTGAGGACGCGATCCTGGCCGGTGCCGACGGTACGGACGCCGGCAACGGCGGCAACGGCGGTGCCGGTGGCCTTGGTGGTAACGCGGGCGCCGGTGGTGCCGGTGGTTGGATCGGTTCCTCGGGTGCCACCGGCGCCGCGGGTGCCGGTGGCAATGGTGGTGCCGCGGGTGCCGGTGGCAACGGTGGCGCCGGTGCTGACGGCGACGGCGCGAACCTTGATGGTGGCGCGGGTGGCGCCGGTGGTAACGCCGGTACCGCTGGTGCGGGTGCTGGTAGCGGTAGTGCGGGTGCGGCGGCGACCACGGGTGGTAACGGTGGTCGCGGTGGTGATGGTGCCGACGCGGTCGTTGCGGGTGGCAGCGGTGGTAACGGTGGCGCTGGTGGTGCCGCCGGAAACTTGGGCAATGGCGGCGCGGGCGGTAACGGTGGCGCCGGCGCGGCCGGCACCGCTGGTGAGACCGATGGCAACGGTGATGGCACCAGTGGTCTCGCTGGTGGCGCCGGTGGTCTCGGTGGTGCTGGCGGTTCGGCGCAGGCCGGTAACGGTGGTGCCGGCGGCGCCGGTGGTGCCGGCGCGGCCGGTGGCGCTGGCGGTAACGCGGCCGACGGTGCCAATGGCGCCGACGCTGCTGCGGGCAGCGGCAACAACGGTGGTGACGGTGGCGACGCGGCCGGCACGGCCGGCACCGGTGGCGACGGTGGCGCCGGTGGTGCCGGTGGTGCCGGCGGTACCTCGGCGAAGGGCCTGGCCGGTGTCCACGGTGTCGGCGGTATCGGCGGCGACGGTGGCGCCGGTGGCGCGGCGGGCAACGGTGGTACCGGTGGTGCCGGTGCCGGCGGCGGCCTGGGCGCAGCAGCCGGTAACGGCGGCAATGGCGGTAACTCCACCTCGGTTGCCGGGCAGGGCGGTAACGCCGGTGCCGGTGGCTCCAGCGGTGGCGCAACCTACGCGGCCGACGGTACCGCGGGTGTGGCGGGTTCGGCCGGCAACGGTGGCGATGGTGGCGCCGGTGGCGACGGCCAGGTCCTCGGCGACGGCACGGTCCAGGTCGGCGGTGCCGGCGGTAACGGCGGCAACGCCGGTGACGTCGGTAACGGTGGTAACGGCGGTAACGGTGGACAAGGCGCGACGGGCCAGACCGGTTCCACGGACCTCAACGGCAACGGCCTGTCCGGTGGTACCGGCGCTGCCGGTGGCGCGGGTGGCGTCGGTGGCGCCGGTGGTGCGCTCGCGGGCAACGGCGGTAACGGCGGCGCGGGCGGCGTAGGCGGTACCGGCGGTACCGGCGGTAAGGGCTACGACGGCGAGAACGGAATCGACGCGGCTGCGGGCAGCGGCGGCAACGGTACCGACGGTGTCAACGCCGGTAACGGTGGAACCGGTGGCACCGGCGGTGTCGGCGGCCAGGGTGGTGCCGGTGGCACCGCGGCCGCGGGCAACGCGGGCGTCCAGGGTGACGGCGGCGCGGGTGGTCTCGGCGGCGCGGCCGGTGACGCCGGTAACGGTGGTAACGGTGGCGCGGGCGCGGGCGGCGGCAACGGCGCCACGGCCGGCTTCGGCGGCAAGGGTGGCGACGGCGGTAACCGCGGCACCGCTGGTGCCGGCGGCGCCGGTGGTTGGAACGCGGACAACACCTCTCAGGCTGCTACCGGTGCCACCGGTGCGGCCGGTGGTGGCGGCAACGGTGGCGCGGGCGGTAAGGGCGGTGACGGCGAGCTGCTCGGTGGCATCGTCGCGCAGGCCGGTGGCGCCGGTGGTAACGGTGGTGCGGCCGGCAACGACGGCGAGGGTGGTGCGGGCGGCGACGGCGGTGCCGGCGCATCCGGGGCTCACGGCACGACAGTCGTGATCGACGGCACTGCCGGCGGTGACGGCGCGTCCGGCGGTCACGGTGGTACCGGCGGCGCCGGTGGCGCGAACTCCGGCAACGGTGGTGCCGGTGGTGCCGGCGGCCAGGGCGGCACCGGTGGTAACGGTGGCGCGGCCGACGATGGCTACGTGCTCGACGGCGCGGGCGGCAACGGTGGCGCAGCGGGTGCCGGTGGCGCGGGCGGCAACGGTGGCTCCGGCGGCATCTCCCCGACGGCTACCGGCGGTGCCGGTGGCGCGGCAGGCAGCGGTGGCGACGCCGGTATCGCTGCGGTCGGCGGCCAGGGCACTGGCGGCGGCGGCGGCACCAACGCGGGCGCCGGTGGTAACGGTGGTGACGGCGCCAACGGTGGCAAGGCCGGCAATGCCGGAGTCGGTGGGCTCGGTGTGGTAGGCGGAAACGCCGGCGCCGTGGGTACCGATGGTGTCAACGCTGACGGTGCCGACGGCGGCCGCGGTGGCGACGGCTTCGGCGCGATCACCGGTTTGGGCGTCGGCCAGGGCGGTGGCAACGGTGGCCAGGGCGGTAACGCGGCCGCGGTCGGAAATGGCGGCCACGGTGGCACCGGTGGCGCCGGCGCGACGATTGACGGTGTGACCGACCTTCTCACCGGTAACGGCACCGACGGGTTCGTCGGCGGCGCCGGTGGCAACGGCGGCCAGGGCGGCGCTGGCGGCAGCACGTCGGGCAACGGTGGCGATGGTGGCTTCGGCGGTGTCGGCGCCCAGGGTGGCGCCGGTGGCGCGGGTGCGGACGCCACGGTGGCCGACACCGACGGTGGCAACGGTGGCAACGCCGGCGCCGGCGGCGTGGGCGGTAACGGCGGCCAGGGTGGCTCCGCCACCAACGGCATCGGTGGCAACGGCGGCAACGCCGGCATCGGCGGCAACGGCGGCGTCGGCGGCGTCGGCGGCACGGGCCTCGGCGGCGGCGGCGCGGCGAACGCGGGTAACGGCGGTAACGGCGGTAGCGGTGCGCTCGGCGCCGCAGCGGGCCAGATCGGTCTCGGCGGTACCGGCACCACTAACGGCGCGAATGGCTCCGCTCGTCCGGACGGCATCGCCAGCGACGGCGGCATCGGCGGCCAGGGCGGCGCCGGCGTGGGCCTGTCCGGCGGGGTCGGCCAGGGCGGCGGTAACGGTGGCGTTGGTGGTAGCGCGGCCGCGATCGGCAACGGCGGCGCCGGTGGTGCGGGTGGCGTCGGTGCCACCGTCGACGGCATCACCGCTGTTGACGGCCACGGCACCAACGGCTACGTCGGCGGCGTCGGTGGTAACGGCGGTACCGGTGGTCTCGGCGGAACCACCTCCGGCAACGGCGGCGCCGGTGGTGTCGGTGGCGCCGGCGGTAAGGGTGGTGCCGGTGGTGCGGGCGCTGACGCGATCCTCGCCGACACCGCGGGCGGTAACGGCGGTAACGCCGCGGCCGGTGGTGCCGGCGGTGCCGGTGGTACGGGCGGTGAAGCGACCGCAGGTGTCGGTGGTGTCGGTGGTGACGCCGGTGCCGGTGGCGACGGTGGCGCCGGTGGTGTCGGCGGTACCGGCTTGGGCGGCGGCGGCGGAGCCAACGCCGGCGCCGGCGGCAACGGTGGTAACGGTGCCGACGGTGCCGCGGCCGGCACCGCGGGTGTCGGCGGTGTCGGCAGCGACGGTAACGGCGCGTCCGGCAACGGTGCTGCGGCCGGTTTGGGCACCGACGGTGGCGCCGGCGGTAACGGCGGTGTCGGTCTCGGTGTGATCGGCGCCAGCGACATCGGCCAGGGCGGCGGCGCTGGTGGCCAGGGTGGCAACGCGGCGACGGCCGGCAACGGTGGTGCCGGTGGTGCCGGTGGTGCAGGTGCAGAAGGCGCAGCCGGTATCACCGCGATCGACGGCAACGGCACCAACGGCACCCACGGCGGTGTCGGTGGTTCCGGTGGTGTGGGTGGCCAGGGCGGAACTGCCGCCGGCGACGGCGGCGCCGGTGGTGTCGGTGGCGCTGGTGGTGCCGGTGGCAACGCGGGCCACGGCGCCAATGGCACCAGCGGCCCGGTGGTCACCGCGGGTAGCGGAGCGTCCGGCGCCGACGGCACCGACGGTGGTGACGGTGGTGTCGGTGGCAACGGTGGAGCCGGTGGCAACGGTGGCGCCGGGGGTAGCGCGAGCAACGGTGCGGCCGGTACCGAAGGCGCCGGTGGCGTCGGTGGTAACGCCGGTAACGCCGGTAACGCCGGTAACGGTGGCCGCGGTGCGGACGGCGCCGGCGGCGGCAGCGGCTCGGTTGCGGGCTCCGGCGGCAACGGTGGCAACGGTGGTGACCGTGGCTCGGCGGGCACGGCGGGTGTGGGCGGCTGGAACGCCTCCAACACCAGTCAGGCAGCCGGCGGCAGCGCGGGCGCCGCGGCCACGGGCGGCAACGGTGGGGCCGGCGGTAAGGGCGGCACCGGTGTGCTCCTCGGTGACGGCACCGCACAGATCGGTGGCGCCGGTGGCCACGGCGGTGACGCCGGAACCATCGGCAACGGCGGTGCGGGCGGCAACGGTGGTGCCGGCGCATCCGGTGCGGTCGGATCGGTTGCCACGGCCAACGGTGGAACCGGCGGCAACGGTGCGGCCGGTGGTAACGCCGGTAGCGGCGGTAAGGGCGGCTCGATCTCCGGTAACGGCGGTCTGGGCGGCGTCGGTGGCGCCGGCGGCAACGGTGGTGCTGGTGGCGCCGGCATCGAGGGCCTGGCGGGTGCGGATGCCGCCGCGGGCTCGGGTGGCAACGGTGGCGACGGCACCAACGGTGGCAACGGCGGTAACGGTGGTGTCGGTGGAGCCGGCGGTAATGGCGGTGCCGGTGGCACCGCGACCAACGGCACTGCGGGCCTCAACGGCAGCGGCGGCATCGGCGGTAACGGTGGAGCCTCCGGTACCGCAGGCACCGGTGGGCACGGTGGTGCGGGCGCCGGCGGCGGAGCCAACGACATTGCCGGGCACGGCGGTAACGGTGGCGCCGGCGGTGACCGCGGCGTCGGTGGTGCCGCGGGTAAGGGCGGCCTGAACGGTGACGGTGTCACCTACCGTTCGGACGGTGCGATCGGTGCCGACGGCGGCGGCGGCAACGGCGGTAACGGTGGCGCCGGTGGCATCGGCCAGCTGCTCGCCGACGGAGTGACCGGCCAAGCCGGTGGCTACGGCGGTAACGGTGGTGCGGCTGGCACGATCGGCACCGGTGGTGCCGGTGGCGCTGGTGGTCACGGCGGCAACGGCGTTGTGGGCTTCACCGGTGGCGACGGCAACGGGACCCTCGGCGGCAACGGTGGCTTCGGTGGTGCCGGTGGTAACGGCGGCACCGGCGGCACCATCTCCGGCGCCGGTGGTGTCGGTGGTGCCGGCGGTACGGGCGGCAGCGGCGGTAACGGCGGCAACGGTGTTGTCGGGGCAGCCGGCGACCTCGGCGGCAACGGTGGCCAGGGCGGTAACGCAGCCGCCGGTGGTGCCGGTGGTATCGGCGGTAACGCGGCCAACGGCGCAGGTGGCGTGGGCGGCGCCGGCGGTAACGCCGGTGCCGCGGGCAACGGCGGCACCGGTGGTGCCGGTGGCGACGGTGGCAGTGGCCTTGCGGCCGGCAACGGTGGCGACGGCGGCACCGGAGGTGACCGCGACCTCGGTGGCGCCGGTGGTGCCGGTGGTATCGGCCAGGGCAGTACGCAGGCGGCCAGCGGCGCGGCCGGAACCAACGGTTCCGGTGGTGATGGCGGCGCCGGCGGTAACGGCGGCAACGGCGTGCTCTTGCCCGGTGATGGCGCACAAGACGGTGGCGCCGGCGGTAAGGGTGGCGCGGCCGGCGCGATCGGTACCGGTGGTGCCGGCGGTAACGGTGGCGCGGGCACGGCCGGTGTCAACGGCATCACCGACGGCCTCGGCGACGGCACTTCCGGCACCGCGGGCGGCAATGGCGGTAGCGGCGGCGAGGGTGGTGCCGGTGGTACCACCTCGGGCAACGGTGGCGCCGGCGGCCTCGGTGGTGTCGGTGGAGCGGGTGGCCACGGTGGCGCCGGTGCCAACGCAGCCAATGGCGCTGATGCCGGCGCAGGCAGTGGCGGCAACGGCGGCGACGGCGCGGACGCCACCAGCACCAACGGAGACGGTGGAGCGGGCGGTAACGGTGGCGCCGGTGGCGCCGGCGGTACGGCGACCAGCGGTGACGTCGGTGCGGCTGGTGCCGGTGGCGTGGGCGGCGCCGGTGGTAACACCGGCAACGGCGCCAACGGTGGTAACGGCGGTAGCGGTGCCGGTGGCGGCGTGAACGCCATCGCCGGATCCGGCGGCAATGGTGGTGCCGGTGGTATCGCCGGCACGGCGGGCACCGGTGGTGCCGGTGGCCTCGGTGGCGACGGCACTGCGGCCGACAACGGCCAAGACGGCGCTCAGCTCGGTGCCAGCGGTGGTAACGGCGGTACCGGTGGCAACGCTGCGCTGGGTCAGCAGGGCGGCCACGGCGGCAACGGTGGTGCCGGCGGAACCATCGGTCATGGCGGCGCGGGCGGCGACGGCGGTGCCGGTGCCAACGGTTCCGCGGGCATCACCGACGGATCCGGCAACGGCACCGACGGCACGTCCGGCACGGCGGGTGGCAATGGCGGCCTCGGTGGTGTCGGTGGCTCGATCGCCGGTGACGGTGGTGTCGGTGGTAACGGCGGTGTCGGTGGACACGGCGGTGCCGGTGGCAATGCCGCCAACGGCGCTGCGGGAGCCAATGCCGCGGCCGGCAGCGGGGCCAACGGCGGTACCGGTGGCGACGCCACCGGCACGGCTGGCGCCGGCGGTGAAGGCGGCGCCGGCGGTAACGGTGGCGCCGGCGGCACCGCGACCAACGGCAATGTCGGTGCCGACGGACTCGGCGCCACGGGTGGCGACGGTGGCGCGGGCGGTAACGCCGGTGTCGGTGGCCGCGGTGGCGACGGTGCCGGTGGTGGCTCGAACCTGGTGGCCGGTTCCGGCGGTAAGGGCGGCAACAGCAGCAGCACCGCGGGTGCGGGCGGCGCGGCCGGGGCCGGTGGCCTCGGCGGCGACGGCGCCACCCAGGCCGACAGCGGTATCGACGGTGCCGGCGGCGCGATCGCGGTCGGTGGCACCGGTGGCAACGGTGGCAACGGCACCGTGCTGGGCAGCGGCCTGGCGCAGGCCGGTGGCCACGGCGGTGTCGGCGGTAGCGCGACCGGTGAGTACGGCAACGGTGGCACCGGTGGTAACGGTGGCAATGGCGCCGCTGGTACCTCGGGTACCAACGCGGCCAATGGTGCGGGCGCGGCTGGCGGTAACGGCGGTAACGGTGGTTCGGCCGCCCAGCACGGCACCGGTGGCACCGGCGGCAACGCGGGTAACGGCGGCAACGCCGGCAACAACACCTCGGTGGCCGCGAACGGCGGCACGGGCGCCATGCCGAAGGACCCGAACGGCAACTCCATGCCCGGTGGGGCCGGTGGCGACGGCGTCCAGGGCGCCACTGGCTACGCCGGTGGAGCGGGCGGCACCGGCGGTGTCGGTGGTGCCGGTGGCACCCTCACCGGTGACGGCGGCAAGGGCGGTCTCGGTGGTAATGGCGGGATCGGCGGCGGCGGTGGCACCGGTGGCAACGGCGGCACCGGTGGTGCCGGTGGTGCCGGTGGCCTCGGCTTGCCCGGCCGTACCGGTGGTACCGGCGGCGAGGGCGGCCAGGGCGGCGACGGCGGTGTTGGCGGTGCGGCCGGCCAGGGTGGCGCCGGTGGTGTCGCGCTGGGCGAAGGAAAGTCCGGCGAACACGGTGCGGGTGGCTTCGGCGGTAAGGGCGGTGCCGGCGGTAAGGCCGGTGTCGGTGGTAACGGTGGCGCCGGTGGCGCCGGCTACAACGGCCTGGCCGGTCAGGGCACCGGCGGCGGTGGCGCCGGTGGCAGTGGCGGTACCGGTGGCCAGGGCGGCACCGGTGGTCAAGGCGGCCTCAACGCCGATGGCACCACCGCACAGGGCGGCTCCGGTGGCATGGGCGGCAAGGGCGGCAACGGCGTCAACGGTGCCTCGCGGCCCAGCAAGTCCAACTGGGCGGGCGCTGGCGGCGACGGTGGCCGGGGTGGTTCCGGCGGAACCAATGGCGACGGTGTCGCCGGTAACCCCGGAGCCAATGGTGTCAACGGCACTAACGCCGGCGCTGGCAAGGGCCCGGCCGGTGTGGGCGGTGCCGGTGGCGCTGGCGGCACGGGCGCACCGTAACCCAGCGCGTACCTACGAATCCCCGGTCCGACACTTCGGTGTCGGGTCCGGGGATTCGTACATTTGGTGCTGGCCCAACGTATTTCAACAAAAAGGTCGGTGACAGAAGCTTCTGTCACCGACCCATCTGCCGACGCGCCTATGGCTTGTCTTGATGACTCCGCGGCAGGTCTTCCGGGGTCCGCAGCCAGGCGAACAGTGCGATGTGCTGATCCCACTTGGCCATGTAGTGCTCGCCCAGGAACGTCCCCCCACGTCGCTCCCAGAACCGGCGCCCGTACGAGCCGTCGCCCGCGTTGGTGTCGCCGAGAATTCGCCGGCACTCCGGTTCGATCTCAAACACGCTCTCCACGAACCCGCGGAACATGATCGCGCCGTGACCGTGCTCGACCATGTCGATCTCAGCGATCGCCGCGTGCAGGCCGACGTCATAGGGATGAGCGTCATAAATCGTGGCGAGGTCATCTTGGGCAACCCGGAACAACTCCATGTAGCCCATCGGCCGCCCGTTCATGTTGAAGACATAGGGCCGGGAGTAGTTGCCCGCGAACTGGATATCCAAGTGCCGCTGCCATTGGTCTGCCGGATAGGCGTAGCCCCACGTGTCGGCCAGGTGCGGCCGGTTCATCCACTCGGAGATCATCTCCGCGTCGCCGGGCTGGTCGGCGAAACGCACGCTGTACGGCTCTGGGAACTTCGGCAGCGGAGGCGGCGGAACCGAGAGAATGTAGTCGCTCAGACCAACCCGTTGCCGCGGCATCTGCGCACTCATAGCGCACCCGAATCCGTTGTAGCCGCTCCGGTTTCGGTAACCATGAACATTCCTCCTGGAAATCCGTTGACGGCGGCGCCGCCAACAATTGGCACGCCAATGATGCTACGTTGCCGGACGAAGATCAGCGCCGAATATGTGCTCTGGCGCCTGAAAGAGTGGCTGGGTTTTCAGGCCGATGCCACCACGCACGTTCGGCGCCTAAAGCGTCAGCACAACCTTTCCGGTCACCTCACCCGAGGACAGCAACCGATGCGCTTCGGCCGCCTGCTCGATAGGCAGCCGAGCCCCGATCACCGGCTTGATCTGACCGGTGCCGATCATCGGCCAGAGGTCGGTGGTCACCGCGGCGACCACCGCGCCCTTACTCTGGGGCCCCTCCACTGGCCGCCCACGTAGGGCCGTACCGATCACCCGGGCACGTTTGGAGATCAGTTTGCCCAAGTTGAGTTCGCCCTTCACCCCGCCTTGCATCCCGATCACCACCAACCGGCCGTCGTTGGCCAGCGCGTCGATGTTGCGGTCCAGGTAGGCGGCCCCCATGATGTCCAGAATCACGTCGGCACCGCCGGCCTCGCGCACTCGCGCCACGAAGTCGTCGTCGTGATAGTTGACGGCGATCTCGGCACCCAGTTCGCGGCAGAACGCCAGCTTGGCCTCTGAACCGGCGGTGACGGCCACCCAGGCCCCGAGTTGGCGTGCCACCTGAATAGCGTGGCTGCCCACCCCGCTGGCGCCACCGTGCACCAGCAGGAGCTGGCCCTCCGACAGGCCGGCCGTGAGTACCAGGTTCGACCAGACCGTGCAGGCCACCTCGGGCAGGCCGGCAGCATCCACCAGGTCGACACCGTCGGGGATCGGCAATACCTGGGGGGCGGGAACCGCGACGTACTCGGCATAGCCGCCACCGGCCAGTAGGGCGCAGACCTGTTGTCCGGCGGTCCAATCCGATACTTCGTCGCCCACCGCCGCGATAACGCCGGAGGCCTCCAGGCCTAGCGTTTCGCTGGCCCCCGGTGGGGGTGGGTACAGCCCTGCAGCCTGCAGCAGATCGGCCCGGTTCACCCCGGCCGCGGCTACTCGAATCAGCACCTCGCCCGCAGCCGGCGCGATGTCAGGGACCTCTCGCCAGGTGAGGACGTCGGGGGACTCGGCGACGATGGCACGCATGTCGGACACGCTACTACCGGGCCGAGGTGGGCCACGTGTATCGGATTGGCCGGGGTACGATTTTCCGCGGTGGCGTGGCAGAGCGGCCTAATGCACTCGCCTTGAAAGCGAGAGACGGCTAACACCGTCCGGGGGTTCAAATCCCTCCGCCACCGCCATGTGATGAGTCGGGTCATGGGTTACACATGAGTCGCGTCATCGTTACGGATTGCCCCGGCTTTTGCCGGGTTTTTCTGTTTGTTGGGCCAGTAGTGGTGGTCGGGGTCGATGTGGTGGCTGGCGATGATGTGGTGGCCGGTTTTGGTGATGACGGTGACGGTGGTGGCGGTGACCAGGATGAGTGCGGGTGTGCTGGCGTGGCCGCGGCCGATGCCGAGGTGGTGTAGGCGGCTGCCGTGGCGCAGGGTGAGTTTGCCGTAGTGGTCGACGATGTCGCTGCGTAGCCGGATGGCGGTGCTGGGTTGGTTGCCGGGGGTGGCTTTGGGGCGGGCGAGGTAGGCCTGCTCTAAGAGGTGGTGCGGGTGGGCGCGGTGTGGGCGCTCGGTGTTGTAGACGGTGAGGAATTGGCCGAACCGTTGTCGGTCAAAGTTGCTGCGGGAACCCGAATTCGAGGCTGGTTGCGGTGAAGGTGTCGACGACGTCGGGTCCACCGACGCGGTGGTGGGCGGTGCACGCGAGGAGGTAGCGGGAGTGGTCGTCGAGCCAGTTGAGGATTTCGGTGTCGGTGCCATCAGCGAGGCTCCAGTGGGTGAAGTCTGATTGCCAGCATTCGTTGGGTTGTTCGGCGGCGAACCGGTGATATGCGCTGCGGGGGCGTATGCGGGGTTGGGGGGATCAGGCCGTGGTGGTGCAGGATGCGCCGGATGGTGGAAGTCGATGGCACCGGTAGGTGTTGGCGGGCCAGGTGGTCTTGCAGGGTGAGGGGGCCGGCGTCGAGGCCTTCGGCGGTGAGTTTTTCGCGGCGTAGGACGACGGCGGCGATGACGTCATCGGAGGTTCTGCGGGGGTTGCTGGCCGGGCGTCGGGAGCGGGGTTCGAGGGCGTCGAGGCCCCCGGTTCGGTAGCGGGCCAGCAGTCGGTAGAGGTGTTGGCGCCAGATCCCGTAGGTGCGGGCTGCGGCGGTCACCGACAGGTTTCCGCTGAGGACTTCCAGGACGGCCACACGCGTTTTGGACCTGACCCAGGACTGTCACCTATGACGCGACTCATCGACCAGCGTAGTGATCAGATGCTTCAAGCGGGTCGGTCCACGTCAGTGGAGTAATGTTGCGAAATGCGGTTGACTTGACGTATGCCGCCTCCGCCGTCTCGTCGCCGAACCGCCAGTGACCTTCCCGGCCTCGACATCGCCGAACAGCGATCGTGGCAGAACTACCTGCATGCGGCGCTGAGGTTTCATGCCGCGATGGACCGCTGGCTCACCGAGGCCCATCAGCTGTCGCTCATCGACATGCGGGTGCTGGACATCCTTGGCGATTCCGATAACGGCGCCGTGCGGATGGGTGACTTGGCGGCTGCTCTGGCGGCCAATGCGCATCACATGACCAAGCGGATTCATCGGCTTCAGGAGCGTGGCCTGGTGCGAAGAGAGCAGAATCCCAAGGATCGCCGTGGGGTGGTGGCTAGGATCACCGACGCGGGTCGACGTGTGGCGGCGGACGCCGGCCTCGACTACGCGCGGGGGGTTAAGACCTACCTCATCAGCCCGTTGTCGCGGCGTCAGCTTGCCACCCTTGAGGAGAACTGTCGCCGGATCAACGTGGGTTTGGATCGTTCCGGCTCGATGCTGTTCGTCTCGCGAGCTTCGCGCGACGAGCCGCCCAGCAAACCGAACTGATCCGCTGAAAGCGTGTTCCGGCGGCGTGCAGTTGCAGCATTGGGCAGCCTCGCCAGGGCGATTGGGCGACCGTGGCTTTGAGGCTGCGATGATCGTCGGGCGGGCCGCGCATCGTTCCAGCAGTGACGGGAACGTCGAGCCCGCCCGGCCACTCGTTGACCACTACCGACAGGCCCGCCTTGCCCCAACAACTCGCGAGAGCGGGTCGTGGCCGGTCGGCATCAGGCCTGAAACTCCACCGCATGCAAGACTTCGCCGCGTGTTGGTTGTGGGCGGTATTCATCGGCGCTTGGATGGCTGCGCCGTTGGTGCAACTGGCGTAAAGCGGTTTTGCTCGTGAAGCCCTCGATGGAGCCGACGGAACTCTAGCGCGGTCCACTGTTACACGTTCTATTACTAGGATATGCAGCTAATCACCGTGTAAGATATAAATGTCATTATTCAGCAGGTATACTGGATATGACCGACTACAGCTATGCTGAAGGGCCGCTAGAACGAGTTCTCATTGTTACCGGCGAGTTAGTTTCCGCTTGAACCAACGACGTAGCATCTCGAAGTTTGCTGCACTGAGCGCAAAACACCTCAGAGCAGCGCAGATGATAGTCCGGCGGACATAGCGGGCCGCTGGGGAATGGCACTCATGTGAGCGACGTGATGAGGTCCGCCGCGATTTCCGCGGCCTTTCTTGGCCGCAGTTCGGTACCGTCGCCCGCCGTGGAGGAGACGGGTGCAAGACCACCGAAGATGTGGCTGCAGGGGCTCGATGAGATCGAGCAAAGTGCCTGGCAACAGTTTGTGGAGTCATCGATGGGTGTGTTGGCTGAGCTGAATCAGGCTCTGGCCAGCCGGCATCAGCTCGACCTGTTCGAGCTACGGTTACTGGACGTACTCGCCAAATCCGACAGGGGGTCCGCCCGCATGAGCGAACTCGCCGAGCTTTTGATGCTGCGCCGCAGCAGGGTGACATGGCTCGCCCGCCGATTGGAGACGCGGGGGCTCCTCCGTCGCGCTCGCATCACGGGCGACGGTCGCGGAGTACGGGCCGAGATCACCGCCGACGGCCGGACGCGAGCGGCGGCGGCCCGCAGGACCTACGCGCAAGAGATTCGCAGGCTGTACGTGAACCAAATGTCTCGCCAGCAAATGCTCGCACTGGGCGCAAGTTGCCATCAGATCACTGCTTCGTTGCCGTTGCCTTTGCCGGGTAAGTCCCCTGGGG
>NZ_AUWR01000069.1 GCF_000455125.1 Mycobacterium sp. UM_WGJ
TGGTCTGTTCTATGGCGTTGGTGGCAATGGTGGCCTCGGTGGCGATGGTGCTGTGGGTGCTGCTGGTGCGATGGGTCTTGCCGGCCTTGATGGCGGTAACGGTGCCGCCGGTGGTGCCGGTGGTAACGGTGGTGCCGGTGGTAGGGGTTCGTGGCTGATCGGTTCCGGCGGTAAGGGTGGCTCCGGTGGTCAGGGCGCCAACGGTGGTGCCGGTGGTGTCGGTGGTGACGGCGAGGACGCGATCCTGGCCGGTGCCGACGGTACGGATGCCGGCAACGGCGGCAACGGCGGTGCCGGTGGTGCTGGTGGCCTGGCCGGTGCTGGTGGTTCCGGTGGTCTGATCGGTTCGTCGGGTGCCGCCGGTGTCGGCGGCAACGGTGGCAATGGTGGTGCCGCCGGTATCGGTGGTAACGGTGGCGCCGGTGCTGATGGCGACGCCGCGAACATTGATGGCGGCGCCGGTGGTCGTGGTGGCGACGCCGGTGTGGCCGGTGCTGGTGGCGCGGGTGTAATCGCGGGTACCGCGGGTGCCGCGGCGACCAATGGCGGCAACGGTGGTGCCGGTGGTGACGGGTTCGATGCCCTCATTGCTGGGGCGGCTGGTGGCGCTGGTGGTGCCGGTGGTGACGGCGGCAACTTGGGCAATGGTGGTGCGGGCGGTAACGGTGGCGCCGGCGCGGCGGGCATCGCCGGTGAGACCGACATCAACGGTGATGGCACGGCTGGCCTGACTGGTGGCGCTGGTGGTGTCGGTGGCGCTGGTGGCGCTGGCGGTTCGGCGGCCGGTAACGGTGGTGCCGGCGGCGCCGGTGGCGCGGGCGGTACCGGTGGCGTCGGCGGCGGCGCGGCCAATGGTGCCGATGGCGCTGACGCTGCTGCGGGTAGCGGCAACAACGGTGGTGACGGTGGTGACGCGAGCGGCACGGCCGGTAACGGTGGCGACGGTGGCGCCGGTGGTGCCGGTGGTGCCGGCGGTACCTCGGCGAAGGGCCTGGCCGGTGTCCACGGTGTCGGCGGTATCGGCGGCGACGGCGGCGTTGGTGGCGCGGCGGGTGTGGGTGGCACCGGTGGTGCCGGCGCCGGCGGCGGCCTGGGCGCAGCAGCCGGTAACGGCGGCAATGGCGGTAACTCCAGCTCGGTTGCCGGGCAGGGCGGTAACGGCGGTGCCGGTGGCTCCAGCGGTGGCGCAACCTACGCGGCCGCGGGTGCCGTGGGTGCTGTCGGCAGCACCGGCAACGGTGGTGTCGGTGGTGTCGGTGGCAACGGCGAGGTCCTCGGCGACGGCACGGTGCAGGCCGGCGGTGTCGGCGGTAACGGCGGCAACGCCGACGTGGACGGCGACGGTGGCGCCGGTGGCGCCGGTGGCCAGGGCGCGACCGGTGTCAACGGTGAGACCGACCTCAGCGGTGACGGCACGGCGGGTGGCACCGGTGGTACCGGTGGCGCGGGTGGCGTCGGTGGTACCAGCGGCTCGAACTCGGGTACCGGTGGCGCCGGTGGCGTCGGTGGTACCGGTGGTACCGGTGGTAACGGTGGCGCGGCAGCCGACGCGACCGTGGCCGGTGCTGCCGGACACACCGGTGGTGACGCGGGTGCGGGTGGTATCGGTGGCGACGGTGGCGCCGGCGGTGCCAGTGGCCACGGCGGGCTCGGCGGTGCCGGCGGCGCCGCGGGCAACGGTGGCGCCGCGGGTCAGGCCGCGGCCGGTGGCAAGGGCCTTGGCGGCGGCGGCGCCGACGAAGCCGGTGCTGGTGGCCAGGGTGGTGCAGGTGGACTCGGTGGTGTAGCCGGCTCGGCAGGCGCGGGAACCGACGGCGGTGCCACTGGCGCGACCGGCTATGACGGTGCCGGCAGCAACGGTGGCGCTGGTGGCGCCGGTGGCGACGGTGTCGGTCTGGCCAGTGATGGCGTGACCGGTCAGGCCGGCGGCGCGGGCGGTCAGGGTGGCGACGCGGCCGTCGACGGTAACGGCGGCGCGGGCGGCGCCGGTGGCCGTGGCGCGGATGGAACCGACGGAACGACTGACGGCAGCGGCAACGGGACCGCTGGCGGTAACGCCGGTGCCGGCGGTAAGGGCGGCACCGGTGGGGCCGGCGGATCGGGCGCCGGTGACGGTGGTCTGGGTGGCGCCGGTGGCGAGGGCGGTATCGGTGGCAACGGTGGCGCGGCCGACGACGCCACGGTGGCCGGTGCCAACGGCGGTAACGGTGGCGATGCGGGCGCCGGTGGAGCCGGTGGTGCCGGTGGTGCCGGTGGTACGGCGGCCGAGGGTGCTGGCGGCGCGGGCGGCGACGCCGGAAACGGCGGCGCGGCGGGTCAGGCCGCGGCCGGCGGGGCAGGCCTCGGTGGCAACGGCCAGGACGCAGCCGGCAACGGCGGCACGGGCGGTAACGGCGCCGACGGCGGCGCGGGCGGCAAGGCAGGCGTCGGCGGCGTCGGCAGCCTCACCAACGGTGCCGGCGGTGAGGCGGGTCTGGCCGGCCTGGGCAGTGACGGCGCCAACGGTGGTGCCGGTGGTGCCGGTGTCGGCCTGGCCAGCGACGGCCTGACCGGACAGGCCGGTGGTGTCGGCGGCGCTGGTGGTAACGCGGCGACGATCGGTAACGGTGGCGCGGGCGGTATCGGTGGTCTTGGCGCCACGGTCGCCGGGCTCACGGACATCAACGGCAACGGCCTGGCGGGCTTCGTCGGCGGCACGGGTGGTAACGGTGGCGCCGGTGGCGCCGGCGGTACCACCTCCGGCAACGGTGGCGCGGGCGGTAACGCCGGTAACGGTGGTAACGGTGGCGCCGGTGGCGCCGGTGCGGACGCCACGGTGGCCGACACCGCGGGCGGTAACGGCGGCGACGCCGGTGCGGGTGGCCAGGGTGGTACCGGTGGTGCCGGTGGTTCGGCCAACGACGGTGAGGGCGGTGTCGGTGGTGACGCCGGTAACGGTGGCGACGCCGGTATCGCGGGCGCCGGTGGCACAGGTCTCGGTGGCGGTGGTGCCACCAACGCCGGCGCCGGTGGTAACGGTGGCGCCGGTTCTGTCGGTGGTGCGGCGGGCGCTGCGGGCGTCGGCGGCAGTGGAAGCGAAGCCGGCGGCCAGGGTGCGGCGGGCAATGCCGGCGCTGGCAGCGACGGTGGTGCCGGCGGTCAGGGTGGCGCGGGTGCCGGCCTGATCAGTGCGAGCAACACCGGCCAGGGCGGCGGTGCGGGTGGTGCCGGTGGCGCTGCGGCCCTGGTGGGCAACGGCGGTGCGGGTGGCCAGGGTGGCGCCGGCGCGACCGTGGACGGCATCACTGACGGTTCGGGCAACGGCACCAATGGTGCCGACGGTGGCCTGGGCGGCCAGGGTGGTGTCGGCGGTACCGGCGGTTCGGTTTCGGGTAACGGTGGCGCCGGCGGTAACGGTGGCGCGGCCGGTCACGGCGGTAACGGTGGCAACGGCGCGGACGGCACGGCTGGCGTGAACGCGGTCGCCGGTAGCGGTGGCGATGGCACCGACGGTGGCGACGCCGGTAACGGCGGTAACGGCGGTAACGGCGGTACCGGTGGTAACGGTGGCGCCGGTGGCACCGCCGCCAATGGTTTGGTGGGTGACGAGGGCCTCGGCGGCGCCGGCGGTAATGCCGGCGACGCGGGTAACGCCGGTAACGGCGGTGCCGGCGGCAGCGGCGCCGGCGGCGGCGTCGGCGTCAAGGCCGGGAACGGCGGCGACGGCGGCCAGGGTGGTCTTCGCGGTGTTGCGGGCGGCTCGGCAGGTGAGGGTGGCTGGAACGCCAGCGCGACGCAGCAGGCCGCCGACGGTGCGGCGGGTGCCGCGGCGACCGGTGGTAACGGTGGCGCCGGCGGTAACGGCGGTGTCGGACTGGTCCACGGCGACGGTTCACCGCAAGCAGGTGGCGATGGTGGCAACGGTGGCGCGGCCGGCGCAGTCGGTGTCGGTGGTGCCGGTGGTAACGGTGGCGTTGGATCCACCGGCAAGGCCGGTACCGACGGAGTTGTCGATGGACTCGGCAACGGCGGCGACGGCACCCACGGTGGTGTCGGTGGCCTCGGTGGTAACGGCGGCAACGGTGGTGCCGGCGGTACCGAGTCGGGTGACGCCGGTGTCGGTGGCGCCGGTGGTAACGGTGGTGCCGGTGGCCGCGGTGGCTACGGCGCGGACGGTGTCAACGCGGTCAACGCGGTGTTCGGCAGCGGCCTGTCGGGTGCCGACGGCGGTGACGGCGGCAGCGGCGGCAACGGTGGCCTCGGCGGCGACGGTGGCGTCGGCGGGCTCGGTGGCACGGACGCCTTGGGCAACATCGCCGCGGCGGGTGTCGGCGGCAACGGTGGTCAAGGTGGTGCCGCGGGCAACTCCGGTAACGGCGGCAACGGCGCCAACGGCGCCGGCGGCGGCGTCAACCTGGTGGCCGGTAACGGCGGCAACGGTGGCGACGGCGGCGACCGCGGCCAGTTCGGCCTCGGCGGCAAGGGCGGCCTGAGCGGCGACGGCCAGCAGGCGGTGAACGGCGGCAACGGCGGTGTCGGCGTCGGCGGCAACGGTGGTGCCGGTGGTCGCGGTGGCAACGGATCGGTGCTGGCCGGCGGTATCCCGCAGGAGGGCGGCGCAGGCGGTGCCGGCGGTGACGCCGGAACCATCGGCAACGGCGGCGCCGGTGGCGCGGGCGGCTCCGGCAGCATCGGCGGCAACGGCGCGAACGGCAGCACCGGTGGTGTGGTCCACGGTGGCAACGGCCTCTCCGGCGGTAACGCCGGTGACGGCGGCGCGGGCGGCAAGGGCGGCTCGATCTCCGGTAACGGCGGTGCCGGCGGTGGCGCCGGTGTGGCCGGGACCGGCGGCAACGGTGGCAACGGTGCGGTCGGCAAGGCGGGTCTGGACGCGGTGGCCGGCACGGGCGGCGTCGGCAGCAACGGCGCGGCCGGCGGTAACGGCGGCTTCGGTGGTAACGGCGGTAACGGTGGTAACGGCGGCGCCGGCGGATCGGCGGCCAACGGCACGGCCGGCCTCGCCGGGCTGGGAAGCGTCGGTGGTAGCGGCGGTAACGCCGGGAACGGGGCCGACGGTGGCCGCGGCGGTAACGGTGCCGGTGGTGGCGTCAACCCGATCGCCGGTACCGGTGGTAACGGTGGCGCCGGCGGAAACATCGGCGTGGCCGGCAACGGCGGTACCGGTGGCTTCAACGCCGACGGCACTCAGCGGGCCGACGGCGCCGACGGCACTGCGGCCACGCACGGCGGCAACGGCGGTAACGGCGGTAACGGCGGTAACGGCGCCCTCGGCTCTGGACAGGCCGGCGGCAAGGCCGGTAACGGCGGCGCCGGTGGCAACGTCGGCAACGGTGGTAACGGCGGTAACGGTGGCGACGGTGCCCACGGCTCGGTCGGTATCACCGGCGGTGACGGCAACGGCACCAACGGCGGCAACGGTGCGGTGGCCGGTATCGGCGGCAACGGCGGTGCCGGTGGCTCACTGTCCGGTAACGGCGGCGCGGGCGGTAACGGCGGCGCGGGCGGTAACGGCGGCAACGGTGGTAACGGCGCTGCCGGTACCGGTGGCGGCAACGGTGGCAACGGTGGCGCGGCGGGCAATGCCGCTAGTGGCGCCGCCGGCGGTCAGGGCGGCAACGCGGTTGCCGGCAACGCGGGCGTGGGCGGCAACGGTGGTAATGCCGGCAACGCGGGCAACGGCGGCAACGGTGGTATCGGTAGCGGCGGCGGTCTCAATGCGGCGGCCGGCAACGGCGGTAACGGTGGCGCAGGTGGCGACCGGCTCGGTGTGGCCGGCCTCGGCGGCGCGGGCGGCTTCGGAGTGGGCGGCCAGGCGGCCAGCGGCAGCGACGGTGCGCTGGGCGGCGGCGGCAACGGCGGTAACGCCGGCAACGGCGGCGCCGGCCAGATCCTGGGCAGCGGCGTGTCGCAGAACGGCGGTAACGGCGGTATCGGTGGCGCGGCCGGCATCATCGGCAACGGTGGCGCCGGTGGTATCGGTGGAGCCGGCGCGACCGGCGCCAACGGCGTCATCGACGGTGTCGGTAACGGCACCAACGGCGCCGCCGGCGGTATCGGCGGCAACGGTGGCGCGGGTGGCGCCGGCGGTAGCCAGCTCGGTAACGGTGGCGCAGGTGGCCGCGGCGGCGTCGGCGGTAACGGTGGTATCGGTGGCGTCGCCAACGGCACCGACGGCGCGAACGCGGCCGCGGGCAGCGGCCTCAACGGTGGCAACGGCGGCGACGCGGGAACCAGCGGTAACGGTGGCGTCGGCGGTCAGGGTGGCGCCGGTGCGCTTGGCGGTACCGCGACCAACGGAGCGCAGGGCGCGGCGGGCGTCGGCGGCAAGGGCGGCGACGGCGGTGCCGGTGGCCAGGCCGGCCGCGGCGGCAACGGCGGTGCCGGTGCCGGCGGCGGCGTGAACAACGTCGCCGGAGACGGCGGTAACGGTGGACGCGGTGGCTTCGCCGGTGTCGGTGCGGCCGGCGGTGCGGGCGGCGTCGGCGCCAACGGCCAGATCGCGGCCGGCGGTGCATTCGGTGCGGCCGGCAACGTGGCCACCGGCAACGGTGGAAACGGCGGCGCCGGCGGCGCAGGCCAGATGCTCGGCAGCGGTATCGCCCAGTCCGGTGGTAACGGCGGTGCCGGCGGTGGCGCCGGCGCGGTCGGCACCGGTGGCGTCGGTGGTAACGGCGGCGCGGGCGCTGCGGGCACCAACGGCAGCACGCAGGTGACCGGTGAGGGCAGCCACGGCGTCAGCGGTGGCCACGGCGGTAACGGTGGCGACGGCGGCAAGGGCGGCCTGACCTCCGGCAACGGCGGTGCGGCCGGTAACGGTGGTGCCGGCGGTACCGGCGGCAACGGTGGTAACGCGGCCAACGGAGCCAATGGCAACAACGCCACCGCGGGCACCGGTGCCGCCGGTGGCAATGGTGGCGACGCCAACGGCGACGGCGGTAACGGTGGCGCCGGCGGCAAGGGCGGTAACGGCGGTGTCGGTGGTACCGCGACCAGCGGTACCGCGGGCGCCAACGGCGTCGGCGGCGCCGGCGCCAGGGGCGGCAACGCCGGTAACGCCGGCAGCGGCGGTAACGGCGGTAACGGCGCCACGCTCACCGTGGGCAACGGCACCGTCGCGGGCGCCGGTGGTGACGGCGGTAACAGCAACAGCAACGCGGGCACGGCGGGTAACGGTGGCGCCGGCGGCTGGAACGGCAACAACACCGTCCAGGCCGGCAGCGGCGCCAACGGTGCGGCCGGCGCGGCGGGCAACGGCGGTAACGGCGGTAACGGCGCCAACGGCGCGACCGGCAACGCCAGCAACAACGGCCAGTCCGGTGGCGCGGGTGGTGCCGGCGGTAGCGCCTTGCTCGACGGCAACGGCGGCAAGGGCGGCAACGGCGGTAACGGTGGCGCCGGCCAGTCGAACGGCTCGGCCGGTAGCACCGGCACCCGCCCCGCAACCAACAGCGGCCTGCCCGGCACCGACGGCGGCGCCGGCGGCGACGGTAAGCACGGCGGCTCCGGCGGTGCCGGTGGTCAGGGCGGCGCCAGCGGTAGCAACTCCGGTAACTCCGGTTCCGGCGGCAACGGCGGCAACGGCGCCAACGGTTCCAACGGTGGCGCCGGTGGTAAGGGTGGCACCGGCGCGACGGGTAACTCCGCATCGGTCGTCGGCGGCGACGGCGGCGCCGGCGGTAACGGCGGCGCCGGCGGTAACGGCGGTACCGGCGGGCAAGGCGGTGCCGCCGGCGCCCAGAACAACGGCAACGGCACGGCCGGCACCAACGGCACCACCGGCACCAACGGCAACGGTGGATCCGGCGGTAAGGGCGGCACCGGCGGTACCGCCGGCAACGCCACCGGCTCGAGCACCGCGTTCCCGGGCGGAACCGGCGGGGCCGGCGGTACCGGTGGCACCGGTGGCACCAGCGGTGGCGGCAACGTCGCCGCCCCGGGCAACCCCGGCACCGCCGGCAACCCCCCGGGCGGCACCGGCAACCGCACCGGTGGTACGGGCGGCACGGGTGGTAACGGCACTGCGGGAGCCACCGGATGATGACCCGCTCATATCTCGTCCCCACCGGGCGTCCGGTACCGAACACACCAAGAACTTGATCCGAGAAAACATCACCGACATGGGTTCGTCGCAGAATAGGGAGTCCCGCATGACTGACAAGCAGCACGGCAAAGGGCGTCGTGGTTTCACCGGCGGTGTCCGCAGCCGGGGTGGCCGGGTGGCCGCTGCCGGGAGTGCGGTTGGCGCGTTTTTGACGTTCGGGATGTCGCCGTTGGCTGCGGCGCCGGTGGCGCATGCCGATGAGTTGGACTGG
>NZ_AUWR01000070.1 GCF_000455125.1 Mycobacterium sp. UM_WGJ
CCAGTCCAACTCATCGGCCTGCGCCACCGGCGCCGCAGACAACGGCGCCATCCCAAACGTCAAAAACGCGCCAACGGCACTGCTGGCCCCCAACAGCCGCCGGCTGCGCCGACCCTGCTGACCGTTGCCCGAAGTGTTACGCCCTACTGCCATTTGGGATTTCCTATCTGTGTGGCCCACAGTTGTGCTAGCTCTGTCTGTGATGAAGTTTGGATTTGGCGGCATGACCGCTCAGCCGGTTCAGCCGTAGTAGCCCAGTGCCGCGGCGATCTGGTTCGGAATGTCGTTGAGCCACTCCGACGCCACGCCGAAGAAGTCCCCGTTGATGCCGAACAAGCCCAGGTCGGACAGCCCCAGCCCGTCGATCAGGCCGTTGATGTCGAGGCTGCCCAGGCCGAGGTCGGTGAGCAGCGAGTTGATCGTCCCGTCGAGGCCGAGGTTGGCGACGATGGTGTCCAGGTCGTAGTTGTCCAGGCCGATCCAGCCGAGGAGGGTGCCCAGCGTGGGGTCGCCCAGCACGCTCGTCATCAGGTCGGTGATGAACTGGTCCAGGTGCACCTCGTCCAGTCCCAGTCCGTTGAGAATACTGTCGATCGAGACCCCGCCCAGCAGGCTGTTGATGAAGTCCTCGAGAGACTGGTCGTTGAGGCCCAAGCCGTTGAGGATGCCGGCGATCGAGATGCTGCTCAGCCCCAGGCGGTCGATGAACATGTCGATGTCGATGTTGTTCAGGCCGAGGTTGTTGAAGATCGACTGGATGTAGATGTCGTTCAAGCCGAGACTGTCGATCAGGCCGGACAGGCTGAGGCTGCCCATGCCCCAGTCCTCGAACAGGGAGAGCAACGTGGTGTCGGTCAGCCCCAGCCCCTCAACGACACTCGTGAAGAGTTCGGTCAACGTCGGGTCGAAGCCCCAGGCGGTGAGGAACTGCCCCAGAGTGACATTGCCGGTCAGGTCGCCCAGACCGTTGAACAGGTCCTCCAGCGTGTAGTCGCCGATGCCCATGGCATCGACCCCTTGGATCACGGTGACGTTGTAGAGGTTCAGGTTCTGCAGAGTCACGCCAACGGTGTTGGTGCCCATCACCGCGCCGAGAGTGGGGTTGCCGGCCTTCTCGAGGAGGCTGGCCTGGTCGGGGGCGAGAATGCCCAACGGGGTGTCACCCAGGTTGTCGTAAGCCGGGTCCGGGCTGGGAAGCGTGTACAGCAAGGCCTGAACCGGGATGTCGTTCACCGGAGTGTCGGGAGGGTAGCCCATGGTGTTCTCGCCGATCGGCATCTCCTGGAAGATGTCCCCGAGCGTCGTGTTGCCGTAATCGCCGATGAAGTCGGACAGGGTGGCGCCGGGCGGGAACATGGAGAGCAGCATGTCCGTCAACGGGGTGTTAGCGCTGATGTCCGGTCCGAGGAAACCCTCGTTGAGCAGGTCAATCAGCGTCTGGTCGCCGTACTCGCCCAACATTCCCGCGAGCGCGCCGATGGTGATGGTGCCGAGGCCCATCTGCTCGAAGAAGTCGGTCAGCGACGGGTCGCCGAACGAATCGGTCAGCAATCCGCCGATAGTCCAGGTCGGGTCGATCAAGCTGGCCAGGGACTCGTTGCCCTGAGCGCCGAGCAGGTCCTTGATCAGGCCACCGACGGTGGCGTCGTCGCCGCCAACGAAGCTCAGGATGAGCTCGGACAGGCTGGGGTTGCCGATGTCGGTCTGGTTGAGCAGTGCGATCAGCAGGCTGGCGACCGAGTCGCCGGGCTCGATTCCGCCAAGGCTCTCCAACAGCTCAGCGATGGTGGGGTTGCCGATGCCGGCCTCGTTGAAGAGGCCGATCAGCAGCTCGGAGAGCGATTGGGTGCCGATACCCATGTCGTTGAGCAGGTCCACCGGCGTCATGTGTCCGAGGCCGAGCCCGTCGAGCAGGTCGATGATCAGCGTTTCCAGCGGAACATCGCCGATACCGGCCTGCGACAGCAGCTCGGTGATGGTGGTGTCGCCCATGCCGGACAGCTCCACCACGTCACCGATGTTGAAGTTGGCGTCGATCGGCTGCCCGGGGGTCAAGACACCGTTGAACAACGGGAAGTAGGCGCCCCCGAAGTCGACACCGCTACTGCCGTTGAGGAAGGCGTCCAACAGCGTCGCCGGCGCGCCGATCAGAGCCGAGAACGACTTCATCGGGTCGGTGAAGATGTTGCTGACGATCTCGTCCATGATCTGCTGGAACGCGTTGCCCATGGTCACCCATGGGCCAATGGCGGCGAGCAGGCCGGCCGCCCACGTCGGCAGCTGCACGTCGAGTTCCGCGGGGAACGGGAACGCCTGGAACCCGATGGTGGGCATCGAGTTGGTGAAGATGTTGATGACATCCGGGATGCCGGAGATCGCCTGCTGCGGGTTCATGAAGATGTGCTGCAGCAGACCCCACATGTCCACTGAGTTCTGGTTCAGCGCCTGCAGGTTCGCGATGGTGTTCTCGAACAGGTCGGTGTAGGGCGAGAAGAAGCCCGACGTGAGCGCAACACCGCGCTGCTCGACCGTGGCGAGCTGGTGCTGAAGCTGCGGCAGATTCGAGGCCACGGGGGGAACCGCGACCAGGCCCACCCCCGCGACAGCCAGGCCAGTGGTGACGTATGGACGAAGTGTTTGCTGCATGACGCCCTCCCGGACGAAAGTTCCGAAGTTGCTTTGCCGTTCAGGTCGCTTAGCCACTGAGCACCGCCGTGATCTGGTCCCCTAGGCCGTCAAGCCAGTAGGACATGGAGCCCCAGAACTCACTGATCTGCGCGTTGATCACGGTCATATCCCCGAGCCCCAGGGAGGCCAGGAGCTCGTCGACGGTCTGGAGGCCGAAGTCGCCGAGCAGCGCACTGACCGTCGAGGTCCCGAACAGCGAGTCGATCAACTCGTTGAGGGTCTGGTCGCCCAGGCCCAGGGCCATCATCTGGTCGGCGATGGTGCTGACGCCGAAGAACTGGTCGAACAGGTCGCTGAGCGACTGGCCGCCGAGGCCGAAGTCGTTGAGCATCTCGTTGACGGTCTGCGGGCCGAGCGCCTGACGGATGATGTCGTCGAGGTGCATGCTGCCCACCCCACCGTCGTCCAGCGCGTTGGCGACGGTTTGGTCACCGAAGAACTGGTTGAGCAGCTCACTCATGGTCTGGTCGCCCAGGCCCGACGCGGTGAGCATGTCGATGATGGTCTGGTCAGCGGGCACCAGTTGGTCGATCAGGTCGGCCAGGGTGGTGTTGCCCATGACGCCGAGCAGCGACGAGAGCGGCGCGTCGGGCATGCCGGCCAGCACCAGGTCGGTCAGGGTCTGATCGGCCATGCCCGAGTCGGTGAGCATCTGACCCAGGGTCATCGAGAAGTTCGTCGAGATCATCTCGTTGAGGGTCATCTCGCCCATCGGGCCGAGCATCGAAACGAGTGGCGCGTTCAACTGGTCGCCCATGAAGCTGGCGATGGTCGTACCCGCCAGGGAATCCGACAGCAGGGCGTCACCGCCCTTGTCCAGCGGGGTCATGCCCGTAGCGGCGAGCATGTCGTTGACCGTGAGGTTGCCGGTGATGTAGGACAGGTTGCCGAGGATGGTGCCCACCGACAGGTTGGTGATACCCAACAGGTCGGTGATGTCGCCGACGGTCACCGTGCCGAAGCCCGCGAAACCCATGACCTCGGCCACCGTGGTGTCGCCGTAGGAGCCGAGTACCACCGAGGCCAACTGGCCGATGTCAGCGTCGGCCAGACCAGCCGAACTGAGCAGGTCCATGATCGTCTGGTTGCCCAGGCCCAGGCCGCCGAGCAGCGCGGTGATGAACTCGTGGGTGGTCTGGGTGCCGAGGCCCGTGGCGTCGAGCATGTCCGCCGCGGTCTGACCGCCCAGACCCAGCGCGTCCACCGCGGTCTGCAGCAGGCCGTTGAGCGTCAGGTCGCCGGCGCCGACATCAACCAGGAGCTCGTTGACCGTCGGGTCGCCGATGCCCAGCGCTTCGAGCACGTCCATACCCAGGTCGGCCAGCTTGAGGTCGGCCAGACCGATGTCGCCGGCGAGGTCGACGACCGTCGGGTTGTCGAAGCCCAGAGCCTGAGTGAAGTCGATGGCGATGTCAGCGACCTGGACGTTGCCGATGCCCAGCATGTCCATGAGTTCGGCGATGGTGGGATTGCCGATGCCCACCGCGTCGAAGACGGTGGTCAGCACGTTGGCGACCTCAAGGCTGCCCAAGCCGAGGGCGTTGATGACGTCGACGGGGGTGTCGTCACCCAGGCCGACGCTGTCCAGCAGGCCGGTCAACATGCCCGCCACCTGCAGCGTGCCGATGCCGGTCTGGTCGAGCAGGCTGGCGATGGTCTGGTCGCCGATGTTGAGGTTGTTGGCCAGCTCTTCGGCGGTCTGGTCGATGATCAGGTTCTGACCGGGGACGAGGATGCCGTTGAAGGCCGGGATGCTGACGCCGACCACATCGATGGTGCTGGTGCCGTTCAGCCAGGCGTCGAGCAGGCGCGGGAACGCGGTGAAGATCGCCGCGAAGGGGTCCAGCGGATCATTGGGGTTGAAGATCTGGTTGAGGATGTCCTGCATTGCGTCATTGACCGTGACCAGTGGGCCGATGATCCCCATGCCGATGGTCAGGATCGGCGAGAGCAGGACCATCAGCGGGTCGGAACCGCTGATCGACGGCATGATCGACGTCAGGAACTCGAAGACCTCCGGGAGCCGCGACAGCGAGCTCGGGTCACTGAAGATCTGCTGGAGCAGATTGGCCCACCCGTTGTCCGTCCCCATCGCCACCAGGTTGGTGGCGGTGTTGCTGAACAGGTCCTGCCACGGTCCGAAGAAATCGGCCGTGAGCTTCACGGGCAGGTGTTGCACCTGCTGAAGAGCCTGGTGAGGCTCGACCTGGGGCCGCAGCACTGCCGCGGGAACGGCCCCGTTTACCGCGATCAACGCGGCACCCGCGATGGCGACACCGGGGGTGACGTACGGGCGAAGCGCCAGCTTCATCATGTTCTCCTACGGACACTGACTACGGACGTTGCTTAAACTTACATGAGTTTTCCGGTTTGTCGAACGGGAATTTTTATAAGGAAAAACTTCGTAAAAACCCCGATATATACCACGCATCGCGATATATTTCCGCGACACCGGACGACTGTAGACCCAGGTCGCAGCAGTTCCGGCCACTGGCCGAGGGGGCTTCTCAGGCGTTGTTAACGAGTATTCCGCGGCCCGCTGATTGCTTAGGTGCCAAGCGCCAGGACCACACCGAACCTGATGACTCGGTTTGCCGAGAAGGGTGCTCCGGTACTCCGCCGCAGCTGAACCCGGGCATAGCCGGCAACGCGCTCCGGCGACGCCTCAGCGGGCGACTTCAGTGGGGCGGACTTCAGCCCTGGCCCGGCGGCCCTTCCGCCCGAGGCTGCCCCAACCGGGCCGCGACGGCCCGCCCCAGTCCGGCCAACAGCGCATTCTTGAGTCCCGCCGCCTCTTTTGCCGGCCGCGGCTCCGCCCATTCGGCCAACACGGTCAGCTCACCGGCCAGGTACTGGTCGCGGCACGCGCCGCGCTGAATCTTGCCGCTGGTGGTGGTCGGTATCCGCATCGGTTTGAGCAGTACGACCGCCTGGGCGTCGATTCCGTGGTGAGTACGGATAGCCGCCCGAATGGAAGCGATCAGGTCGCTCGGATCGACCCCGGCTGCCTCGTGGTGGTGCACCTCCTGCACCACCACCAGGTATTCGGGGGCGTAGCGCTCGGTCGGCAACTGGAACACCGCGCCACGGCTGGGCATCAGTGCCGGGTGGCATGCCTGCACGGTCAGCTCGATGTCATTGGGGTAGTGGCTATAGCCATCGATCGTCATCAGGTCCTTACACCGACCCGTGACGTACAGTTCGCCGTCGCGGAAGAACCCCAGGTCGCCACTGCGCAGGTAAGGGCCCTCGCCGGTGTCGGCCAGATGCGCCGAAAAGGCGTGTTCGGTCTCTTCGGGACGTCCCCAGTAGCCCACGCCCACGCTCGGCCCGGACACCCAGATCTCGCCCACTTCCTCAGGGGCGCGAAGCACCCGCGTCTCGGCATCGACAATCCGGACATCCAAAAGCTCCGACTTCCTGCCACAGCCCACCAGCGGCAACGCGGTCTCCGGCTTGGCGACGTCGGCTGCCACCTCGACGACTCGGTCTTCGGTGAGCGCGGCCCGGTCGAAATGCCGCACCACCGGCAACGCCGACTCGGACATGCCCGTCACGCCCAACGTCGCCTCGGCCAGCCCATAGGCCGGGATGAAGGCCTCCGGCCGGAAACCGGCGGGAGCGAATGCGTCGGTAAAGGACTGCAGAGTCTCCGAACTGATCGGCCCGGCGCCGACGACGGCGATCGACAGGCTCGACAGATCCAGGGCGGCGCGCTGCTCGGCGTTGCTGCGTTTGACGCAGGCCTCGTAGGCGAAGTTGGGGGCGGCGGTGATGGTCGCCCGGTAGCGCGAGATCGCCTGCATCCATCGGAGCGGGCGCATCAGGAAGGCGCTCGGCGACATCAACACGGTGGTCCGGCCGCCGTAGATGGTGCCGAGGATGCCCCCGACGAAACCCATGTCGTGGTACTGCGGCAGCCAGGACACCCCGCTGATCGGGCTGTTCATCACTGGTGCGTCAGCCGGCGGGTTCAGCGCCCACCGCATGATCTCCAGGTTGCTGAGGTAGTTGCGGTGGGTCAGCACGCAACCCTTCGGCACCCCGGTGGAGCCCGAGGTGTACTGGATCATGGCGAGGGTGTCCGCACCGACGCTCTGCGGCTCCCAGTCCGCCCCGTCGCCGGAGGCCTCATCCATGGCCAGCCACGTCAGCTTCGGCCCCGAACTGAGGCCGTCCACCGCAGCCTTCATCTTGGCCTGGGTTTTGGCCGTCGCCAGCGCGAAGCCCGCATCCGCTTCGGGCACGACGGTCTCGATCCGCCGGATAGGCCAGTGCTCGTCGACCGGTATCGCAACAGCGCCGGCGTAGAAACAGCCGAACAGCCCGGCGATGCTGTCCACACCGGGGCGGCAGAGCACCAGCACGCGCTTGCCGGCCGCGCCGTGACGCTGCAAGTTCGCCGCGATCGAGCGTGCCCGCCGGTCCAGGTCGCGATAGGTGACCCGGTCCTCCTCTATATCGCCTTCCGGGCAGAAGATGAACGCGGGCGTATCCCCACGACGCGCAGCCTGCTGCTGCATCAGGTCAATGAGGGTGTCCAGCTCCAGAGGGGCCAAGGACGTCGTCGGTTCTGCCATCTTCTGATCAACCTTCAAGGGTGCTTCGCGGTAACGGCCCACAGCGTAGCGGGGTCGCGAGCGCGGCGGAGCCGGGTGAAGCGGATCCTCCCCACCGTCCGTCTGTGCACCATCTGCCCACCTGGCCTTATTTAGCCCATCTGGCACCACCTGTCCATCCGGTAACGGGCCAGGACCATATGGCGAATTGCCCACCTATGAGCGACTGCCATTACACCGAGCGGCTATTGGTGACCCGAAGCGACTACGCGGCCGCGACCCTGAAGCCGATATACCTGACATAACGTAGGTTGTCGCTCCAAGGTGGGCGAACACCATGCCCCAGCCGCCCGGTTACGGGTGAGGCGCTGGTTGCGGGTGAGGCGCTGGTTGCGGGTGAGGCGCTGGTTGCGGGTGCGACGTTGGTTGCGGGTGCGACGCTGGTTGCGGGTGCGACGCTGGTTGCGGGTGGTGCACTGATTACCGGTGCAGCAAATGAGCTGTCGGAGATCGCCGGCCGTCAGCCCAGCGACGCCAACGCCCGGACCAACTGGTCCACTTCGGCCATCGTCGAGTAGTGGCCCAACCCGATGGTGACCGCTCCCCCGATGTCGTTGACCCCGATCGTCTCCAGCACCCGGGATCCGGCGTCCGCGATCGCCAGCACCCCGTTGTCGGCCAACCGCTGCACCACCCGCTCGGCCGGCACGTTCTGCACGGCGAAGCTGACCACCGGGATGCGCACCTCAGGCTGGCCGATCAGCATCACCAGCGGCAGCGACCGCAGGGAACTCAGCAGATACTCGAAGAGCCGGTTCAGATACGCCGACGACGACTGCATCGACACCGCCAGCCGCTCGCGCCGACTTCCCCGAGCCGACTCGTCCAGCGATGCCAGGTACTCGACACTGGCTACCAGCCCGGCCAGCAGACCGAATTGGTGCAGGCCGACCTCCAACCGGGCCGGGCCCACGGCGTGCGGGTTCAGCGACACCGACCCGAATGTCTCGATCAGCGCCGGGTCGCGAAAGGCCAGCGCGCCCACCGGCGGACCACCCCAGGAGGCCGCGTTGACTGCCACCACGTCCGCCTCGACCTCGTTGATGTCGAGCAGCTGGTAGGGCGCCGTGGCCGAGTGGTCGACGACGGCCACGCCGCCCACATCGTGGACCAGCTTGGTCACCGGGCGAACATCGGTGACGGTGCCCAGCACCCCCGACCCCGCGGTGAGTGCCACCAGCCGGGTCGACGGGGTGATCAGGTTCTCCCACTGCCAGCTGGGCAGCTCCCCGGTCTCGATGTCGACCTCGGCCCACTTGAGCTTGGCGCCGTAGCGGTTGGCGGCCCGCACCCAGGGGGCGATGTTGGCCTCGTCGTCGAGGCGAGTGACCACGGTCTCGTAACCCAGGCTCACCCGCGACGACGCGGCGTCGGCCAAGGCGCTCAACAACACGGCGCGGTCCGGTCCCAGCACTACCGCAGCGGGATCGGCGCCCACCAGATCGGCCACCGCCTGGCGGGCCGCGACGAGCACCGCGGCACTGCGCCGGGCCGCCGGATGAGGTCCGGCCGCTTTCGCCAGTGATCCCCGGAACGCAGTCGAGACGGTGGTGGCCACCGAGTCCGGAATCAACATGCCCGACGGCGAATCGAAGTGCACCCATCCGTCACCCAGCGTCGGGTGCAATCCGCGCACGCGAGCGACGTCATAGGCCATGCCAGCCACCTTAAAACTTCTCAAGATCGACCGGTGAACGTCTCGCATAACGAGATAGCTCCCCCGCAATACGGAGCTGGGTCACCTTGGCAGACATACTAGTGCAGTGCTTCTGGGCTTCGGAATGGTCACGGCGCTTTTGCTGCTGGTGCTTCCGGGCGCGCTGATCGGGGCCGGCGCGGGGCTGAACCGGCCATTAGCCGTAGCGGTGGGCCCGGCGCTGACCTACGGAGTCGTAGGCCTGGCCATCGTCCCTTTCGGCGCCCTCGGAATCCCTTGGAACGCAACCACGGCAGCGGCCGCGCTGGTAGTGGCCGGAGCCTTGACGGCGGTTCTGGCGAAGCGAACTCGATCTTTGCTGGAACGCCGTCGGAGCATCCAGGTGGCGGCTGCCTCGCAGGCGTTTTGGCCGACCCTGACGGTGGCCGCCGGAACGCTGCTGGGCGTATTGCTGATCGGCTGGGCCGCGATACGCGGCATCCCGGATTGGCAGAGCATTCCCAGCACCTGGGACGCGGTGTGGCACGCCAACACCGTCCGCTTCATCCTCGACACCGGCCAAGCCTCACCGACTCATATGGGCGAGCTGCGCAACGTCGAAACCCACGCCGCGCTGTACTACCCCTCGGCATTTCACGCGCTGACCGCGGTGCTGTGCCAGCTGACCGGCGCCGCACCCACCACCGGCTACACCCTGGCCGGCCTGGCCGCCTCGGTGTGGCTGTTCCCGGTCGGCGCCGCACTGCTCACCTGGAATCTGCTGCAACGAGTCACGAGCACCCCCGTGACCGCGGTGTCCGCCGGCGCCGCCGCCGCACTCTCGGCGTCGTTCACCGCGCTGCCCTACGTCGAGTTCGGCACCGCCGCCATGCCCAACCTGGTGGCCTACGGCCTGGTGGCGCCGGCGTTCGTGCTGATCACCGCGGTCCGCACCCTGCGCGACCGAATCGGCGTGGCGGTGCTGGCCTTGCTGGGCGTGTTCTCGGTACACCTGACCGGAGGCATGGTCACGATCTTGCTGGTCGCGGCCTGGTGGCTGTGCCCCAAAGACGGAGCGCTGTGGAATCCGCTGCGCGGTAAGCGGCGTGACACCCTGGCGCTGGCCGCGGTCCTGATCCCGACCGGGTTACTGCTGTTGCCGCAACTGCTCAGCGTGCGCAAGCAGGCCGAGATCATCGCCGGGCACGCGTTCCTGACCCACGAGGGCCGCAAGTCGGGCCTGCGGGACGCGCTGCTGATGCACACCCGCCACCTCAACGACTTTCCGATCCAATACGCACTGGTGGCGCTGGCCGCAGCGGGAGCAGCCGTGCTGGTGGCCCGCAAGGTGTGGTGGCCGTTGGCGCTGTGGGCCGTGCTGGTGGTGGGCGTGGTGCAGTCGTCGGCTCCGCTCGGCGGGCCGGTGGGCGCGGTCGCGGGCACCTTCACCGACCTGTTCTACAGCGACCCGCGCCGAATCATGGCGGCGATGACGCTGCTGCTGGTCCCGATGGCCGGCGTGGGCCTGGCGGCGCTGGCCGGGCTGCTGTCCAAGCCGGTGGGCGCGCGGGCGCGGCCGGTGTTGAGCGGGCTGCTGTTGGTGACCGCGACGGTGGGGCTGGCCTGGCATTACCTGCCGCGGCACGCGTTCTTGTTCGGCGACAAGTACGACTCGGTGATGGTCGACTCCCGCGACCTGCAGGCCTACGCCTATCTGGCCGGCCTGCCCGGGGCCCACGACAGCGTGATCGGCAACGCCAACGTGGACGGCAGTGCCTGGATGTATGCCGTCGCCGGCCTGCACCCGCTGTGGACGCACTACGACTACCCGCAGCAGCAGGGTCCCGGCCCGAATCGGTTCATCTTCTGGGCCTACGCCGATGACGCAGACACCGATCCGCGGGTCGCGGAGGCCGTGCGATCTCTGGGTATCCGGTACGTGCTGATCAGCAGTCCGACGGTGCGCGGGTTCGCCCTGCCGGACGGGCTAGTGTCACTGGAGAAATCGCGGTCCTGGGCCAGGATCTACGACAATGGCGGGGCCAGCATCTACGAATGGCAAGGAGACAAAGCGCGGTGACCACCAGCAGTAGCAGCGCAGACGACTCAGATGGTGTCGAGATCATCAGCGGTGCCGACCCGCGGCTGCTGGCGGCCGGACTCAATAGCAGCACCACCGACGCCGCCGATGACGAGGAGGCGTCGCTGACCGACCTGATCGAGCAGCCCGCCAAGGTCATGCGGATCGGCACCATGATCAAGCAGCTGCTCGAGGAGGTGCGCGCCGCACCGCTCGATGACGCGAGCCGGGCCCGGCTGCGCGAGATCCACTCCGCCAGCATTCGCGAGCTCGAGGACGGCTTGGCCCCGGAGCTGCGCGAGGAGCTGGAGCGGCTAACGCTGCCGCTGCGCGAGGACGCCACACCGTCGGACGCCGAGCTGCGGATCGCCCAGGCCCAACTGGTGGGCTGGCTGGAGGGTCTGTTCCACGGCATCCAGACCGCGCTGTTCGCCCAGCAGATGGCCGCCCGCGCGCAGCTGGAGCAGATGCGCCACGGCGCCCTTCCCCCCGGGGTCGCCGGCGGCGGTCACCCGCAGGGCCACACCGGCTCCGGCCAGTATCTGTAAGCCTGCAAGCGGAATTGCCGTGTCTGACAACGATCCTCGTATCGAAACCCGCGACGCCTGGGTCGAGTTCCCCATCTTCGACGCCAAGTCACGGTCGCTGAAGAAGGCGTTTCTCGGCAAAGCCGGCGGGGCGATCGGACGCAACAGCTCCAATGTGGTGGTGGTCGAAGCGCTGCGCGACATCACCATGTCACTGTCGCTGGGTGATCGCGTGGGCCTGGTCGGGCACAACGGCGCCGGTAAATCCACGCTGTTGCGGCTGCTTTCGGGCATCTACGAGCCGACCCGCGGGTCGGCCTCGGTGGTGGGCCGGGTGGCGCCGGTGTTCGACCTGGGGGTGGGCATGGACCCCGAGATCTCCGGTTTCGAGAACATCATCATCCGCGGGCTGTTCCTCGGGCAGACCCGCAAGCAGATGGCCGCCAAGGTCGATGAGATCGCCGAATTCACCGAGCTGGGTGACTATCTGGCGATGCCGCTGCGCACCTACTCCACCGGCATGCGGGTGCGCCTGGCGATGGGTGTGGTCACCAGCATCGACCCGGAGATCCTGCTGCTCGACGAAGGTATCGGCGCAGTGGACGCCGAGTTCTTGAAGAAGGCCCAGACCAGGCTGCAGAAACTGGTGGAGCGCTCCGGAATCCTGGTGTTCGCCAGCCATTCCAACGAATTCCTGGCGCGGTTGTGCAAGACCGCGATGTGGATCGACCACGGCACCATCCGGATGACCGGCGGGATCGAGGAAGTGGTCGGCGCCTACGAGGGCCCGGACGCCGCCCGGCACGTGCGCGAGGTGCTGGCGGAGACGCAAACCGAGGAAAAGGCGTGACCGGAACCGTCTACGCCGTCGTCGTCACCCACCGCCGAGTCGCGCAACTGGCCGAGTCACTCAAGGCACTGGCCACCCAGACCCGGGCGCCGGAACACCTGATCGTCGTCGACAACGATAACGACGCCGCGGTGCGCGACCTGGTGGCCCGACAGCCGGTACCGTCGACCTACCTCGGGTCGCGCAGAAACCTGGGTGGTGCAGGCGGTTTCGCATTAGGAATGCTGCACGCCCTGGCCGCCGGCGCGGATTGGGTATGGCTGGCCGATGACGACGGGCGCCCCGCCGACTCCGGCGTGCTGGCGGCGCTGCTGGCGTGCGCCGCCAAGCACCGGCTGGCCGAGGTGTCGCCGATGGTGTGCAACATCGACGACCCGTCCCGGCTGGCCTTCCCGCTGCGGCGCGGGCTGGTGTGGCGGCGCGAGGTCAGCGAATTGCACAGTGGCGCAGCGGGTGAGGACCTGCTGCCGGGCATCGCGTCGCTGTTCAACGGGGCGCTGTTCACCGCGGATGCCCTGGAGGCGGTCGGGGTGCCGGATCTGCGGCTGTTCATCCGCGGCGACGAGGTGGAGGTGCACCGGCGGTTGGTGCGCTCCGGCCTGCCGTTCGGGACGTGCCTGACCGCGGCCTACCTGCACCCGTGCGGGTCCGAGGAGTTCAAGCCGATCCTGGCCGGCCGGATGCACACCCAATACCCCGACAACCCGACCAAGCGGTATTTCACCTACCGCAACCGGGGCTACCTGATGGCCCAGCCGGGGATGCGGCGACTGCTGGTCCAGGAGTGGTTGCGGTTCGGCTGGTTCTTCCTGGTGTCACGCCGCGATCCGGCCGGGCTGCTGGAGTGGGTCCGGTTGCGCCGGCTGGGACGCCGGGAACAGTTCGCCAAACCCGAGGGGCAGCAATGAGTTTCACCGACGTGGCCGCGGAGTCCAAGAGCTTCGCACGGGCGCGGGCCGATCTGGTGGACGGATTCGGCCGCCGCGAGCTGTGGCTGCACCTGGGCTGGCAGGACATCAAGCAGCGTTACCGGCGCAGCGTGCTGGGCCCGTTCTGGATCACCATCGGCACCGCCACCACCGCGGTGGCGATGGGTGGGCTGTACTCCAAGCTGTTCCACCTTGACCTGTCGGTGCACCTGCCGTACGTGACGCTCGGGCTGATCGTGTGGAACCTGCTCAACGCCGCGATCCTGGAAGGCGCCGACGTGTTCGTCGCCAACGAGGGGCTGATCAAGCAGTTGCCGACCCCGTTGAGCGTGCACGTCTACCGGCTGGTGTGGCGCCAGATGATCCTGTTCGCCCACAACATCGTCATCTATATACCGATCGCGCTGATCTTCCCGAAACCCTGGTCGTGGGCCGACCTTTCGGTGATCCCGGCATTACTCCTGATCGCGCTGAACTGCGTGTGGGTGTCGCTGTGCTTCGGGATTCTGGCCACCCGCTACCGCGATATCGCCCCGCTGTTGTTCTCGGTGGTGCAGCTGCTGTTCTTGATGACGCCGATCATCTGGAACTACGACACCCTGCGTGCGCAGGGCGCGTCGCGCTGGACTGCGGTGGTGGAGTTCAACCCGCTGATGCACTACCTGGACCTGGTGCGGCTGCCGCTGCTGGGGGCGCATCAGCCGCTGCGGCACTGGGCGGTGGTGCTGGTGCTGACCGTGGTCGGCTGGTCGGTGGCCGCATTGGTGCTGCGCCAGTACCGGGCGCGGGTGGCGTACTGGGTATAGCGGGAAAAGGCCCCGACCCTGCGCCGCCAAAGGCGGGCAGAGCCGGGGCTTTTCGCCTCTGGGCTACGGAGTGGCCGGGTTGTTCGCCCCGTTGGTGCCGGTCGCGGTCTGACCGTCGGACTGGGCGCCGCCCTGGTTGACGATGTTACCGTCGGTGCCGTTGCCGCCGGTGGCGTTGGCCCCGGTACCGCTCCCGCCGTTGCCGCCGGTCGCGGTGCCGTTGGTGGCCGTGGACGGGGTGCCCGCGCCGTCGTTGCCAAAGGCGTCGAGCCGACTCGAGCCGGCCTTGCCGCCGGTGCCGCCGTCGAGACCGTCGCCGCCCTTGCCGCCGGACGCCGTTCCATTGGCGATATTGTCCGGGTCGCCGCCGGTGGCGATGCTGGCCTTTCCGCCGTCACCGCCCTGGCCCCCGCCGGTGGCGTCGCCACCGTTGCCGCCCGTAGAGGTGCCACTGGCCGTTCCGCCCGGGCCGCCCAAGGTGCCACCATCGGTGGTCTTGGAACTCTGAATGTCCGAGCTTCCGCCGTTGCCGCCGTGGCTCCCTTCACCGGTGGCGTTGCCGCCGTCACCGCCGGTGGAGGTGCCGTAGGAGTTGCCGCCGACGGCACCGTAGCCGATCTCGCCGGACTCCAGCTCGCCCCAGGAGCCGTTGCCGCCGACGCCGCCGTCGGTGCCGATACCGCCGTTGCCGCCCTGAGCGATCGCGTCATTGCCACCACCGCCGATGCTGCCCCCGGCGCCGTCGACCATCAGTTGGCCGCTCCCGCCGTCACCGCCGATGCCGTTGACGCCGGCGCCGCCCGTGCCGCCGGTGGCCGTGCCGGTGATGGTGCTGCCCGAGCCGGTGGCGTCAGCGAGACCGAAGCCGCCCTGGCCGCCCTGGCCGCCGTTGCTGCCGGCGCCACCGGCCCCACCGGCGACGGTGGTGTCCGTGACGATGGCGCCGTCGGTGGCGTTGATGACGCCGCTGCCTCCGTCGCCACCCGTCGCGCCGGTGCTGCCGTCGTTCGCACCCCCGTTGCCACCGGTGGCATGGCTGCCGGTGATCGAGCTGCCCTTGCCGATGGCGTTCAGGCCGGCGTCCCCACCGTTGGCGGTGTCGCTCGCGTTTCCGCCGGTGACGGTGCTGTCGGAGATGCTGCCGCCGCCGGTGGCGACCACCGAAGCGCCACCGCCGACGAAGTCACCGTTGTTCTGGCCGTTGGTCACGGTGACGTTGCTGATGGTGCCGCCGCCGGTAGCCTCCAGCACGTTGTCGGCACCGTCCTCGCCGTTGACCCCGTTCGCACCGCCGGCACCGCCGTCACCCCCGGCGATGTGGCCGCCGTCGATGGTGCTGCCCGCCCCGTCCGCGACGACCGCGCCGAGTCCACCGGCGCCGCCATTGCCGCCGACCCCGGTCGTGCTGCCCGCACCACCGTCGCCGCCGTTGCCGCCGGTGGCGGTGCTGTCGGTCACCGTGCCGCCGCTGGTGCCGGCGACGATGGCACCGCCGCCGCCACCACCACCGCCACCGCCCTGACCCGCGGTCTGGCCGTCGGCCACCCCGCCGGCACCGCCGTTGCCGCCATTACCGCCGGTCGCGCCGTCGCCGATCCCGGCCCCGTTGGCGCCCGCGCCGCCGGCGCCGCCGTTGCCGGCCGTGCCGGTGCCGGAGGTGCCGCCGTTACCGCCGGTGCCGCCGTGGCCGCCGGTGAAGCTCCCGGTGTTGCCGTTGCCACCGGTGCCGCCGTTTCCGCCGTTGCCGGCACCGCTGGCGGCACCCCCGTCACCGCCGGTGCCACCGGAGCCGCCGGTGCTCAACCCCACGCCGGGTAGCTCGCCAGCCACCGGTGCGCCGGTGCCGCCGTTGCCGCCACTACCGCCGTTGCCGGCCTGGCCGTCCTCGGCGGTGCCACCGGCTCCGCCATTGCCGCCGTGCCCGCCGGCCAGTGTCCCGAACTCACCGGTGTTGCCCTGGCCGGTGGTGTTACCGCCGTTGCCGCCGCTGCCGCCGTTGCCGGCGGTCTGGTCGCCGGTCGCGTTGGCGCCTGCGCCACCCTGGCCGCCGTAGCCGCCGTGACCGGAGCCGTCGCCACCGGCCCCACCGGTGCCACCGTTGCCGCCGGTGTTGTTGCCGCCGTCAGCGGTACTGGTCACCGCGCCGCCGGCGCCACCGGCGCCACCGGTGCCGCCGTAGACACCCTGGCCGCCGCCACCGCCGGACCCGCCGTTGCCGGCCTGGAAGCCGGTACCGCCGTTGCCGCCCCGGCCACCGGAACCGCCCACACCCGTCGCATCGGGGTTGGCCGGGCTCAGACCGTTGCCGAGGAAGGCACCGGCCTCGCCGGTCGCCGCGTTGCCGCCGAGCCCGCCGGCACCGCCGTCACCACCGTTGCCGATCTGGCCGAGGCTGCCGTCGGTGCCGTCGGTGTGGCCGTCGCCGCCACCGGTGCCGCCGGTTCCGGCCGTGGCGCCGGGCGCTCCACCGTTGCCGCCGTTGCCACCGGCACCCGCTGCGCCGCCGTTCAGAAGCTCGGAGTCGATGTCATTGGCACCGGAACCACCTACGCCGCCGACGCCGCCGTCGCCACCGTTGCCGCTATTGCCACCGTTGCCGCCGTTGCCGTTGGTCGCCGAACCGCCGTTGCCGCCGATACCGCCCTGACCACCGTCGCCGGCGTTGCCGCCGGCGCCACCCGCCACGCTCGAGTCATCCGAATCCGCGCCGCGTCCGCCGTCGCCGCCGGTGCCGCCGACCCCGCCGGCGCCACCGTTACCGCCATTGCCCGAGACCGAACCGCCGTTACCGCCGACACCACCGGCTCCGCCGTTGCCGCCGACGGCGCCGTCGCCGCCGGCCGTGCCCGGCTCCTGACTGTCAAAACCGGACGCGCCCTGGTCGCCGTTGCCGCCAACGCCGCCGTTGCCGCCGTTGCCATGGCTGCCGGCGTTGCCGCCGGCGCCGCCGTTACCGCCGGACACGCCCGTGCCACCGATACCGGCACCCCCGGCGCCACCGTCACCACCGTTGCCCGACACCGTGTCCGGCAGCGCGCCGGCGGCGCCATCCGCACCCGCGGTACCGGGGGCACCGGCGAACAGACCGGCGCTGGTACCGGCCGCGCCGCCCGCGCCGCCGGCGCCGACCGCACCGAGATCGCCGCCGGCCCCACCTGCGCCGCCGGCCCCGCCGCCGACAATCTCGTCACCGACCGCTTCGGTGGTGAATTCCGAAGCGGTGCCACCGCCAGCGCCGCCGTTACCGCCCGCGCCACCGTTGCCGGCCAGACCGGAACCACCACCGACGCCACCGGCGCCGCCGCTGCCCGCGGCACCCGAGGGGTGCACGCCGAAGAACCCACCAGCACCACCGTTGCCGCCGGCGCCACCGGCACCCGCGGCGCCGCCCGAGCCGGCGTTACCGCCGCTACCGCCGGCGCCCCCGTTGCCGCCCGGATCGCTCGCGGGAATGAGTGCGGTGGGCACGATCTCCGGCCCGTTGTTGACATCGCCGTTGCCGCCGGCGCCGCCGTTCCCGCCATTACCGCCGACACCACCGTTGCCACCGACGCCGCCGTTACCACCGGCACCGGAGTTACCGAACAGGCCCGCGGCCCCACCGTTGCCGCCGACGGCGCCGTTACCGCCGGCGAAGCCATCCGTGCCGTCGGTGCCGTTGCCGCCGTCGGCGCCATCGGCTCCGGTCCCGCCGGCCGGGCTCAGCCCGGCCGCGCCCACGTTGCCGTTGGTGCCGGCGGCACCGTTGCCGCCGTTGCCGCCGGTACCACCATTGCCGCCGTTACCGAAGAAGAAACCACCGGCGCCGCCGAAGCCGCCCACCAAACCGTCGGTGCCGGCCGCCCCGATTCCGTTGACACCGAAGGCGCCGGCGCCGCCGTCACCACCGTTGCCGAGGAGAGAGCCGCCGTCACCGCCGTTGCCGCCGACCAGTCCCAGACCGATGCCGCTGCCGCCGTCGCCGCCGTTGCCGAGCATGCCGGCATTGCCGCCGTCGAGGGTGAACGTCGAACCGGCAGCGAAGCTATAGGTACCGTTCTCGATGTCGGCCAGGGTGACGTCGTTGCCGTCAGCGTCGAGCAGGACCGCGCCGTTCGCGCCGAGCACGTCGCCGTCGGCGTCGACGAATCCGCCGGCGCCGCCATCACCGAAGAGGAATCCACCGGCGCTCGCCGCGTGGTAGACCAGGTCGCCGTCGGCGCCGAAGCTGACGTAGGCGTCGGCGCCATTGTCGAAGATGCCGTCCAGGCGCAGGCCAACGCCGATCAAGAGCTGACCGACGTCATACAGCGGCTGGTAGATGATCATGTTGATCGAGTTGGCCACCAGCTCATTGAGGGCTTGGAGCGGATCGGCGGACGCCGCCGAGCCGGCCAGGTCGCCGCCGAACGCGTCGAAACCAAGCCAGCCAAGCCCCGATGTGTCCGCCGCGGGGGTCTCGATCCAGCTGAACAGGTCGTCGAACAGCATGTCGAACCCATCCGCACTGGCGGGTGCCGCCGTGAGCGGCGTCATGCCGAACGCCAGGAACGCACCCACTGCGCTGGTGGCGCCCACTGCGGCGCTGAGTCGGCCTTTTGTTGTCTTGGCAGTAGAGCGGTGTGACATGAGATCTCCTCAGGCAGATTAGCCCTTGACGGTTGACACTAACGCTAGTTACTTAGCTCGCGTTAAGTTAACAGAGATATTGGAATTTAGGAACCAATTTTGGCGAATCAACTTGCGGCCGCTCTTCGGGCGCCACGCCTTTGACCTGCATGTATTCGTAGCAAGAAGTCTTATTGTGAGGACTATTGTGCAGGTAAAAGGAGGGTTATGCAGAGACGCGGGGGTCGGGAACAGGTGGACATGTGCGGTTTTACCCAGGTTGCTAACGACTCTGGGATAAGGCTCCTTGTTTGCGTGCGGCCGCCTTCCTACCAGTGGATAATGCGCGTTTTCCTGACCGCACGCGAGAGGCGGGAGAGTAGCTGGACCGGCACGGCCCCGTGATCCACGGCGTCCAGTGCGGTACTGCGTCGGTCATCGGCGGCTCGACCGGCCGTGGGGCACGATCCACGACTACGGACGCCGGCCGCGTGACGGCGCCGGCGTGCGAATCAGTGACGGCGTGGGCGCCGAAAACGCCACGGCGGCCCGGCCTTTCGACCGGGCCGCCGTTGCCTCAGCTGGACAGCACTGTCATGCCTTTAGGGGATGTGCTTGTCTTCACCCCGACTGAGCGCAAGTAGCCAGCGGGGCCAGCGGCCGCACGGATCAGGCGACCAGGTCGCCCAGTCCGAAGTCGGTGAGCACGGCGTCGAAGCCGTCCACCGGCAGCCCGGCATCGACAGCGCCCACGGTGAACGCGTCGTCGAGACTCACCGGGACAACGACGTCTTCGACGCCGCCCGTGTGGAACAGGTCGGCCCAACCGGCCACGGCGACCGCTTCACTGGACCCGGTGTCGAGCAGTTGCCCGGTGAACCAGTTGCGGGTCTGGTACCAGTCCACCAGTTCGTCGAACAGGGTCTGCACCGCGTCGACGGCGGTTCCCAGCAGTGTGAAGGTGTCCTGAATGCCTTGCCAGCCCTCGGTCAGCAGGAGCAGCGGCGTACCGATCACCAGGGTCACCGGGATGATCACGAACAGCTCGCCGAGCGCCTCAAGAGAGATGACGAAGGGGAACCAGGGATAGTCCGGGTTGTCCAGAAGCGGGATGATCCAGTTCAGTCCGGTCAAGGTGCCGATGATGTCCATCAGGCTGGAATCGCCGCTCAGCGCAGTCAATTCGACCGGGGCGACGACCGTCGCGGACGGCAGCGGGCCGGGCAGTGCCGCGGCCGGCATCGCTGTCACGCCGCTGGCCGCAAACGCGACCGCACCCGCGGTCGCAACGCTGGCGAGGGCCCGGGTGTATCCGTTCGACGTCGTCCACATAGCCACTGATTGTATTGCAGGGCAGGCATTTTTCGAACACGGAACGCTGTTCTGGCGCGAGTTCTTCTGGGCACCCGCGGAGTGCTTCGCCCTTCAGCCTCCGCCGATTTCACCGGTGGGGCGACGCGCGAAAGACGTTGTGCGGGAATGCCTCTGGCAACAAGAAACGCCCCGCACGGTGTGCGGGGCGTTTCTTGCGCAATATCCGAACTACTACGGCAGACCGATCTCCTGGCCGTTGGCGCCGTTCTGGCCGTTGACACCGTTGGCACCCGGCGTGCCAGTACCGCCACCGGCAGCGCCGCCGCCGGCACCGGTGCCGCCAGTACCGCCGACACCACCCGGCGCTCCAACGCCGTCAGCTCCGTTGCCGCCATCGCCGCCGTTGCCGCCGCTGCCACCGTTGCCGTCGACACCGTCGGTCCCGCCGGTCCCGGCAGTGCCGCCGGCACCACCGATACCACCTCCGGCACCGTTGCCACCGTTGCCGCCGTCGCCACCGGGCTCACCTTCGTCCGCAGTCGCTCCATCCGCGCCGTTGCCGCCGTTGCCGCCGTTGCCGCCGAGACCACCGGCACCACCGTCGCCGCCGAGACCGGTCGCACCGCCGCTCGCACCTCCGGCGCCACCGGTGCCGCCGTTGCCACCGGCAACGCCAGCTCCGCCTGCGGCACCGTCTTCCTCACCGTCGTCGCCGTTCGCGCCGGCACCGCCGTTCCCACCAGCACCGCCAACGCCGCCGTTGCCGTCAGCACCGTCGTTGCCGTTGTTGCCGTTGGCGGCGCCGGCACCGGCCGCACCGCCGACACCGCCCTGGCCACCGGCCGCACCGTTGCCACCATTGCCACTGGCGCCCTCGGTCCCGATCGCGCCGGCACCGCCGGCGCCACCGGCACCGCCGACGCCACCGGCGCCGCCGTTGCCACCGTTGCCGGTCTCGCCGCCGCCCTGGCCGCCGCCGCCACCGTTGCCCGCGTTGCCACCGGCAACGCCGTCGGTGCCGTCAGCGCCAGGTCCGTCGCCGTCTTCGCCGGCCGTGCCGGCAAAGCCGTTTCCACCGGCGCCGCCGTCGCCACCATTGCCGTCAACGCCCGCGGCACCCGCGCTACCGGTTGCACCACCAGCCGCACCACCGGCCGCACCAGCGCCACCGTTGCCGCCGAGGCCGCCGTTACCGCCGGCCGCGTTGGCCAGGCCGACAGCACCGACGCCGCCAACTCCACCGTTGCCGCCGGCACCACCGGCGCCGCCGTTGCCGTCGACACCGGCCACACCGTCCACGGATCCGACACCGGCCGCGCCACCGACACCGCCCGCGCCGCCGATAGCGCCGTTACCGCCGTTA
>NZ_AUWR01000071.1 GCF_000455125.1 Mycobacterium sp. UM_WGJ
ACCCCAGGGGACTTAGCCCGTCTCGGTGTCCATGTACTGGACAATTGCACGCTCCGCCGGTTGTCGTCGCGAAGTCTTCGAGGCCTGGGATGTTCAGAAAAGCGCGGGAATCCACGGAATTGACAATCCGCTCGTCCGGTCATAAGCGATACCCGCGATGTAAAGCGATTTTACATCGCTACCCCATGAATATAACAGAACTATAACGTAATAATAACGATAAAATCATGAAGCCGAATGCGAGGTTAACCTAAGAATCGCCTGTGCCATACGCTGCCGACAATCGTGTCGCCCGGTCATCCGGGGCCGACCCAACGTCAGGAGCGGATCATGCAAAGACTTCTTCGTCCGTACTTCACCAGCGGTGTCGTCCTCGTCGGTGCCAGCCTCATCGCCGTCGCGCCTTCCAGTACGACCAGGGCGCCGATGGCCAGGCTGGCGTGGCGGTCGGAGTCCTCGGCTTGCAGAAATCCCGCGTCCAGGGTGGTCAGTTGCTCCACGATCCGTCCTCCTGCCCGCGCCCCGCTCTCATCGTCCGCCCGCGTCGCTGATGGATGCAGGGCCAGAAGTCCCGAGTCCGCGGCGCAGGTGCGGGTCTTCGTGCCCTGGTCGGACCGGTGGGGCGGGGAGGATCGTGAAGAGTGCAGGTCTGCTGGGGCTCAGCGGGAATCGGGCTCGAGACCGCGAAGGAAGAAAGGGGCCGGCCCATGGATGAAAAACCTGCGGGTCGCCCGGACGCCGCGGCGGTCCGGGACACCATCCGAACCGCGTTACTGCTGGCCGCCCGAGCGCCCTCGGTGCATAACTCGCAACCATGGCGCTGGCGGGTGGACCCGGCGCCTTCGGCGCCCCGGCTGGACTTATACGTCGAGCCCGATCTGCAGCTGCGCAACGTCGACCCCGAGGGCCGGGGCATGATCTTGAGCTGCGGCGCGGCATTGCACCACTGTGTGGTGGCGTTCGCCGCGCTAGGTCAACAGGTCAAGGTCCATCGGTTTCCCGACCCGGCATGCCCCGACCTGCTGGCCTCGATCGAGCTGTGTCCGCCTGGGCCGCAACCGGATCTCTCCCAGGTCGATGTCGCGCTGGCGGCGGCGATCCCGCGGCGGCGCACCGATCGTCGCTACTTCAGCGGCTGGCCGGTGGCCGGCGCCGACATCGCATTGATGGGCGCGCGCGCCGCCCGGTCCGGTGTGATGCTGCGCCGCGTCGACGCCCTAGATCGGCTGAACGCGGTGGTGGCCCGGGCGGTGTTCGAGCACCGCACAGACTACGAGTACCTCGCCGAGCTGGCGACCTGGAGCGGCCGCTACGGGTCGGTGGCCGGCGTTCCGGCGCACAGTGTTCCGGCGCCGGATGCTGCTGCCCCGATTCCGGGCCGGTTCTTCGCCGGGCCCGCACTGGCCCAGCCGCCGGGTGCCTTCCCGGACGAGGACCGCGCGGTGATGCTGGCCCTGGGCACCGAGACCGATGATCGGCTGGCCCAGCTGCGTTCCGGCGAGGCCACCAGTGTGGTGCTGCTGACCGCGACGGCATTGGGGCTGGCCAGCTGCCCGGTCACCGAGCCGCTGGAGATCGCCGAAACCCGTGCCGCGGTGCGCCGCGACGTCTTCGGAACCAGCGGCTATCCGCAGATGCTGCTGCGGGTGGGCTGGGCCCCGATCAATGCCGACCCGCTGCCGGCGACGCCGCGGCGCTTCCTCAACGACACCGTCCAATGGCTGGCTGCCGACACTCGCGAGGCCGAGCCTCGAGAGGTTGAAGGGTTGGCGCTCTACGCCTGAGCAGCACCGCCCGGGCTACGAGACCAGGGGAGCAGACCAGCGCAGCACTGTCCCGCCGCCGGGAGCCGATGTGACGCTGAAGGTTCCGCCGGCCTGCTCGGCACGCTGACGCAGGTTGGCCAGGCCGCTGCGGGTGATCACCTCGGGCATACCGCGGCCGTTGTCGCTCACCTCGATGCTCAGATCGTCTTCGACCTTGATCTGCACGGTCACGGCGGTGGCGCCCGCATGCCGGACCGTATTACTGACCGCCTCGGAGACCACCGCTTCGGCGTGATCGGCCAGCGCCGGCTCCACCACCGAGAGCGGGCCGATGAACTGGACAGTGGTGTGCAGCCCCGATCCGGAGAATTGGGCCACCGCGTTGTCCAGTCGCTGCCGCAACGGTGTCGCCGCGGAGGCGACACCGTGCAGGTCGAAGATTGTGGTGCGGATCTCGCCGATGATCGCCTGTAAGTCGTCGACGGCATCGGAGAGCCGGCGCTGCACGGCGGCGTCTCGGCTGCGTGGAATGGTGCCCTGCAGCGACAGCCCCACGGCGAACAGCCGTTGGATCACATGGTCGTGCAGGTCGCGGGCGATCCGGTCCCGGTCGGTGACCACGTCGAGTTCGTGCATGCGGCGCTGCGTGGTGGCCAGCTGCCAGGCCAGCGCGGCCTGATCGGCGAACGCCGCCATCATGTCGAGTTGCTCGGTGTTGAACGGGGGAGTGCTGCTGTGCCGCATCACCACGACCACTCCGGCTACCGCGTCGGCGGTGCGCAGCGGAAGTATCAGGGCGGGGCCGGCCGCACGCACACCGCTCAGCGTCAGCCGCTCGACGCGGTGCGGCTCACGCTTCGAGAAGGCCTCGCCGACGGGGGAGCCGGTCACCGGCAGGGTCTCACCAGACAGGAAAGCCATTGTCGGCCCGATGGTTTCGACTACCAGGAGTTCGCTGACCTCCGATTCGGCGGCATCCTCGTCCAGCGGGATGGCCACCAGGGCCGACTCGGCACCGGTGAGCTTGCTGGCCTCTTCGGCGATCAACCGGAACACCGTGGACGGGTCGGTGCCCGACAGTAGTTCGGTCGCGATGTCGTGGGTGGATTCGATCCAGGATTGCCTTGCCTTGGCCTGGGCATACAAGCGGGCGTTGGCGATCGCGATCCCGGCGGCGGCGGCCAGCGCCTGAACCAGCACTTCATCGTCTTCGCTGAATGGTTGTCCGTCGGCTTTCTCGGTGAGGTACAGATTGCCCACGACCTCCCCTCCCGCGCCCACCGGCACGCCGAGGAACGTCCGCATCAAGGGGTGGTGGGGCGGAAAACCTATGGAGGCGGGATGTTTGGAAAGGTCGTCCAGTCGCAGGGTTTGGGGTTCGTCGATCAGCAGACCGACCACCCCCACCTGCTGGGGCAGCCGGCCGATCTTGAGGAACGTTTCGTCGTCGATGCCCTCGTAGACGAACTGCTGCATTCGGCGTTGGCGGTCGTGTACTTCCAGCGCACCGTATTGGGCATCGACCAGACTGGTAGCGGTCTGCACGATGGTGCGCAGGGTCTCGTCGAGTTCCAGACCCGAGGTGACGGCCAGCATCGCTGCCAGCAGTCCGTCGAGGCGGTCGCGGCCTTCCACGATCTGCTGGACCCGGTCTTGCACGCCGACCAGCAGCTCGCGCAGCTGCAGATGAGAAAGTTTGTCGCGCAGCGGGTTCGAGCCTTCCTCGGGTGCGTCGTCAGTCATTCCGGGCGCGCTCGAGCTTGGTGGCGAAGACCGCGGCCTGAGTGCGACGCTCCATGCCCAGCTTGGCCAGCAGCCGTGACACGTAGTTCTTGACGGTCTTCTCCGCCAGGAACATCCGGTCCGCGATCTGCTTGTTGGTCAGTCCTTCGGCGAGCAGGCTCAGCAGTGTCCGTTCCTGTTCGGACAGGCCCGACAGTGGATCGGGCTTGGCGGCGGCGCCCCGCAGTTTGGCCATCAGGGCTGCTGCAGCGCGGTTGTCGAGCAGCGATCGTCCCGCGCCGACTTCCTTGACCGCGTGGGCCAGCTCCATGCCCTTGATGTCCTTGACGATGTAGCCGCTGGCGCCGGCCAGGATGGCGTCGAGCATTGCCTCGTCGGAGGTGAAGGAGGTCAGGATCAGGCAGCGTAGTTCGGGCATCCGCGCCAGCAGGTCACGGCAGAGTTCGATGCCGTTGCCGTCCGGCAGCCGGACATCGAGCACCGCGACGTCCGGAGACAACGCGGGTATGCGGGCCAGGGCTTCGGCCACCGAACCGGCCTCACCGACCACATCCAGTTCGGGGTCGGCGCCCAGCAGGTCGATCAGGCCGCGCCGCACCACCTCGTGATCGTCTACCAGAAAGACTCTGATCACATCGCGTCCTCTCCGAAGCCGTCGTCGCGGCGCGCACCCAGGCACTGCCCACGGTAGCGGCGACACCGGCGGATTCACAGAGCACAAAGCCCCGATCCGCAGAAGGGTCAGGCTTCGGGGGTGATCTACGCTTCTTGCGTCTTGGCCCTGACGTAGGAGATCCCAGTGGACAGGTCTGCCCTCACTGCATTGTTCGACCTGACCGGACGCACCGCCATCGTGACAGGCGGAACGCGCGGCATCGGGCTGTCGGTTGCGCACGGGTTGGCCGCTGCCGGCGCCAACGTGGTGGTGGCCAGCCGCAAGAGCGAGGCCTGCGATCAGGCCGCGGAGCAACTGCGCCAGGCCGGCGCGCAAGCGATCGGGGTGCCGACCCACCTCGGGGACGGCGAGGCGATCGAGGCGCTGGTGGGCGCCACAGTCGACCGGTTCGGCGGGGTGGACATCGTCATCAACAACGCTGCCAATGCGCTGGCGCTGCCGTTGGGCGAGATCACCTCGGAGGCACTGAACAAGTCGTTCGCGGTTAATCTGCAGGGGCCGGTCTTCCTGGTTCAGGCGGCGCTGCCGCATCTTCGCAAGAGCGAGCACGCCGCCATCGTCAACGTGGTGTCGGCCGGCGCCTTCGTCTATTCGCCGGCGACGTCGATGTACTCGGCGGCCAAGGCCGCACTCGTGTCCTTCACCCGGTCCATGGCGGCCGAGCTGGCGTCCTCGCGCATCCGGGTCAACGCGATCGCACCCGGACCGGTCAACACCGACATGGTGCGTAACAATCCGCCGGAGTTCATCGCAGCATTGCGGGCTGCCACGCTGCAGCAGCGCATTGCCGAGCCCGACGAAATGGTCGGGCCGGTACTGCTTCTCGTCTCCGACGCAAGCAGCTACATCACCGGCCAAACCATCCATGCCGACGGCGGGATGGTCGCGCGGTAGCGCCGCTAGTCCCGCTTGACGGCACGCAGTGCCTCGGCCGCACCGCCCAGGAACGGGGTGATGATGTCCACCGGCAGCGGGAACACCACAGTGGAGTTCTGGTCGGCCCCGAGTTCCAAAAGGGTTTGCAGGTACCGCAGTTGCAGCGAGGCCGGGTTCTGCGAAAGCCGTTCGGCGGCCTGGCTGAGTTCCTCGGAGGCCTGTAGCTCGCCGCGGGCGTTGATCACCTTCGCCCGCCGCTCGCGCTCGGCCTCGGCTTCGCGGGCCATCGCCCGTTGCATCGACTCGGGGATCTCCACGTCCTTGATCTCGACCACCCGCACCTGCACGCCCCACGGCTCGGTCTGCTTGTCGATGATCGTGCGCAGGTCGGCGTTGAGATCGTCGCGGTGCGCCAGCAGCGTGTCCAGATCGGCCCGGCCCAACAGGGAACGCAGCGTAGTCTGGGCGATCTGCGAGGTGGCCACGGCGTAGTTCTCGACCTCCATGATCGCCTTGAGCGGATCGGTGACCTGGAACATCACCACCGCGTTGACCCGGGCCGGAACGTTGTCGCGAGTGATCACCTCCTGCGGCGGAATGGTCAGGGTGACCACCCGCTGATCAACCCGAATCATTTTGTCCACCAAGGGGAACAGGAACTTCAGGCCTGGTTGGTAGAGCGGGCGGGCATGGCCCATCCGGAACACCACGCCGCGTTCGTACTCGCGCACCACATTCAGCGCGAAATATGCCAGCACTGCGAGCGCCACGACGGCCAGCGCCAGCACGGTGATCAGTCCCTCACTCATTTGAGTTGCTGCCTTCTGCTCGACGCGTTGTCGGAAAAGCCGCCCCACCGGGTGGAGTACCGGTCGATCGCGGCCTCGACGTTCAATGCCTGATCTTCGGCGACGGATCGGTGCGGCCGATCATCGGGGGCGTTACTCGGGGTGCTCCACAGGTGACGCAGCAGGGGATAGCCGCCGGCCGCCACCACGGCGATCGCCGCGGTCAGCACCAACACGTCGGCGGCCGAGTGATTCACGAACAACGTCGCAGCCGGCAGGATGATCCCGAAACCCGCTACCGAACAAGCGATGCCCCGGTGAAAGCGGCCGGTTTCCGAGTGCGGCCACGGATCGACCGCCCGGCTGATCTCCCGGCCGTGGTGCGACGTGGTGCAGGTGTCCTTGACCGGACAGGAGTTGCAGACCGACGGCGTCGCCCGGTACCGCATCACCCGGTTGTCCGGATCGAACGAGGTGGGCCAGAGCCACTGGTCCTGCGGGCACTTCCACGCGTCATGATCGTCGTGGTAGACGAACTTGCCCGTGCGCCACTGCGCCGCGCGTTCGGAGGTCCGCTGGGCCATCCGGTCGAAACCCCAGGCGAAAGTCAGCAACAGCAGCGCGTAGCCGGCAACCAACCACACCCATGTCGCCGGCCCGGACATGATCAGTCCTTGCCCGCGGCGGCGGACTCTGCCGGAACCTCGACGTAGAGCGGGTTCTCCGGCAACTCGTCGACCGTCTCGCCGGAGCGGAAGTTACGCAGCGCGATCCAGGCGATCCAGACGAACGGCACCACACCGGCGCCGATCAGGATCGCGTCGCCGGGCAGGCGCAGCCATTCCAGCAGCGCGTTGCCGGGCTGGGTGATGTAACCCAGCGAGCGTGCCTCGAAGTAACCCGCGTTGACCGAGTGGAACAACTGCAGCACGCCCAGCGGCAACAGGGTGACGAACACCATCCATGCCAGGCCGATGTTCATGCCCCAGAACGAGATCCGGGCCAGCTTGTTCGGCCACTGGTCCGCCGGGATCACGTAACGGAAGGCGAACATCGCCAGGCCGACCGCCAGCATGCCGTAGACGCCGAACATCGCGGCATGCGCGTGGTTGGCGGTCAGTGCCGTCCCGATCTCGTAGTAGGACACCACCGGCAGGTTGATCAGGAACCCGAAGATGCCTGCGCCCAGGAAGTTCCAGAACCCGACGGCGACCAGGAACATCACCGCCCAGCGGGCCGGGAAGTTGTTCTGCTCACCGGCTTCCTGGCGGGCACCCAGCTGCAGGAAGGCCCAGGCCTCCACGGTCAGGAAAGTCAGGGGGATGACCTCGGCGGCCGAGAAGAACGCGCCCAGTGCCATGTGCTCCACCGGTGTGCCGGAGAAGTACAGGTGGTGCATGGTGCCGATCACGCCGCCGGCCGAATACAGGATGATGTCGAGGAAGATGACCAGCAGCGCAACGCGCTCGCGCACCACCCCGAGCTGAACGAAGATGTAGGCCACCATCGCGGTGGTGAACAGCTCCAGGAAGTCCTCCACCCACAGGTGCACCATCCAGAACCGCCAGAAGTCGGCGACCGAGAAGTGCGTCTCACTGCCGGCCAGCAGGCTGGCCGCGTAGAACGTCGGGATGGCCAGGCCGGTGAAGAAGAACATCCAGGGCAGGTTCATCTTCGAGGTGGTGGCCAGCTTCGCGCGCATGCCGCGCCAGATGATGACGATCCACAAGAACAGGCCGACGATCAGCAGCAGCTGGAACAGTCGGGGCAGGTCCAGGAACTCCCACTGCTGGGAGAACAGGGTGCCGGGCTTGATAACCCCGAAGATCGACAGCGCCTCAAAGGCCAGCGAACCGAAGACCACCACTGCCAGCGCGCCGAGCAATCCGTATACCAGGACCGACTGCTTGCTGGGCTCGCGGCGGGTGATGAAGGGCACCAAGAAGATTCCACCGGCCAGGAACGCCGCCGCGGTCCAGAACAGTGACAGCTGCAGGTGCCAGGTTCGGGCCAGGTTGTAGGGCAGGACCTTGGCGAGGTCGATCCCGTAGAACTCCGACAGATCCGCCCGATAGTGCTCGACGGCGCCGCCGAGCAGGACTTGGGCCAAGAACAGCACCGCGACCACGGCGAAGATCCAGATCGCGGCGCGCTGCGAGCGGGTCAGCGGCACCTCGCCGGGCTGGCGGAAGTGCAGTTTGGTCATCTCCGTGCCGTGCCAGCCGATGTTCTGGCTCCAGCGACCGTAGACGGTGAACATGACGCCGATGCCGCCCAACAGCATGATCAGCGACAGCACCGACCACACCACCACCGATCCGGTGGGCCCGTTGTCGACGCGCGGCTCCGAGGGCCAGTTGTTGGTGTAGCTGTAGTTGTGGCCGGGCCGATCCGCGGCCGCCGCCCACGCGGTCCAGGCGAAGAACGCGGTCAGATCGCGGATCTCGCCGGGCTCGGTGATCATGTGCGGCAGCAGGCCGTACTTGGTGGAGGCTTCGCCGAAGTAGTCGGCGTAGTGCTGCTCGATGGTGTTGAAGGCCTGGACCTGTTTGTCGGTGAATACCAGCGTTTTGGTGTCCGCGTTATAGCGGTTGGTTCGGAACTCGGCGACCACGGCGTCGTGCGGGTTCGCCACGCCCTGCGCCTTGAACTGATCGGCGACGTCTTCGGTGGCCAGCCGCAGATATTCGGCGGTGTAGTCGGGGCCCAGGTAGGCGCCGTGGCCCAACACCGAGCCGTACTGCATGAGGCCGCGGGCCTGATAGAGCTGTTGGCCACGGGTGATGTCGGCGCCGGTGAACAGCTGCTGACCGGATTCGGCAACGACCTTGTCCGGCATCGGCATTGACGCCGTGTACGTGCGATAGGCCAGGATGCCCATCACCAGGAATCCGAAGATCATGACCAGGGCCACGCCCTGCGCCCAACCCTTGCCGACCAGCGCTTCGGCACGGCCGGATCCGGTGGTGGGCGCGCCCACCTGTGTCGCATCGGTGCTCATGGACGGCACGCTAACAGTATCGAGGATGAAAATTCGCGAAACTGTTAGTGCCCTCACTAATTTGGGGTCTGGCGTTAGTTTCTCTGTTGACCAAATGCCCCTTGACGCCAAGGTACGACATACCGTAGTAGCGGTCCGATGTGCGGGCCGGAAAGGACACACCATGCCCCGCCTCCGCGAGATCCCGCGCGCCGAAGTGACCGACGAGCAGATCTTGTTCTTCTACGATCGGTTGTTCGGCGCGGGCATAGAACCCGTAGGCCCTGACGCTTCGGCGACAGCTTCCGGCGGCCACCGCACCATCCACGGGACACCGGGGGACTGGTGGACGGTCTTCGCCCAGGCGCCCAAGGTGTTCTCCCACGCCGTACGTGGATTCGCTCTCTATCGCAACGCCTCGCTGGACCCGCTGCTGCGCGAGCTCGGTCAGGCCCGCGCCGGCTACGCCCGCGGCAGTCAGTTCGTCTTCTCCCAGCACTGCAAACAGATGCGTTCGCTGGGCATGTCCGAGGAGAAGATCGCCGCGTTACCGTCCTGGCAGGTCAGCGACGCCTTCTCCGGGCTCGAGCGCGCGGTGCTGGCTTACACCGATGCCCTGGTCTACGACGGCGGGCGGGTGGCCGACGAGATCTTCGCGGTGCTGCAGGCGAACCTGTCGGACCGCGAGATCATGGAGCTGACCTACATCACCTGTATGTATGACATGCACGCCACCATCTGCCGTGCGCTGCGGCTGGAGTTCGACGACCGCGCGGAGCCGATCACCGAGGTCCAGGTGCCCGAGGGGCTCGCGGTGGCCGACCTGTCGGCGGACCTGGCCGGGGACTGACCGCGGCTTGGTCGACTTGTCGCACCCCGGGGGCACCATCGGTCTGTGCTTGACGCGGTGCTTCCTCTGCAGTGCGGCGGCTGCGGTACACCCGGGACCCGATGGTGCGCCGCCTGCGCCGCGCAGCTGGCGGTCGGGCCCGAAGAACCCCGGGTGATCGCCCCGCGGCTGGATCCGCAGGTTCCGGTTTTCGCCCTGGGCCGATACGCCGGCGCCCGCCGGCAGGCGATCGTCGCGGTCAAAGAACGCGGCCGCAGCGACCTCGTCGCTCCGCTGGCTTGGGCGTTGGGGGCGGCGCTGCAGCGGCTGCTGTGCTGGCAGATGGTGGACCTACCGCTGACGATCATCCCGGCACCCACCCGCCGCAGCGCTGCCAGACGGCGCGGGGGCGACCCGATCACGCGCATCGCCGCTACGGTTGCCGCGCGCCATGCGGGTGTGACGGTGGTGCCGGCATTGCGGATGCGGGCGCTGACCCGCGACTCGGTCGGTCTGGGCAGCGCCGCCCGGGAACGCAACGTCGCCGGGCGGGTACTGCTGCGCCGGGGTGGGCTGGCGAGTTCCTCCGCCGCGGGCGATGTCCTGATTGTCGACGACGTGGTGACCACCGGAGCGACCCTGGCCGAGTCGGTTCGGGTGCTACATCAGGCCCGGGTGCGGGTTTCTGGCGCGCTCGTGATCGCTTCGGTATGAGACGGGTGTCAAACGGGTGCGCCAAACCGGTGGCATCTCTCCGGCGGCATGGCTACGGTCGTCATCAAGGGACGGGGGACCTTGAAGGAACGTGGTCGAGACGACAGGAGAGTGTCGAGCATGGCAAATCAATTTGTGGAAACCAGCCCGGCGTCAGTCGACGTGGAGGAGCGGCCGGATCAGTCGGGCGCCGAGATCGTGGTCAAGGGTCGTAATGTTGAGATTCCAGACCATTTCCGGGTTTACGTCGCGCAGAAGCTGGCCCGCGTGGAGCGGTTGGACCGCTCGATTCGCCTGTTCGATGTCGAGCTCAAGCACGCCAATAATCGACGCCAGCGAAAATCCTGCCAGCAGATCGACATCACCGCGCACGGACGCGGCCCGGTGGTCCGCGGGGAGGCCCGCGCCGACAGTTTCTATGCCGCATTCGAGGCCGCGATCGATCGACTGGAGAGCCGGTTGCGCCGCGACAAGGGCCGTCGCAATGTCTCGTACGGCGACAAGACCCCGCTGTCGGTAGCGGAGGCCACCGGTGCCACCAATTTGGACCCGGAGTTCCTCGCCAGCGCATTCAACCGGGACGGCACCGCCGAACCCGACCACCGTGAGGAGGTCGGGCACAGTAGCGGCCACGAGCATGAGCCCGGCCAGATCGTGCGCACCAAAGAACACGCCGCGACGCCCATGTCGGTCGACGACGCGCTCTACGAGATGGAGCTCGTCGGCCACGATTTCTTCCTGTTCCAGGACAAGGAGACCGACCAGGCGTCGGTGGTCTACCGACGGCACGCCTACGACTACGGCTTGATTCGTTTGGTCTGAGCACTGCCGTTCCGAGCTGCGTGGGCGGCGCATTGCCGCCTTCGGTAACGGTGTCACCTACCATGGGTGACGCTCGTAATGCCGAAGACTGAGTAGGGGACATAGCCGTGCTGTCCAAGTTGCTGCGTTTTGGTGAAGGCCGCATGGTCAAACGGCTCCGGAAGGTCGCGGACTACATCGACACCCTCTCCGGGGACGTCGAAGCGCTCACCGACGCGGAGCTGCGGGCCAAGACCGACGAATTCCGTCAGCGGCACGCCGACGGCGAATCCCTCGACGACCTGCTGCCGGAGGCATTCGCGGTGGCCCGTGAGGCGGCGTGGCGGGTGCTGACCCAGCGCCCGTTTCACGTGCAGCTGATGGGTGGCGCGGCACTGCACTACGGCAACGTCGCCGAGATGAAGACCGGTGAGGGCAAGACCCTGACCTGTGTGCTTCCGGCGTACCTCAACGCGATCTCCGGCAAGGGCGTGCACGTCGTCACGGTCAATGACTACCTGGCCAAGCGCGACAGCGAGTGGATGGGCCGAGTGCACCGCTTCCTCGGCCTGGAGGTCGGGGTGATCTTGTCGCAGATGACCCCGGACGAGCGGCGCGTTGCCTACAACGCTGATGTCACCTACGGCACCAACAACGAGTTCGGCTTCGACTACCTGCGCGACAATATGGCGCACTCGCTCGAACAGCTGGTGCAGCGGCCGCACAACTTCGCCATCGTCGACGAGGTCGACTCCATCCTGATCGACGAGGCCCGCACCCCGTTGATCATCTCCGGTCCCGCTGACGGCAGCTCCAACTGGTACTCCGAGTTCGCCCGGATCGTGCCGCTGATGGAGAAGGACGTCCACTATGAGGTGGACCTGCGCAAGCGCACCATCGGTGTGCACGAGGTCGGGGTGGAGTTCGTCGAGGACCAACTCGGCATCGAGAACCTCTACGAGGCCGCCAACTCGCCGCTGGTCAGCTACCTCAACAACGCGCTGAAGGCCAAGGAGCTGTTCAACCGCGACAAGGACTACATCGTCCGCAACGGCGAGGTCTTCATCGTTGATGAGTTCACCGGCCGCGTGCTGGTGGGTCGGCGTTACAACGAGGGCATGCACCAGGCCATCGAGGCCAAGGAACGGGTGGAGATCAAGGCCGAGAACCAGACCCTGGCCACCATCACCCTGCAGAACTACTTCCGGCTCTACGACAAGCTCGCCGGCATGACCGGCACCGCCGAGACCGAAGCTGCCGAGCTGCACGAGATCTACAAGCTGGGCGTGGTTCCGATCCCGACCAACAAGCCGATGGCGCGCATCGACCAGATCGACCTCATCTACAAGACCGAGGAGGCCAAGTTCCTCGCGGTCGTCGACGACGTCGCCGAGCGCTACGAAAAAGGCCAGCCGGTGCTGATCGGCACCACCAGCGTGGAGCGCTCGGAGTATCTGTCCAAGCAGCTGACCAAGCGCCGTGTCCCGCACAACGTGCTCAACGCCAAGCAGCATGAGCGTGAGGCGCACATCATCGCCGAGGCGGGCCGGCGCGGCGCCATCACGGTGGCCACCAACATGGCCGGGCGCGGCACCGACATCGTGCTCGGCGGCAACGTCGACTTCCTCGCCGACCAGCGGCTGCGCAGTCAGGGCCTGGACCCGGTCGAGACCCCGGATGAGTACGAAGCCGCCTGGGACGAGGCGCTCAACGCGATCAAGGAGGAGGCAGCCGCCGAGGCCGAGGAAGTGATCGAGGCCGGCGGCCTGTACGTGCTGGGCACCGAGCGTCACGAGTCGCGGCGTATCGACAACCAGCTGCGCGGCCGGTCCGGCCGACAGGGTGACCCGGGTGAGTCGCGGTTCTACCTGTCGCTGGGCGACGAGCTGATGCGACGGTTCAACGGCGCGGCACTGGAGTCGCTGCTGACCCGGCTGAACCTGCCCGACGACGTGCCGATCGAGGCCAAGATGGTCACCCGGGCGATCAAGAGCGCCCAGACCCAGGTCGAGCAGCAGAACTTCGAGATCCGTAAGAACGTGCTGAAGTACGACGAGGTGATGAACCAGCAGCGCAAGGTGATCTACGCCGAACGCCGCCGCATCCTCGACGGCGAGAACCTCGCTGAGCAGGCCCACGACATGCTCGTCGACGTGATCACCGCCTACGTCGACGGTGCCACCGCCGAGGGCTACGCCGAGGACTGGGACCTGGAGCAGCTGTGGACGGCGCTCAAGACGCTGTACCCGGTGGGGATCGACTATCACGAACTGCTGCACGCCGACGACATCGGCGAGGCGGACGATCTGACCCGCGAAGAGTTGCTCGCGGCGCTGCTCGCCGACGCCGAGAACTCCTATGCGGTGCGGGAGGCCCAGGTCGACGAGACCGCCGGCGCCGGCGCCATGCGGGAGCTGGAACGCGGTGTGCTGCTTAGCGTTTTGGACCGCAAGTGGCGCGAGCACCTTTACGAGATGGACTACCTCAAGGAGGGCATCGGACTGCGGGCGATGGCGCAGCGCGACCCACTGGTCGAGTACCAGCGGGAAGGCTTCGACATGTTCCGCGGCATGCTCGACGGGCTCAAGGAGGAGTCGGTCGGCTTCCTGTTCAACGTCGCCGTCGAGGCCGTCCCGAAGCAGGCAGTCGCGCCGGTGGATGCCCCCGAGGGGTTGGCGGAGTTCGGGTTGCGCGCCAAGGGAATCGACGGCGCCAACGGCGCTGACGGAGCCGACGGTGCGGACGGGCTGACCTATACGGGTCCCGACGAGGACGGCTCCGCGCAGGTGCGGCGCGCCGGCGACCTGCAACCCGCAGGCGCGACGTCTCGCCGGGAACGGCGCGAAGCGGCCCGCCGCGAAAGCCGCGGCTCTCGGCTGCCGAAGGTGCCACGCAAGAGCTGAGGCGCTGAGCCACAGCCGATGGCGCCGACCCGTCCCCCGCGGTGCGGATCGGCGCTAGCCGATGTGCAGGGCGACGATCCGCCAAACTGTGCCGTTTCCGGTCCGCGGAATGGGCTCGACGCGGCAGGCCAGTGCATGCGTGCGTCGTCCGCGCCGGTAGGTACCGAAAACCTCTACCGCGCTGGCCGGTTCGCCTGCACCTGCCGGTTGCACACGCACCCGCTGCAGGGTTGCCGGCTCGAGCCGGCCCGCCGGTGGCGCCGGGCGGGCCGACGCCACCGAGTCGGCCAGTCCGGTGGCGAGCAGCGGATGCAGATGCGTCGACGGCCGGCGTCCGTCCACCACTTCCAGGACCCGGCGCAGCGCGGCGTCGGCGAACACCGCGGCCGAGCGCAACGTCGCCGGTAACGCCTTGTGCGCGGGTCGACCGGGTCGCGTCCTCGGGGGATGCCCCGGGCGCGGCCGGGCCGAGGGCGCCGGCGCGGGCGGATGTGCGGACCGGTTCGGCATGGCCGGACGGGCGGGCGGTTCGTAGTCGAGCAACGGCGCGACGGCCGAGCGCGGGGACGCAGTGGGATCGGTGGGCACGGCAGCTCTCCAAGGTAGGTCCGGTCGGCGGGCCTGCTGGAGAGTGGCAGGGTGTGTGCGGCGATCATCGCACAATTGCGGCTGCGGCGTATCCGCGTGCAGCGCGGCCCGGCGGCGGGCTACCGTGAGCGGCAGTGTTTTTCTCCGATCCGGGGCTGGTGCAGTACCCGGCCGGATCGAGCCAGCAGGGAGGACGGGCAACGATGGTGAACCGGCTATCGGCGTCGGAAGCCAATTTCTACCGCCTGGAGAACACCACGACGCCGATGTATGTGCAGTCGCTGTTCATTCTGCGTAATCCGCGAGGTGGCCTGGGCTACGACAAGCTGATGGAGACCATCGAGCAGCGGCTGCCGCAGATCCCGCGGTACCGGCAGAAGATCCGCGAAGTCACTATGAGCCTGGCCCGTCCGGTCTGGGTGGACGACCACGAGTTCGACATCACCTACCACGTAAGGCATCTCGCGGTGCCGTCTCCGGGAAGCGAGCGCCAGCTGCACGAGCTGGTCGCTCGGCTGAGTCAACAACCGCTGGATCGCTCCCGACCACTGTGGGCGACTTACCTGATCGAGGGGCTGGCCGACAACCGGATCGCGATTTACATCAAGTCGCACCAAGCGCTGGTCCACGGTATGGCGGCGCCGGCGTTGGGGCATGTCCTGGTCGACCGGACTCAGCGTCCGCCGCCTTTCGACGAAGACATCTGGGTGCCGCGCGACGAGCCCGGCGCCGTCGAATTGGTGCTCGGTGCGGTCGGGGACTGGGTGGCGGCTCCGCGGGCCCAACTACAGGCGGTGGGATCGACGGTCGGCAGCCCGTTGTCGTGGGCAGGCCGCAAGGCGTTCGATACCGTCCGGGCCATCGCGCGCGGCGCGGCCCCGCAAAGCCCGCTCAACACCCAGGTCTCGCAGAACCGTCTGTTCACGGTGGCGAGGGGTTCGCTCGAGGATTACCGGACGGTGCGGGCCCGCTATGACTGCGCCATCAACGATGTGGTGCTCGCGGTGATCACCGGGGCGCTGCGGAACTGGCTGTTGGCCCGCGGCGAACCGGTCGGATCGACGCGCACTGTACGGGCGTTGGCACCGTTGTCGGTGTATCCCGACCACGAGTTCGACTCCGCGGGTCAGCCGATCGGTGCCGTGACACCGTTCCTGGTGGATCTTCCGGTCGGCGAACCGAATCCGGTCGTCCGGCTTTCGCAGATCGCTTATGCCACCGAATCGCATCCCACCGCGACCGGGCTGGTTGATGCCCGCACCATCTTGACCGTGGCGGGGTTCGCCCCACCAACTCTGCACGCGATGGGTCTCCGGGTCGCGGCCGCGTTCGCCGGATTCTCCGGGCGGGTGTTCAACCTGCTGATCACCAACGCGCCGGGTGCTCAGCGGCAGCTCTACGTCTGCGGCGCGAAGCTGCTCGAGACTTACAGTGTGCCGCCGCTGTTGCCGAACAAGGCGTTGACCATCGGAGTGACGTCTTACAACGGGACCCTGTATTTCGGCGTCAATGCCGACCGCAAGGCGATGAGTGACGTAGGAATGGTCTCAGCACTGCTGGACGAAGCGCTGGCCGAACTGCTGGAGGCAGCACAGTGAGCGAGGACGAGTTCGAAGCCGCTACGCGACGGCTCGCCAACGACGTGTACGAGAAGGAATTACTGCGTCTGCAAAGCGAATTCGTCAAACTCCAGGAATGGGTCCGCGATACCGGCACCCGCGTGGTGGTTCTCTTCGAGGGCCGTGACGCCGCAGGCAAGGGCGGTGTCATCAAGCGCATCACGGAGTATCTGAGTCCGCGCACCGTGCGGATCGCGGCGCTACCGGCCCCCACCGAGCGGGAGCGGGGGGAGTGGTACTTCCAGCGCTACGTCGCGCACCTGCCGGCGCGTGGTGAGATCACGCTCTTCGACCGATCCTGGTACAACCGGGCCGGGGTGGAGAAGGTGATGGGATTCTGTACGCCCGAAGAGCATGCGCAGTTCCTCAAGCAGGCCCCGGTCTTCGAGCAACTGTTGATCGATGACGGAATCCTGTTGCGCAAGTATTGGTTCTCCGTCTCGCAGACCGAGCAGCTGCGCCGGTTCCGTAAGCGGCGCAACGACCCGCTGCGGCAGTGGAAGCTGTCGCCGATGGATCTTGAGGCACTGCGCCGCTGGGAGGACTACTCCCGGGCCCGCGACGAGATGATGGCCCACACCGACACGGCGGCCAGCCCCTGGTACCTGGTCGAGTCGGAGCTGAAGACCCACGCGCGGCTGAACATGATGGCGCACCTGCTGCAGACCATTCCCTATCGCGAGGTGGAGCGCCAGCGGGTCAGCCTGCCGAAGAAGCCCATCGTCACCGGTTCTTACGAGCGGCCCGACCGTAGTCTCTACCGCTACGTGGACGATTACGCCGCCACGCTGCTGGGCGACGCGTGACCCGTCCACCGCGAGCGGGTGGGCGCACACCGCAGGTAGGGGAGTGCCCCCAGCGCCGGCTTCGCCGCGCTCGCGATCGCGGCGGTGCCTGAGGCTAAGGTCTGGCTCATGCGGGTATACATCCCAGCGACGCTGGCCATGCTGGCCCAACTGGTCGCCGACGGCTCATTGCGTCCGGTCAGCGGGACGGCGTTCGCGGTGACCCCGGCACTGCGGGAGTCCTACGCCCACGGCGACGACGACGAGCTGGCCGAGGTGGCGATCGGAGAGGCGGCTCTGGCCTCGCTGCGGCTACTGGCCGGTGCGGACGCCGATCCGGACGGTGCGAAGTTACCCACCCGCCGGGCGGTGCTGGTTGCCGAGGTCGAGGGTGCCGCCGTTCGCCCCGATCTGGACGCCGCCGTGGTCCGGTTGGCGGGGCCGGTCGCGATGAGTGACGTGCTTGCGGCTTATGTGGACACCGCCGCGGCTGAACCTGCCGTACTCGCGGCATTGGCGGTGATCGACGACGCCGACCTCGGCGACGAGGACGCCGAGCTGACCGTCGGCGATGCCCAGGACCACGACCTGGCCTGGTACGCCACCCAGGAACTGCCGTTCCTGCTCGACCTGCTCTGATGCCGACCGGACGAGGTTACGGTACCGTAGGTTCATCAAACCGCGGCATACGAGCAGGGAAGTTTCGTGAGCAAGAAGCATTCGACGATCGTCGCGCAGATCGGCGACACCAAGCGGCCGACCGCCGCCGGTGCCGACCGTCACCCGGTCTGGAATGCTGTGCGCCGCATCGCAACACAGATCACTACTCCGCTGCTGCCGGACGACTACCTGCGCTTGGCCAACCCGTTGTGGTCGGCCCGTGAACTGCGCGGGCGGGTGGTGGAGGTCCGACGGGAGACAGCGGATTCGGCGACACTGACCATCAAGCCCGGCTGGGGTTTTCAGTTCGACTATCGGGCCGGCCAGTACATCGGCATCGGCCTGCTGGTCGACGGACGCTGGCGCTGGCGTTCGTACTCGCTGACCTCCCCGCCGGTGACCGGAGCGCGGACCATATCCATCACGGTCAAGGCGATGCCGGAGGGGTTTCTGTCCAGCCACCTGGTGGACGGTGTGGCCCCGGGAACCGTGGTGCGGCTGGCTGCGCCGCAGGGGGAGTTCGTGTTGCCCGACCCCGCGCCGGCCGCGCTGCTATTCGTCACCGCCGGGTCCGGGATCACGCCGGTCATGGCGATGTTGCGGTCGCTGGCCCGCCGCGGACCCATCGCCGATGTCGTCCACCTGCATTCGGCGCCCACCGCGGCCGACGCGCTGTTCGCCGATGAGCTGGCCGCTTTGGCGCAGGATCACCCGGGTTACCGGCTGCTGTTGCGCACTACCCGAGACCAGGGGCGGCTGGAGCTGCGCGGACCGGAAACCCTCGACGCTGAGGTGCCCGACTGGCGCGAACGTCAGACCTGGGCATGCGGGCCGACAGGGATGCTCGGCGACGCCGAACGTGTCTGGGCTGCGGCCGGGGTCGCCGACCGACTGCATGTCGAGCGGTTCGCGGTGGCGCGCAACGCGCCGGCCGGGGGCGGCGGCACCGTCACCTTCGCGGCCAGTGGCAAGAGTGTGACGGCGGACGCGGCGACGACGCTGCTCGAGGCCGGGGAGAGCGCCGGGGTATCGATGCCGTTCGGATGCCGGATGGGCATCTGCCAGTCGTGTGTGGTCTCGCTGGTGGGCGGACACGTTCGCGATCTGCGCACTGGTGCAGATCATGAGCCGGGCACCCGGGTGCAGACCTGCGTCAGCACAGCGGCCGGCGATTGCGAACTAGACGTCTGACGATTACCCGCTGGTAACCTACGGCAGCGTAGGTTACGATAGCGTAGGTATAGACGATGATGCGTTTCTGAGAGGCGGTCTGATGGCGGTAACCGACGTCGAGGTGTTCGCGCACCTCAGCGGCGCCGACGTGGCGAACCTCGCCGCAGAACTGGACGCCATCCGCCGCGACGTCGAGGCCAGCCGCGGTGCGCGCGACGCCCGGTACATCCGCCGCACCATCGCCGCCCAGCGCGCGCTCGAGGTGAGCGGCCGGCTGCTGCTGGCCGCCGGTAACCGGCGCTGGGCGCGCTGGGCCGGAACCGCCACCCTGGGCGTGGCCAAGATCGTCGAGAACATGGAGATCGGCCACAACGTCATGCATGGGCAGTGGGACTGGATGAACGATCCGGAGATCCACTCCACCGGCTGGGAGTGGGATATGGCCGGTGTCTCCAAGCACTGGCGCTTCACCCACAATTTCGCCCACCACAAGTACACCAACATCCTCGGCATGGACGACGATGTGGGTTACGGCGTAATTCGGGTTACTCGCGACACTCGCTGGCAGCGCTTCAACCTGCTCAACCTGTTCTACAACGCCATGTTGGCGATCGGGTTCGAGTGGGGAGTCGCGTTGCAGCACTTGGAGATCGGCAAGATCTTCAAAGGCCGCGACAGCCGCCAGGCGACCCTGGTCCGGCTGCGCGAGTTCGGCGACAAAGCCGGCCGGCAGGTGTTCAAGGACTACGTGGCGTTTCCGGCCCTGACCTCGCTGTCGCCCGGCGCAACGTTTCTCTCGACGGTGAAGGCCAATGCGATCGCCAATGTGATCCGCAACCTGTGGGCCAATGCGATCATCTTCTGCGGCCACTTCCCTGACGGCGCAGAGAAATTCACCAAGACCGACATGGTCGGCGAGTCACAGGGGCAGTGGTATCTGCGGCAGCTACTGGGCAGCGCCAACATCGACGCCGGGCAGCCGATGCGGTTTATGAGCGGCAGCCTGTCGCATCAGATCGAGCACCACCTGTTCCCCGATCTGCCGAGCAACCGCTACCCCGAGATCGCGGTGCGGGTGCGTGCGGTGTGTGAGAAGTACGACCTGCCCTATACCTCCGGGCCGTTTCTGGTGCAGTACGCCAAGACTTGGCGCACCATCGCCAAACTGTCGTTGCCGGACCGCTTCCTGCGCGACACCGCCGATGACGCACCGGAGACCCGCAGCGAGAGGATGTTCGCCGAGCTGGGTTCGGAATTCACTCCCGTCGACCCGGTGACCGGTCGTCGTCGCGGGCTCAAGACTGCCATCTCGGCGGTGCGGGGCTGGCGTCGTGACAAGAAGGTCGATCTGGCTGCCTGAGCCGCTGTCGCGTTGCTGCATCGTCGCGTTGCTGCGTCGGGGTAGGCGGCGCCTCACCCAAAGCAGCTAGCGGGACCGTCGCCTGCTCATCCCGGGTTTGGCTCGATCCGGCTTCGCGTATGCCGCGCCCGAGCAAATCAGGGCGCGGCATACGCGAACGGAGCGGGATCTTGCCCGGTCAGCCGCCAGACGGCGGCCGCCCGACCATCATCGGCCGGAACCCGTAGCGGGGGGTGCCAAAGGCGCCGAACCCGCCGCGGCCGCCGGCGCCACCGGCACCCGCCATCGGCACCCCGCCTAGGGCACTGTGGCCGGCCTCGCCGGCCGCGACCCCGGCGGAGCCGGCGTAGCTGGCCAGTTGGACCGGGGCAGAGTGGACGGCGGCCGCGGGGAGCGCGGCGGCCCAGGTCGGCGGCACCGACAGCGGGCCCACCAGCGAGGCATGCCCGATGGTTCCGGCGACTCCGGCACCGACGCTCTTGGCGGCACCTTCAGCTGCCTTGGCGGCGCCTTCGGCGACCTTTTCGACAGCTTTGGTCGCGGGGACCAGCGAATGCGACAGGCCGTCCATGTCCTTGAACGCGGTGGTGAAAAGTCGCATGGGCGACACCATCCGGATGAACATGTCGAATGGGCTGGACGCACTCAGCGTGGGCGATCCGGTCAGGCCTCGCATCAGATCGCCGAGCATGCCGTTGAACGTGATGGTCGATCCGTCCCACGTGATTGGATTGAGCAGATCTTCGATCAAGTTGGATGCGGCTGGGCCGGCGAGGCTACCGAGCTGACCGGGCAACGTCGAGATCATGGACGCCAGCGTCTCGGCGTCGGTCGCGGTTGCAGTCCCGACGGCAAGGGCAACGGCGGCCTCCTGGGCTGCCACCCCAGCCGGGTTGACGGTGGGGGCCGGCGCCGTGAACGGCGTCAACTGCGATGCGGCTGCCGATTGTCCGGCATAGCCATACATGGTGGTGGCGTCCTGCACCCACATCTCGCCGTAGGCGGCTTCGGTAGCCGCGATCGCCGGCGTGTTCTGCCCCAGGACATTCGTCGCCATCAATGACATCAGTGTCTCGCGGTTGGCCTCGACCACCGCCGGCGGAACCGTCGAGGCAAAAGCCGCATCGTGAGCGGCGGCCGCAGCACCCGTTTGGGCTGCCACCTGCTCAGCCTGCGCGGCGGCCCGGTTGAGCCACTCCAGGTGCGGTTCGAACGCCTTCGCCATCGCGGCCGCAGCCGGCCCGTGCCAGTCCGCGCTCAGGTCGGCCAGCACAGTCGTGTAACTGGCGGCCGTGGTGTAGATCTCGGCGCCGAGGGTCTCCCAAGCGCGGGCAGCGGCCCACAGTGGCGCCGAGCCGGCGCCGGAGTACATCAGTGCGGAGTTGATCTCAGGCGGCAGTGTGCCGAAGTCCATAGCGTCGACCTAGCTCTAGGAGACCGCAGCCGCGTTTGCGGCCTCGGTGGCGTCGTAAGAACGAGCGCTGATGTTCAACACCATTTCCAGCATCTGCCGCATGGCCGTGGCTTGGGCGCTGACCTGCTGGTAGAGCTCGGCATGCGCGGCGAAAGTGGTGGCTGTCAGAAGCGACACCGGGTCGGCGCCCGCGGGGGTGATCTGGGTGGTGGGGGCAGCCGCCGCTGCGTTTCCGGCTTGCATGTCCGCGGTGATGGCCTGCAGCTCTCGGGCGCTCGCGGCCAGTACCTCCGGCTGTGTAACAACGGTCGACACGTCTATCTCCTTTTCGCCTGCAATCACGTACAGGGACTTGGCAGGAACCTTCCAGGACATTGCCAGGTTAGGGAGCGAGGCGCGGGCCACAAAAGCGCCTACACCCTTTGTTCACCAGTACGGAACCAATGTTCATCGGCTGGCCGAAGGCGTTTGATTCGATGACGCCTGCCGTTCACTTTGGGCCCGCGGTTCACCATGTGAGGGCGGTCAATGGGTGCGTTCCCCGCGACCGTCAGCCCTCGCGCAGCACCGTCAGCAGTCGGCGCGCCGCTTCGACGCGGCGCTGCGCTACGCCGGTCAGATCGTCCAGCGCGCATTCGGGATCGGCCGGTGGTCCCAGGTGGCCACAGCCGCGAGGACAGTCGTCGATGGTCTCAGCGAGGTCGGAGAACGCCAGCAGCACGTCGTCGGGTGCGATGTGGGCCAGGCCGAACGAGCGGATCCCCGGGGTATCGATCACCCAACCCGAGCCGGACAGCCGCAGCGCCACCGATTGGGTGGAGGTGTGCCGCCCCCGGCCGATGTCAGTGACCCGTCCGACAGCCCGATCAGCTTCGGGGACAAGGCGATTCACCAAGGTTGATTTGCCGACGCCGGAGTGTCCCAAGAGCACCGTCACCTGGGATTGCAGCAGGGGGGCGACCGCGTCGAGCGGGTCGTCGCGGCCCGCGGTGACCACCGTGAGGTCCAGGTCGGCGAACTGGCCGGCGAAGGGCGCCGGATCCGCCAGGTCAGTTTTGGTCAGGCACAGAATCGGCGTCAGTCCTCCGGCATAGGCGGCGATCAGCGCCCGATCGACCAGTCCCGTCCGTGGCGGGGGATCGGCCAGCGCGACCACGATCAGCAGCTGGTCGGCGTTGGCGACCACCACTCGCTCGGTGGGGTCGGTGTCATCGGCGGTGCGCCGCAACACGGTTCGTCGTGGTCTGCGCCGCACGATGCGGGCCAGGGTGTCGGGCCGGCCGGACAGGTCGCCGACCACGTCGACGCGGTCGCCGACCACGATCGGGGTGCGACCCAATTCGCGGGCGCGCATCGCGGTGACCTGAAGATCGGCCGGGCCGTCGGGGCCGTCTAGGACACAACCCCAGCGTCCGCGATCGACGCTGACCACCATGGCCGACTGGGCGTCGGCGTGCCCGGGACGGATTTTGGTGCGAGGCCGCGAGCCGCGGCCGGAGCGGACTTTGACGTCGGATTCGTCGTAGTCCTCCGGTTTCAAGCGCCGGCCCCCGCGTCGGCGAGCATGTCCGCCCACATCCGGGGGAATGCGGGCAGGGTTTTGGCGGTGGTCTCGATGTCCTCGACCTCGACACCGGGGACCCGAAGCCCGATGATCGCACCGGCGGTGGCCATCCGATGGTCGGCGTAGGAATGCCAGATTCCGCCGTGTAACGGGGTCGCGGTGATCAGCAGGCCGTCGGGCGTCTCGACACTGTCGCCGCCCAGCCGGTTGATTTCGGTCGTCAGCGCGGCCAGCCGGTCGGTCTCGTGCCCGCGCAGGTGCGCGATGCCGCTCAGTCGTGACACCGAGCCCGGGGCGGCCAGGGCGGCCAGTGCCGCCACCGTCGGGGTGAGCTCGCCGACGGCGCGCAGATCCACGTCGAAGCCGCCGTAGCTGCTCGGGCCCTCCACCTGCAGGTGCGCATCGGCGTGGCTCACCCGGGCTCCGGTCGCACCGAAGATCTCGATGATGGCGCCGCTGGGCTGCACGCCGACGGCCGGCCAGTCGGCGATACGGACGCGGCCACCGGTGACCACCGCGGCCGCCAGAAACGGGGTGGCGTTGGACAGGTCGGGTTCGATCTCCCAGTTTCGGGGCGTCGCCGTCGCCGGGGTGACCCGCCAGCGGTTCGGGACGGCGTCGTCAACGTCGATACCTGCCTGGCGCAGCATCGCGACCGTCATCGCGATATGCGGGGCGGACGGCAGGGTGGCCCCGGTGTGCACCACGGTCAGCCCGTCGTCGAACGCGGCGGACGCCAGCAGCAGGCCGGAGACGAACTGCGATGACGCGGAGGCGTCGATCCCCACGGTGCCGCCCGCGACGGAGCCAGTGCCGTGGATCCCGAACGGTAGGCCGTCGCCCTCGACCGCGATACCCAGGCTGCGCATCGCATCCAGCAGCGGCGCGATCGGCCGGGCCCGGGCCTGTTCGTCCCCGTCGAACGTGACGGTGACGGTGCCCAGCGCGGCCAGCGGCGGCACGAACCGCAGCACGGTGCCGGCGAGGCCACAGTTCAGTCGGATATTCGGTTCAGGGTCGATCTTGCCGCTGACTGTCACATGGTGAGCTACCGCCTCAACCCGCAGGCCCAGGCCGCGCAGAGCATCGAGCATCAGGTCGGTGTCGCGGCTGCGCAGGGCGCCGGAGAGGGTGGAGACACCGCCACCGCTTGCTGCGGCCAGGGCGGCCAGTACCAGCGCACGATTGGTCTGCGACTTCGAGCCGGGCACGGTCACCGTCGCGTCGATAGGGGCGGTGGGCGTCGGTGCCGGCCAAGTCGTCACGGTTTCATCCTGCCAGCGTCCGCCTCCAGAGCTGGTACCGGCGGTTCAGCGAGCCTCGATCGGGTTCTTTGCCGGCTCGCTGCCTGGTATCACCCAACTGTTTACCCAGCATCATTAGTGTCTGCGGCATGGCTCTGGCGGCGGGCTCGATTTTTGCTGAGTACACCATCTTGAAACTGTTGGGTGCCGGCGGGATGGGCAAGGTTTACCTTGCGCAGCACCCCCGGCTGCCCCGACGCGAAGCCGTGAAGATTCTGCGCCGGTCCTTGAGTGCCGACGATGAGTACGAGGAGCGGTTCCGGCGTGAGGCCGAAGCCGCCGCGGTGCTGGTGCACCCGAACATCGTGCGCGTGCATGACCGCGGCGAATACCGCGGCCGGTTGTGGCTCTCGATGGAATACATCGAGGGCGAGACGCTCGGCGAGCTCATCACCCGCAAGTTCCCGGCCGGGATGCCTGCCCAGATCGTCATCCCGATCGTCGCGAGCATCGCCGATGCCCTGGACTACGCCCACGGACAGGGTGTGGTGCACCGCGACGTCAAACCCAGCAACATCTTGGTGACCGAGGACGGCGACGAAGTTCTGACCGCCGTTCTGGCCGACTTCGGCGTCGCTCGGCAACTGAGCGGACCCACCGGACTGACCGCCAGCAATCTTGCCATCGGCACCGTCGCCTACGCCGCACCCGAACAACTGATGGGTGCCGAAGGTCTGGAATGTGCCGACCAGTACGCGTTGGCTGCTACCACCTTTCAGATGCTGACCGGGGTGCCGCCGTATCAGCACGAGAACCCGGTGACGGTGATCAGTCATCACCTGAACACCCCGCCGCCGCTGCTCAGCGACCGGCGTCCCGAGCTGCAACAGTTCGACGATGTGCTGGCCGCTGCGCTGGCCAAAGACCCCGCCGAGCGATTCCGGGACTGCTCGGACTTCGTCGCAGCCCTGGCCGAACAGCTCGCCGACCCGGACTCCGATGACAAGTCCGACTCCGCCAGTACCGTCGTGCGGGGCGTTCCGCGCGCCCTGCCGGCACCGCCGCCGAGCCGGCTGTCGAAACTGGCCCGACCCGCTGTCCTGGTGCCCTTGGGTCTGGCAGTAGTGGGATCGGTTGCGGCGATCGTCCCGCGCCTGCTGGCTGAGGAGCCGACTGACACGGCGTCGGTCACCGCCAGCACAGCACCCGCGGAGGTCGTGGCGCCACCGCCCAAGGCGCCCGCTTTCGAGGGGACTTACCGCGTCGACGCCAACCGGGCTGGCGAGAAGTACAACGGCGTCCCGAACCCCCAGCCGCCCAACGTCAGCACCTGGTGGGCCGTCAAATCCTCCTGTGACACCTCCGAATGCACGGCATCGGCGATCATGCTGGACTCGAAAGATCACCGGAAAGCGGCGACGACGCCGTCGGGTGGCAACGAATTGGCCCTGGAATACACCGGTGACTCCTGGCGGTCGCAGCCACAGACATTGCAGGCGCCGTGTATAGCTGTAGACGGCCGCCAAGGCAGTCAGATCACCACCCAGGTGCTCACCCTGGAGCCGACCATTCCGGGTGTCCTGCACGGCGCGATGGTCGCCACCGTGGAAAGCAACGAGTGCGGCCAGCGCGGAGCCCAGATCTGGGTTCCGGTGGTAGCCAGCCGATTCGGTGATCTTCCGGCGGGCATCAACCCGTCGGTCGAAATGGTCAAACCGGCCAAGCCGGCCTGATCATCTCGGGACCGCCCTGCTCGACTTTGCATCACTGGAAAATTTAGAGCGCACTATTGTGCGTTTGCTATCTATGTTACTTTTCGAGTAATTCAAGGCTGCTCGACAGCTTTCGCATGGGCGCAGAGTCCGCCTCGTCGCACGGCAAAGGAGCGCAGGCCATGCAGCGGACCCTTCCCGCGCCGGTTTATCGTCTACCACTGCACACGCCTGGTCGGGCTGCCCGAAGGAGAATCCAGTGAGTCACGTACGCGGCCCCTTGTGCGCTGTTGCCACCGCCGTGGTGGGTGCGGGTTTGATCGCACCCACGGCGGCGGCCGCGCCGTCAGCCGCCCTGCAGATTCCGGGATTGCGCCTGTCCGCCAATGAAATCGCGACTCAGCCACTGGGCGGCGGCACGGCGTTCATCATCGGCGGCAGTGGGTTGGCCACGCCCGGGCCGTCGTACGTGGCCGCCGCTACGTCGATGTATCTGGAGCCGCTCGGCTTCACCGGCACCACGCAGGTGCTCACCATGCCCCAACAGCTCTACCCGTTCTTGGGCCCGTTCGGCGGAACGCTGGATGAATCGGTAGCGCAGGGCCAGCAGATCCTCTACGAGGCGATCATGGCTCAGTACCAGAACGGAGACCTCAGCGCGGAGAACCCCGCTGTCGTCTTCGGCTGGTCGCAGGGCGCCATCATCGAGTCGATGGCGCAGTACCAGCTTGCGGAAGCAGGCGTGCCCAGTGACTACGTGCGTTTCGTGATGATCGGCGACGTCAGTGCGCCGAACGGTGGCATGCTCTCCCGCTTCAATCTGCCCGAACTCGGGCCGGTGAGCCTGCCGAGTCTGGGGCTGACGTTCAGCGGGGCAGGACCGTCTGATCTGTACCCCACCGAGGTCTACAACCGGGAATACGACGGCTTTGCCGACTTCCCGCAATACCCGCTCAACTTCTTGTCGGTTCTCAATGCGATCCTGGGAATTGCGTTCCAGCACACCACCTATCTGGGCCTGACGTCCGATCAGATCGATGACGCGATCCTGCTTCCCAATGCATCGCCGGATTCGTTGACCAACTACTACATGATTCCGGCCGAGGGACTGCCGTTGCTGTATCCGCTGCTGTTCTTCGGCAGTGGGGGGCAGGCGCTTTACGATCTGTTCGAGCCGGTCACGCGCATCCTGGTGAACCTGGGCTACGGCAATATCGAGCACGGCTGGAGTCAAGGACCCGCCGATGTGGCGACGCCATTGGGATTCCTGCCGGATCCGGCGACGCTGGCGGCGCTTGCGCAGGAGCTGCCGCAGGCGCTGAGCAACGCCTGGCAGCAAGGCGTCGCCGACTTCTTCGACGAGATCGTGAACCCGACCACCGCGCCGCCAGCCTTCATGGCGGAGATGGAGGGCTTCATCAACGCGATCTCGGACACCCAGACGGCGGACTTCTTCTCGTACTTCCCCACGCTGGACGACATTTTCGGCACCTTCCCACCCCATACCGGCATTCCGCTGCTGGATGTGGGCACCGCGCTGTTGTTCAACCTGCCCCAGGTCAGCTTCGACATCTTCGCCACGGAGTTGGCCGACGGTGATCTCCTCGACGCCATCGGCCTCCCGCTGGCCGTCGGCATGGGAATCCTGCCTCTCGCGTTGCTGGGCGCGTTGATCTGAACGCGCCCAGCGCCTATCCGGCGCTGGGCGGCCGGTTCATCACCCGGTGGCGGTAGCCGTATCGGGGAACGAACCGGAAACCGGTGGGCCCACCGCCGCCGCCGGCGGCCGCCGGCAACGCTGCCAGACCGCCCATACCTGCCATCGCGGCGCGGGGCATCTCAGCGGGCCCGGCGGCGGCTGCCATCCGGCTGGAGACCAGCGTTGCCGCAGCCTGATTGGCCGTGCTAGGGGCAATGGGCCAACTCTGCGGCACCGACAGGGCGCCGACCTGTATGCCCTTGCCCACTGCGGCGGACGGCATCGCGGGGCTGAAACCCGATTTGATTGCGGTGGATCCGGCACTCTTGGCAGCGCTCTCGGCTGCCTTCGCCGCGTCGGCGAGAACGTCCCGCACACCTGCTGGCCCGGAGCCGGCGTGCTGCCAGCCTTTAAAAGCTTCACCGATCGGATGCGCGTACCGCAGCGGGTGCAGCGGGTCCCTCCACATGTCGTCTAGCGGCTTCATCGTGTTGACGACCTTCTGCAGGAACGCGGTCAACGGCGGCACGGTGCCTCCAGGCGGCGTGGCCCCGGTGCCTGGAAGCACCGGGGAGCCCGGCGTGGTGGGTGTCCCGCTGGCAGTGCCGGCCTGGGCGATTGACTGGTTCAGCGCCTGCGTGGCCGCCGAGTTCCCAGCAGCGTTGCTGGTTGCGGCCGCCTGTTCGGCGGGCCCGGCCGGGTTGGTGGTCTGCGGCGGTGAGGTGAATTCGGACATCTGTGTTGCCGCTGCGGAGCCGGCCGCATAGGTGTACATCGCGGTCGCATCCTGAGCCCACATCTCCGCATAGTGCGCTTCGGTCACTGCGATTGCCGGGGTGTTCTGACCGAAGAAATTGGTGGCAACCAGCGTCATCAGCTGGATTCGGTTGGCCAGTACGACGGGAGGAGGAACCGTCATTGCGAACGCTGCTTCGAAAGCGGCCGCGGCGGCCCTGGCTTGGGAGGCCGCGAGCTCAGCCTGCCCGGCGGTGGCCCTGAACCACGTGGTGAAGGGCAGCACTGCAGCCGCCATGGCGGCTGCAGACGGCCCACGCCACGGACCACTGGTCAGATCTGCGATGGTCATATCCACCGCGGCAGCGGTAACGCTCACCTCTTGGGCCAGGACATCCCAGGCCCCCGCGGCTGCCAACAGTGGACCGGAGCCGGCTCCCGCGTACATCCGTGCGGAATTGACCTCCGGTGGCAGCGCCCCGTAGTCGATCACCAAGTCTCCTGGGCGCTATCCGCCGAACGGACGGCGCGGCATGACGGTTAGCTGGCTCCCGTAGCGGGGCCCGCCGAAGCCCTTGAAGCCGGCGCCTGCGGCGCCCGCAGCTCCTGCCGGCATCCCCGCCATCCCCATCGGGGGAGCCATCGGGGAGCCGCCGAGGATTCCGCCGGCGGCGGCGCCGCCGATCGGCTGCCACGTTCCTCCCGATACCGGGCCCAGGGCGGTCAATGGCGCCGATGGAACAGTCCAGCTTGGCGGCACCGAGAGCCCACCGAGCGAGCCGGCGGCACCCGCCGCGGCGCGAGCAGCGCCCGAAGCTGCACCCGAAGCGGCGCCCGCAGCGCCCGCGGCGCCCGAAGCGGCGCCCTTGGCGGCGTCGGCGGCACCTGAGGCGGCCTTGGCTGCATCTTTCGCCCCATCGGCGAACATCTTCTGAAGACCGGTGAGACCGCTCATTCCGCGCCAGACCGCACAGAGGTTGTTCGAGTACATGCTGATCTGGCCCGTGGCCATGTCCACGGCTTGGCCGCCCAGTTGGTAGTTCGGGTCGTCGAGGATGTCCCCGGCGGGACTGCCCGTGCTCTCGGCCGACATCGGGCGGAACAGGTTCTGCAAGGCGGACGACGCCGGCGCCGCTTGGTTCGCACCGGTGGCAGGACCGGCCTCCGAGCCCGGGTTGGTCGGATTCGGCGGCGAGGTGAACTCGCTCAGCTCGGTGGCGGCGCTGGACTGGGCTTGATAGCCGTACATCGCCATGGTGTCTTGGGCCCACATCTCGCCGTGCTCGGCTTCGGTGGCCGCGATCGACGGGGTGTTCTGCCCGAGGATGTTGGTGGTCACCAACTCCTGCAGCAACTGGCGGTTGGCTGTGACGGCTACCGGCGGAACCGTCTGGGCGTGTGCCGCCTCGTAGGCGGCTGCCGCGGAACGGCCCTGAGCGGCGGTCTGCTCGGCCTGCGCGGCAGTGAGTTCCATCCAGTTCACGTAGGGCGCGGCCGCTGTAGCCATCGCCGCTGATGCCGGTCCCAGCCATTCTTCGGAGGTCAACAGATTGATGACCGACCGGTACTCGGCCGCAATGGTTTTCAGTTCAGCGGCAAGCGCGCTCCAGGCCGAGGAGGCCACCACCATCGGCTCCGAACCGGGGCCGGAGTAGATCATGGTGGAGGTCACCTCTGGCGGCAACGACAAGTAGTTCATCGCCGTCGCCTAACCGGCCGCGGCTGCGTTGGCAGCCTCAGTAGCGGCGTATGCGTTGGCTCCGTTGGTCAGGGCGTTGACGAACATTTCGTGGACGGCCACAGCCTGTGCGCTCACGGCCTGGTAGGTCTGGCCGTGAGCGGCGAACTGGGCAGCGGTCAGCGCGGAAACCTCGTCAGCGGCTGCCGGGACCACACCGGTGGTGGGTGTTGCCGCAGCGGCGCTGTGAGCGGCCAGCGACGAACCGATGGTTCGCAGATTGGCGACGGCGGCCAGCAACGCTTCGGGCTGCGTTGTGACGAACGACATGAAGGCTCCTCGTAGAAGACTTTCCAGTTCCGCGATTGCTACGCAGATCGCGTACGCCCTTGGCGCAGAGCCGACGTTATGCGATCTGACACCCGACACGCAGCCTGGAAGCGGACTTTTCGGAGACTGTCAGCAGTTGTTCATTGACAGTTGGAAAAGGCACCCGAAACATTCACCGAGCAGCCCTCTGGCGTTGGTTTGTCTTCATCTCTTGTTCACTTTGCCGACGCGGCGCCGGCCAATAGCCGCAACGTGACTTCACGCCCCGGCGCACTGGCGGCAGCGGTGCCTCGCCGGCTTGAGGCGACCGGGTTGAGCATCAACTCGTCCACGCCGAATCGGTCGGCCAATTTCCGCAGCTTTCCGAGCGCTTCGGCCGGCGTGCCGACCACCGCGCGTGAGAGTTCGCCCTGCGCGACGCGCTGTTGCTGCGGCGTCAGAGTCGACTGCTCGGCGTCTTCGACCAGTTCCAGGCGGGCGGGTGGCTGTCCGGTCGCCGTGTGAGCCTGCAATCGCAGGTACGGAAGGATCAAAGCCATTGCCTCGTCGTGTGTTTCGGCAACCACGGTGTTGACCGTCAGAAAGGCGGTCGGCTGGTCGGCAAACTCGCTCGGGACGAACTGCGATCGGTAGTACGCCAGTGCCTCGTCGGTGTGTTCGCCGAACAGGTGATGCCCGAATACGTAGGGCAGTCCCTTAGCCGCGGCAACTTGAGCCGACTGCATCGAGGATCCCAGCACGTACACGCGTGGCCTCGACACCGCGCACGGCGTCGACCGCAGGACGTAGTCGCGGTCCGGCAGTTGCACCGATACGCCCGCGTTGCCCAGCAGGGCGACCACATCGGAGAGGTTGTCGGGGAAATCATTGAGGCCCTGGTTGTCGTGGTCGCCGCGCCCGCCCCGCAACACCGTCGATGCCACCAGGTCGGCGCCGGAAGCGCGTCCGATACCCAGGTCGATACGGCCGGGATGGGCGGCCTCCAGCAGCGCGAACTGCTCGGCCACAGCCAGGGGAGCGTGATTGGGCAGCATCACCCCGCCCGAGCCCACCCGGATACGTGAGGTGGCGGCGGCGATCATCGCGGTCAGCACCGCCGGGCTGGTGGCGGCTACCGCGGGAATATTGTGGTGCTCGGCGACCCAATAGCGGGTGTAGCCGAGTTCGTCGGCGATCTTCGCCAGTCGCATCGTTGCCGCCAGCGCATTCGAGGTGGACTGGTCGGTGCGGACCGGTGTGAGATCGAGGACGGAGAGGCGCACAGCGGCGATCTTGCCATCACCTGGGCGACTGTCGCCGTTCGTACACCGTGCGTTCTGATTTCGTTAACCGGACTCGCGCACAGTTGTGGGCGATGAACAGCGATACCGAGCTCGGCGGCGCACCACCGGCAAGTCCTCCCGAGCCGTGGGAGATCGGTCGTCCGCAGCCGGTGGTGCAGCAACTGGTGGCGTGCGGAGCGCTGCGCGGGGAAGTCCTCGACCCCGGAACCGGCTCGGGTCATCACGCGATTCACTATGCAGCCCATGGCTATTCGACCACGGGGCTCGACCATTCTCCGGCTGCTATCGCGGTCGCGCAGCGTAACGCGGCCCAAGCCGGTGTGACGGTGAACTTCCAGGTGGCCGACGCGGTCGACCTCGACGGGTTCGACGACCGGTTCGACACCGTGGTCGACAGCGCGTTCTACCACCTGTTCCAGGACGACGAAGAAGCTCAGTTGCGCTACGCGCGCAACCTGCACCGAGCGACCAGGCCTCAAGCCCGGTTGTTCATGTTCGAAGCCGGCCGCCACAACGTCAACGGCTGGCAGTTGGACGGGCTGTCGCCCGAGCGCTTCGGCCCGCTGCTCGAATCCGCCGGGTGGCGTATCGAGCACGTCGGCACCACGACCTATCAAGGGACTTTCGAACCCACTGCCTTCACCGACATGATCGCGGTGATGGAGGCGATGGGTCGCGAGGACCTGGTGGCAGGTGTCCGCGCGCTGGCCGAGCGGTTCGCCTACCTGCAACCGCTGCTGGTGGACAACCTGGTGCATATGCCGTTCTGGGCGGTCACCGCCACCCGGATCGATTAGCTGTCACCATGGAGCTATGTGCGGGCGTTTCGCGGTAACCATCGATCCGGCGTTGCTGGCTACGCGTATCGATGCGATCAACGAGATGCCGGTCGGCGTCGACGCCGGTCCGAACTACAACGTGGCCCCCACCGACGGCATCGCGACCCTGGTCAGCCGGCACACCCAGGCGCCGCATGAACCCGGTGGTTCAGCGAGGTTCGACGTAGGAGAGGCGAAGCTGGGACCGCCGCATGAACCCGGTGACCAACCGACTCGACGGCTCCGGCGGATGCGCTGGGGACTGGTGCCGCCGTGGACCAAGGCCGGCCCGAACGGGGCGCCGGCCCCGGGCGGCCCATTGTTGATCAATGCCCGTGCCGACAAGCTCACCACCTCACCGGCGTTCTCCGCGTCCGCGCAGCGGCGGCGCTGCCTGGTGCCGATGGACGGCTATTACGAATGGCGCGCAGAGCCCCAAGGTCGCAAGAAACCGTTCTATATCCACGGTGACGGCGCGATGCTGTACGCGGCCGGTCTGTGGTCGGTCTGGCGCCCCGATCGGCTGTCCGACGCGTTGCTCAGCGTCGTAATCATCACCACCGCGGCCGTCGGGGAACTGGCCGGCATTCACGACCGGATGCCGTTACTGCTGGCCGAAAACCATTGGGAAGCTTGGCTGGATCCCGACGCTGCGATCGACACCGCGTTGCTGGCCCGCCCGCCGGACGTGGCCGGGATCGCGGTGCGTGAGGTCTCGACCTTGGTCAACAGCGTGCGCAACAACTCGCCCGAGCTGATCGCACCGGTCGAGCCGCAACCCGAGCAGGCCTACCTGCTTTAACGCCCGACCAGACTCCGTTTCTCCAGCGCGTACTCCTCGGCCGTGAGAATCCCGGCGTTGCGCAGTTCGGCCAGCTCGCGCAGCTCGATGTCGGCGCCCATCAACAGAGCGAACGCCGAGGACGCGGGCAACTCCGGCAGCTGGTTGGGCCGCGATACCGGCGGCGGGGTGACGGTACCGGCGGTCGGGATGCGGTGCCCCTGGGTGGCGCCGGCCCCGGCTCGCCCGGCCACGCCGGCTGCGGCCATCCCTGCCGCTGGGATCACCGTCTCACCGGCGGCCACGGCCGGGACAGCGGAGGTGGCGGCGGCCGTACCGGCGGACGCCAGCGACATACCTATCTGCGGCGCCACCGCCGCCGGTGCGGCCGCCGCCCAGGCCAGCGGCACCGACAGCCCGCTGATCGAGGTCGCCGAGGCCAGATTGGCCGAGACCGGCAGCGCACCGGCCATCGCAGCACGCAGCAATTCCTGGCCCACCTCGGCGGCGCCCATCGCATCGATCAAGAACGTCCCAAGCGCGTCGACGCCGAACGTGCCCATCGAGTCGACAACCAGCTCGACACCGGCGATGCCGACCTCGATTGCGGGCTCGCTGATCAAGATTGCGTCTGCACCAATGGCCTCAGCCAGGGCGGACGAGGACTCCAGCGCATGGGTCAAAGTGGTGATGACGCCCTCGCCGTGGCCCTCCGAGCTGGTAGCGGCCGCCTGCATGACGGCCGCTGACTGAGCCGATGTAGCGGCGGAGTTGGTGGTGCGCGGCGGCTGCCTGAACGGGCTCAGCCGGCCGGCGGCGGCGGCACCGGCGGCATAGCCGTACATGGCGGTGGCATCCTGGGCCCACATCTCGTAGTAGTGGGCCTCGGTGGTCGCGATAGCGGGTGTGTTCTGGCCCAGGAAGTTGGTCGCGACCAAAGTCATCAGCAGGCTGCGGTTGGCCGCGACGACCGGCGGCGGCACCGTCATGGCGAAAGCTGACTCGTAGGCGGCGGTGGCGGCGCGGGCCGCGATGGCGGTCTCCTCGGCCTGGATCGCGGCGGTGTGCAGCCATTGGGCGTACGGTGCTGCGGCGGCGGCCATGGCCCGCGCGCTGGGGCCGGCCCAACCGGAGCCCAGTTCGGTGAGCACCGAGGCGTAGGCGAGTCCGGCGCTGTGTAGCTCAGCGCCCAGCGCATCCCAGGATGACGCCGCGGCGAGCATGGGGCCGGCGCCCGCGCCGGAATACATCCGGAGGGAGTTGACCTCCGGTGGCAGCAATGCGAAATCCATGGGGGCTACCGGCCGAGAAGGCGCTGCTTTTCCCGGGTGAACTCTTCTTCGGTGAGGATCCCGGCATCGCGCAGATCGGCCAGTTCCCGCAGCTCACCGGAGATCCGGGTGATGGGGCCGTGCAATGGACGTACCGGCGGTTTCTTCGGCTTCTCGGTTTGGTCGCGCTGTTTGACCATGGCGCGCGGTGCCCGTTTGGGGGCGGCTTTCGGGTTCGGGGTGGCGGTGCGACCCCGCCCGAGGCCCGCGGTGGCCCGGCCGGCCAACCCGGCGGCGCCGATGGCGGCCAGCGGCAGCGCGGAGGCCCCGGCCGCGGCGGCGGGCACTGCAGCTTGCCCGGCGTTGGGCAATGCGGCGCTGAACTGCTGGATCACGGTGGTCGTCGGCGCCGCGGTGGCCCAGGCCTGCGGCACCGACAGACCGCTGAGCGTGGCCGCTTCACCCATCTCGGCGCTCACCGGAGTGAGCGCGCCGGTCAGAGCCATCTCCGGCAGCAGTTCACTCTCGATCTCGCCGACGCCGATCAGGTCGATCCCGAAGGTGCCGGCCGCGTCCACGCCGAAGGTACCGGCCGAGTCGATGACGAAAGTGCCGAACAGGCTGGAGGCCAATGCCAGGTAGGACGCCGCCAGCCCGGGCTCCATTGCCGCCGCTGAACCGATGGAACTCGTCAGCGTCGCATTGGATCCCGCTGCCGCCGATCCTGGCGCGCCGAGACCCTGCAGTGCCTGGGTGATCGCCGCAGCCGCGGAATCGGCGTGGCCGCCTGCCGCGGTGGCTGTGGCCTGGCCTACCGCTCCGGCCTGATTCGCCGTGCCGGTGGGATTGGTGGTGCGCGGGGGCTCGGTGAACGGAACCAGCCTGGTGGCGGCAGCGGAGCTGGTGGCATAGCCGTACATGGCGGTGGCGTCCTGGGCCCACATCTCGTAGTACTGGGCGTCGGTGGCCGCGATGGCGGCCGTGTTCTGACCCAGATAGTTGGTGGCGAGCAGCGACATCATCTGAGTGCGGTTGGCGGTGACCGCCGGGGGAGGCACGGTCATCGCGAACGCCGCATCGTAGGCGGCGGCCGCCGTGCGGGCCGACGAAGCGGTGTGTTCGGCCTGGGCGGCGGTGGCATGCATCCACTGGGCGTACGGTGCCGCGGCGGCGGCCATCGCGGCGGCGCTGGGGCCGGCCCAGCCGGCGGACAGCTCATCGATCATCGAGTCGCAGGCCAGTCCCGCGCTGTTCAGTTCGGCGGCCAGGGCGCTCCAGGCGGCGGCAGCGGCCAGCAATGGCTGTGCTCCTGCCCCCGAATACATCCGGCTCGAGTTGACCTCTGGTGGCAGAATCGCGAAATCCATTGTCAGATAGGCCTGTTATTAGTAGGCGTCATGGTGCCTCCTGAATTTCCCGGTTCGCGCCGGTGCGGCAGGCCACCGGGCGCACTCGGTCTCCGTGACCGTAAACAGTCAACTTGAAGTGAACCTGAAGAACGCGGCGGTGAGCGCAAGCCGCGCCGGTCGGGCCTCCCCATGACGGCGCGACGGTGTTATCAATGGACCATGGCCGATTCCCGGTCCGCCGACCGTCGCGGCGGTACCCCCTTCAGCGTGGGAACGCCGCGGGTTCTGGTGGTCGAGGACTCCGAGGCCATCCGCGAGATGGTCAGCGAGGCGCTGGCCGACGCCGGCTACCTCACCGACACCCAGCCCGACGGTCACGGTCTGGAGGAGGTGCTGGACGGATTCCGGCCGGACCTGGTGGTTCTCGACGTCATGCTGCCGGGACGCGATGGCTTCGCGCTGATGGATGTGATCCTGCGCTGGGGCGAGGTGGGGGTGGTGTTGCTCACCGCGCGTGACGGCTTACCCGACCGGCTGCGCGGTCTTGACGGCGGCGCCGACGACTACGTGGTCAAGCCGTTCGAGTTGGCCGAGCTGGTGTCGCGGGTCGGTGCGGTGCTCCGTCGGCGGGGCCGGCTACCGGCTGCCGTGCAGTTCGGGGATCTGATGGTCGATGTCGACGCCGGGGTGGCCGCCCGCTCCGGCACCCCTCTGGGTCTGACCGCCACCGAGCTGCGGGTGCTGGTCTACCTTGTCGAACAGCGCGGTCGTATCGTCAGCAGCGCGCAGATCCTTAACGCGGTATGGGGTTATGAGGCATACGACCCCAACCTGGTGCAGGTCCACATCAGTGGGTTGAGGCAGAAGCTCGAGGCGCACGGACCACGAATCCTGCATACCGTGCGTGGGATCGGCTACCGGCTGGAACTTTCGGGTTCATGACCGCCACTCCCTCGCTGCGGCGTCGCCTGACGCTGATGGTGCTGGCGTTGCTTGTCATGCTCATGCTGGCGATGGGGCTGGTGATCAATGCCAGTTTGACCGCGCTGGCGACCCGCAGCGTGCACGAACGACTGGCAGCGGCGACGGCTCGGGCGGATTCCCTCGTAGCACTGGGCATCTCGGCTGAACAGATGTCCGAACAACTCAACGGCGGCATCATCGCCGCACTCGTAGTCACCGCCGACGGCACCAGCTACGGTGACCCCGCGATCGAGCCCGACGCGACCACCGGATCGAAGTTTCCGGCCCCGCCGCTTGAGCCCGACGACACCGCGACAGTCCTGGTGCATCCCCTGGCCAACGGCGACCGGGTGATCCTGGTCGCCGACACCACGGAGTCCGACGAGACGCTGCGCCGATTGCGGCGCTTGATGATCGAGGCCGGGCTGGGGACCTTGCTACTGGCATCGACCTTGTTGGCCGGAGCGAGTCGCGCGCTGCTGGCGCCGCTGGATCGTCTCACCGATCTCGCCCGCGACATCACCACGGGGGATCGGGGTCGGCGGCTGCGCCCAGACCGTCCCAGGACCGAACTGGGTCGGGCGGCAGAAGCTTTCGACGACATGCTCGACGAGCTGGAGAACTCCGAGAAGCGGGCTCAGAGCGCCGCGCAGGGGGCGCAGCGAGCCGAAGCGGCAGTGCGGCGTTTCCTCGCCGACGCTGCCCATGAGCTGCGCACCCCGATAGCGGGAATGCAGGCCGCTGCCGAGCAGATCGCCGGAAACGTCGGCGTGCATGTCGGCCAGTCCATCGGTGAGGACGCCATCGAGCCCGAGGTACTTCGCCAGCATCGTCGTGCCAGCCTGTTGTTGACCGAAGCGCGGCGGGCGACCCGGCTGGTCACCGACATGCTGGACCTGAGCTATATCGATGCCGGATTGCCGTTGGAGCTCAAAGACATCGATCTGGTCGGCATCATCGACACCCAGCTGGACCGGGCCGCGCTGCTTGCTCCGCAACTCCGGATCGGGCGGACCGGCCTGGACTCAGTGACCGCCGGGGTCGACCCCACGCGCGTCGCGCAGATTCTGTCCAACCTGCTCGACAACGCGCGCCGTTACACACCGCCCGGTGGACAGATCAACGTCGACGTCGGCAAAGACAGCGGGGGTGTCGCGGTGGTCGTCACCGACACCGGCATAGGTGTGAGTGCCGAGGACGCCGAGCGGATCTTCGATCGGCTGGTGCGCCTGGACAGCGCCCGCGGGCGCGACCACGGCGGTGCGGGACTGGGCCTGCCGATCGCCCGGGCGCTGGCCGAGGCGCACGGGGGGACCCTGACGTGCGTTCCCCGAAACGGGGGCGCCTGCTTCAGACTGGTCATCCCGACGGGTTCCGGCGGGGCCGTGGTCAGCTCTGCACGTAGCCCGGCGGGTTGACGGTGTCGACCCACAGGTCTACGCCCAGGTCGCTGCCGGGCACACAGTCATAGACCGACAGGTCGGTGACGCCGGAGTCCACCAGCACGTCCTCGCACAGCAAAGAGTTGCCGGTGTATTCGCGGGCCGGCTTGGTCACGATGGCGTATGCGGCGTCGGCGTAGATCTCCGGGGTGCGAGAGCGTGCCATCGCCTCGTCTCCGCCGAGCAGGTTCTGTACCGCGGCGGTCGCGATCATGGTGCGCGGCCACAGCGTGTTGGAGGCGATCCCGTGCTGGCGCAGTTCCTCGGCCATCCCGAGGGCGCACAGCGTCATCCCGAACTTGGCCATCATGTAGGCGGTGGGCTTGAGCCATTGAGGCTCCAGCCGGATCGGCGGGGACAGCGTCAGGATGTGCGGGTTGTCGCGGCCGATCATGTGCGGGATGCAGGCCTGCGACACCGCGTAGGTGCCGCGCACCTCGATGCCGTTCATCAGGTCGAAGCGTTTCAGCGGCACTTCGAGGATCGAACCCAGGTTGATCGCCGAGGCATTGTTCACGCAGATGTCGATGCCGCCGAACCGCTCGACGGTGGCGGCCACGGCCCCTGCCACGGAGTCCCCGTCACGGATGTCACCGACGATCGGCAGTGCCTGCCCGCCGGCCTCTTCGATTTCGGCGGCCGCGGTATAGATCGTGCCGTCGAGCTTCGGGTGCGGTTCGGCGGTCTTGGCGATCAGCGCGACGTTGGCGCCGTCGCGGGCGGCGCGCTTGGCGATCGCCAGGCCGATACCGCGGCTGGCGCCCGAGATGAACATGGTCTTGCCGGAGAGGGGTCCTGTGTTGGCCATGTTGGTCACCCTATGCCGCCGATGACCTCGCTCATCGCCGGATGGCCGGGGTCGCCAGGGCGGGGGATCGTCGGGGCGGTCCGACGCTTCGCGCCGAAATCGGGCGGGTCGACTCCCGGGAAGGATTGATAAAAGCAGTATATTAATGAGCGAAATACAAGTATTTCAGAATATCAATACTGGTCATTACTGTTGAAAACGTGACCATTTCCGTCGATATCGGGCCCGAGCGCGACCCGGCCGCCGTCTTCGAGGCCGGGCGATGAGCGCCGTCGCGGTGCACACGGTGATCACCGGTCGCGAAGGCGGTCCGGTCCTGCTGCTGTCCAACTCGCTGGGATCGACCCACCGGATGTGGGACGCCCAGATCGGCGCGCTGCAGGACCGGTTCCAGGTGGTGCGCTACGACACTCGTGGGCACGGCCAATCCCCGGTCCCGGACGGGCCGTACACCATCGACGACCTGGCCGACGACGTGATCGCACTGCTTGACCGGCTCGGTGTGGAGCGGGCACACCTGGTCGGACTGTCGCTGGGCGGGATGACCGCGATGCGGGTCGCGGCCCGCAACCCCGAGCGGGTCGACCGGCTGGCCGTGCTGTGCACGGCCGCGCACCTGCCACCGGCCACCGCCTGGCAGGAACGGGCCGCGACGGTCCGCGCCCGCGGTGCCGGCGCGGTCGCCGCCGCGGTGGTACAGCGGTGGTTCACCCCGCAATACCTTGCGGCGCACCCCGACGTCCGTGCCGAGGGCGAAGCCATGGTCGCCGCGACACCCGCGCAGGGCTACGCCGGCTGCTGCGAGGCGATCGCCGGCCTGGACGTCCGCGGCGACCTGGCCGTCATCACCGCCCCGACCCTGGCCGTCGCCGGCGCTGACGACCCCGCCACCCCGCCGGCCAAGCTTGAAGAGATCGCGGCCGGCGTCAAAAACGGTCGGCTGCTGGTCGTTTCGCACGCCGCTCACCTGGCCAACGCCGAACAACCCGAGATCATCACGCCAGCCCTCATTGAACACCTGGAGCGCCCATGAGCCTGAACAAAGTGGTCGAATCTGCGGCCGCGGCGGTCGCCGACATACCCGACAGTGCGAGTCTGGCCGTCGGCGGCTTCGGGCTGGCCGGCATCCCGTGGTTTCTCATCGAGGCCCTCCTTGAACAGGGCGCCACCGACCTGACCATCGTGTCCAACAACTGCGGGGTCGACGGTGCCGGGCTGGGCCTGTTGCTCGACGCGCGCCGGATCAGCCGGGTCATCGCCTCCTACGTCGGGGAGAACAAGGAATTCGCCCGCCAGTACCTGTCCGGTGAACTGACCGTCGAGCTCACCCCGCAGGGCACCCTGGCCGAAAGGATGCGCGCCGGGGGCAGCGGCATCGGCGCCTTCTTCACCCCCACCGGGGTCGGCACCGCCGTCGCCGACGGGGGACTGCCCTGGCGGTATCACCCCGACGGCAGCATCGCCATCGCCTCACCGCCCAAAGAGGTACGCAACTTCCGCGGCACCGACATGGTGCTCGAGGAGGGCATCACCACCGACTATGCGCTGGTGCGCGCCGCGGTCGCCGATAAGGCTGGCAACTGTCAATTCCACGCCGCGGCACGCAATTTCAACCCCCCGGCAGCCATGTCTGGACGGACCACCATCGTCGAAGCCGAGCGGGTCGTCGAGGTCGGGGAACTGCACCCCGACGCGGTTCACCTGCCCGGGATCTTCGTCAAGCGAATCCTGGCACTGACTCCGGAGCAGGCCGCGCGCAAGGACATCGAGAAGCGCACCACCCGGCCGATGACGGCGCGGGCGAGCCACGAGGCCGCCCGGGAGGCGGGCAATCAAGAGCAGGAGGCGACACGATGAGCTGGACCCGCGACGAGATGGCCGCGCGAGCGGCCCGGGAACTGCACGACGGCGACTACGTCAACCTGGGCATCGGCCTGCCCACCCTGATTCCCGGTCACCTGCCCGACGACTCCAGCATCACGCTGCACGCCGAGAACGGCATCCTCGGCGTCGGGCCTTTCCCCTACGACCATGAAGTCGACCCGGACCTGATCAACGCCGGAAAGCAGACCGTCACGGTGTTGCCCGGGGCAGCGTATTTCGACTCCGCGACCAGCTTCGCGATGATCCGCGGTGGCCATGTCGATGTGGCCGTGCTGGGCGGCATGCAGGTGGCGGCCAACGGTGACCTGGCCAACTGGATGGTGCCGGGGGCCATGGTCAAGGGCATGGGCGGTGCCATGGATCTGGTCAGCGGCGTGCGCCGGGTGATCGTCCTGATGGATCACACCACCAAGGCCGGTGCCGCCAAACTGGTCGCCGCCTGCGATCTGCCGCTGACCGGACGCGGTGTGGTCAGCCGGGTGATCACCGACCTCGGGGTGCTCGATGTCGCCGGCGACCGGTTCGCCTTGGTGGAGCTGGCGCCCGGGGTCGGTTATGACGAGGTGGTCGCGAAAACCGCGGCACCGGTGCTTGATCGACGGGCAGTTGGGCAACCGGCCGGCGTAGTAGGTTGAGCGCACGGCGCCAGGCGTCGATCTGGACGCGTCGGGGTTGCTCGAAGCTGGATTCAGCGGCGCAATGCCACGGCAGCTTCGCGGTGACCTACAACTTCGTCCTCGACCCGGTGCAGGACTGAGGCCGCCATGCTGTTTCACGTACGGATGGATGTGCGCATCCCGCACGACCTCGACCCGCAGGTCCGTGCCGAGATTGTGGCCAGCGAAAAGGCGTACTCCCAGGATCTGCAGCGGTCCGGCAAGTGGCCGCACATCTGGCGGATCGTCGGCGAGTACTCGAACATCTCGATCTTCGATGTCGCGTCGAATGACGAACTGCACCAGATACTTTCCGGGCTCCCATTGTTCGCCTACATGGATATCCGGGTGACCCCGCTGGCCGGCCATCCCAGTGACGTCAAGGCGCTCACCCGCTAGCCGGTGGACGCGACTATGGCCGCTTTGGCCTATCGTGGCGAGCTTACGACGTAAACTCGTGGTCGGTGCGCGAAGCGGATCGCAGGTGGCCGCTGGAGTCGGGCCGTCGATGCGGTGAAAAGGGTGATCTGGGTGGATGCCGGCGATCGCGGTGCGCAGCGGCCGGTGCACGCCGAGGGGGCCGACATCGGCGACGGTCTGCGGCCGTCGCACCTGAGCCGTGACGCGATCCTGGAAATGGCCATCGACTTCATCGACCGGCACGGACTGTCGAAGTTGACCATGCGTGGGTTGGGGGCAGCCTGCGGAGTCGAGGCGATGGCGCTGTACCGCTATGTGCACGGCCGTGGGGACCTGCTCACCGGAGTTGTCGACCATATCGTCGACCGGCTCTACGCGGATCAGCTCGCGGCGCGACGCCAGGAAGACGGCTGGCAGGACTACCTCATGCGGCTGGCGCACGGGGTACGCCAGATCGCACTCGACCATCCGGAGGTCTTTCCGCTGGTCGCCACCCAGGCCCCGGAGGCCCCGTGGGTTCGGCCACCGCTGCGCAGCCTGCGCTGGATGGAGAGCTTCCTCGACACGCTGATCACCTATGGATTCGACGACGGCGCCGCGGTGTCCGCCTACCGTTCCTACACCACGTTCCTGATCGGTCATCTGCTGTTGGAAGTGTCGGCACGCGGCGCTGAACTGCACCCCGACGAGGTGCTTCTCGATGACAGGGGCGCGCGGTCCGGGCGCGACCTTACCGACTACCCGCACCTGCTACGCCTGCAGCCGATGTTGTCGCAGGACCGCAGCACCGCGGAGTTCGAGGAGGCGCTGGAGGCCATCCTGGACCGGCTCGAGCTGCTGATCGCCCGGCGCTGAAGCGATCGGGCCACCCGATGAGGGTTTACGTCGTAAACATGGTGGGTATCCCTTCTGTCGCAACGCCACATGAGGGAGGAGTTCACGATGGGATTGGCAGACAAAGCCAAACATGCCGCGGAGGACGTCGCGGGCAAGGCCAAAGAGGCCGCCGGCAAGGTCACCGGCAATGACGACCTCAGGAACGAGGGCAAGGCTGACCAGGGCAAGTCCAGCCTGAAGAAGGCCGGTGAGAACATCAAGGACGCCTTCAAGGACTAACAAGCGAGAACACCGCCCCGTGCGCCGATTACGGCGTGCGGGGCGGTGGCGTGTCCGGGGGGTGGAGCGGGTTGCAGCGGGGGGACGGCAACGCGGTCTAGGGAGCCCCCCGCAGACAGGTTTACAACGTAAACAATCCGGCGTAGCTTCAATTCCATGCTGTTCGGTTTACGCCGTAAACTCAGCCGCTGCGCTGGTTGGCGCCGCAACGGTGCCGGGCCGGAGCGGATGGAAGCGGTTCCGGTCGCCGCGATGGCCGTCGGTGGCGTCGTCGGCGAGACGTGCGTCGGCGAGGCGTTCGTCGCGCCGGAGGTTCCTGCGGAAGAAGAGCTGCATGTCCTGGTGGAGCGGCGCGGCTCAGCGCTGCTGGTTCACGCGGGTGGCAGTGTCGACGCGTCCAACATCGCCGTCTGGCGTCGCCTGGTCGGCGAGGCCGCGGAGGTGGCAACAGCTCCCGGGCCGCTGATCATCGATACCAGCGCCCTCGAATTCATGGGAATCTGCGCGTTCGCGGTGCTGGTTGAAGAGTCGGCCAGCTGCCGTCGGCGCGGCATCCGGCTCTGCCTTGTCAGCGACCAGCACATCACCGCCCGGGTGGTGGACGCCGCGGGTATCGACGCCGAATTGTCGTTCGCCGCGACCGTCGACGATGCGCTCGGGAACGCACCGCGCGACGATCCCGGTTCGGTTCTGGACCGTTGAACGCCGGCAACCGCGGGGTCAGCGGGCCTGGATGTCCGCGGTGATCGCCCCCGTCAACCGGACAAGATCCGCAGGTGCCACCGCCACGTCCAAGCCGCGTTGCCCCGCGCTGCACAGCACCCGGTCAAAGCCCAGTGCAGAGGCATCCACCACGGTCGGCAAAGCTTTGCGCTGCCCGAGCGGCGAGATCCCGCCCAGCACGTAACCGGTCGCTCGTTGTGCCGCCGCCGGGTCGGCCATTGCGGCCTTGGGCGCCCCGAGTGCGGCGGCGACCGCCTTCAACGACAGCTTGGCCGGCACCGGCAGGACCGCGATCGCCAGTGCGGGCGGGATCGCCACCACCAGCGTCTTGAAGATCTGCTCGGGGCGCACCCCGCCCGGTCCCTCGGCCGCGAGCTGCTCGACGGCTTCGGCTCCGAAAGCACGCTGGTCTGGCTCATGCCGGTAACGCAACACCTCGTAGGGCACCTGCGCGGCGATCAGGGCCGCTACAGCTCGGGTTGCCGCACGACTCACCGCGCCAGGATACGGCCGGGAAATAGTGCCATGGCCAACGCTGTTGACTAAGCCAGTTGGTGTGGTCGCTGCGCCAAGTCGTCGATCACGGCCCTAGGATCGGAAAGGAGTCGCCGATGTCAACGGCGATCGGTCTGCTGGAACGCGAGCTATCGGCTGGGCTGGTTGTGGGCACCGCGACAGAAGGGGCAGCGACGATACAGATGGCTGACGGCGAGAGTGCGTCCGGTACCGGGACCGAGGCTTCGACCGAAGCCAAGGCGCCGGTACGTTCCGATGAGACCGACGCGCAGCTGACCGCTCGGTTCGAACGCGATGCGATCCCCATGCTCGATCAGCTCTACGGCGGCGCGCTGCGCATGACGCGCAATCCTGCCGATGCCGAGGACCTGCTGCAGGAGACCATGGTCAAGGCCTATGCCGGGTTCCGCTCCTTTCGAGAGGGCACCAACCTCAAGGCGTGGCTCTACCGCATCCTGACCAACACCTACATCAACAGCTACCGCAAGAAGCAACGCTCACCGGCGGAGTACCCGACCGACGAGATCACCGACTGGCAGCTGGCGGCCACCGCCGAACACTCTTCGACGGGGCTGCGCTCAGCGGAGGTAGAGGCTCTGGAGTCGCTGCCTGACACCGAGATCAAAGAGGCGCTGCAGCAGCTTCCCGAAGAATTCCGGATGGCGGTGTACTACGCCGACGTCGAAGGATTCCCGTACAAGGAGATCGCTGAGATCATGGATACGCCGATCGGCACGGTGATGTCGCGTTTGCACCGCGGCAGGCGACAGTTGCGCAGTCTGCTGGCCGACGTAGCCCGCGATCGTGGATTCATTCGCGACGGCCAGACTTCCGAGGAGGTGTCGTCGTGACCGAACACTCGCGGGACTGCAACACGCCGCCGGCTGACGGCGGGTCCCATGCCAACTGTTCGGAGGTGATCGCCGAAGTATGGACCCTGCTCGACGGCGAATGCACGGCGGAGACCAGGGCCAAACTGCGCCAGCACCTTGAGGAATGCCCCGGCTGCCTGCGGCACTACGGGGTCGAGGAACGGATCAAGACGCTGATCGCCCGCAAATGCAGTGGCGACAAGGCCCCGCGGCGTCTCTACGAACGGGTGCGGCTGGAGATCAGCCGGACCACGATCATCCACCGCGAGGGCTGATCCGGGCGGCTGCCATGGCGCCGGAGGCGATCGCACGCGCGCGGCGGCGCCGGGCGAAGCGGGTCGCCGCTATGGCTTCGAGATGGCCGATAACTGCAGCAAGCCCGGCCTGAGGCCGGGCTTGCGGTCAGCTGTGCTGGCGAGCTTGAACCAACGCGCTAGGCGTTGGGTCGCTTGCCGTGGTTGGCTTTGCTGTGCTTGCGATCGCGCTTCTTGCGGCCACGTTTTGCCATGATTGGCCCTCCTAGCAGGTATTCCGGCTGACAAGTGTCTCACACGACCAGGTCTGGCGATAATCGCGCGGATGACCGGTCTGTCGTGGCAGCGCAACGCTGACGACATAGCCGTCGGCCGCGGCCGGCCGTCGGGCGAATCCGACGACCGGCTCACCGTCTCAGGATCAGTGCACCGAGAAGTTCCGAGCGCCCGCCAGTGTCTGCGGCACCAGGGCCGGAGGTGTCGCCGGAGCGGGCGGGGTCTCCAGTGCAGGCCCCGCGGACATGGGCGCCCCAGGCGGCGTCAGAGTGCTCACGTCGGTGGGCATGATCGACCCCACGCCGGGGACCACGCGGTTGAGCATGCCGTTCAACGCCTGCAGGAAGGAGTTCGCGGCGTTCACGCCGGCTGAGGAGCCTCCGACGGCAGAGCCGGGCATGCCCAGTGGGCTGGGGGCGCCCAGTGCACCTGGTACGCCCAGTGCGCCGGGCACGCCGAGCGGGCTGGGGGTGCCGAGGGGAGTCGGGGTGCCGAGGGGGGTCGGAATCGGCATGGGGTCATCAACCAGGGCCGGGGCGGCTTTGGCGGACGCGACACCGAATCCCAATGTGGCCAGCGTCATGGCGCCGGCGCAGATCAGTGTCAGCCGCACTCGCGGCTGGGCAAGACGGTTTACAGACAACGCGCTACTCCTCAAGTTCGGTGTCGACTTGTGCCGCGTCACGGCGATTTCGTCACGCGTTCAAAACACTCGAGTAACGGTGCTATGCAATTGTCACAGGAGAAACACGACACGATCACGGATCGAACTCTCTATGTCCTCTTAATTATCTTGGAGTTCGCTTACCCGAGCCGCCCTGCCCGATGCCGTGAGGGGGTTGTGGTTCGATAGGGCCTAGCTTTTTGATGTACGCAATCGTTGACTGGGTGATGAACGAGGTGAAGATGGCCGAGGACGTTCGCGCGGAGATCGTGGCCAGCGTGCTCGAGGTCGTGGTCCACGAGGGCGACCAGATCAACGAGGGCGACACCGTGGTGCTGCTGGAGTCGATGAAGATGGAGATCCCGGTGCTGGCCGAGACCGCGGGCACCATCAGCAAGGTGGCCGTGCAGGTCGGTGACGTGATTCAGGCCGGCGATCTGATCGCCGTGATCAGCTGATCGCTGCCGCTGTGACCGGCGCGAGCTAGCCGATGTCGACCCTCGGTGATCTGCTCGCCGAACACACCGTTCTGCCCGGCAGTGCGGTGGACCACCTGCATGCGGTGGTCGGGGAGTGGCAGCTGCTGGCGGACCTGTCGTTCGCCGACTACCTGATGTGGGTGCGCCGCGACCCCGACGCCGACGGTGCCCTGGTGTGCGTGGCGCAATGCCGGCCCAACACCGCGCCCACCGTACTGCTGAGTGACGCCGTCGGCACCATCGTCGTGCCGGAGTGGATGCCGCTGGCGGTCGCCGCCTTCGAATCGGGCGTCATCGGTCGAGAAGGTATTGCCGGACAACGCAATATGGAAGCGGTACCGGTGCGCCACGGCGACCGGATCGTGGCCGTGCTGACCCACCAGACCGCGTTGACGGGCCGACGGGAGTCCAGCCGGCTGGAAGCGGCCTACTTGGATTGCGCGGCCGACTTGGTGCACATGATCTCCGAGGGCACCTTCCCAGACGTCGGCGACATCGCGGTGTCGCGCTCGAGTCCGCGCGTGGGAGACGGGTTCATCCGGCTGGCCGTCGACGGCACGGTCCGTTACGCCAGCCCGAATGCGGTGTCGGCCTACCACCGCATGGGCCTGGCCGCCGAACTGGCCGGCCACGACCTGGTCGCCATCACCCGGCCGCTGATCTCCGACCCATTCGAGGCTCACGAACTGGCCGAACATGTGCGTGAGTCGCTGTCCGGTGGCTCGAGCATGCGGTTCGAGGTCGACGCGGCCGGAGCGGTCGTTCTGTTGCGCACCCTGCCGCTGATCGTGCACGGCCGGCCGGCGGGGGCGGCGGTGCTGGTTCGCGACGTCACCGAGGTGAAGCGCCGCGACCGCGCGCTGCTCTCCAAGGACGCGACCATTCGAGAGATCCATCATCGAGTGAAGAACAATCTGCAGACCGTGGCGGCGCTGCTGCGCCTGCAGGCCCGCCGCACAACCAGTACCGAAGGCCGCGAGGCGCTGCTGGAGTCGGTGCGGCGGGTGTCGTCGATCGCACTGGTCCACGAAGCGCTGTCGATGTCGGTCGACGAGGTGGTGAACCTCGACAAGGTGATCGACCGCATCCTGCCGATGATGAACGACGTTGCCAGCGTGGATATCCCGATTCATGTCGCCCGGATCGGGTCGATCGGGTCGCTGGACGCCGACCGGGCTACCGCCTTGATCATGGTGATCACCGAACTGGTGCAGAACGCGATCGAGCACGCCTTTGAGGCAGAGGCCGACCGGCGAGCGGTGACCATCCGGGCCGAACGTTCGGCGCGTTGGCTCGACGTCGTGGTCCACGACGACGGCCACGGGCTTCCCGACGGGTTCCGACTGGAGACTTCCGACCGGCTCGGCCTGCAGATCGTCAACACGCTGGTCTCGGCGGAGCTCAACGGCTCGCTGACCGCGCAAGACGCGCCGGGCGGCGGAACCGAGATGGTGCTGCGCATCCCGGTCGGCGGTCGCCGGCTCCGTCAGGCGTTGTGAGGCAGGTCTCGACACAAAACGACGCGGCCCCGACTGAGTCGGGGCCGCGTCGCTTTGTCTGGGGTCAGACCCCGCTGCGCGCCCGCGTCCGAGCGTTGCGGCGCTTGAGCGCACGTCGCTCGTCTTCGCTCATGCCGCCCCACACGCCGGCGTCCTGGCCGGTCTCCAGCGCCCAGGTCAGGCACTCGGTGACCACCGAGCAACGGGTGCAGACCTGCTTAGCGGAAGCAATCTGGGCGAGAGCCGGGCCGCTGTTTCCCACCGGGAAGAACAGCTCCGGGTCCTCGTCGCGACAGACCGCCTTGTGGCGCCAATCCATAGGTCTCCAACTCCTTACTTTGGGCGCAGCGGGGTGCGCTAGTGCTTTTCGACTGTGTATAAGCGGCGCAAGAAATGATTACGGCTTGCATCCGATCGCTCGATCGTTTCACAGCTTGGACAGATGTCAAGGGTGCGCTTTATCACGTGGTCAAGGTCACGTTTTCGCGGGGCTGCTGACGGCGTTCCTGTGCAGGTGTACTACAGTGGGATGAACTGTGCGCTCAGTGAGCGATTGGAGCGCTATCTTCGCAGATCAGCGAGCTTTCTCTAGCGGAGGGGCGACGACGTCCAGCGCGTCGGGAACCGCCCGGAACGTCATCGCGGTACGCAGCCCGAGATATTCGCCATCGATCTGAGTCGCTATCGGTGTGTCGCCGGCATCCACCCGCAGCGCGGCCACATCGTCGTCGCGGATGAGCTGTTTGGCGCGCAATTTGGGCCGTTTCGACAGCATCTGCCGAACCAGCCTCAGCGTGGGCAGAACTTTCATGCTGGTGGTCGCGAACACGCCCATTCCCGACTCGAAGGTGGTGTCGGGGTTGGTCCACACGCACCGCTCGTCGGCATAGGTCCACGGAGCGCAGTTCGAGACGAACACGAAGTGCACCCCTTCGACCGGTTGGTCGTCGCCCAGCTGCAAGGTCAATGTCGGCGCCCGGCGGGTGGTGGCCAGTACCGCGGGGACCGCCGCGCGGATGTAGCGCAGTGGGGTGACGGCGTGGCCCTTCTCGCGTTCGGCCTCCACCGCGGCCACCACTTCGCCGTCGACTCCCATGCCGGCGTTGAGAACCGACCACCGCTCGCCGCAGTCGATAAGCCCGATCCGGCGCCACGCGGGCCGGCCGGTTGGGGGGTTGATCAATTCGATGAGCTGATTGGTGGCGGCGATCGGGTCGGCCGCGATGCCCAGCGAACGCGCGAACACGTTCGCCGACCCGCCGGGCACCACCGCCACCGCCGGCAGGTGCGCCGGTGGCGGTGAACCAGGTGCCCCGAGCAGGCCGTTGACCACGCCGTGCACGGTCCCGTCGCCGCCGTGCGCGATAACCAGGTCGATGCCGTCTCGGCTCGCGGCCTGACTGATCTCGATGGCATGGCCGCGATAGTCGGTGTGCACCACGGTCAGGTCGAGGCGGCTCTTGAGCGCGTGGGCGAGCAGATCGCGCCCCGCCGGCGTAGTGGATGTGGCATTGGGGTTCACGATCAGCACGGCGCGCACGAAATACGAGTCTATGGGCATCGGAGGCGATGGGTTCGGGTGGTTACGCTGGCGGCGTGAAAGCCGTCGCTGACTCACCGCGCGCTGTGCTCGGCGCCGGCCTGATTGTCGCTGTGCAGGGCGCGGCCGCCCTTGTTGTCGCGGTGGTGCTGGTACTGCGGGCATTGGCCGGCGCGGATCAGCATGACGCCAATGGCTACGGCACTGCGGCATGGTTCGCCTTCGTCGGTGTTGCGGTGTCGGCGGCCGGGTGGGCGCTGCTGCGAGGCCGGCGCTTCGGGCGCGGCATAGCAGTGTTCGCCAATCTGCTGCTGTTGCCGGTCGCCTGGTATCTGGGGGTGGGCTCGCACCGCTGGGGCTACGGCGTGGCGGTCGGCGTGGCGGCGGTGGCGGTGCTGGCGGCGTTGTTCAGTCCAGCGGCGCTGCGCTGGGCGGAACGACGCCCATAGCCGACAAGATCGTGCCGAACTTCGTCACCGTCTCGGCCAGTTCCTCGTCCGGGTCGGATTCGGCGACGATCCCGCCGCCGGCATGGGCCAGCGCGGATCGGCGGTCGGCGGACAGTTGCGCGCAGCGGATCGAGACCACCCAGCGGCCGTCACCGGCGGCGTCGCACCAGCCGACCGCGCCGGCGTAAAAGCCCCGGTCGCCCTCCAGTTCGGTGATGAGATCCACCGCGGCGGCGGTCGGAAGCCCGCCGACCGCGGCCGTCGGATGCAGTGCCAGCGCCAAATCCAGTGCAGTGGTGGAGCAGTCGCGCAGTCGACCGGTGATCGGGGTGTTCAGGTGCCACACCGCAGAGGTCCTGCTGAGCTGTGGTTCCGGCGCTATGTCGAGTTCCACGCACAGTGGCTCGAGGGCCGCACGCAACTGATCGACGACCAGTTGATGCTCGTGGCGGTTCTTGCCGGACTCGGCCAGCGCGGCTCCGTTGGCGGCATCGACTACCGCATCGGGGGAGCGCGGCGCCGAACCGGCGAAGGGCCGGCAGGTGATTCGGTCGCCTTCGCGGGCGACCAACAGTTCAGGACTGGCGCCGACCAGGACCGTGCCGGCGTAGGCCTGCCCGGCCGCGCTCAGCTCGACCAGGTAGCCGTAGCCGCTCGGGTCCGCGGCGACCAGCCGGTGCAGGAGGGTATCGGCGTCCAGCGGGGCATCGGCGGCCAGGCGCAGCCCGCGGGCCAGCACCACCTTGCGCAGGGCGCTTCGTGGTGCGGTCAGTTCGTCCAGGGCCCGGCGGATCCGGGCTCGATGCTCGTCGGGCTGCGGAATCTGCGCGACCACGTGGACCGCGGGAAGCGCCGCATCGCGTGCGGGCGGCAGCGCCTCTTCGCGTCGCACCTCGCGCGGGACGAACAGGGCCGCGGCGGAATCGGGCCGGAAAGGCAGCGCCCCCAACACTATTGGTGCATCACCGCGCGACAATGCGGCCTGCGCGGCGGTGACATCGGTGAACCCGGCGGTCATCGCGTCGGCCGACAGCGTCCCGGAGGGTCCGGAAAGGACGAACTTCGGTGGCAGTGTTGTCACAGCCCTGCGGCCTGAGGTCCGGTCAGGCCGAGCGCGATGAGCTGGCGCACTCCGTGCTCGAAGCCACACACGGCCATCGAGGCCGCCGCCATCGCGACTCGTGCGCCATCGGCTAACGGCAGCTCCAGCCACCGCGTGATCACAGCCCGGGAGAAGTGGCCGTGTCCGACGAACACCACATCACGCGAGGGGAGCTGTCGCAGCGCCAACGCAACCATGCGGTCGGCGCGGTCGCTGACCTGCGCCACCGTCTCACCGCCGGCACTGCCGTGTGTCCAGATCAGCCAGTCGGGTTCGGATTCGCGGATCTGCGCGGTGGTCAGCCCTTCGTAGCGGCCGTAGTCCCACTCGGCGAGGTCGTCGAAGTTCTCATCGACGTGCAGCCCTGCCAGCTCGGCGGTCACCCGGGCGCGGCGGCGCGGGCTGCAGATCACCAGCGGGTTGTCCAGCGTCAGCTTTGTCAGCGTTGCCCGGGCGGCGACGGCTTGACGCCGGCCCACCTCAGTCAACTCCAGATCGGTGCGCCCGGTGTGCCGGCCGCTTTGGGACCACTCGGTTTCCCCGTGGCGCAGCAGCAGAAGTCGGTGCTCCTCGATCCCCACGTCAGTCGATTCTGCCCGACGGCGGACACCGACCCGCGTTTGGTGCTCCGAGGGCTAAGCCGTGCCAGTATGTCGGTGTGACGGGGATGCGGATCTTGGCGGTTGCCAATCAGAAGGGCGGCGTGGCCAAGACCACGACGGTGGCTTCGCTGGGTGCGGCGATGGCCGAGCTGGGTCGGCGGGTGTTATTGGTCGACCTCGACCCGCAGGGCTGCCTAACCTTCTCCCTGGGCCACGATCCCGACAAGCTGCCGGTGTCGGTGCACGAAGTGCTGCTCGGCGAGGTGGAACCCAATACGGCATTGGTGCCGACCGACGAGGGGATGACCCTGCTGCCGGCCAACATCGACCTGGCCGGCGCTGAGGCGATGCTGCTGATGCGGGCCGGCCGCGAGTACGTTCTGCAGCGGGCGCTGGCCAAGCTCGAAGACGAGTTCGATGTGGTGGTCATCGACTGCCCGCCGTCCTTGGGTGTGCTGACCCTCAACGGCCTTACCGCGGCCGGCGAGGTGATCGTGCCCCTGCAATGCGAGACCCTCGCGCATCGAGGCGTCGGCCAATTTCTGCGCACGGTCTCCGACGTCCAGCAGATCACCAACCCCGAGCTGCGTCTGCTGGGTGCCCTGCCGACGCTCTACGACTCGCGCACCACCCACAGTCGCGATGTGTTACTCGACATCGCCGACCGCTACGACCTGCCGGTGCTGGCTCCGCCGATCCCGCGGACCGTGCGTTTCGCCGAGGCCAGTGCATCGGGTGCCTCGGTGATCGCCGGGCGCAAGAACAAGGGCGCGCAGGCCTACCGTCAGCTGGCCGAGGCCTTGCTCAAGTACTGGAAGAACGGCAAGTCGCTGCCCACGTTTACTCCCGAGGTCTAGCGGGGCCATCAGCCCAGCGGTGATCGCAAGCGCGGCGGAGCCGGGCGCCGCGGGCCGCCGCCATTAACCCAGCGGTGATCGCAAGCGCGGCGGAGCCGCCGCCATCAGCCCAGCGCGACGACGGCGTCGCCGCGCTGCTCCAATACCGTCGGGCCCGACACCGCCGGGAACACGGTCGAGACCCCGGGCGGGCGGCTCACCGGGATGATGCGTTCCGGCGCGCCGGTGTTCTGGTCGAAGACGCCGACCCCGTCGGTCACCGGTATCAGGAGGCGATCGGCCATCCGTACTGCCGGCCCCAACGGAACCGCGGCACCCGACGCCGGAATGGTGTAGCGGTAGGTCAGCGTTCCGGAGTCGAACACCATCACCGCATCGCCGGTCCACCAGCAGATCAACCCGGTGGGCCGCGATACCGGCAGTGCGGCGCTGGCGGGGCTGGGTTTGGCCGGCAGCATGGTCTTGGCGATCGTGGTGCCGGTCTGGTCGACGACCTCGATACGAGGCTGCGGAGTGGGCAGATAGAGCGCGGTGTTGGTGCCGGCGTCGGAGTCGGTCACCGCGAGCACCCGGGCGCCGGAGTCCGCGGTCACTCCGCGTTCGGCGACGTGCTGGGTCTCCGGCTCGTCTTCTTCCTTGCCCGCGCGCAGCAGCGTCAGTTGCAGATCGGACTGGCCCGCGCAGGACTCCAGCACCGATACCGCCGAGGAGGCCGCCGCTGCCGAGACCAGGGCGCAGCCCTGCCCTCGGCCGCGCGCCGAAGGTTTCACCCGAGCGTCGATCTCCCCGTAAGACATCACTCGCACCAGATCTGAACGCCACAGTTCCAGGCGGGTGGCGCCGGCTGAGAGCACCGCGCTGCCCTCAGAGGAGACCCGTACGGCCCGGTCGGCGTAGCTGGTGCGGGCCGGTCCCCGCAGGCCGTCGGCAGCGACGACCGCGCTGACCTGGCCACACCCGCGGGAATCGGGGTAGACCGCGACGGCGTAGCGGTAGATCCACGACACCGCGCACAGGTCGACGTCGCGGGAGTAGCTCCAGCGCTCCTCGCCGGTGGCCGGGTCACGACCACTCATCCGCGGACCGTCACCGGTGATCACCGTGCCGGAGACCACCACGGGCGCCCAGGTTGCCGGGCTGGCCGCTGTCCACAGCTGCGACAGCGCCGCGGGCACCATCGCCGCCGACGGGGGATTGGTCGCCGAGTCCGACGCCGACCGGCTGATCGTGGCGCGGGCATCGCTGGTCCACCAGATGACCACTCCGACGACAACGATCACGACCGCGATCAAGGCCGCCGCGACCAGATCACCGGAGGTGCGGCGCTCGGGTCGTACCATCTCAGCGGTCTAGCTCAGCCGCCGTTAGCGGCAGCGGCCGCGGTCTTGTTCGGGCGACGGCGGCGACGGCGCCGCGGCGCACTGGGCCCGGTGGCCTCGGAGTTCGCGGCGGTGCCGGGCTCACCCGCCTCGGCGTTCTGCGGGGCGCCGTCGGTGGCGCTCGCCTGGCTACCACCGCGGGTGCGCCGACGAGACCGGGTCGGGTTGCGGGGCGCCCGCTGGCGGTCCGCTGCGGTCTCGCGGGTTTCGTCCTCGGACCGCTTGGCCGGTGACCGGCGCGTCTGGCCGATGGAGCCGCTGACGTCGGTGGGAATGTTGAGCTCGGTGAACAGGTGCGGCGAGCTGGAGTAGGTCTCCGCCGGGTCCGGGCAGCACAGGTTGAGGGCCTTGTCGATCAGCGTCCAGCGGGCCAGCTCGTCCCAGTCGACCAGGGTGACGGCGACGCCGGTCTTTCCGGCGCGTCCGGTGCGGCCGATGCGGTGAACGTAGGTCTTCTCATCGTCGGGGCACTGGTAGTTGATGACGTGCGTGACGTCGTCGATGTCGATGCCCCGGGCGGCCACATCGGTGGCCACCAGCACATCGATGTCGCCGGTGCGGAACGCCTTGAGTGCTTTCTCGCGAGCTACCTGGTTGAGGTCGCCATGCACCGCGCCCACTTTGAACCCGCGCTCATTGAGGTCGTCGGCGACCTTCTGGGCGGTGCGCTTGGTGCGGGTGAAGATCATCGTGGCTCCGCGGCCACGGGCCTGCAGCACCCGCGCCACCAATTCGGCCTTGTCCAGGGCGTGGGCCCGGTAGACGAACTGCTCGGTGGCGTCGTGCACCGCCGAAGAGTGCGGCGCCTCGGCCCGGATGTGGGTGGGCTGGTTCATGAAGCTGCGGGCCAGCGTGATGATCGGGCCGGGCATGGTGGCCGAGAACAGCATCGACTGCCGGTCGTCGGGGATACGAGACAAGATGCGCTCGATGTCGGGCAGGAAGCCCAGGTCCAGCATCTCGTCGGCCTCGTCGAGCACCAGCACCGACAGGCCGCCCAGCTGCAGGTGCCCCTGCTGGGCCAGGTCGAGTAGCCGGCCCGGGGTGCCCACCACCACGTCGGCACCGGCCTGCAGCGCCTCGATCTGCGGTTCGTAGGGCCGGCCGCCGTAGATGGCCTGCACCGACAGCGGGCGGTCCCCGGCGGTCAGGTATTTGGCCGCGTCGGCCAGGTCGCCGGAGACCTGGATGCACAGCTCACGGGTCGGCACCACGACCAACGCTCGCGGTGCGCCGGTCAGCGGCCGGTCCGGGCTGGTGCTGACCCGCTGTAGCAGCGGGATGCCGAAGCCGTAGGTCTTGCCCATGCCGGTGCGGGCCTGGCCGATCAGGTCGTCGCCGGCCAAGGCCAGCGGCAACGTCAGCTCCTGGATCGCGAAGGCGTGCTCGATGCCGTCCTCGGCGAGTGCGCGGACGATCTCGTCGCGGACGCCCAGCTCGGCGAAGCTCGGAGGGGTAGTGGGAACGGTGGTTGAGATCAATGGGGTCATGCGCGGGCAGATGCCTTTCGAAGTCGGCGCGGTATGTCAGTCGATCGCGGTGCGGGTCGGGGCGCACACACTGGAGACGGTCGATACTTTGCCCATATTCGGAGGCACCGCCGGGGGCCCTGCACTCGCCGAGGAGGCGGGCCAACCACGTGTACGCACATTGCGCGGCAGCACCGAATAGGCACTGCCTGAGCATGATCCTACCTGGTCGGGCCGGGCATCGGTCCATTGCCGCGGAACGCATACAGTGTGGTGATGAATTCGGTTCCCTCCGCCGACGCGGAAGCGCAGTCTTCCCCGCCGCGGCTGTCCGCCGATCATCCTGGGGTCAACGAGCTTTTCGCGGTACTGGCCTATGGCGAGGTGGCCGCGTTCTACCGGCTCACCGACGAAGCCCGGATGGCGCCCGATCTGCGTGGCCGGATCTCGATGGCGGCGATGGCCGCCGCGGAGATGGGCCACTTCGAACTGCTCCGTGAAGCTCTCGAGCGCCGCAGTGTCGACGTGGTCGCGGCAATGTCGAAATACGCTACTGCCCTTGATAATTACCATCGTCTGACGATGCCCAGCACGTGGCTGGAGGCATTGGTCAAGACCTACATCGGCGACGCGATGGCCGCCGACTTCTACCTGCAGATCGCCGACGGACTCCCCGACGAGGTGGGCGACGTGGTGCGTGCGGTGCTCGCCGAGACCAAGCATTCGCAGTTCGTCGTCGAGGAGGTACGCGGCGCGGTCACGGCCAGCAACAAGCAGCGCAGCCGGCTGGCGTTGTGGTCGCGTCGGCTGCTCGGTGAGGCGATCACCCAGGCCCAGTACGTGTTGGCCGACCGCGACGAACTCGCCGACCTGGTGGTGTCGGGGGCGGCCGGACTGGCCCAGCTGGCCGGGTTCTTCAATCGCCTGCAACACACCCACGACGAGCGCATGCGCGAGCTGGGTCTGGCTTAGCCCGCCGCCACGCAGCGCGTTATCGCCGAGGGCGAACGGCCGGTGCGCACCAACCGGGCCGCCGTCCACTAGCCTGCTTAGCAACGCCCAACGCAAACGAAAGGGGCAGGCGTGGAGGTCAAGATCGGGGTCACCGATAGCGCGCGCGAACTGGTCATCAACAGTGCGCAGACGCCCGATGAGGTCGAGAAGCTGGTCGGCGCCGCGTTGGGCAAGGGCGCAGACGGTGCTGGACTGCTCGCCCTCACCGACGAGAAAGGCCGCCGCTTCCTGGTGCAGGCCGCCAAGATCGCTTACGTGGAGATCGGTGTCGCCGACAGTCGGCGGGTCGGTTTCGGGATTGGTGCCGACGTCGCTGCCGGGGCCAGTTCCGCTTAACGGGTCAGCGGCACGTGTGACAGCCCGCCCCAGGCGAACGCCACCGTACCGTCGACGGCGTCATCCTTGGAGATAGGGCGGTCACTGTCCAGCCAGTACCGGGCGCAGTCGACGCTGATCGCGACCAACCCGACCGCGACCATCCGGGCGCGGTGCGGGTCCAAGCCGGAGTCATGGCTGACCAGGTCGAAAATCGCGTCGATGCACGACTCGGTGGCCACCCGCACCTGGACCGCTACCTGCGGCTCGGCGACATTGTCGTTCTCGAAGATCAGCCGATAGCCCTGGCTGTCGTGCTCGATGAAGTCGAAGAAAGCCTGCACCGCGGACCGCAGCCGCTGACGGTTGTCGGTGGTGGTCCGCAATGCCTGACGGACACCGGAGACCAGGTTCTCCACGTGCCGGGCCAGCACCGCCAGGTACAGCTCCAGCTTCGACGCGAAGTGCTGGTAGAGGATCGGTTTGCTGACACCGGCCCGCTCGGCGATCTCATCCATGCCGGCAGCGTGGTAACCGCGTTCGACAAATACATCGCTCGCGGCGATCAGCAGCTGACCGCGTCGCTCGTCGCGCGGGAGCCGGCTGCCGCGACGGCCGCCGGTAGTCGACGCTTTGGCGCCGCTCGAGCGACGGCCGGACGGCTGTGCGCCGTCCCGCTCTGCCGTGTCGATCGGTTTGCTCATCGACTCCTCAATCTCGTTCGGCCGGACGCCTGGGACTGGGTCCGCGACGGCCGGTGGGTGAGAGCGAGACTACGCGCTACACCCGTCACTTCCACCAGCGACATCCGCCAGTCCGGCATCGATCAGCATTTCGAAGTCCTCGCAGTGCCCTCCTGGCGTGCCGCAGAGTCCCAGCTCGCAGACCTTGTGCCATTCTGGGACCGTGACCTACGACCCGGGGCGGAGCGGCGGCGGTCGAGCCCCGGTGCTGCGGGATCGCTTCCGCGAGCCATTGCGCGCCCAGCGTGACCCGCTCGCCGCCGGTGCCGGGCGACTGCGGTCCGACCGTGATGTGCACCGCCAGTGGCGCAAGCAGACCTGGCTGGGCAGGTTCGTCTCCACCTACGGGTGGCGCGCGTACGCGCTGCCGGTGCTCATGGCTCTCACCGTCGTGGTGGTGTATCAGACGGTGACCGGTACTGGAGTGCGCACCCAGTCCGCCGATGACACGGTTCAGGGGCCGCCGACGATCGGATCGGCGGGCACCTCGATCATCGGCGCACCACCGCGCGGCCTCACCGAGTTCGACGTCAACCTGCCCACCGGTGTGCTGCCCAACGGCGGCCCGTTCACCGAAGCCGGCGACATGTCCTGGCACGTCATCCCGGGCATCGAGCCGGAATTCGGGCAGGGCACCGAGAAGGTGTTCGCCTACACCATCGAAGTGGAGAACGGCATCGACACCACCGCGTTCGGCGGCGACGAGGCATTCGCCCGGATGGTCGACCAAACCCTGCGTAACCCCAAGGGATGGACGCATACCCCGCAGATCGGGTTCGTACGGGTCGACGCCAGCAGCCCGATCACCCCCGATTTCCGGATCTCGTTGACGTCGCCGATCACGGTCCGGGAGGGCTGCGGCTACGAGATTCCGCTGGAGGCGTCCTGCTATAACCCGGCATACGGGGCCAAGTCGGAGCCGCGGGTATTCATCAACGAAGCCCGCTGGGTTCGCGGTGCCGTGCCCTTCCAGGGCGACATCGGGTCCTACCGGCAGTACCTGATCAACCATGAGGTCGGCCACGCCATCGGCTACCAGCACCACGAACCGTGCGACAAGCAGGACGGGCTGGCGCCGGTGATGATGCAGCAGACGTTCGGCACCTCCAACGACGACGCGGCGAAGTTCGACCCGGACTGGGTCAAGCCCGACGGAAAGACCTGCCGCTTCAACCCCTGGCCGGCTCCGATTGCCTGAGCCGGTCGGGCTGCCTTCGGGAAGCTTCGCGCGCGGTTTGTCGTTGCCCCCACCAGCTGCTGTGATGGGTGGGCGGACCCGACGTTGAGGAGATTGCCAGGTGCCGAGATCACTGCCGCCGCTGGTGGAGCCGGCCGGCGAGCTGACCAGGGAGGAAGTAGCGCGCTACAGCCGCCACTTGATCATTCCCGATGTCGGCGTGCAGGGGCAGAAGCGACTCAAGAACGCTCGGGTGCTGGTGATCGGTGCCGGTGGATTGGGTGCGCCGACACTGCTGTATCTGGCCGCCGCCGGCGTCGGAACCCTCGGGATTGTCGACTTCGACATCGTCGAGGAGTCGAACCTGCAGCGCCAGGTCATCCACGGTGTCTCTGACATCGGCCGCACCAAGGCCGAAAGCGCCCGGGACTCGATTGCCGAGGTCAACCCGCTCTTACGCGTGCAGCTGCACCAGGTACGGCTGGACCGCTCCAACGCCGTCGACCTGTTCAGCCAGTACGACCTGATCCTGGACGGCACCGACAACTTCGCCACCCGCTACCTGGTCAACGACGCCGCGGTGTTGGCGCACAGGCCCTACATCTGGGGCTCGATCTATCGCTTCGAGGGCCAGGTGTCGGTGTTCTGGGAGGACGCCCCGGCCGATGAGGCCGGCAATGAGCGCGGTCTCAACTACCGCGACCTGTATCCCGAGCCCCCGCCGCCAGGCATGGTGCCGTCGTGCGCCGAGGGCGGAGTGCTCGGCGTGTTGTGCGCCTCGATCGGGTCGGTGATGGGCACCGAGGCGATCAAGTTGATCACCGGTATCGGAGAATCGCTGCTGGGACGGCTGATGATCTACGACGCCTTGGAGATGAGCTACCGCACCATTGCGATCCGCAAGGATCCCGCCACACCGGCGATCACCGAATTGGTCGACTACGACGCGTTCTGCGGCGTAGTTCCCGAGGATGACGCCGCTGCGGCCGCCGGGTCCACGATCACTCCCGCCGAGCTGCGCGAGCTGCTGGACTCCGGGCAACTGCTGGCCCTGATCGATGTGCGCGAGCCGGGAGAATGGGCGATCAACCGCATCGAGGGCGCCCAGTTGGTCCCGCAGTCGACGATCAACACCGGTGAGGGGCTGGCAAAACTCCCGCAGGACCGAATGTCGGTGCTGTACTGCAAGACCGGGATCCGTTCGGCGCAAGCCCTAGCCACCCTGAAGAAGGCCGGCTTTGCCAACGCGGTCCACCTGCAGGGCGGAATTGTGGCGTGGGCCAAGCAGATGCAGCCCGATATGGTCATGTATTAGCGCTATAGACCCGGTGCACGGTGCTTTTGGCGGTGACCCGCCGCGCCCGGCTCCGCCGCGCTCGCGATCACCGGTGCTTTTGGCGGTGACCCGCCGCGCCCGGCTCCGCCGCGCTCGCGATCACCGCGGTTAGTCTTATCGCGTGACCATCGAGCCGCCGCCCGAACATGTGCTGGCGACGTTCGGTATTCGCAACGTTTCGCCCACACCGCTTGGTGCCGGCTGGGAAGACGGCTGGAAGTGCGGGGAAGTGGTCCTGTCGATGGTCGCCGACCATGCCAGGGCCGCGTGGTCGGCTAAAGTCCGCGAGACCCTGTTCGCCGACGGCATCCGCCTGGCCCGCCCCGTGCGGTCCACCGACGGACGTTATGTGGTGTCGGGCTGGCGCGCGGACACCTTCGTCGGTGGCAGCCCCGAGCCGCGCCACGACGAGGTGGTGTCGGCGGCGGTTCGGCTGCACGAGGCCACCTCCAAGTTGGAGCGGCCCCGATTCTTGACCCAGGCACCGGTGGCGCCGTGGGCCGACGTCGACGTGTTCATCGCCGCGGACCGGGCGGCCTGGGAGGAACGGCCGTTCGCCTCGCTGCAGGCCGGTGCACGATTGGCTCCGGGCTCGGTGGACGGTCAGCGGTCGATCGACCTGATCAACCAGCTGGCCACTTTGCGCAAGCCCACCAGGAGTCCCAGCCAGTTGGTGCACGGCGACCTATACGGCACGGTGCTGTTCTCCGGCGCCGCGGCGCCCGGCATCACCGACATCACGCCCTACTGGCGGCCCGCCTCGTGGGCTGCCGGGGTAGTGGTGGTCGACGCCCTGTCGTGGGGTGACGCCGACGACGGGCTGATCGAACGGTGGGAGACGCTGCCCGAGTGGCCGCAGATGTTGCTGCGCGCGTTGATGTTCCGTCTTGCCGTACATGCGCTGCATCCGCGCTCCACCGAGGAGGCGTTCCCCGGTCTGGCCCGCACTGCGGCGCTGGTCCGCCTGGCGCTCTAGCTTTCTCGGCTTTGGCGCCGAATGCGGATCCGTCAGAACCGGTGTCGCAGCGTGCGCAGATCCACCTTCCCGCCGACGGCCAGGACTCCTTCGGCGCGAAGACGTTCCAGTTGCTCGGTGCGCAAGTGATCCGCCGGCCGTCCCGACGCTGGGAGCACCCGGTGCCAGGGCAGATCCGCCCCGTCGATCCGCAGAATCCAGCCCACGATGCGGGGACTGGAAAGCCCTGCCGCGGAAGCGACATCGCCATATGTGGTGACCCGGCCGGCGGGCACACTGATGATCAGCGCACGCACCACCTCGACCTGTTCGTCGGTGACGGCCGCCACGGACTGCGCCCCTAGCGCCGGGCCAGCTGCGCCCGGATCACCGCGGCAGCCTCGGCGGGACGGGCCTGGTCGACCATGTGATTGCAGTCGAAGTCGACCAGCTGGAAGTTCGCGCCCAGCCGATCCCGCAAACCGTCGGTGAGCGTCGCTGTCACATACGGCGGCGAGGTGCGGGTGGCCCGCACGACGGTGGTCGGCGTGGACTGCGGCAGCACGACCGCGCGGGCCAACTCGCTCCAGTACGACATCACCGCGGGCACGCTGATACGCCAACCGAAGCGGCCCGTGGGCAGCGCGACCAGATGCTCCTCGAGTTCGTTGTCGAGCAGGTCGGGATCCACGTCGGACCAGGCACCGTTCTCTTTCTCGGCGCGCGCCTCCGCGGGATCGGGGTAGTCGGGGGAGGCCAGCATCGCGGCGGCGATCGTGGCCATCCACTCGCCGTCCAGGCCGATCGCCGGGTCGAGCAGGATCAGCGCGTCGACGAGGTCGGGGCGTGCTGCGGCCAGATGCAGCGCAATCGCACCGCCGAAGGAATGCGCGACCACCGGAACCGGGCCGTCCGCGGTGTCCTCCAGCAGCGCCGCCAGCGCTGCGACGTTGGCGTCGATGCTCCACGGGGCCGCCCACGACGAGTGGCCGTGGCCGATCAGGTCTGGTGCGGCGACGGCGATGTCGGGCAGCTGGTCGGCCACGTAGCGCCAGCGGGCCCCGTGACCGGTCAGCCCGTGGACCGCCAGCATCTGGACCGGCCCGGACGGTCCGTAGCGGTGCACATGCAGGAGATCGCTCACGTCGCTGATGCTGCCAGCCGGGGCATTCGGTCGGCGGGTCGGCCTGGGTAACCCGGTGCTGAATGTCCCCAAGTCCAGGGAAGACCCTGTGTCGCTCACCTATGTCGCCGTTGGCGGCGGAGCCGCAATGTCGCTGCTAGAGGCCGAGTTTGAACAGGGTGAGTACTAGGGGGGTGATCGCTGGAGTCGTCGCTGCCGGTGCTGCTGTGGCGTTGGCCGGTCGCGCCGCGCCGACACAGCCCGCATCTGGCCGGAGTTGTCAGACCCCGGTGATGTGATGGCGGGGTGAATGAGCGCTGGACACCCGAAGCGGGCGCCGTGCTGGACCCGGCGGCGCGCGGCGTCCTGCGGGTGCTCGGCGGACCCGGGACCGGCAAGACCAGTCTGCTGCTCGACACGGCGGTCGCCCACGTCGCCGCCGGCGTGGACGCGAACTCGGTGCTGCTGCTCACGGGTTCGGGCCGGCTTCCCGCTGCGGACCGCGGAGCCCTGACTGCGACGTTGCTGGCTGCCGCCGGACCCGACGCCGGCCAGGCGATCCGGGAATCTGTCGTGCGCACCGTGCACGGCTACGCCTTCGCGGTGCTGCAGCGCGCCGCGCGGCGGGCCGAGGCCGCGCCGCCGCGGCTGGTCACCGGGGCTGAGCAGGACAGCGTGATCCGCGAACTGCTCGCCGGTGACGGAGCCGCAGCCTGGCCGCCGTCGTTGCATGCGGCGCTGGCCACCGACGGTTTCGCCACCGAACTGCGGGACCTGATGGCGCGCTGCGCCGAACGCGGCGTCGACCCGGCCGAGCTGGTCCGGCTCGGCAAGCGGTGCCGCCGCCCGGAGTGGGCCGCCGCCGGCCGCTTCGCCCGGCAGTACGAGCAGGTGATGCTGCTGCGCGCCGCGGTCGGTACCGCGGCACCCCAGGCGACCACGCCGGCGTTGGGCGCGGCCGAGTTGGTCGGGGCCGCGCTGGAGGCGTTCGCGACTGACCCGGACCTGCTCAACGACGAACGCAGCCGAATCCGGCTGCTGCTGGTCGACGACGCCCAGCAACTCGACCCGCAGGCGGCCCGGTTGGTGCGGGTTCTCGCCGCCGGCGTGCACCGCACGGTGATCGCGGGCGACCCTGATCAGGCGGTGTTCGGCTTCCGCGGAGCCGAACCCACCGTCCTGCTGACCGACGACGCCCAACCCGGCGGAGCCGGGGTGCCGGTGGTGACGCTGACGACGTCGCACCGTTGCGCCCCGGCGGTGGCCAACGCCATCAGCGCCGTCACCGGGCGGCTGCCCGGGACCAGCGCCACGCGTCGCATCGAGGGCACCGGACCCGACGCCGGCGCGGTGAGCGTGCGTACCGCAGCCAGCAGCCACGCTGAAGCGGCCCTGATCGTGGACACTTTGCGGCGCGCCCACCTGATCGACGGGGTGCCGTGGTCGCAGATGGCGGTGATCGTCCGTTCGGTGCCGCGAGCGGCCGCGCGGCTGCCCCGCGCCCTGGCCGCTGCCGGCATCCCGGTCACTTTGCCGGCCAGCGGGGGGTTGCTGGCCGAACAGCCCGCGGTGGCCGCCCTGCTCACGGTGCTGGAGTGCACCGCAGACGCCGTGGACGGGCCCCGGGCGCTGGCCTTGCTCAGTGGGCCGATCGGGCGAGTGGACCCGATCTCGCTGCGGCAACTGCAACGCACACTGCGCCGCGGTACGGCCAGCCCGGAGATCCCGCTTGAACCGGGCGGTTCAACGAGGCTCGACGCAGGAGAGGCGAAGTTGGAATCGCCGCTTGAACCCGGCGGTTCAACGAGGCTCGCCGCAGTGCTCACCGGTGTTCCCGGTGCGCTGCCGGCCGCGCACGCCCGCGCACTGCGCCGGGTCCGCGGGGTGCTGCAGGCCGCTGCTCGCAGTCACGCCGACGGCCGCGATCCGCACCACACGCTGTGGCAGGCCTGGAACCGGTCCGGTCTGCAACAACGCTGGCTGTCAGCCGCCGAGCGCGGTGGTACCGCCGGCGCTCAAGCCGGCCGGGACCTGGACGCGGTGACCGCGCTGTTCGATCTCGCCGAGCAGTATGTGGCGCGCACTGCCGGTGCCACCCTGACCGGTCTGGTCGAATACGTCACCGCGATGCAGCTGGCGGCGCCCCGCACCGAGTCGGTGACGGGCACGGAGGCGGTCGGTGTGCTGAGCGCACACGCCGCGCTCGGGCGCGAGTGGGATCTGGTGGTGGTCGCCGGAGTCCAGGAGGGCTTGTGGCCCAACACCGTTCCGCGCGGCGGCGTGCTGGGAACCCAGCGGCTCCTGGACACCCTGCATGGCTTCGGGGAAGAGGTCTCGGCTCGGGCCCCGCTGCTTGCCGAAGAGCGGCGGCTGCTGGTGGCGGCGCTGGGCCGGGCACGGCGCCGACTGGTGATCACCGCCGTCGATGGCGAGGGGGACGGCAGCGCCGAAGAACAGATCCCGTCGGAGTTCTTCGTCGAACTCGCAGCCTGCGCCACCGGCGAGGGGGCAACGGCGCCGTCTCCACCGGTGGTGGCTCCGCCGGTGCTGTCCGCGGCCGGGCTGGTGGGCCGGCTGCGGGCTGTGGTCTGTGCACCGGAGAACGCGGTAAACGATTCCGAACGCGCTGACGCGGCAACGCAATTGGCGCGACTTGCCCGAGCCGGGGTGCCGGGTGCCGATCCGCGGAGCTGGCATGGCGTGGTGCCGTTGAGCACCGAGAAGCCACTTCGACAACCCGGCGACGGACCGGTCACTCTGTCGCCGTCGGCTCTGCAAAGCCTGCTGGACTGTCCGCTGCGCTGGCTGGCCGAACGCCACGGCGGAACCGACGGCCGCGACCTGCGCTCGACGATCGGATCGGTGATACACGCACTGGTCGCCGAATCGGCGGGCAACCCGCAAGAACTGCAGGCCGAGTTGGACCGGGCATGGGAGCAGTTGCCGTTCACGTCGCAGTGGTACTCGGCCAACGAACTCGACCGCCATCGCGCCATCCTCGAGACGTTTCTGGCATGGCGCGCCCAAACCCGGGGCGAACTCACCGAAGTCGGCATCGAGGTCGGTTTCGACGGCGTGATCGACGCTGGCGAGGACGGGGTTCGGCTGCGCGGTCGGATCGACCGAGTCGAACGCGACGCGGCCGGCCGGCTGGTAGTCGTCGACGTCAAGACCGCGAAGACGCCGGCCAGCAAGGACGACGCACAACAGCACGCCCAGTTGGCGGTCTACCAGCTGGCGGTGGAAGCCGGGCTCGTTGGGCCCGACGAGCAGCCCGGCGGGGGCCGGCTGGTCTATCCCGCCAAACCCGGAACCGCCGGGGCCACCGAGCGCGAACAGGACCCCCTCACCCCTGACGCCGGTGGGCACTGGCGGGAGCGGATCGCGCAGGCGGCCGTGGCCACCGCCGGCCCGCAGTTCACCGCCCGAGTCAATGACGGCTGCCGGCACTGTCCGGTCCGGCCGATCTGCCCGGCCCACAACGATGGGTGTGGCGCATGAGATACCACTACGACCCCGCCGAGCTGGCGGACGCGCTCGGGTTGCACCAGCCCACCGACGAGCAGGCCGCGGTCATCGCCGCGCCGCCGGGACCGCTGGTGGTGATCGCCGGCGCGGGCGCCGGCAAGACCGAGACGATGGCCGCCCGGGTGGTGTGGCTGGTTGCCAACGGCTACGCCGAACCCGGCCAGGTCTTGGGACTGACCTTCACCCGCAAGGCGGCCGGTCAACTGCTGCGCCGGGTTCGGTCCCGGCTGGCGCGATTGGCCGGTGCCGGACTGATGACAGCTGAACCGAACAGATCCGGCTCGAATGGGATCGACGGTGCCCCGGCGACGACGCCTGTGGTGAGCACCTACCACGCGTTCGCCGGCGCACTGCTGCGCGAGCACGGGCTGCTGCTGGGCATCGAGCCCGACACCCGCCTGCTCACCGAGACCGGGCTGTGGCAGCTGGCATTCGACGTGGTCAGCGGTTACCCCGGGGAGCTGCACACCGACCGGGATCCCGCAGCGGTCACCGCGATGGTGGTGCGGCTGGCGGGGCAGCTGGCCGAGCACCTGGTGGACACCGACGCCCTGCGCCACACCCATCTGGAGTTGGAGCGGTTGGTGCACACCCTGCCGCCGGGCCCGCGCCAGCGTGCCGAACCCAACCAGTTGCTGCTGAAGATGCTCGACACCCAGACCGAACGTGCCGAACTGGTCCCGCTGATCGAGGCCCTACACCAGCGCATGCGCACGGAACGGGCAATGGATTTCGGCGCGCAGATGGCGACGGCCGCTCGACTGGCGCAGTCAAACGAGGCGGTCGGCGCCCGGTTGCGCGCCACCTACCGGGTGGTGCTGCTCGACGAGTACCAAGACACCGGGCACGCCCAGCGCATCGCCTTGTCGTCGCTGTTCGGCGGCGGTGCCGACGACGGCCTGGCGCTGACCGCGGTCGGGGACCCGATCCAGTCGATCTACGGCTGGCGCGGTGCCTCGGCGACCAACCTGCCCCGATTCGCCACCGACTTCCCGCTCTCCGACGGCAGCCCGGCGCCCACCCTGGAGCTGCGGACCAGCTGGCGCAACCCGCCAGAGGTGTTACACCTGGCCAACGAGATCTCCGCGGAGGCACGCCAGCGCTCGGTCGCGGTGCAACCGCTCCGGCCACGCCCGGCCGCGCCCCCCGGCGACGTGCGGGTCGCGCTGCTACCCGACGTGGTCACCGAAGACGAGTGGGTCGCCGAGGAATTGCAGCGGCGCTACCGGCAAGCCGAGGCCGACGGGGTGGCCCCGCCCACCACCGCGGTGCTGGTGCGGCGCAACGCCGACGCCGCGCCCCTGGCCGAGGCGATCCGTGCCCGCGGCCTCCCGGTGGAAGTGGTGGGTCTGGCCGGGCTGCTGTCGGTGCCGGAGGTGGCCGACCTGGTGGCGGTGTTGCGGCTGCTCCAAGAGCCGACCGCCGGCGCGGCGGCGATGCGCGTGCTGACTGGCCCGCGGTGGCGGCTCGGCGCCGCCGACCTGGCCGCGCTGTGGCGACGCGCCGCCGAGCTGGCCCGGCCCGATCAACCCAGTGCGCCGGTATCGGCCGCCGAGATCGCTGCCACGGCCGGGCCGGATTCCGAGACGCCGTGTCTGGCCGACGCGCTGGCCGATCCCGGACCGGCGGAGCGCTATTCGGCCGTCGGATACCGCCGCATCCTCGCCGTCGCCGAGGAACTGACCCTGCTGCGCGGCCATCTGTGGCATCCGCTGCCCGACCTGGTTGCCGAGGTACGCCGGGTGCTGGGCTTGGACTGCGAGATGCTCGCCGCGCAGCCGGTGGTGGCAACGGCGGCCGGCAACGAACAACTGGACGCCTTCGCCGACGTGGTGGCCGGTTATGCCGAGGGGGCAGGGGCCCGGGCCGCGCTGCCGGGTCTGCTGGGCTACCTCGATGCCGCCGCCGCGGTGGAGAACGGGTTGGCCCCCGCGGCACTGGCGGTCGCTGCCGACCGCGTCCAGATCCTCACCGTGCATGCCGCCAAGGGACTGGAGTGGCAGGTGGTCGCGATACCGCACCTGGTGGCGCGGGTTTTCCCGTCGACCGCGTCGCGACGCACCTGGCTCTCCGACGTCGGCGAGCTGCCGCCGCTGCTGCGCGGCGACCGCGCCGACTTGGGCGATCACGGCGTCCCGCTGCTCGATACCGATGCGGTCACCAACCGAAAGCAGCTGTCCGACACCATCTCTGAACATCAGCGCCGCTTGGACCAGCGGCGCGTCGACGAAGAGCGCAGGTTGCTCTACGTCGCCGTCACCCGCGCCGAGGACACCCTGCTGATCTCTGGCCACCACTGGGGGCACGGCGAGGCCAAGCCGCGCGGGCCGTCGGATTTCCTCGCCGAGATCAAGGCGGTGATCGACAGCGCAGCCGACGAGGGGACGCCCTGCGGGGTGGTCGAGCACTGGGTGCCGGCGCCGGCCGGCGGAGAGAAAAACCCGTTGTCCGACACCGCAACCGAAGGAGTATGGCCGGCTGACCCGCTGGGCGGCCGGCGCGGTGATGTCGAACGCGGCGCGGCACTGGTCGTCGCGGAACTGCAGGCCGGCGAACCCCAGACCGGCCAGCCCTCGGCCAGCGCGTGGGCCGCCGACGTGGACGCCTTGCTGGCCGAGCGCGCCACGGCCGCAACGCAGCAGACCCGCGCCCTGCCCAACCAGCTCTCGGTGAGCGGCCTGGTCGAGTTGAGCCGCGACCCCGCCGGCGCGGGGCAGCGTCTGAGCCGCCGGCTACCGGCCAGGCCAGACCCGCATGCATTGTTGGGCACTGCATTTCACGACTGGGTTCAGCGGCTCTATGGGGCCGAGCGACTCTTCGAGCTCGAAGATCTGCCCGGCGCGGCCGACGCTGACACCGCCCGCGCCGATGCGCAGGAGCTGGCCCGTCTGCAGGCCGCGTTCCTGGAATCGCCATGGGCCGCCCGTACTCCCACCGCCGTCGAGGTGCCGTTCGAGATGGCCATCGGCAGCCGGGTGGTGCGCGGCCGGATCGACGCGGTGTTCGCCGAGCGCGACGGCAGCGTCACCGTGGTGGACTGGAAGACCGGGGCGCCCCCCGACGGACCCGAGGCGCGCCGGCACGCCGCCGTCCAGCTCGGCGTTTACCGGCTGGCCTGGGCCGCATTGACCGGCTGCCTGCCCGCACAGGTGCACGCCGCCTTCCACTACGTGCGGTCCGGCACCACCGTCGTCGCTGAGGAGCTGCCCGAACTGGCTGACCTGGCCGCGCTGCTCAACACCTGACGACGGGTGTGGTTACAGTGGGTCCGTGCGTCAGGCTGACCGATGACCGCCCGTCGTGGCAGGAGCTAGCTGGCGGCGGTTGCGGCGTCTGGACGAGACGCTGACCGCCCAACCCAGTTATGCGCTCGTCGGCGTGCTGCGCATGCCACACGGACAGTCCAGTCCCGGCCGCACCGTCTACCGCCGAAGCCTGATCGCACTGGCGGCACTGCTGGTGTCCACGCTGTTCGTCTACGTCGACCGTGACGGCTACCAGGACGTGCAAGGCGACCGGTTGAGCTTCCTGGACTGCCTTTACTACTCGGCGGTGACGCTGTCGACCACCGGATACGGCGACATCACGCCGGTCACCGAGTTCGCCCGCATGATCAACGTGCTGGTCATCACCCCGTTGCGGATCGCCTTCCTGATCTTGCTGGTCGGAACGACCGTCGAGGCGTTCACCGAGACGTCCCAGCAGGCGTTTCGCATTCAGCGTTGGAGGAAGAGAGTGAAAGACCACACCATCGTCATCGGGTACGGAACCAAGGGCAAGACCGCGATCGCGGCGATGCTCGGCGACGACGAGACCACCCCGAGCGACATCGTCGTGGTGGACAACGACCGAGCCGTGCTCGAACGGGCGAAGACCGCCGGGCTGGTGACCGTCGACGGTGATGCGACCCGCTCGGATGTGCTGCGGCTGGCCAGCGCTCAGCGCGCGTCGGCGATCGTGGTGGCCACCGGCTCCGACGCCACCGCCGCACTGGTCACCTTGACCGCCCGCGAGATCGCGCCGCAGGCCACCATCGTGGCGTCCATCCGGGAAGCCGAGAACCAGCATCTGCTGGAACAGTCCGGTGCCAACTCCGTCGTGGTGTCCTCGGAGACCGCCGGACGGTTGCTCGGCATCGCCACCACCACGCCCCGGGTTGTCGAGATCATCGAGGACTTGCTCACCCCCGACGCCGGCTATGCCATCGCTGAACGTGAGGTGGAACAACAGGAAGTCGGCGGATCGGCCAAGCATCTCAATGAGATAGTCCTGGCCCTGGTGCGCGAGGGCCGGCTGCTGCGACTGGATGCACCGGAGGTCGATGTGATCGAGGTCGGCGACCGGCTGCTTTACGTGCGTACGGTGACCAACTAATGACGATCGCGGCGCGTCGGCACGGGGAGGAATGATGGGCAACTTCCAGCTGCGCCAGGTGCCCCTGCTGTCGCGGGTCGGGGCGGATCGAGCCGATCAGTTGCGCACTGACACGGACGCGGCCGTCGCCGGCTGGTCATCGGCAGCGCTGCTGCGCGTCGATCCCCGTAACCAGGTATTGGTCGCCGGCGGCAAGGTGGTGCTGCACGAGGCCGGCGAACTGGGCGAAACACCGCCCCCGGATGCGGTGTTCCTGGGCCGTGTCGAGGACGGTCGGCACGTCTGGGCGGTCCGCGGCGCGCTGCAGGCCCCGAGCAGCGCCGACGTCTCGGTGGTGGACATCCGTGCCACCGGCGACGTCTTCGACGACGTCAGCGCCCAGTTGGTGTCGTCGGCCATCGCGCTGCTGAATTGGCATGACAACGCCAGGTTTTCGGCCGTCGACGGTACACCGACCAAGCCGGTGCGCGGCGGCTGGGCGCGCGCCAACCCGGCCACCGGTGTGGAGGAGTTCCCGCGCATCGACCCGGCAGTGATCTGCCTGGTGCACGACGGCGGCGACCGGGTGGTGCTGGCCCGTCAGCACAACTGGCCGGTCCGGATGTTCTCGCTGCTGGCCGGGTTCGTCGAAGCCGGCGAGTCGTTCGAGACCTGTGTGATCCGCGAGGTCCACGAAGAGGTGGGGCTGGCCGTGCGTGACGTGACCTATCTCGGCAGTCAGCCGTGGCCGTTCCCGCGCTCGCTGATGGTCGGCTTCCACGCCGTCGCCGACCCGGGGCAGACATTCGTGTTCAGCGACGGTGAGATCACCGAGGCGAACTGGTTCACCCGCGAGGAAGTGCGGGCTGCGCTGTCCGCCGGGGCGTGGAACCGCGGCGACCCGGATGCCAAACTGCTGCTGCCCGGCTCGATCTCGATCGCCCGGACGATCATCGAGTCCTGGGCCGAATCGAGCTGACGGCGCTACCCGCCGAGCCGCTCCAGCTTCGCCTTGACCTCACGCCCGGTGGGGTTCGTCAGCGTCGAGCCGTCGGCGAAACGCAGCGTCGGCACCGTGCGGTTGCCGCCGTTGGCTGAGCTGACGAACTCAGCAGCGGTGGGGTCCAGCTCGATGTCGATCTCTTCGTAGTCGATCTCGAGCTTCTTCAACGACGCTTTGAGCTGCCGACAGTAGCCGCACCACTGGGTCGTGTACATGACGAGCTGGTTCATAACTCCCCAAACCTAGTAGGTCGCCCGATGATTCCCGAATCGGCGTCTGGGCCCGTCGGGGGTGCCTGCCAAGATGGACGCCATGGATGCGCTCATCGCCGGGCTGGACGAGGAGCAGCGTGCTGCGGTACTGGCGCCGCGCGGCCCGGTGTGCGTGCTCGCCGGCGCAGGGACCGGCAAGACCCGCACCATCACCCACCGGATCGCCCAGCTGGTGGCGGCCGGTCATGTTGCGCCCGGGCAGGTGCTGGCGGTGACGTTCACCCAGCGTGCGGCCGGGGAGATGCGCTCGCGGCTACGCGCATTGGGTTCAGCGGCCGGCGCGGGTGCTGCCGCCGGAGTAGGCGCGGTGCAGGCGCTGACGTTCCACGCCGCCGCGCGCCGGCAGCTGCGCTACTTCTGGCCGCGGGTGGTCGGCGACACCGCCTGGGAACTGCTGGACCGCAAGTTCGGGGTGGTCGCGCGGGCCGCCGGCCATGCCGGGCTGCGGCTGAGCAACGATGACGTGCGCGACGTGTCCGGGGAGATCGAGTGGGCCAAGGCGTCCCTGATCGGGCCGGAGCAGTACCCGGAGGCGGCGGCAGCTGCCGGGCGCGACACCCCGATCGAGGCCGCCAAGCTCGCCGATGTCTACGCCGGCTACGAGGCGCTGAAGGCCCGCGGCGAAGTGGCGATGCTCGACTTCGACGATCTGCTGTTGCACACCGCCGCCGCGATCGAGAACGACGCGGCGGTGGCCGCCGAGTTCCGGGACCGCTACCGCTGCTTCGTGGTCGACGAATACCAGGACGTCACCCCGCTGCAGCAGCGGGTGCTGACGGCCTGGCTGGGCCAGCGCGACGATTTGACCGTGGTCGGCGACGCCAACCAGACCATCTACTCGTTCACCGGCGCCTCGCCGCGCTATCTGCTGGACTTCACCCGCCGGTTCCCCGACGCCGCCCTGGTGCGCCTGGAGCGGGACTACCGGTCCACGCCCGAGGTGGTGTCGTTGGCCAACCGGGTGATCGCCGCCGCACGTGGGCGGGTGGCCGGCAGCAAGCTGAAGCTGATCGGCCAGCGCGAGTCCGGCCCGACGCCGATCTTCCGCGAGCATCCCGACGAGGTCGCCGAGGCCGCGGCAGTCGCCAAGTCCATCGCCCGGCTGATCCGCGACGGCACCTCACCGGCCGAGATCGCCGTGCTGTACCGGATCAACGCACAGTCGGAGGTCTACGAGGAGGCGCTCACCGAGGCCGGCATCGCCTATCAGGTGCGCGGCGGTGAGGGGTTCTTCACCCGCCAGGAGATCCGTCAGGCGCTGGTCGCCTTGCAGCGGGCCTCCGAACGCGGCGTCGACGGGCCGCTGTCGCAAACCGTGCGGGCCGTTCTGGAACCGCTCGGTCTGACCGCCGAACCGCCGAGCGGGGCCAAGGCCCGGGAGCGCTGGGAGGCGCTCGGCGCGCTGGCCGAACTGGCCGACGACGAGGTGGCCCAACGCCCCGATCTCGACCTGCCCGCGCTGCTGACCGAACTGCGGATGCGCGCCGACTCCCGGCATCCGCCGACCGTGCAGGGTGTGACGCTGGCATCCCTGCACGCCGCCAAAGGCCTGGAGTGGGACGCGGTGTTTCTGGTGGGCCTTGCCGATGGCACCCTGCCCATCTCGCACGCCCTGGCGCACGGCGCGGACAGCGAGGCCGTCGAAGAGGAGCGCCGGCTGCTCTATGTCGGCGTCACCCGGGCCCGGATCCACCTCACGCTGAGCTGGGCGCTGGCCCGCGCGCCGGGCGGGCGGGCCGGCCGCAAGCCGTCGCGGTTCCTCAGCGGTATCGCCCCGCAGGCCGACGCCGCCACCACCCCCACCAAGCGCCGGGCCCGCGGCGCCCCGAAGCATTGCCGCATCTGCAACAAGGCACTGGCCACCCCGGCGGCCATCATGCTCAGCCGCTGCGAGACCTGCGCCGCCGATGTCGACACCGAGTTGCTGGTGGCGCTCAAAGACTGGCGTCTGCGCACTGCCACCGAACTGAAAGTGCCCGCCTACATCGTCTTTTCCGACAACACCTTGACCGCGATCGCCGAGATGCTGCCCGGCGACGAGGCCGCCCTGGTGGCCATCCCGGGCATCGGAGCGCGCAAGTTGGAACAGTTCGGCTCCGATGTGCTGGAGCTGGTCCGCAACCGGGGTTGAAACCGGGGTCCGGCCACTGCCGGTCGTAATTCGGTTGTGGGTCGGTGGGTCGAGCGGCTAGCCTCGGACCCCATGACCACGATCAGCGTCCTGTGGGTAGCCGGCGCGCGCCATGCCGCCGCTGCCGAGGCGGCGGTGCGCCATGCCGCCGCCGTAGACGCGTCCGTGCATCGGGGTTCGCCCTAACAGCAGCCCCCGCCCCCGATGGCCACGGACCCAACCAGGATCCGTGGCCATTATTTTTTGCTCGGCAGCCCGTCGACCGGCCCGGATCCGACCCTCACGAACCGACCGGAAAGCAGGTACACACCATGTCGAGAACCCTGAAGTTGCCGTGTCACAGCGATCCCGACCTGTGGTTCGCCGACGACCCGGCCGATCTGGAGCGGGCCAAGGCACGGTGTGCTCAGTGCCCGATCCGCCAGCAGTGCCTGGCGGCGGCGTTGCAGCGCGCCGAGCCGTGGGGTGTGTGGGGCGGCGAGATCCTCGACCGGGGCAACGTCATTGGCCGTAAGCGGCCGCGGGGCCGTCCGCGTAGGGAGCCGGTGGCCGCGTGAGCGGCCGCAGCATCAGGCCGACGGGCCGACCGCGACGTCTTCGGGATCGGCGAAGCCCGGCACCAATTCCTCGGAGAGACGCTTGATCGGGACGTGGGCGTCGAGCTGACACATGATCGCCGTGGTGGACCCGAGGACTCGCATCGGCATCGCGAGCTTGGGCGGCAGGTCTAGCTGGCGGGCGGTCTTGAGCTGCTCGACCGGGCGTTCCAGCTGCTTGCCGGCCATCCGCATCAGCCACTTGCGGGTGTAGTGGAAAACCTCGACTTGCACCGGCTCGACATGCTGGCGCAGCATCTCGTCGATCTCGCGCACCGAGACGGTCTGGCCCTTCTGGATGAAGCCGCCCCGGCGCATGGTCTCGATGACCTTGTCGTAGTCCTTGTCCCGGGCGTAGCGCACGGAGGCACCCAGTTCCGGCGGGAACCCGCCGGGCATCGGCGCCACTGCACCGAAGTCGATCACGCCCATCCGGCCGTCCGGCATCAGCATGAAGTTGCCCGGGTGGGCGTCGCCATGGATCAGTTCCAGCCGGCGCGCCGCGTCCCAGGTGAATTCGGCCAGACGGGTGCCCATCAGGTCACGCTGTTCGACGGTGCCGTTGCGGATGATCTCGGCCATTCCGACGCCGTCGATCCACTCCTGGATGACCGTCTTGGGGGCGCTTGCCACCACGTTCGGAATCAGGAAGTGCGGGTGCCCGGCGTAGGCCTTGGCGAAGATGCGCTGGTTGTCGGCCTCGAGCCGGTAGTCGAGCTCCATCTCGGTGCGCTCGATGAGCTCGTCGACGACGCCCTTTACGTCGACACCGGGTGCCAGCTGCTTGAAGATGCCGGTCAACCGCCGGATGGTCTTGAGATCGGCGCGCAGCGCTTCATCGGCGCCGGGGTATTGGATCTTGACCGCGACGGGACGGCCGTCGGCCCACACCGCCTTATGCACCTGCCCGATGCTGGCCGAGGCGATGGGGGTGTCGTCGAACTCGGTGAAGCGCTCCCGCCATTTGGTGCCCAGTTGTGCGTCAAGCACCCGGTGCACCTTGTCGGCAGGCAGCGGCGGGGCGTCCTTCTGCAGCTTGGTCAGCGCCTCCCGGTAGGGCTCGCCGAACTGCTCGGGGATGGCCGCTTCCATCACCGACAGGGCTTGGCCCACCTTCATGGCGCCGCCTTTGAGTTCACCGAGCACGGTGAACAACTGGTCGGCCGCCTTCTCCATGAGCTCGGCGGTGACCTCGTCCTTGGACTTGCCGGTCAGCCGCTTCCCGAACCCGAGTGCTGCCCGGCCGGCGATGCCGACCGGCAGGCTGGCCAGCTTCGCATTGCGCGCTGCGCTTCCGCGTTTGATTTCTGACACGCGTCCATCATCCATGACGTTGTTGTGGTGCCGGTCACCGCGGTGACAATTCTCAGTGGCGATCGTGACGTCAGCAATCACATAACGGGTGGCGGACCCAGCGCCGGGTCAGCATCGATCCGGTGGCCAAATCCAGCTCCAGGGTGGAGTCGAGGGTCGGCGGAGCAGCCAGGTCCGGGCCGGTTGCGGCTCCGCGCACCGCTGCGATCACCCGTTCGACTTGGCTCAGTGCCAGCGCCGCGGTCGCCAGTACGGTTGCCCGGTCGGCGTGGGTGACGGTGTGGCGAAGCTGCGCGGCCACCGCAGGCCATGCCGAGTCCCGGTCTCGCCGGTGCAGGTCAGCGCAGCGCAGACAGCTGGTGACTCCCGGCAGGACCAGCGGGCCGACCATTCCGGTGCCATCGCGCACCCGCACCGGTAGGTGCGGCACCCGCGCGGCGTGCAGCTCACGTACCAGCCGTGGATCGGGAACCAGGAAGTCGGCCAGCACCACCAGATCGGTCCCGGCGGCACTGACTGCGGCGTGCGGATGACTGCTGTGCCGGACCACGGCGCTCGAGCAGCGCAGCGATTCGACCAACAGGTCCGACAGGGGACCGCGTCCGTGCACCCGCAGTGAGACGGTGCGGCACTGACGGCGCGGCCCGGCGCCGCGGACGGCGACACGTGCCGCCACCAGCTCGACCAGCAGGTCGTCCAGCTCGGCGGCGTCCACCGGGCCGTGTTGGGCGGCCTCATGGCGCAGCGCCGCGACCGTGGTCGGGATCTGCATCGTCCGTAAGACGGCGGCCAGTGCAGCGGTGCTCATCCCGCGGGGTGGCCGCACGAGTACGGCACGCCGCGGATCCCAGCCGACCTGGACAGCACCGTCGGGGCGCAGTAACACCGGCAGCGCCGGATCGAGGGTGTAGGTGGAGGTCTCGGAACCAACCCTGTTCACGCGGGTGACCCTGCCATGCCGGCCGGCGGCGATCCTCCCGTCATCCACAGGGGCGCGAAGCGATGCGCCGCGCGGCCTCCACGGCGGCGCGGCGTTGGCGTGCGATGACGGCGGGGTCGGTGAGGGTCTCGTACGGCTCGGGGGAGTGGGCCCAGGCCAGACCGATGCCGAACAGCAGGGCCAGCAGGTCGAGGGGTTCCCAGGAGCTGTCCACGTGTCCACCGGCCTGGGCGGTTTCGATGGCGGTGACCGCGTGCTCGAAGATCGGCTGTCCGTCGGCGTGGGGTTCGTCGAGGGTCAGCCCCTCCAGGCGGGCCCAGGTGATCATGCGCAGGTGTTGGGGGCTGTTTCTGCCCAAATCGTAGACATCGCCCGCGAATTCGGGCACCGCGTCGGGGCGAAGGGTGACCGACCGGTAGAAGGCCGCCACGTCGGTGGCCACCACTTCCCGAAACAGTGCCTCCTTGTCGCCGAAGTGGGCGTAGAGGCGTTCTTTGCTGGCCTGCGCCGCGCGGGCAATGCGATCGATGCGCGATCCGGCAAGACCATGGCGAGCGAACTCGGCGCGGGCAGCGTCGAGGATCTGGCCGCGCAGCTGGGAAGTGCTCCTTCGCACAGCAAGATCATAACCATACGAACTAGTTCGTTCTGTAATGTGAGGGCATGCACGTCCTCCAAGACACCCCCGCGATCCTGAACCAGCCGCCGCGAGTCGAGGCCATGCGGCGCGCTGTGGAGGCCGTCGCCGACGCGGTCACGCCCGTTGTCGAGGCGTACCGCCCCTACGTCGAAGGGCTCGACAACCTTCCCCGTGATGGTCGATTTCTCTTGGTGGGCAACCACACTCAGACCAGTGTGGAAGCGCTGCTGATTCCGTTCCACGTCCGGCGGGCGATCGGCCAACGCGTACGGCCGTTGACGGATCGGCAGTTCGGGCGCATGCGGGGTCCGGCCCGAGATCTGCTCGCCGCTGCGGGGGCCCTGGTGGGCGCCCCGGAACCGGTCCGCGAACTGATGCTCCGCAACGAGCCCATCCTGGTATTCCCCGGCGGTGGTCGCGAGATTCCCAAGTTCAAGGGGGAGGAGTACTCCCTGCGCTGGCAGGGCCGCACCGGATTCGCGCGCCTCGCAGTCGAACACGACTATCCGATCGTGCCGGTCGGACTGGTGGGGGGCGATGACGTCTACCGGAGTCTGAGCCCTCGCGGTGGCAGCTGGGAGCGCTTCAGTGTGGCGCTGTCGCGACGGCTTTCAGGTCCGCCGGAGATGGCCATGCCCCTGCAGCGCGGCATCGGCCCAACCCTCATCCCGCGACCGCAGCGGATGTACCTGCGCTTCGGCGCGCCCATCGACACCGCCAAACCCGCCCGCGTCGCGAACGAGGAATGGGTTGCCACCGTGCGGGACAGGGCGCAGCAGTCGCTCGAGCGGATCTTGGCTGACCTGCTCGACGTCCGCGCGAAGGACCCCTACCGCCACCTCAATCCCCTGGCGTGGCGGCAGGCCATCTCGCCACCCGACGCCGCCAGGGTGCGTTAGCCGTCGGTGTCGTCGGGCTTACCGGCCTCGCGCTGAAACTCCGCGATCGCCTGGTCGATGGCCGAGTCGAGGTCGCTGGAGCCGCCGATGATCCGGTCGATGAACGCCGCCGGCTCGTCAAGGTCGGCGGACTCGGGCAGCAGATCGGGATGTTGCCACACCTTGTCGCGGGCGTCAGACCCGACCGCCGTGGTCAACCGCTCCCAGAGCACCGCGGCCTCGCGTAACTTGCGCGGGCGCAGTTCCAGACCGACCAGCGTGGCGAACGTCTGCTCGGCCGGGCCACCGGTGGCGCGCCGCCGGCGCAGCGTCTCCGAGAGCGCGGCGGTGCCCGGGATCCGGTCGCCCAGCGCCGCATTGACCACGGTCTGTACCCAGCCCTCGATCAGAGCCAGCAGGGTCTCCAGCCGTTCCAGTGCGATGAGTTGCTCGGGGGTCGACTTGGGCTCGAACACGCCCTGGTTGAGCAGTTCATTCATGGCCGAGGGATCGGTCAGCGCCGCCGGATCGAACCCCTGGGCCAGTTCCTCGATACCCCGGATGTCGATCTTCATGCCCCGGGCGTACGCCTCCACCGCGCTGAGCAACTGGTTGGACAGCCACGGCACGTGGGTGAACAGCCGGTGGTGGGCGGCCTCACGGGCGGCCAGGAAGGTGACGATCTCACTGCGCGGCTGATCCAATCCGCCGGCCAATTCCTCGATCGCGCCGGGCAGCAGCGCGGCCACTCCGCTGGGCCCCAGCGGCAGGCCGATGTCGGTCGAGGTCAGCACCTCTCCGGACAACCGTCCCAGCGCCTGGCCCAATTGAGAACCGAACGCCAACCCACCCATCTGCGACATCACCGACAACAACGGGCCGGCCATACTCTTGGCCTCTTCCGGAAGCGCTGACGCCCACACCGACGAAACCTGTTCGGCCATCGGGTCACACAGGCGCTGCCAGGTGGTCATGGTGTGCTCGACCCAGTCCACCGGCGTCCAGGCGACCCCACTGGTGGTGCCGGCCGGCAACGAAGTCGCCCCGTCAAGCCAGGTTTCAGCCAGGTGCACGGCATCGCCGATGGCGGTCGCGGTCGACGCGGTGACGGGCGCGACCGAACCGATCGACTTGATCGCGACCTGTCGGGCCAGGTCGTAGTTCACCGGCCCGGCCGGTCGGCCGTCGGCGCTGACCCGGCCGGCACCGCTGAACATCTGCCCGAGCTGGGTAAAAACCTGGCCCAGATCGGCCATGTTGAAACCAGCACCCATCCCGAACGGGTCGGAGGGCCCGGAGCCTCGCTCGCGGTCGGGGTCGTCCCCGGAAGAAAAACCGAAGGGCAGATCAGCCATAGACACAACCGTACCCACCGGCAACGTCCGGCGGTACGACACACGGCCGCCAGTGGTCGGGCCGTTACCGCCTGGGCAGTGGGCGTTTACCATACCCGGGGTGAACAGGCGGATTCTGACGCTGTTGGCGGCTGTGCTGCCGGTGGTCGCGTTCGGCGTGCTGCTGACGGCGGTGACGGTGCCCTTCGTGTCGTTGGGGCCGGGTCCCACGTTCGACACCCTCGGCATGATCGACGGCAAGCAGGTGGTCGATATCGAGGGGACCACCACGCACCCGACGACCGGCCACCTCAACATGACCACGGTCTCCCAGCGCGACGGTCTGACGCTGGGGGAGGCGCTGGCGCTGTGGTTGTCCGGACGCGAGCAGCTCATGCCGCGTGACCTGGTCTATCCGCCCGGCAAGTCCCGCCAGGAAGTCGACGAGAGCAACGACGCCGACTTCCGCGCGTCCGAGCAGAGTGCCGAGTACGCCGCGCTGGGCTACCTGCGCTACCCGTCGGCGGTCACCCTCGCCGACGTCCAGGACCCGGGGCCGTCAGCCGGCGCGCTGCAGCGCGGCGACGCTGTGGACGCCGTCAACGGCGAACCGGTGTACACCGTGCAGCAGTTCACCGCGCGACTGGCCGACACCAAGGCCGGCGAGACGGTTGCCATCGACTACCGGCGCAAGAACGCCGCACCCGGTACGGCGCGGATTACGCTCGGAGAGAACAAGGACCGCCCCAACGGATTCCTGGGGGTGTCCGTCCTCGATGCCCCGTGGGCGCCGTTCACCATCGACTTCAACCTGGCCAACATCGGCGGCCCGTCGGCGGGGCTGATGTTCTCGCTGGCCGTCGTCGACAAGCTCACCACCGGCACCCTGGCCGGACCGAACTTCGTGGCCGGTACCGGGGTCATCAAGGCCAACGGCCAGGTCGACGCGATCGGCGGGATCACGCACAAGATGATGGCGGCCCGCGAGGCCGGCGCGACGGTGTTTCTGGTCCCGGCCGACAACTGCTACGAGGCCAGAAACGACGACAAGGGTCTGCAACTGGTCAAAGTCGACAGCCTCGCCCAGGCGGTGGGTGCGCTGCGAACCATCACCGACGGAGGTCAGCCGCCGTCTTGCTGAGTGTTCGTTGGCTACAGTGGGGCCGTCAGGGACAACTGAGCTAGGGAGCGTGGCACGTGGGGATGCGGCCCACTGCGAGGATGCCGAAATTGACCGCGCGCAGCCGGATCATGGTCGGCAGCGCCTTCGTCGTGATCGCGCTGCTGCTGTTGGGGCCGCGGCTGATCGACGGCTATGTCGACTGGTTGTGGTTCGGCGAGCTGGGCTACCGCTCGGTGTTCGTCACGACGTTGCTGACCCGCCTGATCACGTTCGTGGTGGTGACACTGCTGGTCGGCGGGATGGTGTTCGCCGCGATGGCCACCGCCTTCCGGGTCCGGCCGGTCTTCGTCCCCAGTAACGGTGTCAACGACCCGGTGGCCCGTTATCGCACCACGGTGCTGTCGCGGCTGCGGCTGTTCGGGTTCGGAATTCCGGTCGGCATCGGTGTGCTGGCCGGCATCGTCGCGCAGAGCTACTGGGTCCGCATCCAGCTGTTCCTGCGCGGCGGTGACTTCGGGATCACCGATCCGCAGTTCGGCAAGGACCTCGGTTTCTATGCCTTCGACCTGCCGTTCTACCGGCTGGTGGTCGGGCTGTTGCTGGCCACGTTGCTGCTGGCCACCATCGCGAACATCACGACGCACTACGTCTTCGGTGGCATCCGGTTGTCCGGCCGGGCCGGCGCGCTGAGTCGTCCGGCCCGCATCCAGGTGGTCAGTCTGATCGGCACCCTGGTGCTGCTCAAGGCCGGCGCCTACTGGCTGGACCGCTACGAGTTGCTCAGCCACACCCGCACCGGCAAGCCGTTCACCGGAGCCGGTTACACCGACATCAATGCGGTGCTGCCGGCCAAGATGATCCTGCTGGCGATCGCGCTGATCTGCGCGGTCGCAGTGTTCTCGGCGATCGTGCTGCGCGACTTGCAGATTCCAGCGATCGGGCTGGTGCTATTGCTGCTGTCATCGGTCGTGGTCGGCGCGGGCTGGCCACTGATCGTCGAACAGTTCAGCGTCAAGCCGAACGCGGCGCAGAAGGAGAGCGAGTACATCTCCCGCTCGATCACGGCGACCCGGCAGGCCTACGGTCTGACCGAGGATGTGGTCACCTACCGCGACTACCGCGGTGACGCACGCGCCACGGCCGCGCAGGTGGGCGCCGATGCGGCCACCACCTCCAACATCCGGCTGCTGGACCCCACCATCGTCAGCCCCGCGTTCACCCAGTTTCAGCAGGGCAAGAACTTCTATTTCTTCCCCGACCAGCTCACCATCGATCGCTATCGCGACGACGAGGGCCAGCTGCGTGACTATGTGGTCGCCGCCCGCGAGCTGAACCCGGATCGACTGATCGACAATCAGCGCGACTGGATCAACCGGCACACCGTGTTCACCCACGGCAATGGGCTCATCGCCTCGCCGGCCAACACCGTGCGCGGTATCGCCAACGACCCCAACCAGAACGGCGGATACCCGGAGTTCTTGGTCAACGTCGTCGGAGCCAACGGTGGCGTCGTCTCCGACGGACCGGCCCGCCTCGACCAGCCGCGCGTCTACTACGGGCCGGTGATCGCCGACACCGCCGCCGACTACGCGATCGTCGGCCGCAACGGCGCCGACCGTGAGTACGACTACGAAACCAACACCGAGACCAAGAACTACACCTACACCGGTGCCGGCGGGGTAGGCGTCGGAAACTGGTTGGCCCGCAGCGTGTTCGCCGCGAAGTTCGCTGAGCGCAACTTCTTGTTCTCCAACGTGATCGGCGCGGACAGCAAGATCCTGTTCAACCGCGACCCGGCCAGCCGGGTGCAGGCGGTGGCGCCCTGGCTGACCACCGACTCCACGGTGTATCCGGCGATCGTGAACAAGCGCCTGGTGTGGATCATCGACGGCTACACCACGCTGGACAACTACCCCTACTCGGAGCTGACGTCGCTGTCGTCGGCCACCGCGGATTCCAAAGAGGTGGAGTTCAACCGGCTGCTGCCGGACCGGCGGGTGTCCTACATCCGTAACTCGGTCAAGGCAACGGTCGACGCCTACGACGGCACGGTGAGCCTGTACGCCCAGGACGAGCAAGATCCGGTACTGCAGGCATGGATGAGGGTGTTCCCCGGCACGGTCAAACCGAAGGCCGAGATCTCACCCGAGCTCGCCGATCACCTGCGCTACCCCGAGGACCTGTTCAAGGTGCAGCGCATGCTGTTGGCCAAGTACCACGTCAACGACCCGGTGACGTTCTTCTCCACATCCGACTTCTGGGATGTGCCGCTGGACCCCAACCCGACCGCCAGCAGCTTCCAGCCGCCGTACTACATCGTCGCGAAAAACCTTGCCAAGGGCGACAATTCGGCGTCGTTCCAGCTGACCAGTGCGATGAACCGGTTCAAGCGCGACTATTTGGCCGCCTACATCAGCGCCAGCTCGGATCCAGACACCTACGGCAAGATCACCGTGCTGACCATTCCTGGCCAGGTCAACGGGCCCAAGCTGGCCAATAACGCGATCACCACCGATACCACGGTCAGCCAAGACCTCGGTGTGATCGGGCGCGACAATCAGAACCGCATCCGGTGGGGCAACCTGCTGACCCTGCCGGTGGCGCAGGGCGGACTGCTCTACGTCGAACCGGTCTATGCCTCACCCGGTTCCAGCGATGCCTCGTCGTCGTACCCACGGCTCATCCGGGTGGCGATGATGTACAACGACAAGATCGGCTATGGGCCGACAGTCTCCGATGCGCTGACCGGGCTGTTCGGGCCGGGTGCCAGTGCAGCGGCCACGGATATCGCACCCACCGACGGCGGCGCTGCCACGCAGGGGACGCCGCCATCGGCGACCCCGCCTGTTGCGGCGGTGCCGACGCCCCCGGCTGCCGAGGTCGCGTTGTCTCCGGCCAAAGCCGCGGCGCTGCGCGAGGTCGAATCGGCGCTCAACGCAGTGCGCGATACCCAGCACCGCGGTGACTTCGCCGCTTACGGTGCAGCGCTGCAACGCCTCGACGACGCGATGGCCAAGTTCAACAGCGCCAAGTAAGCGTGCGCGGCGCTCAGGCGCCGCGTGGTGTCAGCGACGCGTGGCGCCCAGCGGCATTGTCGGCTTGTATTGTGCCGCCGTGCTGAGTGCGGCGCGTGCCTTGGCGTTCCAGTGGTGTCTAGGGGTCAGTGCGGACAGCTGAGCCAATCGGACGAACTGTCGCAGTGACCATCGGTCGGCGGCGCTGACGGTGATCCCGGTGAGTTCCACGGCGCGGGGGTGCTGCAGGGCGCGGATGGCCGGGTGGGGGACGGTGCGCATCCACCAGTCGGTGGGGGCGAAAATCTGCTCGCGGAACGGCTCGAAGTGTTCGCCGGCCACCAGGTGCGAGCGGCAGTAATCTTCGAAGTATTCGACGAATTCTGGCCAGGTCGCGGGCATCGGCCGCGTCGATACGCCATATCGGCGATACCACGCGCAGCACTCCTGGTAGAGCTGCTCATGTTCGTCGGTGTCGAGCCGACGAATGAAGGTGTTCACCATGACGACGAGGGACTCGACATAAGCGCTGTGCTGAAAATGGAACGTGTCGGGATTCAGTGCGTGGTACTTGTGCCCGAGACTGTCGATGCCCTTGACATGCTCGTGGGAGAACCGCATCTGGGGCCGCATGTCCACGTCGGTGTAGGCGTAGTTGACGGCCTGGGTGAAGGTGCGTTTCTTGTGTAGCCAAATGCGTTTGCGCATGAGGGCGTGCTCGTTGATGCCGGCGGCAATGCCGGGATGCAACAGCAACAGACACACCGCCCTGGGGAGCACGAAAAGGTAGCGCCGGTCGGCCAGGAAGTGCCACAGCATGCTGTTGGGCCCCAGGCCGTCGTCGTTGTGGTCAGCCATGATCAGATCAGTGCCTTGTCTCGGCGGATGCGATAGCGAACGTCGGCCATCAGCACGGTGTAGTTGACGGTTCGGATGAATCGGGGAATGAAGCGGTTCACGAATGATACGAACAGGAACAGGTTTTCGAACTGGCGTTGCTCAGTCGGCGACCAGGGCACGCCGAGTAGCTCACGAAAGTGCGGAGGCAGAAAGCCGATTGTCAGGAACCGCAGCAGGGGCGCCAGGGGCACCCGCAAGATCGGGCTGATCATTTTCAGGTCGACCAGCCGCATGAGGTAGTCGCGGACGACGTCGTCCATCGCCAGGGTCTGGCAGGTGGTGTTCCAGTAGGTGTCGAATTCGGCGCGGGTGGACGGCCATTGGTCGGCGGTGACCTGCAAGGTGGTGCCGAGCGGCCAGGCGTGGCGATAAAAGCCCTCCGCCTGGGTCTGAGACATCTTGCCGCGCAGCAGCTGATAGGTGTCCTCGTAGAAGACGAACAGGCATGCGGCGACCCACAGTTGCAGATCCTGATCGAAGGCATTGTACTGCACCGGACTGTCTCCGGTCGAGCGCACCTGCCGGTGTGCGACGTTGACCGCGTCGCGGTAGGCGGTGCGTTCCTGATCGTTGCCCAATACGGCGACGGCCATGTACTGGGCGGTGGTGCGCAGCCGCTTCCAGGGATGCTCCATCAGCGCGCCGGATTCCACTCGGCTCTCCACGACGCCGTGGCCGACCCCGGGCATGCTCAACTGCATGACGACGTTGGCGGCTGCTGCGGCCGCAGACCAAAAATCCAGCGCCTCAGTCAGATCGACGGGACCATCGTCGAAGCGTGGGGTGTATTGGCCTATGTGGATCCGGGTTTCGCCCGCGTGCAGGGAAGGTGACTTGGGGGAGACGCCGAGCATTCTCATGGCCAGATCGATGATCCGTACCAAAAACATCATCCGAGCGGCCTCCGATGTTGCGGGCGGGGTTACGCCTTGCCGTCACTGCATACAGACGTTAGCGATCAGCAGCACCGGCCACGCCACGATCGATCCAAGAAGGGACACCACCAGGTCCAGGCCTTGCATGCCGTGCAGCGCAGCGGTGTGGGTCAGCGTCCAGATCGACCCGACGATCAGATACGGCGTACCGAGAAACAAGCCCAGGCCGATCAGCTCTCCGACGGTCATCCGGTAGCCCAGCAGGTGCCGACGTTGTCGAGAAATCCGGGCATCCGTTGCCCCTCCCGCTTTTTTGGTCCCGGAATGCAGCATGGCATAGCGCGGTTAGGCCGACAAGGACGACGTGAATCGGCGTCGGTCGGGTGACGGCGGCGACGCCAGACCAGGCGATTTGGCGGCGTGGGCACCCATTCGGTAGTGTCATATCTACCGACGCGGGGTGGAGCAGCTCGGTAGCTCGCTGGGCTCATAACCCAGAGGTCGCAGGTTCGAATCCTGTCCCCGCTACTATTGTGATGTCTCAGGACATCGGCGATAGCCGGACCTACGGATGTAGGTTCGGCTGTTGTTTATTTCTGGGGTTTTCGGGTTGGTCCTTTCGGGGGTTATTGGCCAGATTGTGTGTATGGCTGTCGGCGTGTTGCGGGGGTTAGGGGCGTGATCGTCCGGCCCAGCCGTGTTGGATGCCGTTGCCGTCGTCCCAGCTGAAGCTGGTGCCCATGACGGGGCCGATGGGTTCGTCATCGAGTTGAATCCCCCTGAATCCCCCCGGC
>NZ_AUWR01000072.1 GCF_000455125.1 Mycobacterium sp. UM_WGJ
CTCGCTGAACCGCCGGCGACTTGCCGCAGCACCGTGTTGGTCAGGGTCCGGGTGACGTTCCACGGCTCGGTGTCGCCGAACTGCCAGGGCCGGGTCGCTCCGGTCAGCTCGCCGGCCGCCCCGGCCCGACGATGGTCGCGTTCGCCGCGGCGTCCCGAAAGTTGCCGCGCCACATCACGTAACGCCGTTTCGCCGAGCCGGCGCATCGCCTTGGGCGACAGCCGCCACTGCCCGTCGGAGCTGCGGTCCAGGAAACCCTGGTTGAGCAGCGCACGTTCGAGCTCGGCCAGCGTGCGCGCGTCGACGGCGGCCTGATCGCCGAGCTGGCGGGCCAGCGCATCGAGGTCGACGTCGTCCATGCTCGCGCCCGGATACGCCTGTGACAGCTGCTCGGCCAGCTGTTCTAGCTCGGCGATATCGGACAGTGCCTGGGCGCCCTCCCCCATCCCGAGCGGGTTATTGCCGGAGAACTCCGACGAGCCGGTCCAGTCCTCTCCCGGACGGGCCGCCTGCAGATGTGCGTCCAGTCGTCCCAGCGCCTGTTGCAAGGCCGGCGAGCCGAAGGCCTGTTCGGCCAACGCATCCAACTCGGCGCGCTGCTCGGCGCTCAGGCTGTTACGGAAGCGCTGCGCGGCGGCCGCCCGCTGGGCCAGCGAGTCCAGCAGCTCCTCGACATTGCGCGGGTTCTCCGGAAAGAACTCACCGTGTTTGTCCATGAACTGCTGGAAATCCGCACTCGTGTCTTTTCCTTGAGAGTGCTTGTCCAACAGGTCATTGAGATCGTCGAGCATGTCGCTGACTCGTTGCCGGTCGGCGTCGGTGGCGCCCTCCAGCGCCTGCTTCATGCCGGCGAATCGCTGGTCGAGCATCTCGCGACCGAGCAGATCCTTGATCTTGTCGTAGGATTCGCGGGCCTCGCCGCTGCGCCAGTCGTAGTCGGCCAGTTCCTGCACCGCTTTGGCCGGCGACGGCGACAGCCCCTCGATCTGCATCTCGGCGAAACGGGCGTCGTCGTCGAGCGCGCGGGCCAGTTCTTTGCGTTCAGCGAGCACTGCTTCGTCGAGCAGCCTTTTAACCTCGGCCAGCGTTCCATCTAAGTTGTTGCGGCGCAACAGTTCCCGTCGTCGCCGCTGCGCCTCGGCGGCCAGCTGGTCGGCTCCAGTCAGGTTCTTGGTGCCACGGCGCAGCAACTCTTGCAGTGCCCGCCGCGGCGACGTCCCCTCCATGACGTCCCGGCCGATCTCCTCCAGCGCCTCGGCCAGGTCGACCGGCGGCGCCAACGGATCCGGCCCACCGGAGTAGGCCGAATACCGGGAAGCGTGGCTTCGTGACGATCGCAAGCGCGGCGAAGCCGGGCGCAGCGGGTCGTCACCATCAGATCTAGCCATAGACGGTTTCACCCTCGTCGGAAGTCTTGTCGATGCGCTTGGCCAAATACAGCGCTTCCAAGGCCAACTCGAGCGCGGCGGCGCGTTCGCCGTCGGACTCCGCCCCCAGGCGCTGCGCGATGGCGTCGATCACCGGCAGATCCGGCAACGCCGCCAGCACCGCTTTGGCCGAAATGCGCTCGCCCGTCGTCACCGTCGCGTTCTCGACCGCCGCCACCAGCGGTCCCACGTCGATCCCGCCCAGTGCCCGCGACGCGGTATCGGCGGTAGCCCGGCGCAGCAGGTGCTCCAGCACTGCCTGCTCGCGGCCCTCCTCGCCGGATTCGAATTCCAGCTTGCCGCGCAGCACGTCGACGATCGTGCTCAGATCCACCACCCGAGCCACCGGGTCGGTTTCGCCCAGCACCGCACCGCGATGACGCGCCGAGGCCGCCACCGTCTCCGCGGCGGCGATCGCGAAGCGCGCCGAAACACCGGAGCGCTGATCCACCGAGCGCGACTCACGCAGATAGCGCGCGAATCGAGCCAGCACCGCCAGCAGGTAGTCGGGCACCTGGGCGCTCAGGTGTGCCTCTTGCGCGATCACGCCGACCTCGGCGTCGAGTTCCAGCGGGTAGTGGGTGCGGATCTCGGCGCCGAAGCGGTCCTTGAGCGGGGTGATGATGCGGCCGCGGTTGGTGTAGTCCTCAGGGTTGGCGCTGGCTACCACCAGCACGTCCAGCGGCAGCCGCAGTGTGTAGCCGCGCACCTGGATGTCGCGCTCCTCCATCACGTTGAGCATCGCCACCTGGATGCGCTCGGCGAGGTCGGGCAGTTCGTTGACGGCGACCACGCCACGGTGCGCCCGCGGGATCAGGCCGTAGGCGATGGTCTCGGGGTCCCCCAGGCTGCGGCCTTCGGCCACCTTGATCGGGTCGATGTCGCCCACCAGGTCGGCGACGCTGGTGTCGGGGGTGGCCAGTTTCTCGGTGTAGCGCTCGCTGCGGTGCCGCCACGCGACCGGCAGGTCGTCGCCGAGCTCGGCTGCCCGGCGAATCGACTCGGGCGTGATCGGCGAGTACGGGTGCTCTCCGAGCTCGGCGCCGGCGATCACCGGGGTCCACTCGTCGAGCAATCCGCTCAACGCGCGCAGCAGCCGGGTCTTGCCCTGGCCGCGCTCGCCTAGCAGCACGATGTCGTGACCGGCGATCAGCGCGCGCTCGAGCTGCGGCAGCACGGTGTCTTCGAACCCGAAGATGCCGGGCCAGATGGCTGCGGCATCGTCACCGTCGGCGAGTCGGGCCAACAGGTTCTCGGCGATCTCCTGTTTGACCCCCCTCTCACGATGGCCGGCAGCACGCAGCTCACCGAGAGTCTTGGGCAGATCGTGCGGGGCATTCAGCGCGGTCACCACTCCACGCTACGACGGGCGTGGTGGTCCGTCACGGTGTCCCGGTTTATCCGGTCGACCAATACCCGATACCCTGGGTACTGTGAACTTTCCGGAATGGCGCGAACGACCGGCTCAGACCTATTTCGGTCCGGCCTCCTGGCAGGCTCGACTGCTGGCTGCGGCCGCGGCGATCTTTTTGCGCACCTCGATCGCAGTGCTGACCCTGGTCGGCATGGTCGTCAACCGGTTCTGGCCCGCCGCTCTGCAGCGGGCGCGCCTCGACCTCATCGACCAGCCGATGCGCTACATCCGGGCCCTGCCCGGCACCGAGGTGACACCGGAGCGGTTGACCGACTGCCCGGCCGAGTGGGTGGTGGCACCGGGCGCGCGCGACTCGAACCGGGTGATCGTCTACTTCCACGGTTCGGCACTGATCACACTGGGCCTCAATTCCCACCGCCGCTTCGCCAGCAAGCTCTCCGCGGTCACCGGCGCGAAGGTGTTCAACGTCGGCTACCGGTTGGCGCCGCTGGCCGGGATCGATGAGGCCGTCGCCGACGGTCTGTGCGCCTATCGCCGCGTCCTCGACGCCGGGTTCACCGCAGATCACATTGTGGTGGCGGGAGATTCGGCCGGTGGCCTGATGGCGGTGAACACCGCGATCGCCGCACGTGATGCCGGGCTGCCGGCGCCCGCAGCTCAGGTGTTGATGTCACCGCTGACGTCGTCGGACATGGAGATCAAACGCGAGGCCGCGCGCAGCCACCGCGACCCGTTCTTCCCCTTCATGGCGTTCATGTTCATCTACCGCGTGTTCGCCACCGTGAACGGCACCCGCGAGCTGCCGGTGATGCCGCCGGAGGCAGAGCTGCGCGGGCTCGGGCCGTTCCTGCTGCAGGTCGGCAACAACGAGTTGCTGCGCAACGACGCGTTCGTGCTGGCCGACAAGCTTGCCTTCGCCGGGGTGCCGGCCTGGGTTCAGGTCTGGGACCGTGCGTTGCACATGTTCCAGCTCACCTTCGACTTCAACCCCGACGCCCGCCGAGCCGTCGCCGAGATCGCCGACTTCGTGGACTACGCGACGGCGGCCGCACCGAGCAATGCCGACTCGGCGCGCTCAGATACGGCCGTCCAGTAGCGTCAACAGCAGCGGAATCCGATTCGCCTCGATCTCGGGCTGGGGCAGCACGGCGCGCACGATCGCCGCACCGTCGAAGGTGTTGGTCAACAGCGCCACCAGATTCGGAAAGAGTTCCGGCGGAAAGGCATCCGCGCCGGGCAGCACCCGGGCGGCTTCGCCGATCTTGGAGCTGTATTCGGCGAGCACATGTTGCAGGGTGGCTCGCAGCTTCTCGTCGGTGCGCGCAGCGATCAGCAGCTCGTAGAGCACCGCGTTGGTGGAATTGGCGGTCAGGTCGCGCAGCACCGTCAGCACCGCCTCCAGCGCCGGCACCTCGGCCGGGATCTCGGCGACTTGCTTGCCGAACCGCTCCAGTTGGCGGCGCAGGACTTCCTGCGCGGTGGCCGCCATGAAGTCACCCATGGTGCCGAAGTGGCGGAACAACGCCCCGTCGGACACCCCGGCGCGCGCGGCGATCACCTTCGCCGACGCCCGGGCATAGCCGATCTCGGCGATGGTGGCGATGCTGGCGTCGAGCAATCCGGCGACAGTGGTCTCGCGGCGCTCCTGCTGAGTTCTGGCCATGCGCTAGACCGATTGCAGCTCACGGGATCCGGCGCGCAGGAATCGGCCGGTCTTCACCGTGGTGCCGTAGCCCTCGCAGAACTGGCCGTTGCGGAACACCACCGTGCCACCCACGCCGGTCGCGACCACCGCGTCGTCGTTGCGGTTGACCATCCGGCTCAGATCGCCATAGAACGGCACCTTCTCCTCGTGGTAGCCGTCGACGGCGTCGGTCAGGCCCGCCGGGTCGATCACCACAAAGTCCGCACGGTCACCCTCTCGCAGCGTGCCAGCGTCGAACCCGAACCAATCGGCGACCTCGGAGGTCAGCCGGTACACCGCCCGCTGGACGCTCATGAACGGTCGTCCGGCCGCCTCGGCGTCGCGGACGCGCTTGAGCAGGCGCAGCGAGAAGTTGTAGAAGGCCATGTTGCGCAGGTGCGCTCCAGCGTCGGAGAACCCCATATGGATCACCGGTTCGTTGGCCAACTTGTCCAGCTGCTTGGGCCGGTGGTTGGCGACGATCGTGGTCCAGCGGACGTTGCGTTCGCCGTTGTCCACCAGTACGTCGAGGAACGCATCCAACGGGTGCAGCCCGCGTTCCTGAGCGATCTGGCCGAAGCTCTTGCCGACCAGGCTGGCATCCGGGCATTCGACGATCACCGCGTCGTGGAAGTCACGGTGCCACAACGACGGTCCCAGCTTCTTGCGGTCGAAGGCCTTGCGGAAGTTACGGCGGTACTCGGTGTCGGCCAGCAGCGCGTTGCGCTCCAGCTGGTCGCGCAGATGCAGAGCGGCGGTTCCCGCCCCGAACTCCTCGAACACCGGCAAGTCGATTCCGTCGGAATACAACTCGAACGGCACCGGCAAGTGCTGGAACCGGACGCTGGAGCCCAGCACGGTGTTGAGCAGCCGAGCGCCGGGACCGAATACCCGGACCGCGCCCGGCGCCGACTTGGCGTCCGCGGAGACCAGCAGGCTCATCCGAACCCCGCGCCGCCGGCCGAACATGCCACTGCTGGTGAGGAAGAAGTTCAAGGCCGTCAGCGGGTTTCGGACGTCGGGTGCGCTCTGCAACATCCGGCCACGCTTGCGCAGCACCTTGATCAACCGACGGCGCTCCCGCCAGGTGGCGAACGTCGACGGCAGCGCCCGAGACCGGAACCGGTCACCGTCGAGCTTGTCGATGGGGGCGTCCATCCCGGACATGCCCAGCAGTCCGGCGTCGAGACCCTGATCGAGCAGGGCGGCCATCTTCTCCAGTTCGTCGTCGGTCGGGACGACGCCGTCGGTGGTGGCGCGGTCCAAGCCGAGCACCGCGGTCCGCAGATCCGAGTGGCCCAGCATCGAGCTGATGTTGGGTCCGAGCGGCAACTCCTCAAGGGCACTCACGTACTCGGCGGGCGTGGACCAGGTCTTCTTGGACTGCAGCGCATCCAGCACGAACTTGCGCGGGACCGCCTCGACCCGGCTGAACAGGTCGGCGGCGTCCTCGGACTCGGCGTACACCGTCGACAGCGAACAGTTGCCCAGCAGCACCGTGGTGACACCGTGGCGCACCGATTCCCGCAGACCCGGGTCCAGCAGTACCTCGGCGTCGTAGTGGGTGTGCACGTCGATGAAGCCTGGGACCACCCACTTGCCGGCGGCGTCGATCACCTCCGGGCAGCCGGCCTCATCCAGCTGCCCCGCGACGATGTCGGCGACGATGCCGTCGCGAATGCCCAGGGTGCGGACCTGCGGGGCGTTGCCCAGGCCGTCGAACCACAGTCCGTTGCGGATGATCAGGTCATAGCCCACTACCGTCTCCCAACTTCGAGGTTGAGATAGATAGTGAGCGCTAACAATCTTTATTGTCAAGGGGTCAGCGCCCCGGGGAGTTATCCCCAGTTCGAGTTTGATCCACAGATTCGCGTTCTGCCTGCGTCAATCCCGGACAGACTCAATAGAATTAGCACATGCATTCGAATAGCCGGGAAGCGATCGTCGCGGTGTTCGACGCGCTGGCCGCCGGGCTGGACCGGGCGCTGGACCTGGACTTCGAGGCGCTGACCCCGCGCGAGTGCCTGGCACTGCTGCGGCGCTGCGAAATGCTACGGCGCCGGCTCCCGGCAGTGGAACACCCTCTGGTCAACCAGATCGCCGCCACCGACCCCGCCGAGCTGGGCGGCAAGCCCCGCTGGGTGTTGGCGGACGCGTTGCACCTCACCCGCGGTGAAGCGGGCCGCCGTCTCACCGACGCCAAAGAACTGGGTCCGCGCCGGGCCATGACCGGCGAGCCCATGGAACCGGTGCTACCGACGGTGGCCGCCGCTCAGCGAGATGGACAGATCGCGGCCGCCCACATCGCAGTGATCCGGGCCTTCTTCAACTACCTACCCGACGACGTCGATGCGGGCACCCTGGCCCAGGCCGAACAGCAGCTGTCCGGTCTGGCCGCCGAGTGCCGGCCCGACGAGCTGGCCAAACTGGCTCAGCGGCTCGCCGACTACCTGCACCCCGACGGCAACTACACCGACGACCAGCGCGCCAAGCGACGTGGCTTGGTGCTGGGGCCCCAAGATCGTGACGGCATGAGCCCGATCAAAGGATTCCTCGATCCCCAGGCACGCGCCACCCTCGAGGCGGTACTGGCACGCTGGGCTGCCCCCGGCATGTGCAACGCCAACGACGAGACCCCTTGCACCAGTGGCACTCCCTCGCAGGGGGCGATCGACGCCGATACCCGCAGCGCCGCACAACGCAACCACGACGCGCTCACAGCCATGGGCCGCGCGCTGCTGGCCTCCGGAGAATTGGGGCAACACAACGGGTTACCGGCCAGCATCATCGTCTCGACCACGCTGGCCGACTTGGAAGCCGGTAGTGGGAAAGCCCATACCGGCGGCGGCAGCTGGCTACCCCTGCGTGATGTGATCGCCATGGCGAGCCACGCTCACCACTACCTGCGGATCTACGACGGCGCCAAGGAGTTGGCGCTGTTCCATACCAAGCGGCTGGCTTCGCCGGGGCAGCGAATCGTGCTCTACGCCCGAGAACGCGGCTGTTCCCACCCCAATTGCCCCGTCTCCGGCTACTACTGCGAAGTGCATCACGACGACACCTACGCGAACACCAAGCGCACTGACATCACCGGCCTGACCCTGCGCTGCGGCCCCCACCATGAGCTCATGACCTCAGGCGGCTGGAAGACCCGGAAACGCCACGATGGCACCACGGAAACACTGCCGTCGCCACACTTAGACCACGGTCAACCGCGGGTCAACTATTACCATCACCCCGAAAAACTACTGGGCGAGCACGGTTCCGGCGCCGACGAAGACGACGGACCCTAGCTCAGTGCGCGAAATGCCGCGCTCCCGTCAGGTACAGCGTGATCCCGGCCTCGGCCGCCGCCGCGGTCACCTCGTCGTCGCGCACCGAACCACCCGGGTGCACGATCGCCTTCACCCCGGCCGCGGTCAGCGTCTGCAGGCCGTCGGGGAACGGGAAGAACGCATCCGATGCAGCCACCGCACCGGCCACCCGCTCGCCCCCGCGCTCCACCGCCAGTCGGGCCGCGTCGACCCGGTTGACCTGGCCCATGCCCACGCCGATGGTGGCGCCGTCACCCGCGACCACGATCGCGTTCGATTTGACCGCGCGGCAGGCCCGCCAGGCGAAGACCAGGTCGGCCAGGGTGGCCGCATCGGCCGGTTCGCCGGTGGCCAGCGTCCAGTTCACCGGGTTGTCCCCGGAAGCGTCGAGGCCGTCGCGGCTCTGCATCAACAGCCCACCGCTGATCTGGCGCCATTCGGTGCCGCCGCGCAGTGGTTCGGAGGCCAGCAGCACCCGGATGTTCTTCTTGCGCGCCAAGATCTCCACGGCCCCGGCCTCGTAGGCCGGCGCGACGATCACCTCGGTGAAGATGGTGCTGACGTACTCCGCCATCTCCACGCTGACCTCGGTGTTGGCCGCGATGACGCCGCCGAACGCGCTCAGGGGGTCGCACTCGTGCGCCTTGCGGTGGGCATCGGCCACCGTGGTCGCCGAGACCGCGATGCCGCACGGGTTCGCGTGCTTGATGATGGCCACGCAGGTCTCTTCGTGATCGAACGCCGCGCGCCATGCGGCATCTGCATCGGTGAAGTTGTTGTAGGACATCTCTTTTCCGTGCAGCTGCTCGGCCTGAGCCAAGCCCGGCCACGCGCCGGCGTCACAGTAGAGCGCGGCCTGCTGGTGCGGATTCTCGCCGTAGCGCAGCTGCGCAGCGCGGCGGTAGGTGCGCCCGTACCATTCCGGCAGTGCTTGACGCGGCTCTCCCGCCGGTTCGGAGGGGGCCAGCGTCGACGACATCCAGCTGGCGACGGCCACGTCGTACTCGGCGGTGTGCCGGAATGCCAGGGACGCCAAGCGCTTCCGCTCTTCGAGGGTGAAGCCGCCGGCGTTGACCGCGGCCAGCACACCGTCGTAGCCGAGCGGGTCGACCACCACGGCGACGCTGGGGTGGTTCTTGGCAGCCGCCCGGATCATCGAGGGCCCGCCGATGTCGATCTGTTCGACGCACTCGTCCTGGCCGGCACCGGAATCCACGGTCTCGCTGAACGGGTACAGGTTGACCACGACCAGCTCGAACGCTGCGATCTCCAGCTCATCGAGCGCCGCGGCATGCTCGGGCTTGCGCAGGTCGGCCAGCAGTCCGGCATGCACGCGGGGGTGCAGAGTCTTGACTCGGCCGTCGAGCACCTCGGGGAAGCCGGTCACCTGCTCCACGGGCGTCACCGGAATACCCTCGGCCGCAATCGACTTGGCGGTGGATCCGGTGGAGACGATATCCACGCCGGCGGCGTGCAGGCCGGCGGCCAGGTCGACCAGTCCGGTCTTGTCGTAGACGCTGATCAACGCCCGGCGAATCGGTCGCTTGCCGTCGGTCATCCTAGGGTTGCCTTTCGTCCGTTCCAGGTCACGCCGCCGGTCGCCAAGGCGGCCAGTACGTCAACCAGGAGCTTGCGCTCCACCTTCTTGATGCGTTCATGCAGAGAGTCTTCGTCGTCGCCGTCGAGCACGGCGACCGGTTCTTGGGCCAGCACCGGGCCGGTGTCGGTGCCGGCGTCCACCAGGTGCACGGTGCAGCCGGTGACCTTGACCCCGTAGGCCAGCGCCTCGGGGACCGCGTGCGCGCCCGGGAAGGAGGGCAGCAGTGCCGGATGGGTGTTGACGGTGCGCCCGAGAAACCGGTTCAGGAAATGCGATCCCAGAATCTTCATGAAGCCCGCCGAGACCACCAGATCGGGGTTGTGGGCCGCGGTGGCCTCGGTCAGCGCAAGGTCCCATGCCGCCCGGTTCGGATAGTCCCCCATCCGGACGGTGAACACCGGCAGCCCCGCCGCGGCAGCGACCTCCACCGCCCGGCAGTCGCGGTCGGTGCCGACGGCAACCACCCGCGCGGGGTAGTCGTCTACCGCTGCGGCCAGCAGCGACTCGAGCAGCGACCCGGTGCCCGACGCCAGCACCACCATCCGGGCGGGGACGCTGGGGGCCACATGGATCGGTTGCACGGTGACTGAGCCTAACGCGGTGATCGCAGGCGCGGCGAAGCCGGGCGCCGCGGCTCACCGCCATCGGCGGTGGCGGTTGCGCACGTAGCGAAGCTGGAACCGGCGCGAGAACCCGGCGGTTCAGCGAGGCTCGACGCAGGAGAGCCGAAGGTGGAACCGGCGCAAGAACCCCGCGGTTCAGCGAGGCTCGACGCAGGAGAGCCGAAGCTGGAACCGGCGCGAGAACCCGGCGGTTCAGCGAGGCTCGACGCAGGAGAGCCGAAGGTGGAACCGCCGCAAAACCCCCCGCGGTTCAGGCGGAGCGCTGCGCTCGCGCCCGGGCGACCCGAAGTGCGGCCGCCACGCCGTCCGTCCAGATCTCGACCATGTCCCAGGTGACCTCGGGATGGCCCATCGGCTGAGTCATCTTGCCGAGCTTGCTGACTCTTGCATACGCCAGGTCCTGAAAGTCGGGGTCGTCCAACTCGGGGAACTCGTCGTACTCACTGCAGAACCCCGCACCCTCCAGCTCGTCGTAGAGGGACTCGGCCACGTCATCGCTCAATCCGAGAGGTCGCGACTGCGGTGACGGCTCGGTCATCTGCATTCCGGCCTGGACGCCGTCCACCCAGATCAGGACCACCACGTCGAGCACCCGCTCATGGCCCGGCGGCAGGATCTGCCCGGTCAGCATCTCGGCCCGGACGCCCGCCAGCATGTTCAGGTTCCGCCGCCTGGGCACGCCAGATGAGCCATTCTTGCGGGCTGGCTCGGCGCTCACGACGTCGGTCATGTCGTCCCCCTGGAGTTCGGACGGTCGGCACCACCCATCCGATCAGCCAGCGGCGACATATATAAGGGACCGAAGTCCTTGATTTAGCGGTCGTATCCGTCGTCGTCGGTAAACATCAGGTCCTCGGGGTCTTCCAGCGGGCCCGGCGGCTGCGTCGGCGTGTGTGACCGAAACGTTCGCGGCGGCTCGGGTTCAGGCCTCCACTTCAACTCGCCGTCATCGGTGACCTCATCTGACTGGAAGCCCGGTTCGAAGTCATCGTCGAACAGCTCGTCGGTTTCGAAGGGCTCTCCGACGACAACGAGGTCCTCGGGATCGACGTCGGCGAGGGGCGCCGGCCCAGATACGGAGACGCCTTCGGGCTCCACGGGCCGCTCCGGGGCGGGTGGCAGCACACGCTGTGGCCCGACCACCGCGTCAGCCCGGACCCCGCCGATCATCACCACCGTCAGTGCTCCGATCGCGGCGAACCACCCGAACACCGCCGGACCGAACGTCAGCTGATCCACACCGACGTCGCCGAAGTTGCCCAACCGGCCTCCACCGGCCAAGCCGAGTACGGCCATCGACACCGCCGCGATGAATGCCGCCACCGCCACCTTGGCCAGAGCTGGAAGCAGCGGCAGCGGCCGGCGGGCGCACTGCTGGCCTACGGCAACCCCGGACGCCGCCCCGATGATCAGCAGCGCCACCCACGCGGGGCCCAACGGCGGGACGGGCGCCGCAGCCAGGATCGGCAGCGCGGGGATGTCGCCGCCGAGAACGGTGAAGGCACTGAACAGCGCGGGACCGATGTGTGCGCTCGAGCCGACCGCCATCGCCGTCGCGCCGACGAGCACATTGGGCACATACAGCAGGGCCAGCAGCGTCAGGCTGAGCTGGCCGAACAGTGAATCGGTGATCGCGTAGAGCTCATGCATAGTCCCCCAGTGCCAGATCAAGGAGCACACCGTCACCGCCCCGGCCAGGCCGAACAGCGCCAGCATGCCGGTGATCGCGGCTCGTACCGAGTCCGCCAGCCAATCCGGTAGCCGGGCCTCGGCCAGCGCCCGACGGCCCACCCGCGTCCCCAAGCCCAGCGCCGCACCGATCACGTGCACGAAAAACACGTGCGCGAAGGCGCTCAGGGCATGGGGGGTCTGCAGTTCGGTGATGACCGAGGCCGCGTCGTGAATGACCGCCAGGGAGACCGCGGCGATCAACAGTGGTCCACCCACCGCGGAAGCCACGATCCAGCGGATGACGAACCAGGAGGCTCCACGGGCGGTGGCCTGCGCGGTGGTTCGGGCCGTACCGGCCACCATCAGCAGCACCGGCAGCAGCGGCAGCGCGCCCAGGTCACGGCCGCCTATCGATACCGGCACCTGGTGCACGGCCAGCCACATGCTGGCGATGGCACCTGAGGCCCCGGTCATGTCACTGTTGGCGATCAGCAACTGCAGCAGTGTCACCGCTGCGATGATGGTCAACGCCACCACGGACGGCCCGAAGGCGACCCGTAGCAGGTCGCGGGTCGGGTTCGAGCCTGGTTTGACGCCGGTCACCGATGTCACGCTGCGAGCACGTTCAACTCGGCGCGCGGGCGCGGGTTAGGGCTGCGCCGGCCCCGACGAGGTGGAGCCACCCTGCGACTGCTGGCCACCCGTCGAGCTCTGATCCGAACCGGCTGCGCTGTGGCCACCGGTCGACGCACTCCCCGACCCACCGGAAGACGGCGGGTTGTAGGACGGAAATCCGGTCGGCGGGGTCGGCGGCCCCTGCGGCGCCGCCTGCTGTGCGCCGGAGTTGAAAGCGCCCGTCGAAGGGGAGCCCTGCGCCTGCTGCGCGCCGAAGCCGCCGCTGGAAGGCGCGGAGGGGTAGCTGCCGTACGAGGACGGGTAGCCGGGCTGCTGTGGAGCCTGCTGGCCCTGGTGTCCCGGGTGGCCATAACCCTGCTGGCCGGGCTGACCGTAGTAGTTACCGCCCGGCGGCAGGCCGTACTGGGCATAGGGGTCGTACTTGGGACGCGGCGCCGGGGCAGTCACCACGCCGGCCTCCAGCAGCAGCGATCCGACCGCGGCGGCAGCCTGCAGGACGCTGAAGATCAGGATCAGCCACAGCCCCCAACCGATGGTGTAGCTACCACTGGCACCGGCGATCGTCGAAATAGCCAGCAGCGCACCCAGCGTCGAGACCACGGCGACCACCGCCGTGTAACTCTTCGCCTTGGGCAGCAGGGCCACCGCGGCCAGCAGTGCGGACAGCACCGCCAGCGGAACGGTGTGGCCTGCGTCGCTGAGGATCAGGGGGTAGTCAACATCGGTGATCGTCACGATCGGACCGAAGTTCGCCAGGTAGACACCCAGCCCCAACGCAACGACCGCGATTCGGAGGTATTGCGGCACTTTGCTCTCGACGTCGCCACCCGATTTCGCGAACGATGGGGTCGGTTGTCCGTAGGAGCCTGATGGTTGTGAGGGCTGGTAGCCGGGATTCCCGGGCGAGTAGGTCATGACCTCTCCTGTGCTTGTGGGCAGGCGCTGGTGGGCGGTGCGGCGCGCTTCGACCATCCACGCTAGCGCACTCGCGGGCCGAGTCGGTGGGTCAACACTGCGCGACCGGCACCCCCCCCGTTGCCCACCGAACAGGAACACGTTCTAATCGGGGATATGGATTACGGACTCGTGCTATTCACCAGTGACCGTGGCATCAACCCGGCAGCGGCCGCCAAACTCGCCGATGATCACGGCTTCACCACCTTCTATGTACCGGAGCACACGCATATTCCGGTGAAGCGACAGGCCGCGCACCCGACCACCGGCGACGAGTCCCTGCCCGATGACCGGTACATGCGCACCCTGGATCCGTGGGTCAGCCTGGGAACCGCATGCGCCGTGACCTCGCGGGTGCGGCTGTCCACCGCGGTGGCACTGCCCGTCGAGCATGATCCGATCACGCTGGCGAAGTCGATCGCCACCCTGGATCACCTGTCCGGCGGACGAGTCAGCCTGGGCGTCGGATTCGGCTGGAACACCGATGAATTGGCCGACCACGGCGTTCCCGCCGGCCGCCGGCGCACCATGCTTCGGGAGTACCTGGAGGCGATGCGGGCGCTGTGGACCGAGGAAGAGGCGTCCTTCGAAGGCGAGTTCGTGAACTTCGGCCCGAGTTGGGCTTGGCCCAAGCCCGTGCAGTCGCACATTCCGGTGCTGGTCGGTGCCGCCGGGACCGAGAAGAACTTCAAGTGGATCGCCCGCAGTGCCGACGGCTGGATCACCACGCCGCGTGACTTCGACATCGACGCCCCGGTCAAACTGCTGCAGGACACCTGGGCGGCCGCCGGCCGCGACGGAGCACCGCAGATCGTGGCGCTGGATTTCAAGCCGGTGCCCGAGAAGCTGGCGCACTGGGCCGAGATCGGGGTCACCGAGACTCTCTTCGGGCTGCCCGACAAGTCCGAGTCCGAGGTGGCGGCTTATGTGGAGCGCCTGGCTGCCAAGCTGGGGCTCAGCGCCTAGCGCAAGAGCCCCCACTCCGCGCGAAGGTGCGTGTTTGTACGGCGACACGCCAGTTCTGCTGACATTCTGTGCACCCTCGCGGCGGAACGGTGGCGGGGTCAGCGCGGGGAGCAGCGGTTGCCGTAGTCGAGTGCGTGCACCGTCACCGGGGCGCCCAGCGGGTCGCCGTCGGACATCAGCGCCACCAGATCTTCGTCTTCGGTGGTCGCCAGGAACCGGGTGCCGTCGGCGTCGAGTCGGCCGATGATGATCCCGGTCCGGGTCTCCCAGTCGTAACGGACGCTGTAGGTCTCGATGGTGCCCGGCCCCTCGGCACTCTCGGTGACCGGCACGGTGGGCGCGGTGTCGGCCTGCGCCTGCAGTTCGGCGCTGCGATCGGCCTTCCACGGCACCGGAGTGGTCGAATACACCCCGGTCGAGTACTTGCTCATCATGCCGCCGTTGGCCCCGACGAACGTGAATTGGCCTGGGACACTTCGCGCTGAGGCGACGGCCTCGGCGATCGCATGCATGGAGTAGTTGTTGCCGGCGCCGCCGAAGAAGGGCAGCCCGCCGGTCAGGGTGAGGCCGCGCGGGTCGTCGGCCGACAGGCCGAAGGCATCGCAGATGGCGAACACCGGGACTGGGAAGCAGCTGTAGAGGTCCATCGCCGCGACGTCGTCGAATCCGATCCCGGCCATCTCGAGCGCCTCGGTGGTGGCCGTGATGGCGGCCGGGTAGGCACTCAGGTCCGGGCGCTCCAGGAGGCGCTGCTCACGCATGTCTGCGTGGCCGTGCAGGTAGACCCAACGGTCTTGCGGGACGCCCAGGCGGGTGGCGGCCTCCGCCGACATCACCAACACCGCGGCACCCTGGTTGACCTGATCCCGCGCCACCAGCAGTCGCGGGTAGGGGTCACAGATCAGGCGGTTGCCGGCGTTGATCGTCGTCAGCTCTTCAACGGAACGCTCCACCGGCGAGGCCGAAAACGGGTTCTTGGCTGCGATCTTGGTCATCGGGGCGAACAGCTCGGCCATGGCCTGTAGGTAGTCGGCCTTGCTCAGGCCCAACCGCGCCCGCCGAGCGTTCTCCAGCAGCCCGTACTGCACCGTGGCACTGGTCAGCCCATGAATGACGGTGTAGTGCTCGACGAACTCCTCAAGCCCGAAACCCCGGTCTTCGAGCTGCCCCTCGACCGTCTCACTGAAGTCCGGCTTGTTGTCGGCCTTGGCGAAGTGACGCAGCGTAGAAGTCGCGTCGGACCCGCACAGCAGCACCACGTCGGCGGTGCCGGCCATGATCTCGCCGGCGAATTCGGTCAGCAGCTTCTGCGGCCCCTGACCGCCCACCTTGTCCAGCACCGCGCGAGCCGGCTCCGCCCCGATCAAACGCGCAACGGACCGAGGGAAGTTGTTGGACTTGCCTAGCGGCGCAGGGGCTTTCGGAATCGAGATCTCAAACTGGCGGGTGGCCACCACCGCGTCGATGGCCGACGCGACCTGCTCTGAGCTCGCTCCGCAGTCCACCAATGCCGCCTGCGCCGCGGCTGCGGCCAGCTCCACCGGCGACATCGCCCGGTAGTCGGCGTCGTCGATGTGCTCGGCGGCCTGCCCGACGCCGACGACGACGGGAGTGCGGGGGTCAATGCTCACGGTTTCACCTCACCACAAATGCCGACCGTGCCGTCTCATACGCGACGCGCTGCTGGCGGCGTACGAAACGGCACGGTCGGGGTTGTTCTTACCTACAGGCTCTCGAGGATCTGTCGAGCCAGGGCCGCGGTGGCCGACGGGGTCTTGCCCACCTTCACCCCGGCAGCCTCCAGTGCCTCCTGTTTGGCGGCCGCGGTGCCCGACGAGCCCGACACGATGGCGCCGGCGTGGCCCATGGTCTTGCCCTCCGGCGCGGTGAACCCGGCCACGTAGCCGACGACCGGCTTGGTGACGTGGGCCTTGATGTAGGCCGCGGCCCGCTCCTCGGCGTCGCCGCCGATCTCGCCGATCATCACGATGACCTTGGTCTCGGGATCCTTCTCGAACGCCTCGATGGCGTCGATGTGGGTGGTGCCGATCACCGGGTCGCCGCCGATGCCGATGGCGGTGGAGAAACCGAAGTCCCGCAGCTCGTACATCATCTGGTAGGTCAGGGTGCCCGACTTCGACACCAGACCGATCGGGCCGGTGCCCGAGATGTTGGCCGGGGTGATGCCGACCAGGCATTCACCCGGGGTGATGATGCCGGGGCAGTTGGGCCCGATGATCCGGGTCTTCTCACCCTTGTCCACGTTGTAGGCCCACGCGTAGGCGCTGTCCTGCACCGGGATGCCCTCGGTGATGACGACCAGCAGCGGGATCTCGGCGTCGATGGCCTCGATCATGGCGTCCTTGGAGAAGGCCGGCGGCACGAAAGCGATCGACACGTCCGCGCCGGTCTCCTTCATGGCCTCGGCGACGCTGCCGAACACCGGCAGCTCGACGTCGGCGCCATCCTTATCCTTGTGCGCCACCGTGGTGCCGGCCTTGCGGGCGTTGACGCCGCCGACGATCTGGGTGCCGGCCGCGAGCATCCGCGCGGTGTGCTTGGTCGCCTCGGCACCGGTGATGCCCTGGACGATGACCTTGCTGTCCTTGTTGACGAAGATCGACATGACTTAAGCGTCCTTTCCGGCTGCGAAAGCCAGTTCGGCGGCCTTGTCGGCGGCCTCGTCCATGGTGGCGACGACGGTCACCAGCGGGTGGTTTGCCTCGGCCAGGATCGCCCGGCCCTCCTCGACGTTGTTGCCGTCGAGGCGCACCACCAGCGGCTTGGTCGCGGCGTCACCGAGGATCCCCAGCGCCGACACGATGCCGTTGGCCACCGCGTCGCAGGCGGTGATCCCGCCGAACACGTTGACGAACACGCTCTTGACCTGCTTGTCACCCAGGATGACGTCCAGGCCGGCGGCCATCACCTCGGCGGAGGCCCCGCCGCCGATGTCGAGGAAGTTGGCCGGCTTCACGCCGCCGTGCTTCTCACCGGCGTAGGCGGTGACGTCCAGCGTCGACATGACCAGGCCGGCGCCGTTACCGATGATGCCGACCTCACCATCGAGCTTGACGTAGTTCAGGTCGTGCTCTTTGGCCTTGATCTCCAGCGGGTCGGTCGCGTCCAAGTCGGCGAACTCGGCGTGGCCGGGCTGACGGAACTCGGCGTTGCCGTCCAGGGTGACCTTGCCGTCCAGCGCCAGGATCTGGTCGTCGGGGGTGCGAACCAGCGGGTTGACCTCCACCAGGGTGGCGTCTTCGGCGACGAAGACCTCCCACAGCTTCTGGATGGTCACCGCGGCGGCGTCGAGCACCTCGGCCGGCAGATGGCCCTGCTCGGCAATCGAGCGAGCGAACGCCAGGTCGACACCCTTGACGGCGTCCACCGGCACCTTGGCCAGCCGCTCCGGCTTCGTCGCGGCGACCTCTTCGATCTCCATGCCGCCCTCGACCGAGCACATGGCCAGGTAGGTGCGGTTGGAGCGGTCGAGCAGGAAGGAGATGTAGTACTCCTCGGCGATGTCGCTCGCCTCGGCCACCAGCAGCTTCTTGACGATGTGACCCTTGATGTCCAGGCCGAGAATGTTCTGCGCGTGGGTCAGCGCGTCGTCCGGGGTGGCGGCGTACTTGACGCCACCGGCCTTACCGCGGCCGCCGGCCTTGACCTGGGCCTTGACCATGACCGGTCGACCGATCTCGGTGGCGATGGCCTTGGCGTCCTCAGCCGAGGTGGTTACTCGACCAGGAGTGGTGGGCACGTTGTGCTTGGCGAACAGCTCCTTCGCCTGATACTCGAAAAGATCCATGGGCTCACTGTCTTATTACGGGTAGCCGGAAGGCCGGCACTGTCGGATTGTGAGAGATTTCGCTCCCGAGGCACTGTATCGAGCCTGCGCCGGGGTTCCCTCCTCGCGTACCACTGCTGTGGCACATCTCACCGCCAGAAAAACGTGATTCGTTTCACATTAACGCCGGGATTCGGGCGATAGCTTGCCACGCCCCAGCGGGAGTGGTTACCGTCACCAAGTCCAGGTCTTTATAACGTTCTGATCACGACCAGAGGAACTTCCAGGCTGATGCAGCACGGTGCACCGATGCGTCCGGTTTCCGGTGGGGCTCTCCCTCGACGTCGAAACGGCGCTACGGCAGTTGCGATCCGCCCGTCGGCACCCAGTCCCACCGAGGTCACCGACATCATCCCGTTCAACGAGTTCGGCTGGCCCGAGGACGACTTCAGCGAAGACGTGTTCGACGAGGCGTCGGACGTATTGCTGGCCCCTGAGCTCGACGACATGACCGACACCGACAACATGCCGGTTCTGCAGTTGGCGTTCCCCCGCGGCGGCTATTCGGACAGCTACTACCGTCCGCACGGGGCGGCCCAGCTGCCCCCGCGCCGCGGTAAGCACCGCAGCCAGCCCGCCAGTGCTGTCAAGAGTCGCGTGATGATCGCGGCGATGGCCGCCGGTGCGGCCGCTGCCGCCGCGCACGCCGCCACCCACCAGTCCGACGAGACCGTTGCCCGACCGGCCGTGCTGGCGGCCAGCAAGACCGCGCTAAACAACGGCACCACGACGTCCAGCCACGGCTTGCAGATGATCACGGTGAAGGCTGCGGCCAGCGTCGTCGTGCACAACGAGGAGCTGGCCAAGGGCATGGCGTTCGCTCAGGAGCGCGCCGAGCGTGAAGCCCGGCTGCAGCGCCCGTTGTTCGTCGCCCCCACCCAGGGCGCGTTCACCTCGAACTTCGGCTACCGCTGGGGCGTGCTGCACGCCGGAATCGACATCGCCAACGCCATTGGCACCCCGATCCTGGCGGCCTCTGACGGTGTGGTGATCGAGTCGGGCCCCAGTGCGGGTTACGGCATGCTGGTCAAGCTGCGCCACTCCGACGGAACCGTGACGCTCTACGGCCACATCAACCGGTCGCTGGTCAGCGTGGGTGAGCGGGTGATGGCGGGCGACCAGATCGCCGAGATGGGCAATCGCGGCTACTCGACCGGTCCGCACCTGCACTTCGAGGTGCTGCAGAACGGCACCAACCGGATCGACCCGACTTCCTGGCTCGCCAAGCGCGGGATCAATTTCGCCTGATACGACGGCGCCGGCCTGTCCCCCGCAAGCGGGTGGTGCGCCAGCGCCCGGCTCCATCGCGCTTGCCGGCGCCGCTAGCCTGGAATGGTGAGCGACCGCCACCAGCCACCGACCGGCGCCAGTTCCTCCAGACCCTCCGGGACCGATCCGGCGAGTCCTCCCAGCCGCATCATCCGCCGGGCACCCACCGGCGCCATCCCGATCGTCACCGGCTCGGGCCGGATACCGCCGGCCATCCAGCCCAGCCCCGCGGCATTGCCGGCGCAGTTCCCGTCAGCCGGCGTCGCGATCAGTGCCTGCGTGCTCGCCCTGATCGGCTGTTGGGCCACCTCGGTGGTCTCCACCGATCTGATCGCCAGCTGGTGGCATACCGACCGGCTGTTCTGTGTCGCGGTGGGTTTCTTGAGTCTGGTGTTCGCCGGGACCACGGTGTCCGGCGTGATCATGCTGCTGCTGCGGCGGCCAGTCAGCCGCTACCTGATCGCGGTCGGAGCGGTGGTCGCCCTGCTGACTTACGGCAGTCTGTTCCTGGCGGGGGCCCGCGTGCCGGGGATCGTGCACGTCATCCCGGTCATCCAGATCGCCACCGTAGCCACAGCACTGCACCCGGCTACCAGGCGCTGGCTCTTCGGCAGTTAGCGAGCCTCGACGCAGGAGAGGCGAAGCTGGACTGCCGACGAAAATCGGCAGTTAGCGGGACTGCCGACTCAAAACTTCGGCAGTTAGAGCTTGGTCACCGGCGCATGGTTGTGCATCAGCTTGACCCGCCCGGAACTGCCGAAGTCGATCAGCGACATCGCCGACTCGCCGACCCCGGAGACTTCCTCCACCCGCCCCAGGCCGTACTTGTCATGGGTGACCCGATCCCCCGGCGCCAACACCAGTAACGGCCGGCTGCCCGATCGGCTCGGTGCCGGTCTGGGGGTCCCGAACCGGCCCGCGCCGCTGACCGGAGCGCTCGGCGAGGCGGTGACGTCGGTCCGGCGCCAATCGATGAGCTGCTGCGGGATCTCCCGTAGGAATCGCGACTCCGGGTTCAACATCGGCTGTCCCCATGACGAACGCACCTTGGCCCGGCTCAGATACAGCCGTTGCCGTGCTCGGGTCAGGCCGACGTAGGCCAGCCGCCGTTCCTCGGACAGCTCGCGGGCATCCCCCAGCGAGCGCATGTGCGGGAACATGCCGTCCTCCCAGCCGACGACGAACACCACTGGGAACTCCAGCCCTTTGGCGGTGTGCAGCGTCATCAGGGTGACCATGCCCGACCCGTGCTCGGGGATCTCGTCGGTATCGGCGATCAGCGAGACCCGCTCCAGAAACGCCGCCAGCACCCCGACATCAGGTACATCCTCCTCATCGAGGCCGCCGTCTTGGTCAGCGAGTGCGTTGGCCCGGTCGATGCTGAACTCGTGTGCGACGCTGACGAGCTCGTTGATGTTGTCCAGACGGGCCAGATCCTGCGGATCGGTCGAAGCCTCCAGCTCGGCGCGGTAGCCGGTGCGGTCCAGCACCAGCTCCACCAGGCCACCGAGGTCGTCGTCGCCGGTGTTCAGATGCGCCCGCAACTCCTCCAGCATCGCCACGAAGGCGGCGATCGCGTTCTGCGAACGGCTGTTGAGCATCGGCACGCCGCCCTCTGCGGCAGCAGCCAGCGCCGCGGCGAACCCCGTGCCGGTGTTCTCCGCATGCACCGACACGCAGGCCTCGGCACGGTCGCCGATACCGCGGCGCGGGGTGTTGAGGATGCGCCGCAGGCTCACCGCGTCGCCGGGATTGTCGAGCACTCGCAGGTAGGCGATGATGTCGCGGATCTCCTTGCGTTCGTAGAAGCGCACGCCGCCAACGACTTTGTACGGGATACCGCTGCGGATGAACACCTCTTCCAGCGACCGCGACGCGTTGTTGGTGCGGTAGAACACCGCGACGTCGCTGTAGTTGACCGCGCCCGCATCGGTCAGCTCATCGATCTCCTGAGCGACGAACCGCGCCTCGTCGTGTTCGTTGTCGGCGACGTAGCCGACGATCAGCTCGCCGTCACCGGCGTCGGTCCACAGTCGCTTCTCCCGGCGCCCGGAGTTGTAGGCGATCACCGCGTTGGCCGCCGAGAGGATGTTCTGCGTGGAGCGGTAGTTCTGCTCCAACAGGATGGTGGTCGCGTCGGGGTAGTCGCGCTCGAAATCCTCGATGTTGCGGATGGTGGCGCCCCGGAAGGCGTAGATCGACTGATCGGCATCACCGACCACGCACAGTTCCGCCGGCGGCAGGTCGTCGCCGCCCGCGCCGGCCTGCGGTCCGTGCCCCGCGAGCTCGCGCACAAGCATGTACTGGGCATGGTTGGTGTCCTGATACTCGTCGACCAGGATGTGCCGGAATCGGCGCCGGTAGTGCTGGGCGATCTCCGGAAAGGCCTGCAGAATCGCGACCGTCTCACCGATCAGGTCGTCGAAGTCCAGCGCGTTGGCCGACCGCAGCCGGCGCTGATACTCCGCGTAGACCGAAGCCACCACCCGGCTCAGGTCATCGGAGCTCTCGGTGAGGTCGGCCAGCGCCCGGTCCGGGTCGATCAGTTCGTTCTTCAGGTTGGAGATCGCATTGGCCAGCAACCGGGGCGAGTGCCGCTTGACGTCCAGGCCCATGTCGCGGCCGATCATCAACAGCAGCCGCCGCGAATCGTCGGCGTCATAGATCGAGAAGTTCGAGTTCAGCCCCGGGACGACCGAGGCCTGGTTACGCAGGATCCGCACGCAGGTGGAGTGGAACGTCGACACCCACATCACCCGGGCCCGGGGCCCGACCAGACTCGACACCCGCTCGCGCATCTCCGCGGCGGCCTTGTTGGTGAAGGTGATCGCCAGGATCTGCCCCACTCCGACGTCGCGGGCGGCCAGCAGATAGGCGATACGCCGGGTGAGCACCGCAGTCTTTCCCGAGCCGGCCCCGGCCACGATCAGCAGCGGGGAGCCCTCATGCAGCACGGCCCGGCGCTGCTGCGGGTTGAGCCCGTCGAGGAGGTGATCGGTCTGCGGAGTCGCGTGCACTGTCATATCGCAACCCAACGTACCGCCGCCCGACGACACTCTTTGCGCTGGCACGACCCTTAGTGGCAGACTCGGTTCGTGCTCGACATGCAGCGTCGATTTTGCTCCCCCACTTTTTATGGGCACTCCCCAGCGGAGCCCGTGGTTTAGCTGCAACGCCAAGCCCTGCGGTCCGCTTCGCCGACCCGGGGCTCGTCTGTTGTGTGAGGCCGGATCGCCGATGGGACCAGAAACCACCAACAGCGAGAACCTGGAGTTTTGATCATGTCTGCCCAACCCCAACAGCTGCCCGACATTGACGAGCTGCGCCATGAGATCGACCGGCTCGACGCCGAGATCCTGGCCGCGGTGAAGCGCCGCACCGAGATCTCGCAGGAGATCGGTAAGGCCCGGATGGCGTCCGGCGGCACCCGCCTGGTGCACAGCCGCGAGATGAAGGTGCTCGAGCGCTACAGCGAGCTCGGCCAGGACGGCAAGGACCTGGCGATGCTGTTGCTGCGGCTCGGCCGCGGCCGGCTCGGCCACTAAGGCGCCGCGACCGGCGCCGCACCGGCGACGGCGACCCGCCGCTAATGTCGGAGTATGAGCCCCGTTCGCCAGAGCACGGACATCTCCACCACGCCGGCCTGGAACGCGTTGCGCAAGCATCAGCAGCAGATCGGCGACACCCACCTACGCGAGTTCTTCGCCGACGATCCCGGCCGCGGCACACGGTTCACCGTCACCGTCGGTGATCTCTACATCGACTACAGCAAGCACCGGATCACCTCCGAGACCGTGCGCCTGCTGGTCGACCTAGCCAGGACGGCCGGCCTGGAGGACCGGCGCGACGCGATGTTCGCCGGGGTGCACATCAACACGTCCGAGGACCGGGCGGTGCTGCACACCGCGCTGCGGCTGCCGCGCACCGCCGATCTACACGTCGACGGCCAGGATGTCGTGGCCGACGTGCACGCCGTGCTCGACGCGATGGGCGATTTCACCGACCGGTTGCGCGGCGGCGAATGGACCGGTGCCACGGGCAAGCGGATCGAGACCGTGGTCAATATCGGTATCGGCGGCTCGGATCTGGGTCCGGTGATGGTGGACCGGGCGTTGCGCCACTACGCCGACGGCGGCATCTCGGCACGGTTCGTCTCCAACGTCGACCCGGCCGACCTGACCGCGAAACTGGCCGGCCTGGATCCGGCCACCACACTGTTCGTCGTCGCTTCCAAGACGTTCTCGACCCTGGAGACGTTGACCAACGCGACTGCGGCCCGCCGCTGGCTCACCGATGCCCTGGGCGACGCGGCGGTGTCCAAGCATTTCGTTGCGGTCTCCACCAACGCGGTGCTGGTCGAGGAGTTCGGCATTGACACCGCGAACATGTTCGGGTTCTGGGACTGGGTCGGCGGTCGCTACTCGGTGGACTCGGCGATCGGCCTGTCGGTGATGGCGGTTATCGGCCGGGAGCGCTTCGCGGAGTTCCTGTCCGGTTTCCATATCGTCGACGAGCACTTCCGCACCGCGCCTTTGGAATCCAATGCGCCGGCCCTGCTGGGCCTGATCGGGGTGTGGTACTCCAACTTCTTCGGCGCGCAGTCCCGCGCGGTGCTGCCCTACTCCAACGATCTGAATCGCTTCGCCGCCTACCTGCAGCAGCTCACCATGGAATCCAACGGCAAGTCAGCCCGCGCCGACGGCACACCGGTCAGCACCGATACCGGCGAAATCTATTGGGGCGAGCCGGGAACCAATGGCCAGCACGCGTTCTACCAACTGCTGCACCAGGGCACCCGGCTGATCCCGGCCGACTTCCTGGGCTTCTCCCAACCCGTCGATGACCTGCCGACTGCGGACGGCACCGGCAGCATGCACGACCTGTTGATGAGCAACTTCTTCGCCCAGACCCAGGTGCTGGCGTTCGGCAAGAGCGCCGAGGAGATCGCCGCCGAAGGCACTCCCGCAGATGTCGTGCCGCACAAGGTCATGCCCGGAAATCGCCCGACGACCTCGATCTTGGCTACCCAGCTGACACCGTCGGTGCTGGGCCAGCTGATCGCCCTCTACGAACACCAGGTGTTCACCGAGGGTGTGGTGTGGGGCATCGACTCCTTCGACCAGTGGGGAGTGGAGCTGGGCAAGACTCAGGCCAAGGCGCTGCTGCCGGTGCTCACCGACGACGCTGCTCCACCGTCCCAGACCGACAGTTCCACCGATGCGCTGGTGCGCCGCTATCGATCGGAGCGGGGCCGGGCGACCTAGACCCGGCCTTCGGCATTTCCCTCACCCTGACTTTTTTCGGCGGCCGCCGCCCTCCATGCACTGTGCGCAGGGATCGTCCCGTGCCAGGAGCGTGCCGCGGCGGCATCGCCCACAGCGCTCCGGTGCGTATGACGGCGGCCAGCAGCAGAGCGCATCTGGCCCTGACCGAAGCCTGCTCCGGGCCGAATTATCGCTGTTGACAATGGGTTTTGCCCCCTGCTTCAGGACGGGCGACGACGGACCGCCAGCGCTGCGGGGCTGAGTGCACGTCTGCCCAGTCGCGGAGCGGCAGGCGCTACCGCCGCTTGGCAGAGGCGACCCGACAGCACAGTCGGTGGCCGCCGGGTGAACTCCGGCCGAGAAAAACCTATCGCGGCACGACAAAGATTTCGGCACCCAGGTTTCCTTAAGCTACGCGCCATGCAGATGCCACGCCGGGTTGGGCAGAGCGCCGCAATGGCGTTCGGCCGCCGCGGAGCCCTCGGGAGCGGCTTGGCGGGCTTTGCACACTGTTGTCGCTGACTCCCCTGCCACTTGCTAATTCTCGGTAGTCACTTTCGGTGACCGGTGCCGAACATCTCGGGCATTGGAAGGCCAGCATGCACTCTTCTTTCGGATCCAGCCGATGACAGTCACAACTCCTCTCGACCCGGCGCCACGCGTCGACCCCGACACGGACGTGGTGGACACCGCCGCTGCGCTGCCTGCCGCTCCGAACCGGTCCGTCGTCACCCCGCTGCGCATCGGCGTGACGACGCTGTGGTTGTCGGTGATCGTGCTGCTGCCGTTGGTCGCCATCGCGTGGCAAGCCGGCGGTAGAGGCTGGAACGGCTTCCGGCTGGCCGTCACCTCGCACGCGGCGCTCGAATCATTCCGCGTGACATTGACCATTTCGGTCCTGGTCACCGTGCTCGATGTGGTGTTCGGCTTGGCGACCGCCTGGGTGTTGGTGCGCGACGACTTCGTCGGAAAAGGAGTCATCGATGCGCTGATCGATCTGCCTTTTGCACTGCCGACAATCGTCACCAGCTTGGTGATGCTCGCCCTCTACGGCAACTCCAGTCCGATCGGCATTCACCTGCAGCACACCCCACCCGGCGTCGCGATGGCACTGGCCTTCGTCACGTTGCCACTGGTGGTCCGTGCCGTCCAGCCGGTGCTGATGGAGATCGACCGCGATGTCGAGGAGGCGGCCGCGGCCCTCGGCGCGACGCGCCTGGTCACCTTCAAGACGGTGGTGCTGCCGTCCCTGCAACCGGCGTTGTTGACCGGTGCCGGACTTGCGTTTTCGCGGTGCGTAGCCGAGTTCGGCTCGGTCGTAACGATCGGCGGCGCCGTGCCGGGCAAGACCGAGGTGTCGTCGCAGTGGATTCGCTCGCTGATCGAGAACGATGACCACACCAGCGCGGCGGCGATTTCGATCGTGTTGTTGGCGATCTCGTTCGCCGTGCTGGTGCTGCTGCGGACCGTGGGTGGACGGGCGGCCAAGCGCGAGGAGGACGCCGAGTGACGGCCCGGTTGGAGAAGCATCACGTTCTGCGCTTCACCGTCTTGACCTATATCGGTGTCATGCTGATCGCTCCGGTGTCGGTGATTCTGTACCGAACGTTTGAGCACGGGTTAGCCCAGTTTTGGGCCTGGATCAGCACCCCCGCGGCGATCTCGGCGCTGAAACTGTCGCTGCTATTGGTGATCATCGTGGTTCCGCTGAATGCCTTGTTCGGCGTTTCGACATCGATCCTGCTGGTACGCAACAAATTCCGCGGCCGATCAACCCTTCAGGCGATCCTGGACCTGCCGTTTGCGGTCTCTCCCATCATCGTCGGGGTCGCCCTGATCGCACTGTGGGGATCGTCGGGGGCGCTGGGCTTCGTCGAGAACCACCTGGGGTTCAAGATCATCTTCGGGCTGCCCGGGATGGTGCTGGCCAGCATCTTCGTCACGCTGCCGTTCGTGGTGCGCGAGGTTCAGCCGGTGCTCGTGGAGATCGGAATCGAACAGGAGCAGGCCGCGGCGACTCTCGGTTCCAATGCGTGGCAAACGCTTTGGCGGGTCACGCTGCCATCGATCCGGTGGGGACTGACCTACGGCGTGGTGTTGACCACGGCGCGCACACTCGGCGAGTTCGGCGCGGTCATCATGGTGTCATCGAATCTGCCGGGTCACTCCCAGACCCTGACTCTGTTGGTCAACGATCGCTACCACCGCGGGGCCGAGTACGGCGCCTACGCCGTGTCCACGCTTCTGATGGGGGTGGCCGTTGCGTTCCTGATCGCCAAGGCGGTGCTGCTGATCTACCGCCGGCGAGCCAAAGCCCTGCAGTGGATGGCCCGCTGAGGCGAGCGGGAACCGATCACGCGAAGCGCTTGGTGTACCGCGGCGGCATGCGGCGCAACAGCCAGACCAGCGGGGCCCACGGCCAGGACGGGACCACGGCCCGGCCGGTTTCGCGTTCGATCGCACGCACCATGGCCTTGACCCCCGATTCGTTGTCCACCATCAACAGGGTGGACGCCGATTTCGCGGTCATCTCCGATTCGATGTAGCCCGGTTCCAGCACGGTCACCTTGATCGGTCCGCGCGAGTACTCCGCACGCAGCGACTCCCCCAGCGACGACACCCCGGCTTTGCTGGCGGCGTATGCGGCCTTCACGCCCGGAACACCTTTGTTGCCCAACACCGATGAGATCAGCACCAGGTGGCCGCTGCCGGCAGCCTTGAATATCTCCAGCGCGGTCTCTATCTGCACCAGTGCAGCCACCAGGTTCGTTTCAACGGTGGCCTTGTTGGCCCACAGCTTGCCGGATCCGAGCGGTGCGCCCTTGCCGACGCCGGCATTGACGATGACCCGGTCTATTCCACCCAACTCGGCGGCGAAATGGTTGAACACCTTGGGTATTTCGTCGTGGTCATTTACATCCAGCGCGGCCACCGCTACATTGATTCCTGGAAACTTGTCTGTCAGTTCGGCTTTCAGTTCATCAAGCCGGTCGGTCCGGCGGGCGCACAGGGCCAGGTCACGTCCCTGCGCAGCGAAAACGCGGGCCATGCCGGCGCCCAGTCCTGAACTGGCACCGGTGATGAGGATTCTCTGACGGGTCACCAGGGCAGCTTAACGGCGCTGGCAGCCTGCCGAAGTCACGTCGAAGAATTACTTGAGCAGTCGCGACATCCGCCGATCGGCCAGCACCTTTCCACCGGTCTGGCAGGTCGGGCAGTACTGAAATGACTTATCGGCGAAAGAAATTTCCCGAACCGTGTCGGCGCATACCGGGCACGGCAGCCCGGTTCGGGCATGAACCCGCAGACCGGAACGTTTCTCCCCCTTCAAGGTGGCGGCCTGTTGGCCGACCGAGCGGGTGACGGCGTCGGCCAGCACGGTGTGCATGGCCTCGTGCAACGCGCTCAGTTGGTCTGCCGACAGCTTGCCGGCGGTGGCGAATGGCGACAGCCGGGCGGTGTGCAGGATCTCGTCGCTGTAGGCGTTGCCGATTCCGGCGATCACCTTCTGGTCGGTCAGGACGGTTTTGATGCGACCGGTATTGCCGGCCAGCAATCCAGCCAGCTCCTCGGCGTTGACCGCCAGCGCGTCCGGCCCCAGTGTGGCGATACCCGGCACCTTCAGCGGGTCGTCGACCAACCAGACCGCCAGCCTCTTCTGGGTGCCGGCTTCGGTCAGATCGAAGCCGGGGGCCTGCCCCGGGACGCCCAGGTGCACCCGCAGCGCAATCGGTCCCTTACCCGGTCGCAGCGGCGCCGCCGCCAGCTGATCCGACCAGCGCAGCCAACCCGCCCTGGACAGGTGGGCGATCAAGAACAGCTCACCGGCCTGCAATCCCAGATACTTGCCCCAGCGGTGCGCGCCGGTCACCTGCTGACCGTGCAACGCCGTCGGCGGCGGGGCGAAGGTTTTGAGCACCGACAGCGCCGCCACATCGATCCGGCCGATGGCGCAATCGACGGCGTGCCGCCGCAGGTGATCGGCGAGTGCTTCGACCTCGGGCAGCTCCGGCATGCCCCCGAGTCTGCCCGTTTCCCCGGCGGCGCGCCCGACTCTTCGGCGCGTGGTAGCGGGAGGCTATCCCGTCGCCGCGGCGGGGCTCACCACGACCGAGACCGTGACGGCGCCGGAGTCCGAGGCGACGGCCAGTTCAGCGGCATTGGCTGCCGAGACGACGTGCCCACCGCTGACGACGACGTCGTAGCCGCCGGGGTAGGCGAGCGCCGGCACCGAAATAGTGGTGATGGAGCCGTCGGCAAAGCTGCCCGACCCATTCGCCATCGCGGTGGAATAGCTGAAGTGCAGGGCGCCGTCGACCATTGACCAGTTTGTCGGGGTTCCGGAAACCACCTGGGGATAGGGCTCGGCCAACAGGCCCAACTTCGCGGCGTCCACGTTGTCCCCGGTCGGCGCCACCGCGGGGTCGTGGACCAGCCACCCATGGCCACCCCCGGTGGTGGTGATGTCACCCCGGTCGCTGTACTCCCACTCGGTATCAGCCCGAGATCAAGGCACGCCATCTGGCCCTGTCCGCGAGCAGCGGTGATCAGCTGACCTTGTCGACGCTCGACGCGGCCGCCGAATCCACGTCCGCGCGAGGCGCACCGGCGGTGGCCGCCGAATTGATCGAGCTGGCGATCAACTTGGGCGGTGACACCCCGCAGCGACGGGTCCGCGCCGGAGAGCTGCAGTTCCGCGCCGGATCACTGGTTGCCGCACGTCGGCATCTGCAGACCGCCTTGAAAGACGTACCTTCAGGAGCACTGCGGTCGATGGCACTGCTGTGGTTGGGCGCGGTGCTGGGATACGACGACGACACGGTGGGTTCCGCGGAATCGATGGCCGCGGCGGCCGATGAGGCCGGCGACAACGCCGCACTGCGGCTGCTGTGCCTGCTGCGCTTGGTCCTGCCGCTGGCCATGCTCGGCCGGCTCGACGATGCGGTCGCACGCGCCGACGAGGCCGTCGAACTCGCGAATCAACTTGGCGTGCCGAACCTGCGGAGCCAGGCGTTGTCGATCATGGTTTTCGCCAAATTCGCACGCGGGCTCGGCGAAGATCGCGACGCCCTGCAGCTGGCACTGGAGCTGGAGGACCCGCACGGCGGCGCGTCCACCTGGTTTCGGGCCAGCGGCGCCGCGGCAATGATGCCGGCCTACCGCGGCGACCTCGAGAGCGCGCTGACACGCATGCGCGCACTACAGCAACAGTTGCGCGAGGGCGGCACTGAGGTGGACATTCTCTGGGCGGCCGTTCGGATTTCCATGATCACGCTGTGGGCGGGCCGATATCAGGAGGCAGATGCTGCGGCACGCGAGGCGGTCGAGCGCGCCGAGCAGATGGATGGCCGGCTGGCGCTGGTCACCGCCTGGACGGTCCAGGCTGCGGTCGCGGCATACACCGGCCGCGAAACCGAAGCACGCAATGCGGTCGCGGCCTCGATCGAGACCGCCGATCGCATCGGGGCACCACTGTTGACCAAAGAACCCAGCCTGATCCTGGGGTTCCTCGAGGTCTCGCTAGAGAACTATCCGGCGGCGCTGGCGGTGCTACAGCCCCTCCTCGACGGATTCCGCACCGCCCCCAGCTGCGATGTCCAAGGCGGCGGATATCTTCCCGACGCCATCGAAACGCTGACCGCGCTGGGTCACATCGACGACGCCGAGCATCTGGTCGACACGCTGGAGCAACACGGCACCATCCATGATTGGCCGTGGACGCTGGCGGTGGCGGCACGCGGCCGGGCCCATGTGCTGGCGGCTCGCGGCGAGTTGCCTGCCGCGCTCGCGGCCCTCGATCGGGCGGTGACACACCATGCGCGGCTGCCGATGCCCTTCGAACAGGCCCGCACCCAGTTACTGCTGGGCACAGTGCAGCGCCGCCGACGACGCCACTCGAGTGCAACGGCGAGCCTGCGCGCGGCGCTGCAGATTTTTCAGCAGCTCGGCGCGCCACTGTGGGCAGCGCGAGCACATGCCGAACTGGGCCGTGTCGATCAGTCCCAGGGTGCCACCGCGACTTTGACCGCCGCAGAGCACCGGGTGGCAACCCTGGCCGCGGATGGCATGTCCAATAAGCAGATCGCGGCGCAGCTCTACATCTCGGCCAAGACCGTCGAAATGAATCTGAGCCGCGTCTACCGCAAACTGGGCATCCGCTTGCGCGCTGGATTGTCCGCGGCATTGGCCGGCGCCCAAGCCACGGACGCGAACTGATCGCCTGCCGTAGTCACCCGCGGCCGGCCGGTCAACCTATCTGGCGATGCGTCCGGCGACTAGCGACAACACCCAGCCCACCAGCGACAAAACGATCGCCGCCCAGATCGCGTCCCACCAGAAATCGGCGATGTAGAGGCCCCAGTGTTTGGCCGTCTTGTCGGTGATCCACGCGGTGATCCACAGCATCAGCGCATTGACCACGATGTGGAACAGCCCCAGGGTGACGATGTACAGCGGTATCGACAGCAGTTGCACCACCGGTTTGATGAAGGCGTTCACCAGACCGAAGATCAAGGCGATGACGAAGATGATGCCCACCCGTTGCAGCGTGGTGTCGCCGCCGACGATCTCGATCCCCGAAACGATCTGAGTGACGATCCACAAGGCGAGTCCGGTCAGCGCAGCGCGGAGCAGGAAGGGTCCCATGCGCAGATCTTGCCACGGGGCAAACGTTGAGAACCTGACTTTCTCAATTGCGTCGGGTTGGAGCCCGGGACGCCCAGACCCGACTAAAGCCAGCTCCCGGCAGCCTCGGCGCGGGCCCGCACCCCCGCCGTGATCCGGTCGGCGTGCCACCCGGCCTGACGACAAGCCGTCAGCACCGCGTCAGAGGAGTCGGCGGCGACCACCCCGAACAAGGTCTCGTCGCTGGGCGAGCTCAAGGCAACCACCAGCCTCCCGCGCACGGCGACCGCGGCGGATGCCAGCCGGTCGATCACAGCGTCGACGGTTGATTCGCCCAGGTCCGGTTGATACCACTCCACCAAGAAACACTGACGCGCCGCTTCGATGTCGCCCATGCGCCCGACGCTAGCCAACCCGACCCCGCAGCGAATCAGGGTTTTCCCTGGACTCCTCCTGAATTGAGCGCAGCAAACAGCCCGGCACGGGAGCGGATGCCCAACTTGCGGTACACGGCGCTCAGCGTCATCTCGACGGTTTTGGGGGCGATGAACAACTCCGCGGCGATCTGTTTGTTGGACAAGCCCGCTGCCGCGTGTTCGGCGACTCGCCGCTCGGCGGTGGTAAGTCCCGACCCCAGGCCTGCCGCGGCCATCCGGTCCAGCTCGGCACGGGCACGGCGGGCCCACAGCGGAGCCCCCACCCTCTCGAAGGTGGCCAGCGCCGTACTCAAGCTCGCCTGAGCATCCTGTTTGCGCCGACGACGGCGCTGCACCTGACCCAGCAACAACTGCGTGCGCGCCGTCTCGAACGGCATCGGCAGCCGCCCATGGTGCAGCAGCGCCTCGATGGCCGTCCGCTCTGCGGCTTCGAGCTCTCCCCGCGCAGCCAGCCAGTGGCTGCGCCCGCGGGCGCCAACCGCCAACATCCAGGGCCGATCAAGCCGCGCTCCGTTGGTCTCCAGCGCCACTATCAGCGGTTCGGCCTCGTCGAGACGTCCCAGCGCGGTGAGAGCCTCTACCGCGTCGGGCAGGTATGCGCCGACGACGATCTCGGTGTCGTGATCGGGATCGAATCCGCAGAGCAACGGCTCCAGTGTCGCGACCGCAGCCGCGTAGTCGCCCCGCGACACCTCCAGAAATCCCAGTGCCGCCGTCGCCGATGCCACCAGAAACGCGGCCCCGGTATCCGAGGCCGCCTCGATCGCCGTCGTCGCGATGCTCCGTGCCGCGTCTTCGTCGCCACGCAATGCCGCGATCTCCGCTTGCGTGCACCAGGCATGGACGAGCAGGTGCGTTCCGCCCATCTGTTCAGCTCGCTGGACGCTGTCTTCGGCGAGATCCGCTGCGGCTGTCAGATTTCCCAGCCACAAGTCGAACCTGGCGACGTAATTGGCCGCCCACAGCGTGTCGACCTCCGTCCCGTGGGCTAGAAAACGCTGGTGAATGGCGCGCATCTGGTCGCGCCCCACCTGCACCTCCCCGGCCACGGCAGCCATGACGGGCAGGGCTGCACTGGCCCGGAAGGTGGCCGCGGCGCCACTGCTGTGGTCTTCGATCTCCGCGGCCCAGCGCAAGGCCTTGCGGTCCACGCCCAGCCCGTACAGGAGACGCACATGCGCAGCAATCGTCAGGGCTTGGCTGCGAAGCGGCGCGATATCCAAGTCTTCCGCCTGTTCCACAGCGGTGTTCGCCAGTTCGACCGATCTCTTCATGTCCCCGATCAGCCCCGCCACCGGCACGAGCAGCAGCCTTGCCCGCAGCTGCAGAACGGGATGATCGGCGGCTTCAGCTACGGCCTTGGTGAGCAGCTCGGCGGCCGTCACCAGACTTTCGACATAGCCGGTGACAGCGGCAAGGAGCATCAGCGCCATGCATCGCAGCGGGTTCCCGGACGGCAGATCATCGAGAATGCACTGCAGATGCGAACGCGCCAGGGCCACCTCGCCGGATCGGAAATGCTGCTCTGCGGCCTGAATTCGACGGACCGGGTTGTCATCGCCGAGTTTGATCGCCAGCTCGATCAACTCGGCGGCCACCGCGGGGGCGCCTCGAGCCCGAGTAGCGGCGGCCGCTCCGTCCAGCGCCTGCAGCACTTCGGGGTCGGCGGTGGTGGCCGCCAGCGCCAGGTGCCGGGCCTTGACCTCGGGTTCGGTGACGATGCGGCTGAGCCGGCGGTGCATGGCCCGGCGCTCCGACGGACCGGCGGCGCTGTAGACGCCGGTGGCGAACAACGGATGCCGGAACCGGATCCGGCTGCCGTCGATTCCGACGACTCCGCTCGCCGGTGCGGATTCGGCCACCTCGACTACGCGCTCGGGGCTGATGCCGGTGGCCAGGCTCACCCGCTCCACGGTCGGCGGTACCGAGCAGGCCGCAGCCAGCAACACCGCACCGACTTCCGCGTCGACCTGCCCGATGTGTTCGCGCACCAGCGTCGCCAGGCTGTCGGGCAGGCCGATCGCGGCCCTGTCGGGATCCTCGACGATGAACCGCGCCAACTCGAGGGCGAAAAATGGGTTCCCACCGGATGTTTGGTGAATCCGGGTGATAGTGGGGCGGGGCAAGGTACGCCGCAGCCGTGCCGATATCAGCGCGTGCACTCCGCCCAACGTCAACGGGGTGATCCGTACGCGCTCGATCGACCCGGGAAGAGCAGGGCTGAGCCAACTCAAGTCGGCGACGTCTGTCTCGCCGGTTCGCAGGGCCAACAACAGACCCACCCGCCCGGTGAGCCGTCGTTCGGCGAACCCGATCACCATCTGGCTCGACATGTCCAGCCACTGAACGTCATCGATGCACAGCAACACCGGGGTCTTCGAACTCAGCTTGCGGATCACCGCCAGAAAGGCGGTGGCGACCATCCGCTCGTCGCTCGCCGGCCCGTCACCGCCGCCGAGCAGGATCCGGTCCACTGCGGCGCGCTGTCCGTCGGGCAGCTGCTCCAGCACGTCGGCCTCGACACCGCCGAGCAGGTCAGCCACCGCGGCGTAGGCGTAGCGGACCTCGGTCGGAGCGCCCGACGCCGAGAGCACCTGGAAGCCCCGCTCGACCGCCGCGGCGGCCGCCCCCCACAGGAGCGTGGACTTTCCGATGCCCGCTTCGCCTTCGAGCAGCAGCGTGGCGGGTTCGGTCAGGGCCGCTTCCAGGAAAGCGCAGACGGCTGACATCTCAGCCTTTCGGTCCGCCAAACCCAGTCGCATGGCCACATTGTGGCAGGCGACAACCCGCCCGGTACGTAGTTGCGATGCGCCGCAGCAAACTTGACGGCCGTGTTTCAGCAGTGTTTCCCGCCGGGCGGACGCATGTGACGGGCATCACAGATCGAACCGACGGTATCCGGTACCGCCGGTATTGACATGTCTGGTCGCGGCTCCTAGTTTTTGAAGTCCGAGCGAGAAGGGATTCCGCGATGACCACTGCGGTGCGGCCGAGCGAACCGACCCGGGAGGAATTTGCCGAGCGGCTACTGAAGGGCTCGGTGAAGAAGTCCTACGCGCCGGTCGTCGACATCGACTGGAACGCCCCGCTGGAGGAGGACAGGTTCTTCCTGCCGCCACGGATGTGCACGCTCTACGGCACCCGCCTGTGGGAGTCCATGACCCGCGAGCAGCAGATCGAGATGTCACGCCAAGAGCTGGTCAACGTCCTGTCGGCCGGCATCTGGTTCGAAAACATCCTCAACCAGGCGCTGCTGCGCGACATGATGCACAAGAACCCCACCGCGCGCACCACCCAATACTCGTTGACCGAACTAGGCGACGAGACCCGTCACATGCTGATGTTCGGCAAGACCATCGACCGGATCGGCGGCGTACCGGTACGCCCGCGGCTGCACCAGCGCATCGCCATCAACGCGCTTCCGTTCCTGTTCCGCGGCAGCATCCTGTGGGGAGCAGCACTGGTCGGCGAGGAGATCTTCGACTCGCTGCAGCGTCAGATCCTCGACGATCCCGACCTGCAGCCGATCGTGCGGCGGGTGATGCGCATCCACGTCACCGAGGAAGCCCGCCACATTCAGTACGCCCGCGACGGTCTGCGGCGCAGCGTCCCGGCGATGCCCCGCTACCGCCGGATACTGCTGGCCAACCTGCAGGGCGTCGGCGGACCGTTCTACCGCCACCTGTTCACGCTGCCGGTCATTTACAACCGAGTCGGGCTGGACGGTCGCGAAGCTCGCCGCGTGGCGCGGGCCAACCCGCACTTCCAGGCGGCGTCCCGCTCGTCGTTCGCACCGCTGGCCGCGTTCTTCACCGAAGTCGGACTGATGGGCGGGCTGGCCCGGCGGATGTGGCGGCGGGCCGGATTCCTGTGAGCCGCAACGGCGTCATCGACGTGGTGGTGCTCGGCGACCCGGCGCCCCTGCACGGGTTGATCGACGGAGTTCGGGTGGTCGACGCGGCGAACGTGACCACCCGATTCGACAGCGGCACCGACACCTGGACGGTGACCACCTCCGACGGCGAAAAGCTGAGTGCCCGCGCGCTGATCGGCACCGCCGCCTCAACCGACGACGCCGTCGCCAGACATGGCGTCCCCAACCGATTTCAGATACCGGGCCCGCACACCCGCCGGCAGGCCCGCTATGTGGCGCGGCTCATCGATGCCCTCCGGCGCAGCGGGGCCAGCCGCATCGAGTCTCGCTCGCCACGGCTGCGGGTGCGCCCGCTGCTGCCGACCCGGGGGATCTCCCGGTTCTATCTCACTGGGTGCGGTGGCGTTGATTTGGAGAACGCAGAAACCTACGACGGCCCAGCGATTCTCACCCACAACGGCGAGGATTACCCGACGCAAGTCCGGCTGACCGGGCATTTCGATCCGGTTGATGGCCAATACCATTGGCAGGGAATGCTTTTCAATGACCTTCCCGGGGCGAGTGTCACCGGCTCGAAGGTCAGCATCCGGATCGGCGAGCACACCGCCGAAGGGCGCGTCGCCGAGCGGACACCGTGGGGCACGCTGACCGTGGTCGGCGCCGCCGGATATCCGCCGTATCCCTTGGCGGATGTCGAGGTCGCGATGCCGCCGCGGATGTGAACGCAGTCCCCACTCGGGCCGGGCAGGGCCAGTCTGCTATGCAGAGAACAGCGCCCCACCACCGAAAGACCGAGGAGACGACGTGCGGTTCACTTACGCCGAAGCGATGACCGACCCGAGCTATTACATTCCGCTCGCCAAGGCCGCCGAGGCCGCTGGGTACCACAGCATGACGATCCCCGACAGCATCGCCTACCCGTTCGAATCTGACTCGAAATACCCCTACACCCCCGACGGCAACCGGGAATTCCTCGACGGCAAGGCCTTCATCGAGACGTTCGTCTTGATCGCGGCACTGGGCGCAGTCACCAGCACGCTGCGTTTCACCCCGTTCGTGGTCAAGTTGCCGATCCGCCCGCCGGCCTTGGTCGCCAAGCAGGCCGGCTCGCTGGCCGCGATGATCAACAACCGGCTGGCACTGGGCGTGGGCACCAGCCCGTGGCCGGAGGACTACGAATTGATGGGGGTGCCGTTCGCCCGGCGCGGTAAGCGGATGGACGAGTGCATCGAGATCATCCGGGGCCTGACCACCGGCGACTACTTCGAGTTCCACGGCGAGTTCTATGACATCCCCAAGACCAAGATGACCCCGGCCCCGTCGCGGCCGATCCCGATCCTGATCGGCGGCCATGCCGAAGCCGCGCTGCGGCGCGCGGCCCGGCACGACGGCTGGATGCACGGCGGCGGCGACCCGGCCGAGCTCGACGGGCTCATCACCCGGCTCAAGCAGCTCCGCGAGGAAGAGGGTCGCGCCGATGACCCGTTCGAGATCCACGTGATCTCGGTCGACGGATTCACCCTCGATGGCATCAGGCGGCTGGAGGACAAAGGCGTCACCGACGTCATCGTCGGCTTCCGGGTGCCCTACATCCTCGGGCCCGACACCGAGCCGCTGGAGAACAAGATCCGCAACCTGGAGAGGTTCGCCGAGCACGTCATCGCCAAGGCGGGGTGACACCGGTCATGTCTTGACCCCCAGGTGCGCACCCTCACCGTTTTGCCCTGCCGAATCGGGATCAATTTCGCCGCCACCGGCGTTGACCCCTATGTGCGCTGACCGTCCACCCACATCGGTCAGGTACTGCAGTTCTCGTTGCGTGACCTGCAGGGGGTAATCACACATGAAGACACAAAAGTATTCACCGGTCGAGCCACGAATCGGCCATGGCGACCACCAGCGGGTTATCCGCCTGCTTCGCGCCGCCGCAGCTGAGGCCGGGCAGAGCGACGCCCGGCGTCAGTGGATTCGCGCCGCGACGCAATGTTGATCGGGCTCCCCCCGGGAGCTCTTGCGCGCTGAAGCACCGGCTTTGCGTGGCAACCTTGCGCAACACTAAACCCGCGAACTACCTTCTTAGCTACACCTCAGGATTGAGGCCTGCAGAAGGAGCGCGTCGGAATGTCTCACCGCAGCAAGGTTGTCGGAGTAGCCGCGTTTTTGGCGCTAGCTCCCATTGCCCCGTCGGCTCAGGCTGATTTCGACGACATGCTC
>NZ_AUWR01000073.1 GCF_000455125.1 Mycobacterium sp. UM_WGJ
CGTCTGCGCGTGCACATCAAAACGGCCCGCCATCGAACGCATCGCGTCCGGGTCAGTCATAAAACGTGTTGCCACTGCTTTGTCTCCTTGTTTTGTTGAAATTGATGTCCGCGGTTCGGTGACTCACCACATGGTTGAGCGACGTCCCTTGACGGCCTTTCGCTTGGCTTCCTCGACCGACTTGTTCTCCCGGTACTGCCCGTTGGCGCCTCGCCCGCCCATGGCCATCAGCGGTGCGCCGCCGAACAGCGGCATGCCGCCGAACATCCCGCCGCCGCCGATCCCCTCGGTGGCGACGACATTGGACGTGTCGACCTCAGCAGCGGCCAGCCGCATCTCCGGAGCGGCGGTAGCCCAGGCCTTGGGCACCGACAACCCACTGACCGACTGCGCGCTGCCGACCGACGCCGACGTCGCTGACGCCAGACCAGCCGACGCGGGTGCCGCCAGCGTCGGCGTCAGGCCCAACGGCACGCCCGCCGCGATGGACATCGGTGATGCGTCTCCCAAGCCGAACGGCGACGGAAGTGCTGCGCCCGCGATGAGGTACTCGGGTATGAAAGCGGCGATGATGGCTACGGTCAGGGCAGTTCCTATCGGAGTGACGCCCAGCGCCCCGAGGTCGGCGAGAATGTCGCCGATAACCGGAGGAATGGCCGACTGCGCTGCGCCCGGCAACACCTCCATCACTCCGTTGACCGCGGCTTGCGCGGCACCTTGCCCGAGCCCCTGGGCCGTCGCTGCCTCCTGCGCAGCTATGCCTGCTGGGTTGGCTGTCTGCGGAGGCGGCCCGAACGGCGCCATCTGCGACGCCGCCTCGGCCGCAACGGAATAGCTGAACATCGCGGTGGCGTCTTGTGCCCACATCTCGGCGTAAATCGCCTCGGTAGCGGCGATCGCCGGAGCGTTCTGGCCGAAGAAGTTGGTCGCGACCAGTGCGGCCAACTGGGCCCTGTTGGCGGCGATCACCGGTGGCGGCACTGTCATGGAGAACGCGGCCGCGTGTGCAGCAGCTGCGGCCTTGGCCTGTGCGCCGGTCTGCTCGGCCTGAGCACCAGTGGCGTTGAGCCACGTGATGTACGGCGCGGCCGCTGCTGCCATGCGCGTCGACGCGACGCCCAGCCACCCTCCGCTGGTGAGTCCGGAGATCACCGACTGGTAGTTGGCCGCAGTGGTGTGCAGCTCGGCGGCCAGTTCATCCCAGGCTGCGGCGGCGGTCAACAGTGACCCCGCGCCCGGCCCGGCGTACATACGTCCGGAGTTGACCTCCGGGGGAAGCACTGCGAAATCCATTGTCTACCCCTTCTGTCGTCAACCGGCCGCGAGGGCGTTGGCGGCCTCGGCGGCCGCATAGGAATTACTGCTGGAGGCAAGGGTGGCGACGAACATCTCGTGGATGGCCGTTGCTTGTGCGCTGACCTGCTGATACATCAGCGCGTGTGCGGCGAATCGTGCGCCCAACATCGCCGATACCTCGTCGGCGGAGGGCGGAAGCACACCCGTCGTCGGGGCTTGAGCCGCCGAATTCTGGGCTGCCAGTGCCAGACCGGAGCCACCGAGGCTATCGGCTGCCGTTCTGAGTTCCTCGGTATGCGCGTTGACGAAAGTCAATGGGTTTCTCCTCAATGAAACGGTCGCCGGCCGGGGCAGCTGGCTGGGGGGCGCCCTTGACATTTCCTGTCAGTTGGCTTGGAGATCAAGCTGGTTAACAGTCTCTTAAACCGCGGCCCGAGAATGTAACCGGCGTGCAACAGACGGCTCACTTCGTAACCGCCCCGTAACAGGACGCAGGCACTCGTCTCGCTTGACATTTGACGTATATTTGTCAAAAAAGGAGGCCCGATGCTCAGCGCTGACGACACCGCAGCAGGCCCGCACTCACCCGGTGCGGGAGCGCTGGATCACGAGCGCATCGTCCTGCAAGCCCGCGACGTCGGGTTCGACTGGTCGGACCTGCCAGTGCACTACGTGCCGGGCGAACCCTTCGTGACGCACTTCTGCAATGTGCTGCACCTGCTGCTGCCGGCCGGCGAAGAGTTCTTCGTCGAGGTGTTCAAGCAGGCACTACCGCTGATCAAGGACGACCAGCTGCGGCTGGACGTGCAGGGATTCATCGGTCAGGAGGCCATGCACTCCCAGGCGCACACGGCAGTCGTCGACCATCTGGCCGCACGTGGCGTGGACATGTCCCCGTTCACCGGCCAGATCAAATGGCTGTTCGACAAACTGCTGGGCGACCGGCCGGCCTGGAATGAGCGCCGTCAGCAGCGCTGGCTGCTGGAACGGGTGGCTCTGGTGTCCGCCGTCGAGCACTACACGGCGATTCTCGGCGAGTGGATCCTCGAGAGCCCGGCGCTGGACGAGATCGGGACACATCCGGTGATGCTGGACATGTTGCGTTGGCACGGTGCCGAAGAGGTCGAGCACAAGGCCGTCGCGTTCGACGTCATGAAGCACCTGCGGGCTGGCTTCCTGCGACAGGTCCGCACCCAGCTGGCCGTCACGCCCCTGATGCTGCTGTTGTGGGTGCGCGGCCTGCGGTTCATGTACAAGGTGGACCCGCTGCTGCCGGCCGGAACCAAGCCGCGCTGGCGGGACTGGTTCATCGCAGCGCGGCGCGGGTTGGTGCCCTCGCCGTTCGAATTCCTGCCGGCCATCGCCTCCTACTACCGCCCCGGCTTCCACCCGGCGCAACTCGGCGGGGTGGAGAAGGCGGTCAACTACTTGGCCATTTCGCCCGCTGCCCGCGCCACGCATTGACGGGGACGCGGACGAACCATAAGGAGCTCAGTCGATGACTACCACCACCACTGTGACGGCCGCCGACGGTGTGACACTTGCCGTACACGCGTACACGGATCTGGACCCGCAGCGCACGACCGTCCTGGCGATCCACGGCTACCCGGACAACCACCACGTCTGGGACGGGGTGGCTCGCGAGCTCATCGAGCAGCATCCGGGCCGCTACAACGTCGTCGCCTACGACGTGCGCGGTGCGGGAGCGTCGTCGGCTCCGGCGGATCGATCCGGCTACCGATTCCCGCAGCTGATCGCAGACGTCGCCGCGGTGATCGAGCAGCTGGGCCGACTCGGTGTGGACAAGGTCCACCTGCTGGGCCATGACTGGGGTTCGATCCAGGGCTGGGCGGCCATCACCGACCCGGCCGTGGCGGCCAAAGTCGTTTCCTACACATCGATTTCGGGCCCGCACCTGGACTATGCCGGCCGCTTCCTGCGCTCGGCACGCAGCCTGCGGACGCTCGGCGATGTCGTACGGCAGTTGCTGGAGTCGAGCTACATCTGGCTGTTTTTGACCCCGCGGGTTCCCGAGGCGGCCTTCCGGTCCGGCTTGGGCGTCAGAGTCCTTGGCTGGCTTGACCGTATCGGTCGCTCCGGCCGGCCGCGCCCGGATATGCCCCGAGGCGAGAACGACTACGTCAACGGGCTCAACCTGTATCGCGCGAATATGCCAGGACCGTTTCTGAAGCCGTCGCGGCCGTTGCCGGCCACCGATGTTGCGGTGCAGGTGCTCGCGCCTCGGCTGGATGTATTCGTCAGCCCGGCCCTGCAGCGCTACACCGGTTCCATCCCGGCCAACAATCGGGTGCTCGACATCGACGGCGGCCACTGGGTGGTGATCGATCGACCCGACGTGATCGCCCGGCTCACCGACGAGTGGGTGCAACACAGCGTGGCCGGCGGTGCCGGCGCGTCCGGCAATGGCCTTCGGCATGCCTGACGTGACAGCGCAGATCTGGAAATCCCGTCCCGCCGACCTCTACGGCCGCCGCAAACATGACCGACTGTTCAACGCGCTCTGGGGAGCGATCACCGTATTCGGTGGGATGGCAGCGCTGTCGCGATGGAACCCCTCGCGGGTAGTCCCGGTGTCGCGGACGATCGCGGCCGTCGTCTCCAAGCGGGAGATGTTGACCGGCGACGTGGTGGCGCTCACCCTCGTGGACCCCGACGGTGGGCTGTTGCCGTCCTGGACGCCGGGCGGTCATATCGACGTTCAGTTGCCCTCGGGCCGCCGCCGGCAGTACTCGCTGTGCGGCGTGCCGGGACGTCGCACCGAGTACCGCATCGCGGTCCGGCGGCTGGACCACGGGGGTGGCGGCTCGGTCGAGATGCACGAGTCCTACGCCGAGGGTGACACGTTGGTGTTCGAAGGTCCGCGCAACGCCTTCCATCTGGGCACCGGCGAGAGCGAGGTGCTGTTCGTGATCGGCGGGATCGGCGTGACCCCGATGCTGCCCATGCTTCGGGTGGCCGCCCAGCGCGGAATCGATTGGCGCGCGGTGTATGCCGGCCGCAGCCGGGCCGACATGCCGTTGCTGGACGAGGTGTTGGCCGTGGACCCGCAGCGGGTGTCGGTGTGGGCCGACGACGAGCACGGACGCTTCGCCGGCACCGAGGAGCTGCTGGCCGGCGCCGGGCCGCGGACCGCGGTGTACGTCTGCGGTCCGAGCGCCATGCTCGAGGCGGTGCGGATCACCCGCGACGAACACTGCGATGCGCCATTGCACTATGAGCGGTTCAGTCCGCCTCCGGTGGTCGACGGGGTGCCGTTCGAGTTGGAGCTCGCCCGATCGCGGCGAGTGCTGGCGATTCCCGGGGACCGTACGGCGCTGGACGTGATGCTCGACGCCGATCCGACGACTGCATACTCGTGCCGCCAGGGATTCTGTGGCACCTGCAAGGTCATGGTGGTCTCCGGCGAGGTCGACCGCCGCGGACGTACCGCCGAGGGCGACCGAGAAATGCTGGTCTGCGTGTCGCGGGCCAAGGGAGGACGCGTCGTCATCGACGGCTGAGTCGAGCCCTATCGGTGCGGATAGAATGCCCGGATGTCTGGTGAGGCTGAGATTCATCGCGGGAGTTTGCGGGCCAGAATCATCTACGTCATCTTCGCGGCGGTGATGCCGCGCTTGGTTCGGTGGATCAGCCGCCGTGGCGGCCCCGAGGCCATGCCCGGAATGTTGGCGCAGTTGGGCCGGCGCACCAACACCGTCGCCCGCCTGCAACGGCTGCGACCGCACTTCCGGATCCGCTTCACGCGGGATCTCGCGACGGGGGTTCCCGTCGAGATCGTTCGCAGAGCAGACTGCATCGCCCCACTGAGCGACGGCGCCATCTTGTACTTTCACGGTGGCGGGTTCTTCACCGGAGGCCTCGATACTCACCTGCATGTCGTGGCGACGCTGGCCCGGCGCACCCGGCTGCCGGTGGTGCACGTGGATTACCGGCAGTTCCCCGACGTGAGCGTGGACGGCTCGGTGGAAGACTGCGTCGGCGCCTACCGCTGGCTGCTGGAGCAGGGGGCCGACCCCAACAAGACGGTGATCGCCGGAGACTCCGCAGGCGGTTTTCTCACCTTTGCCACCGCACTGCGAGCCCAGCAGGAAGGGCTGGCGGCCCCTGCCGGCGTCATCGGGATCTCGGCATTGCTGGAGCTTGAGGGAACGGCCCGCAGCACCCACGCGAACATGGGCACCGACGCATTCGGCATCGCGGACGCGCTGCCGGACCTGGTCGACCACGTGTGCCCGTTGCCGTCGATGCGTCACGACCTGTCGCCGATCAACGGCCGGCTGGAGACCATGCCACCGGCGCTGCTGATCGCCGCCGAGTCGGAGATCCTGCGCTGCGACAACGAACGTCTGCACGCCGCACTGCTGGCGCACAACCGGTCCAGCCGGCTCGCGCTGTGGACTCACCAGGTGCACGCCTTCCCGGCACTGTTCGGATTCCTGCCGGACAGCCGGGCGGCGTTCGACCTGATGGTCCGATTCGTCGCCGAACGCCTTACCGCCCCCGGCGAGGCCGGCGAGACCCGCCGGGAGGTGTCCTGACGCCCCTTGCCGCTAGGGTGGCAGCCATGCGAGTAGCAGTATTGGGCGCCAAGGGCAAAGTCGGCGCGACGATGGTTGCGGCGGTGCACGCTGCGGACGATCTGACCCTGTCGGCCGAGGTCGACGCCGGTGACGAACTGAGCCTGTTGACCGACAGCGGCACCGAGGTGGTGATCGACTTCACCCACCCCGCCGTCGTGATGGACAACCTGAAGTTCTTGATCGACAACGGGATTCATGCGGTCGTGGGCACCACGGGGTTCACCGAGGAGCGGCTGGACCAGGTGCGTTCCTGGATCGAGGCCACGCCCGGTTCGGCGGTGTTGATCGCACCCAACTTCGCCATCGGCGCGGTGCTGTCAATGCATTTCGCGGCGCAGGCCGCAAAGTACTTCGAATCGGTGGAAGTGATCGAGCTGCACCACCCGCACAAGGCCGATGCGCCGTCGGGTACCGCCGCTCGTACCGCCGCGCTGATCGCCGAAGCGCGAAAGGGACTGCCGCCCAACCCCGATGCCACCAGCACCGGACTGCCCGGAGCCCGCGGTGCGGACGTGGATGGTGTGCCGGTGCATTCGATTCGGCTGGCCGGGCTGGTCGCCCACCAAGAGGTGCTGTTCGGGACCATGGGGGAGACGCTGACCATTCGGCACGACAGCATCGACCGGACCTCCTTCGTGCCCGGGGTGCTGCTGGCGGTGCGCCGGGTCGCCGAATTCCCCGGGCTCACGATCGGCATCGAACCCCTCCTCGACCTGAAGTAGTCGTGACGAAGGTGTCGCCGGCCGCGCGGGTGAAGGTGCTGATCGTCTTCATGTGCCTGGCGCTGCTGATGTATCTGGCGTTTCTGGGTCGCATCGCGGTGCTGCTGATCGCCTCCGGTTCGGTGGCGGCGATCGGGATGGGGGTGGCGCTGCTGATCATGCCGTTCCTGGGACTGTGGGCGATGATCGCCACCCTGCGAGACGGGTTCGCTCACCAGAAGCTGTCGCGCCTGATCGCCGCGGACGGCATGGAACTCGACTCCGGTGCCTTGCCGCGGCGGCCGTCGGGACGCATCGAACGTGACGCCGCCGACGCCCTGTTCCACACGGTCCGTGCCGAACTCGATGCCGACCCCGACAACTGGCGGCGCTGGTACCGGTTGGCTCGAGCCTACGAGTTCGCCGGGGACCGCCGGCGCGCACGCGAGGCGATGAAGACCGCGGTCGCGCTGCAGGCACAGCAGTGAGCAAGACGCTGCTGGTGGTGCACCACACTCCGTCGCCGTTCTGCCAGGCGATGTTCGAGGCGGTGCTGTCCGGGGCGGCGGACCCGCAGATCGAGGGCGTCGAGGTGGTGCGCCGCGCCGCGCTTGAGGTCTCACCGGCCGACATGCTGGCCGCCGACGGCTACCTGCTGGGCAGCCCGGCCAACCTCGGCTATATCAGCGGCGCGCTCAAGCACGCCTTCGACGTCTGTTACTACCCGATCCTGGACTCGACCCGCGGCAGGCCGTTCGGCCTCTACCTGCACGGCAACGAAGGAACCGAGGGTGCTGAGCGGGCCGTCGACTCCATCACGACGGGCCTGGGATGGGTCAAAGTGGCCGACTACGTGGTGGTGTCGGGCAAGCCGGGCCAGCCTGACCTGGACGCGTGCTGGGAGCTGGGCGCGACGGTGGCCGCGCAGCTGATGGACTGAGTCCCGCTACGGGTCGATGTGGTTCTCCGGCATGTAGAACGAGTGCAGCGGGTAATCCCGGCCGGGCCCCATGGGGTGGCAGTCCTGCTGCGACGGCGGTGATTTCGGCGGCTCGTAGTAGTAGATGACGCAGCGCTGCCAGCTGCCGTCGGGCTGAATCGGACCGTCGCACTTCTGGGCGGTGGAGAAGAACAGCAGCGGGTTGTCCTGGCAGCCGGCCTGGGCCGCCGGCGCCGAGGCGATCAGCCATCCGGCCGCCAGTCCGGTGGCCGTCAGCGCGGTGGTCAGGCCCCCGGTGAGGTAGCGCTTCACGGTCGACCCCTTCTCATCGCGTCGTGTTGTCGAGTGACTATGCCGGACGCGGCCGGTGTTTGTCGCAGATTATGCCCGCGGTTCCTGGGCAGTTCCTATCGTGAGGCGATAGGCTGCGATGCCGTGACCCATGCAAAAGACACCGCGTCCACGACGGAGTCCACCACGGACCTGCTCGCGCGGACCTTGGAGTCTGTGCGAGTCGCCCACGACAACATCGCGGAGCTGGCGCAACAACAGAACGGCATCTACGCCGTCGCCCAGACCGCGAGGGGCACCGCGCTGATCCACGACCTGCGCAAGCAACTCGACCAGCTCAACAAGATCCTGCCCTTCAAGAGCTAGTTGCCCCGTCCCCGTCAGGGCGGCGCCTTGTTGTGGGCGCGTTCGCTGTTGATGCGGTGGGCGCGGTCTTGGGTGCGGGTG
>NZ_AUWR01000074.1 GCF_000455125.1 Mycobacterium sp. UM_WGJ
GTACTGGGCCCCATCCGCTCGCGGATGGGGCCCAGTACTTTCCCCACAGGGGGTTACCCTGCTGGCGCGGACGTGATTTGATTGCCCGCATGCAGGGTTCGGCGACAGTTCATATGGCGGCTCCGGCCGAGCGGATCTGGGATCTGGTGGCCGACGTCCGCAATATCGGGAAGTTCTCTCCGGAGACCTTTGAGGCTGAATGGCTCGACGGCGCTGACGGCCCCGCGGTGGGCGCACGATTCCGCGGACATGTGCGGCGCAACGGGATCGGTCCGGTGTACTGGACCACGTGCCGGGTCACCGAGTGCGAACCGAATCGGGTGTTCGGCTTCGCGGTGCTTGCCGGCGACCGTGCGGTGAACCGCTGGCGTTACGAACTCACACCCACTGCGGATGGCACCGACGTCACTGAATCGTTCCAGCTGGCCAATTCCTTCCTCACCACCGTGTACTACTACCTGTTCGGTGGTTTTCTGCGGCAGCGCAACAACATTCGCGATATGCGCCGCACCTTGGAGCGAATCCGCGACGTGGCAGAACAGGGCTGACCGGTTAGTTCAGACTGTCCGGGTCGGCCAGCGGAAGCAACAGGAACGACGGGGTGGGTCCCCCCTGGTGCAGCTGGTAAAGGCCGCCCGCCAACGCCTCCCGTGCCGGTGCGTTCGGCACCAGGTGCGGGAAGTCGTAGGTGGTCACAGTCAGTCGCAGTCGGTGCCCCGGCGCGATCAACGCCGCGGTCGGGAAGATCTCGATGTCATAGCGCGTCAGCTCACCGGGCTGCACAGGTCGTAACGCCGCCCGGGTGCTGATGTGGTGCGGGCGCAGCACAGTGCCGTCCGGCAGATACCACGTACGTTCGGGATCCAGCTCTCGGTGCGAGCCGAGTAACGCGCCCATCGTGAGTGGACGGCTGACCCCCTCGGGTGCCACATCGTCGAGGTGAGCGACCCACAGTGTCTCGGTGGTGTCGGCCGTCGCGTGCACGCTGAGTGTGATCGGACCGGCGAGCAGGGTCGGTGAGTCGAACGCCTCGGTGGTGTAGGTCAGCGCTCCCCGTTGAACCCGGCGGTTGTCCTGGTCATGCCGGGTACGGCCGCCGGCCGAGGTGGTGACAAAGCTGTTGAGCCCCAGTGACCACTGCTCCAGACTGCGCCCCGACATGGGTCCCCGCGAGCGGTATGGCAGCGCGGCAAGACTCTGCTCGCTCGGGACTTCGGGCACCAAGCGTCCGGGCTGCGCAAGGTACAGCGGAGTGGGCGTCGCCTGCGGAATCGGGTATTCGCGAGTGTGATACCACCGCCTGTCGCCGATGGCCTGGAAGGTCAACGGCGAGCCTGAGAAGGCAGCCGTCGCATCGTCTTTCAGCCAATAGCCGAACCAGCGCATTTGTAGATCCTGCATCCGCAGCCCACCGAAATCCGAGACGTGGTACCACGGACCCATCAGGAGCCTGACCCGATCCGTCAGCGACTGCCCCGGCTGCATCGGGGCGCTCACCGGCCGGCCGGTGGCGGCGTTCTGCAGCGCCGCGTAGTTCAGCGGCGCTCCGCGCTGGAAGGCGTCGTGCCAGCCGCCGACCAGGAAGACGGCCACCTTGTTGGCGGCGATCTGCGCGAGCACCCGATCGGGCCGCATGGTTTCCCATACCGAGCCGTCATAGGCCGCGTCACCGCCGCTGCGGGCCTCCTCGGTCAACGGTCCGAAAAAGCTGCGCTGGTCTTTGCCGCGCTGGCGGACCGCTGCGACCCCGCCCGCCCGCGGTCGGGGATGTCCGCCGGGGGTGACAAACTCCAGCGCCGGGTTGATCACGTTCAGCAGCGAGTAGACCGCGCCGTAGCCGCGGACCGCAGGCAGGTGCAGAACGCCGCCCATTGTTGCGACGTCGCGATAGAAGTCGTTGGCTGCCATAACCGGAAAAACTGCCTTCAACGGCGAATCCGGGCCCACCGCGGCCGCGGTGAACAGTTGGTTGATCGCCAGATAGGAAATCCCGAACATGCCTACGCGGCCATTGGAATTCGGCAGCGTCGATGCCCAGGTGACCAACTCGGCACCGTCTCGGGCTTGATCGGCACACAACATCGCGAATGATCCGCCGGAGGCCCCCGTTCCGCGAACGTCGACCATCACCTCGATGTAGCCCCGCCGGATCAGCCGCGGGGTGGGACCACCGCCGATCTGCGCGGCCGGTGGTGGCGCCAGCTTGCCGTAGGGCGTCAGCGCCAACAGCACCGGAAACGGCCCAGCGGCGGGCTCACCGGTCTCGATCACGGTGGGGTAATGCACGTCGGCGCGCAGCACGACACCGTCGCTCATTTCCACAGCGACATTGCGCCGAACCCCGACGCCGTAGCGCGCGGGGGGCGGGGCCCACTCCGGGCTCAACGGCGACGGGCTGCTCTGGCGAGCGCGCACGGCCGACCCAGATTTCCGTAGTGCGACACCGGCGGCCCCCGCCACAGCGGCTCCCGTCAGCAGCCATCCCACTCTTCGCACCGTCCGCCGATCAGCCATGCCCAGACTCTAAACTCCGCACCCGTCCCGCTCGGGCACCTGTGTGGCGCCGGCGTATATTCCGGCGTGTCATGTGCTTCACCGGAAAGGGGCATCGACGTGCCGGCTGACGTCAAACACATCGTCACCGAGATGTGGCGGGCACTGTCGAATCGTGACTGGGACGCGGTGAAACCCTTTCTGGCCGAAGACTGCATCTATGTCGACATGCCGGTGGGCCCGGCCGCGGCCGCCCGCGGTCCGCTCGACATCGTCAAGCGCCTCAAGATCGGTCTGGAGCCGCTGGCCGGATACCAGAACCATCCGGGCCTGCTGGTCGCCGAAGGCGCCGACGTGTTCTACGAGCACTCTGAAACGTGGAACTGGGCCACCGGCGAGACCGCACTGCTGCGCTTCGTGACGGTGCACAAGGTGATCGACGGGAAAATCGCGCTGTGGAAAGACTATTGGGACATGGCCGGCCTGACGGCCCATGCGCCGTCGACCTGGCTGGAAGACTTTGCCGAGGCCGACATGTCGTGGATGTTCGACGCCACCGGCCTTATCTGAGTCGGTATCAAGCCCTGCTGGGCAGGGTCAGTGTGCAGGCCTGTCCGATGTCCAACGTGCGCAGCAGCCGCCCCATGCCGAGCCAGAGTGCGCACGACAGTGCGAGGTCGGCCACCAGTTCGTCACTGAGATGCTCGGCGCAGCGCGACCAGAAGTCCTCGTCGTCACGGAGCCCGGTGTGGTCCGTGGCGAAGCGATGGGCGAACTCGGCGGCCAGCCGCTCCTGCGGGCTGTAGCCCGGCCAGGTGCGCCACTCCGAAACGTGCTCGTAGAGGTCCTCGTCGACCCCGGCAGCCGGGCCGTCGGCATCACGGGTGTTGGCGCATACCGTGCACTCGTTGTCGAAGGCGATCACCATCCGGGCCAGCTCACGGGTGCGCATCGGCAACCGGCCCTTGTTGTAGACCGCTGTACTGAATCCGCCGATTCCCGCTGCCAGGTCAGGTGATTTGACCATCCAGCCCATTACGTCGTCTGCGGCGAACGCCCCGATTCGGCTCATATTCAGCGATGCTAGCGGTCAACGGTGGGCAGTGCTGCTGAACTCCGCCGACTCCCCCGCATCGTCGGGATCGATGAGGGCCCGGCGAGCGATCCGCTGTAGCGCAGCGGAAACCTCGGCGCGATCCGGGCGGCCCTCGAATCCGGGCGAACGGGCCAGTTTGTCGACCACCCAATCCTCTACCAGCGAGGACACGAACCCGACCTGCCGCAGACCGGCCCGGGTGAGACCGAGGTGATCGCCGTCGCGCAGCACATAGCCTTGAGACACCAGCTGATCGACTGTGGGTTCGAGGATCTCGTAGGGCACGCGTAGGCGCTTGCCGATGTCACTGAGCCGCGCGGTCCGAAATACCTGCGTGTACCGGTAGATCCGCAGCACCGTCCAGAGCCCGGCGACGTCGAGCTGGCAGTCCGGCCGCAGTGCGATGGAGCGCAGCCGCATCCCCGGTTCGTTGTGCAGCAGTCGCCCGACCGCGCTCTCCAGCAGATCGTCCGACGACGCGTTGGTGGGCATGCCGAACCCGTCACCCAGGTCGACCGCACTGTCGCGCAGCTCCTTGAGCGGGACCTCGCGCAGGAACAGGGCCAGCACGAAGCCGAGCAGCGCGACCGGCGCGGCGCACCAGAACACCTGCCCGAGGGAGTCGGCGTAGGCCGCCACGATCGGCTCCGCCTGCTGCGGCGACAAGCGGTGCACCGCCTCGGGCGAGTCGGCCGCACCGGCGGCCAGTCCGGCGCTGTTCAGCGCCGGACCGAGCCGATGGCCCAGGAAGTTCACGAACAACGACCCGAACACGGCCGCACCGAATGAGCTGCCGATGGTCCGGAAGAACGTGACCCCGGAGGTGGCGACGCCGAGGTCGGCGAAATTCGCGGTGTTCTGCACGACGAGGACCAGCACCTGCATCGACAACCCGATACCGGCACCCAGGATCACCAGGTAGGCCGACTGCAGCAGCGCCGGCGTGGCGGCGTTCATCTGCGACATCAGCGCGAACGCGATCGTCATCAGCGCGGTGCCGACCACCGGAAAGATCTTGTAACGGCCGGTCCGGCCCACCAGGGCGCCGCTGCCGGTGGAGGTCACCAACATACCCACCACCATCGGCAGGGTGCGCAGGCCCGAGGTGATCGCCGAGACACCGTCGACGTACTGCATGAAGGTGGGCAGGAAGGTGAGCGCGCCCAGCATCGCGAAGCCGACGACAAACGCCAGCACACAGCAGACCGCGAACACCGGGTCGGCGAACAGCCGGGTCGGCAGGATGGGCGCAGCGGCCCGACTCTCCACCCAGACGAATAACGCCAGTGCCACCACCGAGCCGCCGAACAGCCCGAGGATCGCCGCTGATCCCCAGGGGTAGCGGCTGCCGCCCCAGCTGGTGGCCAACGTCAACCCGGTGGCGCCCAGCCCGATCAGGACGATTCCGGCGTAGTCGATGACCGGCTTGGCGCGGCCCGCCAGAGCCGGGATGGCGATGCCGGCCACAATCAACACCACCACTGAGATGGGCAGATTGATCCAGAACGCCCAACGCCAGGTGAGGTAGTCGGTGACGTAGCCTCCCAGCAGCGGGCCGATAACGGTGGTGACCCCGAAAACCGCTCCCAGCATGCCCTGATAGCGGCCCCGGTCGCGCAGCGGAATGACTTCGCCGATGAGTGCCGCGGCCGTCACGGTGACGGCGCCCCCACCGATACCCTGCAGCGCCCGCGCGCCGACAAGCATCCCCATCGAGGCGGACAGTCCGCACAGCACCGATCCGGCGACGAAACACAACACAGCGGCCTGGAACACCCGTTTGCGGCCGAGCAGGTCGCCCAGCTTGCCCGCCAGGATGGTCGCGATCGTGGACATCAGCAGGTAGCTCGTGACCACCCACGACTGGTGCCCGGCGTTACCCAGGTCCGACACGATCGTCGGCAGGGCGGTCGCCACGATGGTCTGGTCGAGTGCGGCCATCAGCAGGCCGAACACGATCGCCAGGAATATCAGGTTGCGGCGGTGCGGACTGACCGGCGCGGGTCGCACCTCATCGGCGACCGGCGTCGATGCGGTCATAGTCGTCTTCCGTCCGCGGTGGACGCTAGATCAGTGGCAGCGACGTCACGAGAGCGGCGACCCGGCTAGGTCGATCACGACGGCGGGCGGGAGACGCACTGTGCGGAGTACAGCGCCTCGCCGAGCTTGTCCATCAGCTCCAGCTGGGTTTCCAGGTGGTCGATGTGAGATTCCTCATCGACGAGGATGGTCTCGAGAAGCTTCGCGGTGGTGCTGTCCTGCTTCTCGCGGCACATCACGATGCCGGGACGCAAGCGGTTGAGCACATCGATCTCCAGCGCCAGGTCGCTCTCGAACTGTTCGCGTAGGTTCTGCCCGATGCGCAGCGACCCGATGCGCTGATAATTCGGCAGGCCACCGAGCAGCAGAATCCGATCGGTGACCGCCTCAGCATGGCGCATCTCCTCCATCGACTCTTCGCGGGTGTGGCCGGCCAATTCGGTGAAGCCCCAGTTCTCCTGCATCTTCGCGTGCAGGAAGTACTGGTTGATCGCGGTGAGCTCGCTGGTCAACTGCTCGTTGAGCAGTTTGAGAACCTCCGGGTCGCCTTGCATGATCTCTCCTCTGATGTGAAGAACCTCGCATGCCGGCCGCGACGGACGGGGCTTGAATCATCGCCGTAACGCGCCAAATTCAATCTAGTGCAGGCCACCGCCCGCAGTGGGGTGTTTACCCGCGTCTCGGCGCGTCGAATCGCCGCACCCGCCTTGCGGTCGTCGGGCGAACTCGGATCGCCATCGGCTACGGACCAGTGCAAGGTGCGCTTTACTTAGGTTAGACTCTACTAACATGAGACTCGTTTCGCCCGACAATCGTGTCGGCATTTCGGGCAGCGACACGTCTCACCGCCACGGTCCGCATTCGCTGGTGCTGGCGTTGGACTACCGAGTAGACGACGTGGGCCGGACCTGGTCGCTCATTGAGCGGGATCATTCCCCGCTTGTCGACCTGGGCGCCCGCCATGCGGTGCTCTACACCTCGCAGTTCGAGCCGAACCGGGTGCTGGTGACGATCGGCCTGCGGCACCGGGTCTCCGTCAAGGAGCTGTTGCGCTCCCCCGCGGTCTTCGAGTGGTTCGACAGCTCCGGGGTCAACGATCTGCCCGCGATCTTCGCCGGCGAAGTCACCGAGAAGATCAACCTGGCCCAGCCCGGTGACGAGCAGAACGGCTCGCCGGTGATCGTCGGGGCGGTTGCCACCGTCGCCGACCCCGCGGACCTGATGGCCAAAGTGCATGCCGGGTTGGACCGGTTCTCCGACGCCGGAGTGCGCAAAGTGTGGGTGTATCAAGCAGTCGACGACGGGCACGAGGTGATGACACTGCTGGAAATCGACAGTGCGGCAAGTGCACAGCGATGGATCGACCACCCGGACACCGCCGCGGAGTGGATGTCCGGCATGGAAATCGGTGGGTACCCCCGGCCCTTCGTCGGGAGCTTCGCCACCTCGGTCGATCTGATGGCGCCCGCAGGCGAGGGTCGGTAGGGGTATCGCATGTACGTATGCCTGTGTGTCGGAGCCACCAATCAGATGGTGTCGGACGCCGTCGCCGCCGGGGCGTCGACGTCGAAAGAGGTTGCCGCGATGTGCGGGGCGGGGGGCGACTGCGGCCGGTGCCGCTGCACCGTCCGGGGCATCATCGAGGCGACCCTGGCCGCGACACCCACCGCGGCCGACAACGGAGGACTGCGGCGCCTCGCGCTGGACATCAGCCCAGTCGGATCACACTGATTCGCCGCCCCGCCGGCCGGTGAAGTCGGCCAGCGCATCGGCGTTGGCCTGGCCACCCAAGAGTTCGGCGAAGAACGCGTTCTCCCGCTCGACCGCGGCCAGGGTCTGGGCCCGCGTCGGCTCAACCATCGCGCTCTTGACCGCCATGAGACTCGAAATAGGCCGGGATGCAAGAACTTCCGCATGCCGGCGGGCCTCCTCCTGGAGCCCCTCCGGCTCGCAAACCGCGAAGACCAAGCCCATCCGCAGCGCCTCGTCAGCGGAGATCCACTCCGAGGACATCAGCAGCCAGGCCGCGTTCTGCCGTCCCATCAATCGCGGAAGCAGGTAGGACGAGGCCGCCTCCGGGGCCACCCCCAGGCTGGTGAACGGACACTTCAGCCTGGCGCTCGATGACATGAACGCCAGGTCGGCGAAGCCCAGGATCGTCGTTCCGATCCCTAGGCCGAGTCCGTTGACCGCGCAGATCAGCGGCTTCGGGAATTGCCCCAGTGCGGCGATAAGACCGCGGAAGCCGTGTTTGCCGGGCACGAAATCCGGGTCGGTCACCATGGCCTGCATCTCGGACAGGTCGGTGCCGGCGCTGAACGCCCGGCCCGCCCCGGTGATCACGACCACCGCGACCTCGGGGTCGTCGGCCGCGGCAAACAGCGCCTCGGCCGTGGCGTCGTAGAGCGCCTCGTTGAACGCGTTGAGCGTCTCGGGGCGGTTCAGCGTGAGAGTCCGAACCCGGTTCTCGTCTTCGATCGTCAGGATCACCCGTGCAGCCTAAACGCCGCCCCCGGCCCGCGACCGCGCCGCTACTCAGACCAGCTCGACCTGGTGGCCGGCGGCGACGACGCGGCCGATGATGCCTGCCAGCCGCCGATAGGACTCGTCGCGTCCACTGGAGCTGCGGAACACCAGCCCGATCCGCCGGCCGGGCGCCGGCGGCGCGAAATAGGCCAACGCCAGTCCATTGCGCTCGGCCTCAACCGCCACCGCGGTCCGCGGAATCAACGTCACCCCCAGCCCACCGTTGACGCACTGGACCGCGGTGGCCAGCGACGCCGCACGCGTGGTGGCCAACTCTGCGCGCACCCCTGCGTTGCGGCAGATCTCCAGGGTCTGATCGCGCAGACAGTGCCCCTCATCGAGCAGCAGCAGCGGTAAGTCCGCGAGCGCGGTCGGCGGCACCCGACGTTTGCCGGCCAGCGCATGGCCCGGCGGCAGCGCCAAGACGAAATCCTCGTCGTAGATCGGTATTTCGGCCAACCCGGCCCCCTCGGCGGGCAACGCCATCAGGGCCGCGTCGACCGCGCCCTCCCGCAGCCCGGTGAGCAGCCTTTCGGTCTGGTCTTCGATCACTCGCAGATTCAGATCCGGCAGATGTTCGGACAATCCGGCCAGTACGGCGGGCAGCACATACGGCGCCACCGTCGGGATCAGGCCCAGCCGCATGGCACCCTGCAGCGGGTCGGCTACCCCGGCGGCGGCCGCCGAGAACTGCGTCGCCGCGTCCAGTACTGCGTGGGCGTAAGGCAGCAACTGCTGACCCTCGGCGGTCAGGAAGACCCGCCGGGTGGAGCGCTCGATCAGTTGGACGCCCAACCCGGATTCCAGTGACGACAGGGCCTGCGACAGTGTCGACTGGCTCAGACCCAGCCCGGCCGCCGCCAGGCTGAAGTGGTGCTTCTCTGCCACCGCGGTGAATGCCCGCAGGCCGGCGAGCGTCGGCTGATAGCTTGCATCGGTCATGCCGATAATTATAGTGCGTGGCATCACCTTTTATTTTTAATTCAGATAGGGCACGATGGAGCATGCGGGCGTCGAACGCGCCCCGAATGCAGAAATCTCATCTCACAAGGAGTGTCATGGCACTGTTGACTATCGGCGAGCAGTTCCCGTCCTACCGGCTCACCGCCTTGATCCCGGGCGACCTGTCGAAGGTCGACGCGAGCGGGCCCGACGACTTCTTCACCACCATCACCAGCGATGACTACGCCGGCAAGTGGCGCGTGGTGTTCTTCTGGCCCAAGGACTTCACCTTCATCTGCCCCACCGAGATCGCGGCGTTCGGCAAGTTGAACGACGAGTTCGCCGACCGCGACGCCCAGATCCTCGGCGCCTCGACCGACAACGAGTTCGTGCACTACAACTGGCGCGCCCAGCACGAGGACCTCAAGACGCTGCCGTTCCCGATGCTCTCGGACCTCAACCGCGAACTGGTGACCGCGACCGGTGTGCTCAACTCCGACGGCGTCGCCGACCGGGCCACCTTCATCATCGACCCCAACAACGAGATTCAGTTCGTCTCGGTGACAGCGGGTTCGGTGGGCCGCAACGTCGACGAGGTCCTGCGGGTGCTGGACGCACTGCAGTCCGACGAGTTGTGCGCCTGCAACTGGAAGAAGGGCGAGGCGACCCTGAACGTCGGCGAGCTGCTCAAAGACTCGCTCTGACCGCAGCCGTAGGAATCGCGCTCGCGGTGATGTCGAGCGCCAGGATGAGGAGGAACAGCGCCAATGAGTATTGAGAACCTCAAGAACGCGATCCCGGAGTACGCCAAGGACCTCAAGCTCAACCTGGGTTCGATCGCCCGCACCACGGTCCTGAACGAAGAGCAGCTCTGGGGCAGTCTGCTGGCCGCTGCCGCGGCCACGCGCAACGCCACGGTGCTGGCCGAGATCGGGGCCGAGGCCGCCGACAACCTGTCGGCGGAGGCCTATCAGGCCGCCCTGGGCGCCGCGTCGATCATGGGCATGAACAACGTGTTCTACCGCGGTCGGCACTTCCTGGACGGTAGCTACGACGACCTGCGGCCCGGGTTGCGGATGAACATCATCGGCAACCCGGGGGTCGACAAGGCCAACTTCGAACTGTGGAGCTTCGCCGTCTCGGCCATCAACGGCTGCCAGGCGTGCGTTGCCTCCCACGAGCAGGTCGTCCGGGAGGCCGGCGTCGGCCGCGAAGCGGTGCTGGAAGCTCTCAAGGTCGCCTCGATCGTGGCCGGGGTGGCGCAGGCGGTCTTCGCCGCCGGCGCCGACCCCACCGCTTCGTAGGCGGTTTGGTCCCTATCGGCGCGCGCCGGGCGATGCCCGGCGCGCGCCGTGGACTTTGGGCCGGTAGCGCTCACCCTCGGGCGAGCCACGCCAGTCGGTCCAGGGTCACCGGATCCTCCCGCCCGTCGTAATAGCGGTCCAGCACCGCACGAAAGTCTCGGCAGCAGCACCTGACGGCGTGGCCGCCACCCTCGCAGGCCCGTCCGAACAACGTCATCGAGGAACGCAGCTTGATGTCGTCGGGCCAGCCCAGGATCTCCTCGATGGACCGGTCGGGCACCGCGTTGATCAAGCCCACGCACTCCTGCAGTCGCGGCCCCAGCACGGCGTGCGCCAGGTAGGCACGCGCCTCCGCGGGAGAGGCGATCCCGAAACGCTCCGCCATCGCGCTGACTCCCAACCCTGAGAGCTGCGGAAAGATGAACCACATCCAATGGCTGCGCTTGCGGCCGGCGCGCAGTTCGCCGAGCACGGTGTCGTAGACACCGGCCTGCGCGTCGACGAAACGTTGTAGCCCGAACGGGTCGGAGGTTCCGGCCATGCCATCAACCGTGGCACAGTTCGACCTGCAGCAGGGAAGGAGCAGCGATGTCGAAGATCAGGCGGCGGGTTCCCAGGATCGGTGATCTTGCGCCACTGATCCGTGTCCGCCGGCCCCGGTTGAACCGCACCGCGCTCCGGCTTGAGACCGCGCTGACCGTGGAAGACCTGCGTCTGCTCGCCAAACGACGCACCCCGCGAGCCGCCTTCGACTACACCGACGGCGCAGCCGAGGACGAGATCTCGTTAAACAGAGCCCGACAGGCCTTCCGGGACATCGAGTTTCATCCGGCTATCCTGCGCGACGTCTCCTCGGTCGACACCAGCCGCGAGGTGCTCGGCGCGCCGGTGGCGTTGCCCTTCGCGATCGCACCGACCGGCTTCACCAGGCTGATGCACACCGCGGGAGAGCTGGCCGGAGCCCGCGCCGCCGAGGCCGCCGGGATCCCGTTCTCGCTGTCGACCTTGGGTACCGCCTCGATCGAAGACGTCGCAGCGGCCGCCCCCGGGGCCCGCCGCTGGTTTCAGCTGTACATGTGGCACGACCGCGACCGGTCGATGGCGCTTCTGCGCCGCGCCGCCGAAGCCGGCTACGACACCCTGCTGGCGACCGTTGACTGCCCGGTCGCCGGGGCGCGGCGGCGCGACTCCCGCAACGGCATGTCCATTCCACCGGCGCTGACGCTGCGCACGGTCGCCGATGCGGCGGTGCATCCGGCCTGGTGGTTCGACCTGCTCACCACCGAGCCGCTGTCCTTTGCCTCGCTGGACCGCTGGTCGGGCACCGTCGCGCAGTACATGGACACCATGTTCGACCCGAGCCTGACCTTCGATGACCTGGCCTGGGTCAAGTCCCAGTGGCCTGGGCGATTCGTCGTCAAAGGCATCCAGAGCCTCGCCGATGCCCGCGCGGTGGTCGATCGTGGTGTGGACGGCATCGTGCTGTCCAACCACGGCGGCCGCCAGCTGGATCGAGCGCCGGTACCGTTCCAGCTGCTGCCCGAGGTGGCGCGTGAGGTCGGGGCCGACACCGAGATCCTGCTGGACACCGGCATCATGTCGGGCGCCGACATCGTCGCGGCGATCGCACTGGGCGCCCGCTGCACCCTGATCGGCCGGGCCTACCTGTATGGCCTGATGGCCGGCGGACAGGCCGGGGTGCACCGCGTGATCGACATCCTCGCCGAGCAGATCCGCCGCACCATGCGGCTGCTCGGGGTCAGCGAACTGGCCGAACTGTCGCCGCAGCACGTCACCCAGCTGCAACGGCTGGTGCCGCGCCGATAGCGCACTGCGCTCCTGCCGGGTTTTCGGTGCGGCCGATCCGGGTATATGCGCTGCTGTGAATGGCCACAAGGAACTGGTACGCCGGCTACTGCGGCGTGCGGGTACCACCTACGCCCAGGAGGCCGGTATCCGGTTGCGGAACCAGCCGATGCCGCTGTTTCAGCTGCTGATGCTGTGCATGCTCGCCAGCAAGCCCATCGACGCCGGCATCGCAGCTCGCGCGGCCCGCGAGCTGTTCAAGTGCGGGTTGCGGACCCCACACAAGGTTCTCGAAGCCGAGCGCCAGACGCTGATCGACGCAATGGGCCGGGCCCACTACCGCCGCTACGACGAGAGTTCGGCCACCATGCTGGTCGAATTGGCCGAGGCGGTGCAGACCGACTACGGCGGTGATCTGCGCCTGCTGGCCGAACGCAGCGGACGCGACATCGCGACGGCCGCCGAGGCGCTGAAGTCCTTCAAGGGAATCGGTGATGTCGGCGCGAGCATCTTTCTCCGCGAGGTCCAAGACGTCTGGCCCTGGGCCCGCTCCACGTTCGACGCCCGCGCGCTGGATGCCGCGCGCGATCTCGGATTGCCCAGTGATGCAAACCAACTCGGCGCACTGTCGCAGGGACGCAATGCCGAACTCGCTGCAGCACTGGTGCGTTACTCCGCCGACGCCGGTGTCCGCGAGCGTCTGGCCGAATGACAGACGGAGGGCTAGCCGTGTCGACATCAGCCACGTTCGTGATCGTCGGCGCCGGACTGGCGGGGGCTAAGGCCGCCGAAGCCCTCCTCGACAAGGGCTTCGACGGAACCATCGTGCTTGTCGGGGAGGAACCTCAACTGCCCTACGAACGGCCGCCGCTGTCGAAAGAGTTCCTCGCGGGCACGAAGACCCTCGGCGACTTCACGGTGAAACCCGAGACCTGGTATCGCGAACACGAAATCGATCTACGGTTGGGCAACCGTGTCGTCAGTGTGGATACCGCCGGTCACAGCGTCAGGCTGGCCGACGGCGCCAGCCTCGGTTACGACAAACTGCTGTTGGCGACGGGTTCACGGTCGCGGCGGCTACCGATCCCGGGAGCCGACGCCTCCCGCGTGCACTATCTGCGGACTGTCGAAGATGCTTCCGCTCTGGATTCGGCACTGACAAGCGGAGATTCGCTAGCAGTGGTGGGCGCGGGCTGGATCGGTATGGAGGTGGCCGCCGCCGCACGCCAGCGCGGTGTCGACGTCACCGTGGTGGAAAGTGCCGCGCTGCCGCTACTGGCCGGCCTCGGCGCGGAGAACGCCGCGGTCTTCGCCGACCTGCACCGCGAGCACGGTGTCGACCTGCGTACCGGTGCGACGGTCGCCGAGATCACCACCGCCGGCGGTGCCGCCGCCGGCCTGCGGTTGGGCGACGGCTCGCAGATCCGCGCGGATTCGGTGCTCGTGGCGGTCGGCGCCCAGCCCAATATCGAATTGGCTGAGCAGGCAGGCCTTTCCACTGGTGACGGCGGCGTACTGGTGGACGCGGGGCTGCGCAGCAGCGACCCCGACATCTACGCCGTCGGCGATATCGCCGCCGCACAGCACCGGTTGTTCGGCACCCGGATCCGCACCGAACACTGGGCCAACGCCCTCAAGCAGCCTGCTGTCGCTGCGTCCGGCATGCTGGGCGAAGCCGCCGAATACACCGAACTGCCTTACTTTTTCACCGATCAATATGACCTCGGCATGGAGTATGTCGGCTACGCGCCGCACTACGCCCGGGTGGTGTTTCGCGGTGATCCCGCCAGCCGTGAGTACACCAGCTTCTGGCTCGATGACGAGAACCGGGTACTCGCCGGGATGAACGTCAATATCTGGGAGGGCCTCGACGACATCAAGGCCCTGATCAACGCACAGGCCCCCGTCGATCCGCACCGGCTGGCCGACCCGCAGGTGCCGGTGGGCGACCTTTCACGCTAGCCGACGGCGCCCGAGACCTAACGCAGCGTCGCGGTGCCGTCTTCGTGCACGTCGACCGCAGCACCGGCGATGTCCTCGCGCACTGTCGATTCGGCGGCATCCGGATCCCGCAGCACCGCCAGAGTCCGTGACCCGTCGGGCGTGCGGACGGCCAAGAATGCCTGCAGGGGGCGCCCGTCGCGATCGAACGGTGTGGTCCAGGACTCGACCTTACCGCTGCCTTGCCACTGCACCACTGACGGCCGGGTGTCCTGCGCATCCACCTCGGATTGCACGTCTTCCCAGCGGAATCCATCCGGTGGCGGTTCGGTTCCGTACACGCCGAAACTGTGCTTGGTCAGGTAGCCGCCGTTGGCGGTGATCAGGCCACGCCGCCCGGGATTGGCCACCAACAGTTCGGCCAGGGTGGCGATCGAATGCATGACGTAGTTGTTCCACGGGCCGCCGGCGAAGGTGAGCCCACCGGTGACGGTCAGTGGCCGATCGGGGTCATCGGTCCGAAGCCCGAGTTCGGCCGCCGCGACCTGCACCGCAGACGGGAAGCACGAGTACAGGTCGACGTAATCGATCTCGCCGATGTTGGCGGCGCCGGCCAGCTCCAGCGCGCGGGCCCCGGCGATCCGGATTGCCGGTGATCGGTGCAGTTCGGCCCGGTTGGCAATGGCGTAGGTGTCGTGGGCGTCGGTACCGGCCTGCGGGAAAACCCAGGTGTCGGTGGGAATCCGCAACTCGGTGGCGGTCTGAACCGAGGTCAGCACCAGCGCGGCCGCCTGATCCACCATGTTGTTGGAGTTCATCAACTTGGTGTAGGGCCAGCTGATCATCCGGTTCTTCGGGCCGGGCTGCCAGATCTCTTCTGCGGCCACGGCGTTCCGGATCCACGCGTGCGGGTTGTCGGCGGCGACCGCACTGAACCGCGACCACAGTTCACCGATGCGCCGGCGATGATCGTCGACCTTCTCCCCCGCGGCGATCCGCAACGCCTGTTCGAACAGTGGGTAGACGTAGGCGGGCCGGTCCAATCCGATGCGCTCTTCGGCCGGGCCGACCATCGGCACGTCTTCGCCCTCGCACACGGCCATCGGGATCGAGTCGTCCTGCTGTGTCCACGCCAGTTTCCCGCCGGCACGCCGCAGCCTGGTCCGGGTGCGCCACGTCTCACCGCCGGCCACCAGCACGATGCCGGCGCGGCCGTCGCGGATGTCCAGGCAGGCTTGATTCACCAGGGACTGGGGCACGTTGCCGCCCACCGGGCTGTACCGGGTGGCGGGGCGCTGCGCCCCGATCCGCTGACCGAGCAGCGCACCGGCATCGCGGTAGCGCGCGGAGAGCAGGTTCACCACCCGGATCGAGTCGACCGCGCGCAGTACCCGGTCGTGCGCGGCGTGGCGGGCGGCGGCCACCATGAGGTCGACGGGTTCTATCGCGTCGGTGTCGTCGCGGTGGTTGACCTGGCCATAGCCGATCAGTACCGGTGTCCGGGGGTCGACAGGCATGGACGTCAGATTAATCCGCGGCGAACAGGGGTCGGTCTCGCGGTCACCTGTTCGCAGCGGCATGGCGCACACGGTCACCCGCGGACAGCGCCGGTGCGATGGCAGTGAGACTAAAAGGGTGCCGCATCTGTCACTGCTGCGGCCAGCCTTCCAGCGATCTTGTTGGCTTCATCGTCGACATGTTGGCCGCAGGCCTTGATATCGAGAACCACGTTGGTGACCACCCCCAGCACGCGTTGGCACGTGTAACCCTTGCCATCGGCGAGGGTGAATGACTGAGAAATCTTCGGGGTTTCCCCGACCACGTCACCGACTTTCCACGTGTATGTGTCCGTTCCGCGGTAGGTCACACTCACGGTTTGCCCGGCGCAGGCCTTCCACGGGATTGCCGAAGCCCGAATGAAGGCAGCGGCCCGGTCGGTTTCTTCAGGAAACACCGCTACGTCCTGGTCGACGAAGGAATTCTCGTCGATTCCAGCGCGCGCCATTCCACCGCGATCCTCAGACACCCGCCAGGTCACCCGCCCGCCGCCACTGTCCCGATACGACCGGTCCAACCCTGGGTAGAGCACACTGGCACATTCAGGTGGTGATACCTCAATCGTGCCGCGGGTGTGCTTCGCCTTATGGATGCCACTTTCAGCCGTCTTCATTCCATCGACGCCCATGATGGTGTTGAGGGTGTCGTCCTCGAGTAAGGCGACATCGATCGACTGCGACTCTGCCTGGCTGTGCAGCACCGCTGCACCGACCGTGGCGACCACCGCGACCCCGGCGGCGGCGGCAAGCAGCCACCTGCCTCGTCTGAATCGTGTGCGCCACGGGTGTGCTGCGGGGGAATCGCTGGCTACAACCACGACCGGCCGAGCACGCGCGGCGGGTGACTCCTCAGGGCCATGCAGGCTCGACGACAAGGGTGGAACGACGACCGCTTGCAAGCTCGAAGGCGATCCCTCCACCGCAGAGACCAGAGTCGGCGGCACGCCCTCCACGGAGCTCCGATCAGCGGCCACCTCGACCGATTGAGGACGGGCGAAGGGCACGGTCGCCAGTCCGACCGGGGTCGAGAGGGCGGTGTCGCAAGCGCCCAGTAACGCGTCGACCTCGCTGCGCGTGCGCCAGGTCACGTCGGGACGATCGCGCAATAGATACAGCAGCCGCACGATGTCGCGCTGCGCAGCGGTATCGGAGCAGTCCTCATCGAGCTTGGCTCTCAGCTCCGATACCAAGCCGGCCTGTTCGTAGTGGCTGAGCGCCGGGCTGGCAAGAACCGTGGCTAACCGCATCAGATACGCAAAGGGCACCTCCGGCTCTGCCGGCAGGGACGGTGGCAGGGGACCACACTGAGCTTGTCGCTTCTTCAGCGCGGAGATCAATCGGACTTCGGTGTCATGGCTGGGATTTCGATAGTCAATGATTTGCGTGGCGGCAAGCGGGGTGACCCGCACGCTGTCTACCGGTCCGATTTGAACGGGGAGAATCGGGCGCTGCAACGCCTGCGCATACTGCAATTCTGCCGCGCACGGTTTGGATACCAGTGAATTCTTCGACAGAGCGATGATGAATACATCGCACTCACGGATCTTCTCCAAGATCGTTTGCCACCACGCCTCACCACCGCCGAGCTCATCATCCAGCCACACTGCCTGACGAGTGCGCCGCAAGACCGCCAATAAACCGTCAAGTGATGAGCGATCCTGGCTGGCGTGACTCACAAAAAGCATCATCGCCTCCGGAAAAATCAATCTGAGGTGAAGCTTACTGAGTAAAATCCGCTTGACAATACTGTTGGATAGATTGGTAGCCCCCATTCCGACTCGGTGCATGTTCGCCCGTTTGGCTGCGCGGTTGCGTTCCCTAGCCACCCCGCGCCGCCTTAGCCGCTACGCGCTCACCGGTATGGCGGTCCTCATCGCCTGGCTCTGCGCGCTCGCCCGCTGGCCGAGGGCTGCCGACGGACTGCCCGCATGGTTGAGCTGGTTCGGCCGTCCCGGGTCATGGACGACGGTCTTCCTGACAGCCGCTGCGCTGGTCGGTGTCTGCATCCTGGCGCTGCGAGCAACAGGCAATAGGCCAACGGGGAACGCGCCCGCCGCAATCACGGCCGGGCTGGCCGTCACGAGCGCACTACTCGGGCTCAGTTCCTTCTGGGACTGCCACGACAGCGATCATCTGCCGTTCTTTCAGCCGCTGATCTGGACAGCAGCGCTACTCAAGGGCGGCATGACAGATTTTTCGATGAGTGGGCAGGTTTGCCCGGAGGCCGCTCCAGTGGCGCTGGTGGTGGCGCAGCTCTCAGCGCTGGGCGCCCTGTTCACCGGGCTAGCCGGCGTTGCGCTCGCGCTCTTCCGGTCGCAAGCGGATCTGATGCAAGCGAACCACGCAACTTCGGTCACCGCAGCAATCGGCGTTGACGATGACTCCGGCGCGATGATCGGAGGCATCGCGCGGACTCTGAATCGACGCGACACCCTCGTCGTCATCGTCGACGCCGCCGATGTACGCGGGGCACACAGCGCCCGCACCCATGGGGCTCGGGTGATAGCGGTCGACCTCAACGCCCCTTCGTCGCTTGAATCACTCACGCTGTGGCGGCACCTCGAGCGGTTGTACCTGCTGTCAGCCGACCCGTCTAACAACCGGTTGTGGCTCGACACTATCTCTGGAGCGCTTGCCCGCTCGGGCAACCGCCAACGCCGACTTCCGCTGGTAGTTCGAGTGGACGATCCGTGGCAAGCCGAGGCGTGGCGAACTCAGCAGCTCGGCGGAGCCGATTCCCGATGGGCCCTAGATACTATCGGCAAATACGAGATAACCGCCCGTTGGCTGCTGGAACAAATCGTCGCAGTCAAGCTAGTTCGCCGTGTATTTATTTGCGGTACTTCGCAGTTGACGCTGGCACTCTGCGCAGATCTGACCCGACTCAAGTTGGAGCGCGACTACTACAGTGCCCCAACCGAGACGGCGTTACCGTCCTTCACGCTCGTCGGGGAAGACGCCGACGAGTGCCAGCGCGACCACGAATTCCACCGAGAGCAAATCGGGCTGGCCGCAGCCGGACCGGTCATCGATGTGGTGTCAAGCGCGCCGACCGTTCCGACATTGGAACGACTCATCAATGACGGCGACCCGGCGACCAGCGCCGCGATCTTCGTCGATGACTGGACGCGCGGTCCTCGAGGCGCCGCAACCGCCGGCACCAGATTGGCTGCCCGCTTCCCTACCATGCCGGTCTACAGCTGGGATCCCGACAGTCGGGTGAGCGACAAGCCGCTACCGATCGTGGGCCGCTTACGCACCTATCGCCTCATGTTGGAGTTTCCTGACGTCCAAGCTCCCGACGCTTGGGAGCGGGCTGCCAGCCTCATCCATGAGCGCTACCTCACCACGCTCGGGCCCCAGGCCCAACCTCTTCCCTCACGACTGCCGTGGAAAGAACTCGACGAGTTCTACCGTGGGTCCAACCGACGGCAGGTTCGCAACGCCTTGTGGATGGTTGAGCAGATTGCCGCGCACACCTGGAACACCTGGGGCGACGCGCCCGCACCGCTGGCGGAACGCGACATGGCCGGCCTGTCACCACTTCAGCAGCTCGATCTGATGGGTTTCGACCACACCTCAGCGATGGACATGGCCCGAGCCGAACACCAGGACTGGTGCCGCTACTACCGACACAACGGTTGGAGATACGGCCTGAACCGCGACGATAAGCACCGAATCCACGACAAGCTTGTCGACTGGTCGGTGGTGCAGGCCGATCCGCAGCTGCTCAACGGCGTCCTGCTGGGTGTGGCGAACACGCTCTGGAGCCTTCGCCAGCTCGGCTACCGATCTCACCCGGTGTGGCGGCCCTACCTCCGGACCGGGACCGTGACCGCCGAGCAGCAGGATTCGCCCTGGACCTGGACTTCGCCGTCCGGAGCGACAATGCGGGCCGGTCGGGGCGACTGGCTCATCCAGGAAAACGGTGCGAATTGGTCGGTGCGCAACGACATTTTCCGATCCAGCTACCGGCACGTCAGCGGGCACGAATGGCAACGGTGCGGCAAGGTCCTCGCGCGACCGGCGGACCCCGGCGAAACCATCGAAACTGCAGAAGGACCTGCTTTGGCGGCCGACGGCGACTGGGTGGTTCAAGGCAATGCGGGCGACCAGTGGCCGGTCCCGGCCGATGTGTTCGCGCGACACTACACAGCACTCCCGCCCAGCGAGTGAGAGAGCGTTTGCGCACAACCCCCGGCAGCGGGCGCGTTCGGCGAATCCACTAATCCGCGGCGAACAGCACGCCGTCGGCGATCAACCGGTCGGTCTCGCCGTCGTCGAGTTCGAGCAGTGACCGGCAGATCTTCCGAGTGTCCTGACCGGGTAGCGGTGCGGGCCGCTGCGGCGCCACCGGGATGTTGCGGAAGGGGGCAGGGCCGGTTTCCGCCGGCAGCGGGTGCTCGATCAGGGGGTGGATCATGGGCGCGTACACCGCGCGGTGGGCCAGCTGGGGGTCGTCGGCGACATCGGGCGGCCGGTTCATCGGCGCGGCGGGCACGCCGTGGCCCTGCAGCAGTTCGGCCACCCCGGCGGCGGTGCGGGCCATGGTGTGATGGCCCAACGTTGCGGCCAGCTCCGCACGGTGGGTGATGCGTCCGGATCCAGTGCGCCAGCGCGGCTCATCGGCCAATCCGTCGTCGAAAGCCGCAGCGACAGCACGCATATCGGCATCGGACCGGATCGAGATCACACACCATTCGTCATCGCCGGCGCACGGGCAGACCAGATCCACCGCGGTGTCCGGCTGGACCGATGCGCCCGCGGCGCGGGCCACGTAGCTGGTGTCCAGCTGGTTGACCGCGGTCTCGGCCTGCGACACGTGAACGTGACTGCCGGCGGCGGTACGCCGGCTCCCGATCAACGCCGCGAGCGCCCCGATCGCGGCGACCCGCGCTACCACGTGGTCGGGAAAGACCGTGGTGGCATCGTAGAACGGGTGGCGCTCCGAGTCGCCGGGGTCATCCGGAGACGTCCACAGCGCGGTAACCCCGGCGGTGGCACGCACCAGCGGGCCGTACCCCATTCGGCCGCTCCACGGCCCGGACTCCCCGAACGCGCTGCTCTCAGCCAACACCACCCGCGGGTTGATCTCACGCAGCACCTCGGAGGAGAAACCCAGGGCGGCAAGCGTTCCCGGTTTGAAGTTGGCCAGTACCGCGTCGGCTTCGCCGACCAGTCGCGCGAAGATCTCCTTGCCGGCCGGACTCCGCAGATCCAGGCCGAATCCCGATTTGTTGCGGTGCGTCCAGGCGAATGACTCGCTCATCGCCTCACCGGGGCGGGCCTGCCGCAGCCCGTCCGGGTAGGCCGCGCTCTCCACCTTGATGATCTCGGCACCCAGGTCTCCGAAGAGACGGCTGGCCTCGCCGCCCGCCACAATGATCCCCAGGTCGATGATGCGTAGTCCCTGGAACGGCCGGGCGCCCGCCTCGCCGACCGGTGCCCGCTCGGCCAACGGTTCGGCCAGCCAGCCGGCGCTCGCGTCGCCGGGCGCCGGTGCCGGGGTTCGGAATCCGGATCGGCCGCCGTCGACCACGTAGTAGCCGGTCGGTATCGCCGCGGTCAGGCCCGGAACCAGCTCGGCCTGTGTGACCGCCCCCGCGGCCACGAAGTGCTCTTCGGTCAGCACCTTCGCCGGATCCCCCACCGCCGCGATCGGCACTCCCCTGGACTGTCCGGCGCTGACCAGATCCGCCATGTCCTGGTCGGCAAACAGTTCCCGCAGCAGCGCGCTGATCTGCGGCCAGACCGCGAACCGCTCGCCGATCACGCCGTATTTGGGGTCGGCGAATTCGGCCGGTTCGCCCAGCCAGGTCCACAGTGCACGCCACTGGCGCGGTGACATGACACAGAGCCGGACGTAACCATCGCGGCACGCGTAGATCGGGTAGGCGTCCTGGTTGCGGGGCCGTCCACGCCACCGGGTCGACCTGCGTTGGGCCGCGGCGGCCTGGCCGTGCGCACCGAATACGGGGTCCAGCACGGCCACCACCGCATCGAATCGGGAGAAGTCCAGGTAATCCCCGCTACCACAGCGCAGCCGGTTGTAGTAGGCGACCAGCACCGCCCAGGCAGCCTGTACCGCTGCGGTTGCCGAGGCGATCCCGTCCGGCGGCAGTACCGGGGTTCCGGTGGTGGGGCCCGACCGGGACAGGGCACCGGAGAGTGCGTAGAGCACCGCGTCGGTGGCCTGCCACTGTGCGCGCGGCCCGCTCGTCCCGAAATCGGTGACCGACATCGTCACCAGGTGAGCGAATCGATCGGCCAGAGCAGCGCAGGAGGTCCCGAACTCCGTCGCGCGGCCCGGCAGGCCGCTGTCCACCACGATGTCGGCGGTACCAGCCAGCTCGTCGAAGCGCCGGCGGTCCCGCTCATCGGCGGGGTCCAAGGTGATGCTGCGCTTGTTCGCGTTGTGCAGCGCGAATGCGACACTCACACCGCCCAGCAGCGGAGCCGCGGCCCGCGCCGGACTGCCGCCGGGGGGCTCCACCTTGAGCACGTCGGCTCCCAGGTCGGCGAGTAACCGGGTCACCGCGTCGGCGTCGCCGCCGGCCAGATCGAGCACACGAACCGATTTCAGCAGCACGCAGTCAGGGTAATGAATCGGTTGCCGCGGTCACGCTTGGGCGCGACAATGGAAAAGGTGAGTGCAGCCGACGCGACTCCGTCACCGCCCACCCTCTCCAACGATGAACTGGCTCGCCTCGATGCCTACTGGCGCGCCGCCAACTATCTCTCGGTAGGTCAGATCTATCTGCTGGACAATCCCCTGCTGACCGAACCGCTGCGGGCCGAGCACATCAAGCCCCGACTGCTTGGGCATTGGGGCACCACGCCAGGGCTCAACCTGCTCTACCTCCACCTCAACCGGATCATCCGCGAGCGCGACGCCGACGTCATCTTCATCACCGGGCCCGGCCACGGCGGTCCGGCACTGGTCGCCAACGCCTACCTCGAGGGAACCTACAGTGAGGTGTACACGGGCATCGGCGAGAACGTCGACGGGCTGCGGAAGTTGTTCCGGCAGTTCTCTTTTCCCGGCGGTATACCCAGTCACGTGGCGGCCGAGACACCGGGCTCCATCCATGAAGGCGGCGAGCTCGGCTACGCGCTGGTGCATGCCTTCGGTGCGGCCTTCGACAACCCCGAACTGGTAGTGGCCTGCGTGGTCGGCGACGGCGAGGCCGAGACCGGACCGCTGGCGGCCAGCTGGCACTCGAACAAGTTTCTCAACCCCGCCGTGGACGGCGCGGTGTTGCCGATCCTGCATCTCAACGGCTACAAGATCGCCAATCCCACTGTGCTGGATCGTATTCCGCAGTCGGAGTTGGAATCTTTGCTACGCGGTTACGGGTACCGGCCGATCACCGTCGCCGGGGACGACCCCGCCGTCGTACACCAACTGCTCGCCGCCGCCCTCGATGACGCGTTCGACGACATCGCGGCGATCCAGCGAGCCGCGCGCACCGAGGGCTCGTCGATGCGGCCGGTGTGGCCGATGATCGTGTTGCGTACCCCGAAGGGCTGGACCGGGCCGAAGGTGGTCGACGGACGACAGGTGGAGGGGACCTGGCGGGCGCACCAAGTGCCGCTCGCGCAAACCCGCACCGACCCCGAGCACCGCCGGCAACTGGAGGAGTGGCTCCGCAGTTACCGCCCGGGTGAACTGTTCGATGCCTCCGGTCGCCTGCTGCCGGAGTTGTCGGCGCTGGCGCCGCGCGGGGACCGCCGGATGAGCGCCAACCCGCATGCCAACGGAGGGCTGCTGCTCCACGATCTGGACCTGCCTGATTTCCGCGACTACGCGGTGCCGGTGACCCGGCCGGCCACCGAGATGCACGAGGCCACGCGGGTGCTCGGCACGTTCCTGAGCGACGTCATCGACCGCAACCGCGACCGGTTCCGGTTGATGGGTCCCGATGAGACCGCCTCCAACCGGCTCGCGGCGGTCTTCGACACGACCGACCGGGTCTGGCTGTCGAAGACCGTCCCCGGCGACGATCACCTGGCCCCGGACGGGCGAGTCCTGGAAGTGCTCTCGGAGCACCTGTGCCAGGGCTGGCTGGAGGGCTATCTGCTGACCGGCCGGCACGGGCTGTTCAACTGCTATGAGGCATTCGTGCACATCGTCGACTCGATGTTCAACCAGCACGCCAAATGGCTGGCCGTCAGCCGCGAACTCGCGTGGCGGCAACCGATCGCCTCGCTGAACTATCTGCTGACCTCCCACGTCTGGCGTCAGGACCACAACGGCGCGTCACACCAGGATCCCGGGTTCATCGATCTGGTGGCCAACAAGCGACCCGAAGTGGTGCGGGTCTACCTGCCGCCGGACGCCAACACGCTGCTGTCGGTTGCCGATCACTGCCTGCGCAGCCGCAATTACGTCAACGTGATCGTGGCCGGCAAGCAGCCGGCGCTGGCCTACCTCGACATGCCGGCGGCGGTGGCGCACTGCACCCGTGGTCTGGGTATCTGGGAGTGGGCCGGCACCACCACCGGTGAGCCGGACGTCGTGCTCGCCTGCGCCGGGGACGTTCCTACGCTGGAAACCCTGGCCGCCGCCGACATCCTGCGTGACGAGCTGCCCGACCTGGCGGTACGGGTGGTGAATGTCGTGGACATCATGCGCTTGCAACCGACGACCGAACATCCACACGGGTTGCCGGACACCGAATTCGATGCACTGTTCACCCGCGACAAGCCGGTGATCTTCGCCTACCACGGCTACCCCTGGTTGATCCACCGACTGACCTACTCGCGGGCGAACCACGACCAGATGCACGTGCGCGGCTTCCGCGAACGCGGCACCACAACCACACCGTTCGACATGGTGATGCTCAACGACCTGGACCGTTTCCACCTGGTGATGGACGTGATCGACCGGGTACCGGGATTGGGTGGTCGCCACGCGGTACTGCGCCAGCAGATGGTCGATGCGCGGATGGCCGCGCGGCTCTACACCCGCGAGCACGGGGAGGATGATCCCCGGATCACCAACTGGACCTGGCGATCGGGCGCAGAGCCGAACGGCGGCGAGATAAGGTGACGGCCATGACTGCTCACCCCGCACCGGTCCGGAGGCGCCGCAAGGCGATGTCGTTGCTGCTCGGCGCCCTTGTCGCGTCGGCCACCATCGCCGGTGCCGGGGCGGCCGGCGCGACGCCGGACCTCACCAGGGTGCCGGTCCGCTACGACCTCACCGGTACCGGGGTCGCCAGCTACATCACCTACCAAGTCCAGAACGGTCAGGCGCACGCCACCAACGCCACGCTGCCGTGGTCCCTTCAGTTGACCGGCGCGATGACGAACGCAGCCAGTCCGTCCTCGTACTCGCTGAGCGCGCAGAGCGCCGGTCCCGGCGCCCTGACCTGTACGGTCACCGTGAACGGCAAGGTGGTCAGCGAGAACACCGCCACCGGCAACCCGGCGCGCGTCCTGTGCGAGACCCACGGCCCCAAGTAACCGGCAGTTGGCGCGGCTCGAGGCAGGAGAGCCGAAGCTGGGAGGGCGTCCCCCGACGACGCACAGCCCCGACGCGGTGTCGCGCGTAGAATTCGGTCCAATGTCTGGCCACGAGTTCGCGGTGCCGTGGGGGCGGCACCCGTTGGTGTCGCAACTCTCGGCACTGAATCATTTCCGCGCCTTCGTCGACGTCGCCGTCGTCGTGGTGGTGCTGGCGCTCGCCAATCTGATCGCGCATTTCACCACCCCGTGGGCCGCGGTCGCCACCGTCCCGGCCACCGCCATCGGCTTGATCGCGCTGGTCCGCTATAGCGGCCTGAGCTGGAGCGAGCTCGGCCTGGGCCGGGCGCACTGGAAATCCGGGTTCGGCTATGCGCTGGCCGCGGTGCTGGTGGTGGTGTCGGTGATCGCGATCGGCGTGCTGTTGCCCGCGACCCGGCCGATGTTCCTGAACAACCACTACGCCACGGTCTCCGGTGCGCTGGTCGCATCGATGGTTGTCATCCCGCTGCAGACCGTGATCCCCGAAGAGTTGGCGTTTCGCGGCGCGCTGCACGGTGCGTTGCACCGGGCGTGGGGGTTTCGTGGCGTCGCGGCGGCAGGTTCCCTGCTGTTCGGTCTGTGGCATGTCGCAACATCACTCGGCCTGACCAGCAGCAACGTCGGTTTCACCCGGATTCTCGGAGGCGGGTTCTTCGGCATGCTGGCCGGCGTGACACTCGCGGTGCTGGCCACCGGAGCCGCGGGCTTCGTGTTCAGCTGGTTGCGGCGGCGCAGCGGCAGCCTGATCGCGCCCATCGCGCTGCACTGGTCCCTCAACGGGGTCGGCGCGCTGGCCGCCGCGCTGGTGTGGCAGGTCTCTGGCTGAGTCGGCCCGGCGGTTCAGCGAGGCTCGACGCAGGAGAGCCGAAGCTGGGAGCGCCGCATCGGCCCCGCGCATCAGACCAGCAGCACCGCCGCACCTGCGATCCGGCCCGCACCTAGATCGGCCAAAGCCCGGTCGGCCTCACCTAGCGAATACTCCGGCGTGGTCACTTCGATGTGGTGCGCTGCGGCGAAGTCGAGAAAAGCGCGGGCATCCGCACGAGTGTTGGCCGTGACCGACCGGATCTGACGCTCGCGGAACAGGTGGCGCTGGTAGTTCAGCGGTGGGATGTCGCTGAGGTGGATTCCGGCGATGGCCAGTGTGCCGCCGGCGTCCAGTGCCTGACAGGCGGGTAGCACCAGCTCGCCGACCGGGGCGAACAGGATCGCGGAGTCCAGCGGCACCGGTGGCGGATCGGCGGCGCCCTGGGCCGAGGCCACACCCAGTTCCAAAGCCAACTCCCGCGCTCGTTCCCCGCGGGTCATCACGTGTACCTCGGCGCCACTGGCGAGGGCGACCTGCGCGGTGATGTGCGCACTGCCGCCGAACCCGTAGATGCCCAGCCGCCCACCCGGAGGCAGGTCCGCCCGCTGCAAGGACCGGTAGCCGATAATGCCCGCGCACAGCAACGGCGCCAACTCGGTGTCGCGGTAGCCGCCGGGCAGTCGGAGGGCAAAAGCTGCTGGCACCGTGGCGAATTCGGCATAGCCGCCGTCGTCATCCCAGCCGGTGTAGCGCGAATGCGGGCAGAGATTCTCGTCGCCGCGCCGGCAGTAGCGACACGTGCCGCAGGTGTGCCGTAACCAGGCGATTCCGACCCGGTCCCCCACTGCGAACTCGTCACCGGCGTCGGCACCGACTTCGACGACTTCGCCGACCACCTCGTGGCCGGGGATCACACCGGGGCGGTGCACCGGAAGGTCACCCTCGGCGACGTGCAGGTCGGTACGGCACACGCCGCAGGCCTGCACGGCCACCAGCAGTTCCGAGGGTTCCGGTCGCGGCACCGAGGTACTGACCCGCTCAAGTGGCCGGTTGGCTATAGGACCGGGACGTCGGACGCGCCATCCCGTCATCGACACACCCGCCACCTGCGACGCCATAGACCTATGGTGCGCTTTCCACGGCCGGGCCGGCTACCTGCGGCGAGCCAATCCGACGACCCACAGCAGGATGATGGCCCCGCCCAGGGAGACGAAGAAGGTGAACCACCTGCGGCCGTGCTCCACGTCGACACCGAGCCAGCCGAGCAGCATGCCGCCGAGGAAACCGCCGATCACACCGATCACGACGTTGAGCAGGATCCCTGAGCCACCGCGCTTCATGATGCGGTTCGCCAGCCAGCCGGCGATGCCGCCGATCAGGACGTAGGCCAGCCAGCTGACCGACGTCGGAGTGGACAGAGCTGCAGCGAGATAGCTTCCGGCCATGGGCGTCATCGGGGCTTAGGCAGCGGGAGCGGGTCCCTGCGCGGGAGCGGGTCCCTGTGCAGGAGCGGGTCCCTGTGCCGGAGCCGGGATTCCCGGAATGCCCGGCGCCGGACCCGGCGCTGCTTCCGCGGGGGGTGCGCCCAGCGGCCGGATGGACTCGGCCAGCGCGATGGCCGCGTTGGTGTCCACCGGGTTGTTGGCGGTGCCCAGCCACACCACGAACCAACGCTCGGCCTGCGGGCCGGTGCCCTCGGCCGGCGGCACGCCGATCACGCCGCTCCAGATCTGGCCGACCGGCTTGGCCGGGTCGGTGAACTTGACCTCGTAGTACGACGCGCTACCGGTCAGACCACCGCCGTTGAGCGGCGCGTTCACCTGGTTGGCGCGGGTGCCCGGGTAGGGCATGAAGAACTCGCCCATGTCCGATCCGAGGCGGGTGGCTGCCTTGGCGTTGTCGGCTTCAGCGCTGGCGTAGAGCCGCTGGTCGAGCTTGCCGAGCACGATCCGGGTGTCGTTGGCCACCGGCGCCGGCTGCCCCGGCAGCATCGGCTCACCGGTCTTCTTGCTCAGCAGCGACGAACCGTACTCAAGGTGGCTGGTGTCGGACTGCACCCAGCCGCCGGGCAGCACGAAGCTGAAACCGCCCGCGACGTCGTCGACACGACCCACCTCGGGTGCGGCGGGCTCAGCGGCCGGAGCCGGGGCGTCCGGGTCGGCCGGCGGGGCATCCGCGGTGGCCGGCGGTGCGGGAGGAGACGGCGGCACCGGATCCGCATACACCGGCGCCGCAGCGGCGAATGCCAACGCACCCGCGACCGCAGTCGCGGCCATCGCCCGAATTCCCCTGGAGGTCAGGTCCACCTGCTTCATGGCAGAAAAACCTACCGCGTTGCCATCCGTACGCAAGTTACGCCATGCCGGGGTGTGTCGCGCGCAAGGTCACTTCCTGGGCTTTGACCCCGAACCAGACCGTCTCACCGGGCGCCAGACGGAGCTCCGCCGCTGCGTCCGCGGTGATGTCCGCTGCCAGCCCCGGCGCACCGTCGGGCTGGTCCACACCGCGCACCTGGACCGTGCTGCCGCGTACGTCGAGCTCGGCCACGACCACCTCAAGCAGATTGCGCGGACTGCCGTGGCGCGGCGGCTCCCGGTAGACCGCCACCGCCCGCGGTGTGCTGACCGCGACCGCCGTCCGGCCCGGCTCCGCACCGTCGTCGGTGGTGCCGTGCCACTGGTCTCCCCACCCGGTCCGCAATACGCCGGCGGCGTCAAGCACCCCCGCGACCAGATTGACGCCGGCGATCTGGGCCCCGAAGCGACTCCGCGGTGCAGCCAATACCTCTGCGGCACGGCCTATCTCGGCGATCCGACCGGATTCGAGGACCAGGACCCGATCAGCCAGCGCAAACACGTCGAGCAGATCGTGCGTGACCAGCACGGTGGTGCGTCCGGCCGCACCGAGCACGTCGCGCAGCACCGTGCGCACCGCTGAAGCCGCACCCACGTCGAGCCCGGCCAACGGCTCGTCGAGCAACAGCACCTCCGGTTCAGCGGCCAGGGCGCGGGCGATCGCGACCCGCTGCTCCTGCCCCCCGGAGAGGCGGCGCGGCCGGCGCTCGGCCAGCCCTTCGGCGCCGACCGCGTGCAGCCACGGCGCCGCGAGGGCTCGGGTGCGCGCCCGGCGCAGGTCGAAGCGACGCCGGGGATGCGACCCGAATGCGACGTTGGCCGCCACGCTCAAATGCGGGAACAGCAGCGGATCCTGCAGCAGCAGGCCCACCCGGCGATCCCAGGTCGCCACCTGAACTCCGGCCCGGGTGTCGGTCAGCACCCGATCGCCTGCGCGGACCACGCCCTCGTCGGGCCGCAGCAGTCCCGCAATCACGTGCAGCAACGTCGACTTCCCGGCGCCGTTGGGTCCCAAGACCGCCAGCACCTCGCCCGGGCCGACGTCCAGCCGCACGTCCAGGCCGCGCTCGGCTACCACGGCCTGCACGCTGAGCCCCCCGGTCGCGGCGGTCACCCGATGTCGCCCAGTCGTCGGGCGCCCAGGACGAGCACTACCACGGCGGCAACGGCCACCAGCAACAGCGACATCGCCGCCGCGGCGTCGGCATCCGACACGCGTTGCAGATAGATGGCCAGCGGCAACGTCCGGGTGACACCTTCAAGCGAGCCGGCAAAGGTCAGTGTCGCGCCGAATTCCCCGAGTGACCGCGCGAATGCCAGAACCGCTCCGGAGATCAGACCCGGCGTCAACAGCGGCAGGGTGACCCGCCACCACACCGCGCTGGGCCGTGCGCCCAGCGTGGCCGCCACCGTCTCGTAAGCGGCACCGGCGGTGCGTGCCGCGCCTTCCAGCGCGATCACCAGAAACGGCAACGACACGAACGTCTGCGCCAGCACCACCGCGCTGGTGGTGAACGCGATATGGATTCCGGCGGCCTCCAGATAGCGTCCCAACAATCCGAGCCGGCCGAACGCATACAGCAGCGCGATTCCACCCACCACCGGTGGCAACACCAGCGGCAACAGCACCAGTGGTCGCAGGAGGCGCACCACGCGTGACCGACTGCGCGCCAGCACCAGCGCCATCGGCACACCGAACAGCACACACAGCACCGTGCTGGCCGCGGCGGTGCGCAGGCTCAGTTGCAGTGCGGTGATGGCGGAGGGACTGCTGATCAACGCCCAGAAATGTGGCCAGTCGACTTTGGTCGCGATCCCCACCAGCGGCAACACCACGAATGCCGCGCCGATCGCGGCGGGCACATAGACCCAGCCCGGCAGGTGATCAGGCCGGCTGACCACGGCCGGTCAGGGCTTACCGAAACCGGCCGCGTGCAGCACCTTCTGCCCCGCCTCGCCGGTGACCAGATCGACGAACGCGCGGGCCGGCCCGGGCGAAGCCGCCTCCCGTAGCAGCGCGATCGGGTAGGTGTTGACCGCGTCGGCAGCCTCGGGGAACTCGATGGTGGCCACCTTGCCCCCGGCGTGCTGGGCGTCGGTGCGGTAGACCACACCGGCATCGGCCTGGCCGGTGGTGACCTTGTTGAGGACGTCGGTGACGTCGGGTTCCTCGCTGACCGGGGTGACCGTGACACCGGTGGCGTCTTCGACCTTGTGCGTCGCCGCGCCGCACGGGACCGGTGATTGACACACCACCACCGCGAGCCCTGGTGCGGCCAGATCAGCGAAGGACCGCACCCCGTGCGGATTGCCGGGTGCTGTCACGATCACCAGCGTGTTGGTGGCAAACGCCACCGCCGCGGCGTCCAGCAGGCCGGCCTGCGCGACCTTGTCCATCTGGGTGGTGTTGGCCGAGGCGAAAACGTCGGCGCGCGCCCCCTGGGTCAGTTGGGTGGCCAGATCCGAGGACCCGGCGAAATTAAAGGCCACCGCGACCCCGGGATTGTCGGTTTTGAACTGCTCGGCGATCTCGGTGAACGCCGGCTGCAACGACGCCGCCGCGAACACGGTGATCGTCGGGGACACCGGCTCCGTGCTACAGCCGGCCATTCCCACCGCCAGCACGCCCGCCATCGCTCCGCAGACCACGCGGGTACGCCCCATGGCTGGCAGCCTAGCGGCGATCGCAAGCGGCGCGAAGCG
>NZ_AUWR01000075.1 GCF_000455125.1 Mycobacterium sp. UM_WGJ
CCCCACGGGGCACTGCCCATTTCGTCCGCTGACTGTTTCTGAACTGTTCGTCGGTGAATACAACACCGATATGCCGAATATGCCGTTTCGCGCGGTGGCTACCCGAGTATTCGACAAGTGGAGTGGGGGTCTGACCACTTGGGACAATTTGTTCCTGCCGGCGCCCTTGCGGTACAGCATGCCCTGCAAATCCTCTGGCAGCGTGCCGGCGTAATCGTCGATGGTGTAGTCATATTCTTCGTGCCGGGGGTCTAGACGGTGAGGTCGGCGTCGGCCGTGTCGGTGTTGGTCACATTCGGTGCTGTCTGTTGAGGTGAGTGGTGGCTCGGTGAACGCGCAGCGTGCAGGACAATCCGGGCAGGTGCGGGTCGAACTCGAGCGGCATGGCTGAATCCTTGTCGAACACCTTCTCGCAGGCGGACTTGCAGGCCATCAGGCACGAATGTTCCTGCGCCACAACGGCACCGGTTGCTGTATGCATGGCGCATTCCGGGATCTCGTACACCAGTGTTCCGTCGGCTTCGACGCCGGTCCGGTGTATCGGTCCGACCAGAAATGTCGCCACGGACACCCCGGCGTCCATGATCTTGGGATATATCCTGCGAGGGATCAGACCGACGGTGCCGAAGGCGGGCAGCAGGAACCGCAGCCAGCTCCGCAGCCGGGTGGCCACCGCGTCGGAGACCAACTGCTCGACGTCTGCTCTGGGCATTACCGCCACCAATCCGGTGATGGCCCATTCCAATTCCCGGACGAACTGCCCATAGCGGCAGCGCCATGATTCACGGGCGGTCAGCCGGGCCCGGGCGGGGATTCGCCCGGCGTTCACCGCTTGCCATCCGGCCTCGACCGCCGCGCGATCATCGGCGACTTGCCGCAGTAACGGCAGCAGCACCGTTTCGGGTATGTCGCCCACCCGGGCCAGCATGGATCGCATGATCCAGTCATCACGTACGGCGGCGAGCCTGTTATTCATGGCATCTCGACCTTTGCAGCCTTCCACTGACCATCGAGCCGCTGCATCGTCATCACGATGCGGCTGCGGTCGATGCGTGGCTCCGGTATGTCGGTGTTGGTCACGGTCTGGTCGACGAACAGCAGCACTTCCATTTGATCCCTGGTCGCCGATTTGACCGCCGAGTCCACGACCACACCGTGCCCGGTCGCTTTGCGCGCTATCAGCACTTGGCGCAGCTGGCTGCTGGATTGGCGGTACAGGTCCTGGAACTCACCGGACACGCCGTCGAGGACGGTCGCGAAGTTCGTGTCCGGGTTATTGCTGTCGATCGGTGTCAGGGTGACTGTGTAGTCCTCTGCCGCCTTCTGGGTTGCCGCGCCGGCGGCCTGAATATCATGACGGCTATTGTCCTGCCACCCCCGGTAGCCGCAACACGCCGCCAGCGCGAGAACTAGGAGCGCGACGGAGCCGCGGGCCGGGTGCGGCAGGCGTTGTGGCGATGCCGGTGCGGTCTCACCTCGGGTGTCACCGCCGCCGGTGGCCGTGCCGTCGATATCGGGTGGCTTCTTCCGGGCCTCAGGTGGGTGCAGCAACTGTGTGTCCGGCATGTGTCGGCTCTTTGTCAGTTCCATGGAATGCCTTGACGCTGCGGTTCGGACTCCGGCGGCATCACCGGCCCGCCATAGGGCAGGGGGATCGTGTGAGGACCTACCGGCGTCGGGTCGTGACTGGTGGACCAATAGTTTGTAACAGGCGTCACCTTCGTGGTCAACGAGTTCGGGCCGCTCACGCCGGGCGCGCAGAGCCGGGATTTTCCCGGGGGTTTGCCATGATGGCCAGGTGAGTGGCACGCGAGCGAAACCCGGTCCAGGGCGCCCAGCTGGCATCGACAGCGGCGATACCCGGCAGCGGGTGATCGACGCGGCGTGTCGGTGTTTCGCCCAGTACGGGTACAGCACGGCGACCAACAGTCTGATCGCCGAATTGGCCGGTGTCACCGCGGGGGCGGTGTACTACCACTACGGGGCCAAGAGCAAACTCTTCGACGCCGTGTGTGAGACCGTGTACGGCAAGATCATCGCGCGGTCGGCGGAAGTCGCGATGGCCCAGCCGCTTTCGGTGCGCGGACTGCTGCATGCGGTGCTGGGGGAGTCGATGCGGATCAACCACGAGTCGCCCACGCTGGCCGGGTTCGTCGCCACCGCGCCCATCGACGCGCGGCGTCATCCTGAACTCACCGAGGCGTTCGCCAAACAGGCCGTCGCTATGGCCGAGACGCTGACTGCAGCTGTGCGCCACGGCCAGGATCACGGCTTGATCCGCGCCGACCGGGATCCGGTGGCGATCGCGCGCCTGATCAGTACCATCGTCGATGGGTTTGCCCATGCGGCCGCGACTACCAGTCCGGCCGTCATGGATGACATGACCGCCTTGTTCGACTCTCTGCTGCTGGAAGCCGAGGGCTAGACCGCCGCCGCAGGCCGTAGCGTTGACAGCGGTTCGTGTGGGGGCGTCGTGGCCGATTTGATCGCCGATTCCGGCGTGGACGCAACCACCCTGACGCGAATCTTCACTACGGACGCGGCGGCACCGTTCGGCGGGATCAAGGAGTCGGGTCTGGGCCGGGAGGGTGGCGGCGAGGGAATCGAGGAGTACCTCGAAACCAAGTACATCGCGCTGGCCTGAGCCCCACGTCGGGCAGGGCCACTACCAGGCCGGCAGCAACCCGGCAGCACGGACCTGCTCCAGCGACGGGGCGTCCGCGTCCCGATCCGAGAGCACCAGAGGATGACCGTCGGGCCAGTCGATCCCGATCGCCGGGTCGGTGGCGCAGATGGTGTGCTCGCGCTGCGGATCGTATTCGGCTGAGCACAGATACATCACCGTCGAATTATCTTCCAGCGCAACAAATCCGTGCGCCAGACCGGCCGCCAGGTACACCGACCGGCGATCCCGGGCATCCAGCACCACCGCGTCCCAGCGGCCGTAGGTCGGGGAGCCGACCCGGATGTCGACCACGACGTCGAAGACCGAACCCGACACGCAGGTGACGTACTTGGCCTGCCCGGGCGGCAGTTGGGCGAAGTGCAGGCCACGCAGCACCCCGGCGCTCGACACCGAGCAGTTGGCCTGGCGCAGGTCGAAACGGTGCCCGGCGAACGCGGTGAACTCCCGGTCGGTGAACCACTCGAAGAACACGCCGCGGGAATCGGTGTGCTGAGTCGGGGTGAGCTCCCAGGCCCCCGGGATGGTCAGCTCGCGCGCCTGCACGTCAGCGCCCCAATTCCGCGTAGCGGGCCTCGGCAGCCTCTTTCAGGGGAGCCCACCAGGATTCGTTGGCGCGGTACCAGGCGATGGTCTCGCGCAGGCCCGCCTCGAAGTCGGTGTGCTCGGGCTTCCAGCCCAATTCGTCGCGCAACGCCGACGGGTCGATCGCGTAGCGCAGGTCGTGACCGGGGCGGTCGGAGACGTGATCGTAGTCGTCGGGGTCGTGGTCCATCAGTCGCAGGATCATCTGCAGCACGCTGCGGTTGTCCCGCTCCCCGTCGGCGCCGATCAGGTAGGTGCGCCCCATATGACCGCCGGTCATGATCTGCCAGACGGCACTGTTGTGGTCGTCGACGTGAATCCAGTCGCGGACGTTGGCCCCGTTGCCGTACAGCTTGGCCCGGCGCCCGGTGAGCAGGTTGGTGATCTGGCGCGGGATGAACTTCTCCACATGCTGATACGGCCCGTAGTTGTTGGAGCAGTTCGAGATCGTCGCGCGCACGCGATAGGAACGCACCCAGGAGTGCACCAGCAGGTCGGCAGCGGCCTTGGTCGATGAGTAAGGGCTTGACGGGTGATACGGCGTCGTCTCGGTAAACCGGCGCGGGTCGTCGAGAGCCAGTTCGCCGTAGACCTCGTCAGTGGAGATGTGGTGCAGCCGCACCCCCTGGGCGCGCACCGCCTCCAGCACGGTAAAAGTGCCGATCACGTTGGATCGCAGGAACGGCTCCGGGTCGGCCAGGGCGTTGTCCACGTGGGTTTCGGCGGCGAAGTGCACCACCGCGTCGGTCTCGGGGTTCAACTCGGCGACCAGCGCAGCAACCAGTGCGGCATCGGTGATGTCGCCCTGCACCAGCCGGATCCGGTCAGCGGCATCGGCCAGTGATTCGCGGCTGCCGGCGTAGGTCAACGCGTCGAGCACGGTGATCGTGGTACCGGGGCGCTGCGCGAGCGTGCTGTGCACGAAGTTGGCGCCGATGAACCCGGCGCCGCCGGTGACCAGCAGATGCATGGGGCAACCCTAACGGTGGTGCGACCCGGATTCCCGCTTGCGCTTAGGCCCGCGGCGTCAGCCCGAGTGGGCCGGCCAGCTCGGTCAGCGTCGGCAGCAGGTTCTTCCAGCCGCCCAGCACCTGGATGGTCACCTGATCCGCGCCGGCATCCAAGTGCGCGTCCAGGCGCGCGGCGATCTCGTCGGCGGTGCCGTGCGCGACCACCGCGTCGATCAACCGGTCACTGCCCGGCGCGCGCACGTCGCGCTCACTGAAGCCCAACCGGCGCCAGTTGTTGACGTAGTTGGACAGCCGTAGGTAGAAGCCGACCGCCTCGCGTCCGACCTCGCGGGCCGCGGTGGCGTCCGTGGACAGGACCACCTTGTGTTCGGGCGCCAGGAACACCGACGGGCCGACCAGCTCGCGCGCACTGGCGGTGTGTTCGGGCGTGGTCAGGTAGGGGTGCGCCCCGGCGCTGCGCTGCGCCGCCAACCGCAACACCTTGGGGCCCAGTGCGGCCAGCACTCGGCGGCTGTTCGGCACTGCGGCGTCATCGAGGGCGTCCAGGTAGTCGGTCAGGGCCGCATAGGGGCTGCGGTACTCGGCGGTGGCCTCGGAGTGACCGACACCGATGCCGAGCAGGAACCGGTCCGGGTAGGCGGATTCGATGCGGTGATAGGACTCGGCGACCTGTGCGGCCGGCGCGGACCAGATGTTGACGATCCCGGTGGCCACCTGCAGGGTCGAGGTCGCCGCCAGCAGCGGCTCGACGAACGCCAGGTCGGCGGCCGGTGAGCCGCCCACCCAGATCGCGCCGTAGCCCAGGCGTTCGATCTCGGCGGCCTGCTCAGGAGTGGGGGATCCGAAGGTCCACACCGCGTAGCGGCCCAGGTCGGGTTTGAGTGCGAACGTGTCCGACATCGTGACTCCTGTGCTCGTCGCAGTTACTCGGTGGGCAGCGGATACGAGTTGTCGACCGGTGGGGGTTCGGCGGCCTTGGGGCGCAGCATGGCCGCGACGTCCACCCCGGACGCCTTCAGCGTCTCCAGCACCTTGGCGATGCCCAATGGACTGATACCCAGCAGACCGCCGATCGCATCCTGGGCATCGCCGGCGCCGCCGACGATCGACAGCCGCTCGATGTCAGACAGCGGCGCGGCCGCGGCCTGGGTGGCCGCAACGACCGAGGCCAGCACATCGGGGAGCATCAGCATTCGGGCCGCCTCCGCGCTGTAGCTGTTGAGGGCGTTGGCGATCTCCTTCTTACCCTCGGCTTCGGCGAGCAGCTTGGCCTTGGTGCCCTCGGCCTCGGCGACCAGGCTCGCCCTGGCGCCGTCGGCCTCGGCCTGGCGCTCCACCCGCAGCGCCTCGGCGGCCGCCTTGCGCGCGTCGGCTTGGGCTTCACCGGCTTGGCGGGCCGCCTCCGCCTGGGCCTGAGCCGCCAGGATCGCGGCCTGGCGCTGGCCCTCGGCGCGGGCCACATCGGCCTGGCGCTGCGCCTCGGCCGGGGCGATCACATCGGCCTGCAGAGCGGCCTGGGCCTGCTCGGCGCGACGCTGCTCCACCTCGATGCGGGCCTGCACCCGGGCGGCCTCGGCCTGCTCGACGGCGATACCGACGTCCTTCTCGGCGCGGGCGTGCGCCAGCGGACCGGCCTGGTCGGCTTGGGCGTTCTCCGCCTCGGTCTGGGCGCGCAGCCGGGCCAGCTCGACGTCGCGCTTCTGGTTGGCGGTGGCGATCGCAGTGTCGGCTTCGGCCTGGGCGACCGCTCCCGCCTGACGGGCCTTGGCCGACTGGATCTGGGCGTCCCGCTCGGCTTCGGCGGTGCCGACCGTGGCGTCCCGTTTCACCTCGGCGATGCGCCGCTGACCCAGCGATTCGAGATAGCCGTTGCGGTCGGAGATGCCGGCGATCTTGAGGACGTCGACTTCCATGCCGATGCGGGACAGGTCGGTCCCGGCTTCCTCGACCACGCTGCGGGCCAGGGTGTCGCGGTTGGAGTTGAGATCCTCGACGGTCATCGTCGCGGTGATGCCGCGCAGGCTCCCGGCGAGGATGTCATTGATCTGGCGCTGCAGATCGTCGAGGTCCGACGTCAAGAAGCGCTGCACCGCGGTCTGCACGGCGTCGTCGGCCGAGCCGATCCGGACCAGGCCGACGGCTTCCACGTTGACCGGCACCCCGTTGTTGGACAGCGCGTTCTGCAGGTTGATGCTGACGTTGAACGGCTCCAGCGACATGATGTCGACTCGTTCGATGCCCGGCATCCGGAACCTGGCGCCGCCGCGAACCACCTTGGGCTGACCGCGCCCGGTGAACACGGCGACCTCGTTCGGCGGGACCTTGATGTAGTTCTGGACGTAGATCATCGGCAATACGACCAGCAACAGCAGTGCTGCGACGGTGGCGATGGTCACGATCAAGACAAGCGACACGATTACTGCCTCTCCAGCTGGTTACTGAGTGGGTACTGCGACGACGTGCAGGTAATCGGCGTCGACATCGGCGATGTAGACGCGGGTGGCTTTGGTGAGTGCCTGCGGCTCCGGGCTGATCGCGCGGGACCGGACCCGGTTGCCGTCGGGATCGACGAAGGCGATCTCACCCCACCCGCCGGGCGGTACGTCGATCGTCACCGTGCCCAACAGGCCGATGTAGGCCGACCGTGCGTGCTGGGAATTGGATTCCTGCCGGTGCAGATAGGGCAGCACCACGCCATGCAGGATGAAGACCAGCGTGGCTCCAGTGCCCAGGCCCAGTGCGGCCGCGGGCACGGCATTGAACCCGGCCCAGGTCCCCACCAACCCGCCGGCACCCGTTCCGACCAGGGCGGCGGACATTCCGGTCAGGCTCAGAAAAGGCATCCCGTCGTGCCCGATATCGGTCAACAGCAAGGCGGTGAGCAGGGCGATCGCGCCGACGGCGAATGCCGCCAGGTACACCGCCGTCATGACTCCTCCTGCAGGTCGAAGGGCGCCACTACACCGATCGTCAGGTCATCCTCGCATGCTGCTGCTGTATGGACCCCGCGGTTTAGCGAGGCTCGACGCAGGAGAGGCGAAGCTGGGGCCGCGGCATTGAACCCCGCGGTTTAGCGAGGCTCGACGCAGGAGAGGCGAAGCTGGGGCCGCGGCAGAGATCCCCGCTATTTTGGCGTGGGAGGCGGATGCGGGTATCGTAGGTCGACGGTGCGGCGTCCGCGTCGGCTCTTGCGTGTCCAGTCTGAGATTCTTGGGGTTCTACCTCGAATTTTCTGTCACCGGCCCACGTTTTGCAGTCGTAGTCGATGCTGCGCCGAGGCGGGCGCATGCACATGCGACAAGTAAGTCAGACACGGAGGATCGCCGGAGAGTAATGGCCAAAAAAGACGGTGCAATCGAGGTCGAGGGTCGAGTGGTCGAACCCCTGCCCAATGCGATGTTTCGCATTGAGCTGGAGAACGGTCACAAGGTGCTCGCCCACATCAGCGGCAAGATGCGGCAGCACTACATCCGTATCCTGCCGGAAGACCGGGTGGTCGTGGAGTTGTCTCCCTATGACCTGTCCCGGGGACGCATCGTCTATCGGTACAAGTAGCTCCCGACCGCCCGAAGTACGTCAACCAGCGATTAGAACAGGACCACAGCAGCCGTGAAGGTGAACCCCAGCGTCAAGCCGATCTGCGACAAGTGCAGGGTGATCCGTCGGCACGGCCGGGTCATGGTGATCTGCTCGGACCCGCGCCACAAGCAGCGCCAGGGCTAGCAGCTCGTACCCTGCCCGGCCTGGTCGGGCACAGCCACAACTGAATGCAGACCTCCCAGTACCAGTGAGCGGATAGGCCGCCCACACACGCCCGGATCGGAGGCCGGGCCCCGGAGCAGTTGGCCGGGAACGGGCTGGGATCACAACCTCCGTGACGAAGATGAAAGGGGCATGCCCCCATGGCTCGACTTGTGGGCGTCGACCTGCCGCGCGATAAGCGCATGGAGATCGCGCTGACCTATATCTACGGCATCGGCCGTACTCGCTCCAACGAAATCCTGGCCGCGACCGGTATCGACAAGGACCAGCGCAGCAAGGACCTGACTGACGACCAGCTCACCCAGTTGCGTGACTACATCGAGCGCAACCTGAAGGTTGAGGGCGACCTGCGCCGCGAGGTGCAGGCCGACATCCGTCGCAAGATTGAGATCGGCTGCTACCAGGGTCTGCGGCACCGTCGCGGCCTGCCGGTGCGTGGCCAGCGGACCAAGACCAACGCGCGCACCCGCAAGGGCCCGAAGCGCACCATCGCCGGTAAGAAGAAGGCCAGGTAAGACCCATGGCAACCAAGAAAGCGACCGGGCCCAAGAAGGGCCAGAAGACTCGGCGGCGGGAAAAGAAGAACATCCCGCACGGTGCCGCGCACATCAAGAGCACCTTCAACAACACGATCGTGACGATCACCGACCCGCAGGGCAACGTGATCGCGTGGGCGTCGTCGGGCCACGTGGGCTTCAAGGGCTCGCGTAAGTCCACCCCGTTCGCTGCGCAGCTGGCCGCCGAGAACGCTGCCCGCAAGGCGCAGGAGCACGGCGTGAAGAAGGTCGACGTGTTCGTCAAGGGCCCGGGTTCGGGTCGTGAGACCGCGATCCGCTCGCTGCAGGCCGCCGGCCTCGAGGTTGGCGCGATTTCCGATGTCACCCCGCAGCCGCACAACGGCTGCCGTCCGCCCAAGCGGCGTCGGGTCTAGGAGGACTGAAACAACATGGCTCGTTACACCGGACCCGCCACCCGCAAGTCCCGCCGTCTCGGCGTTGACCTCATCGGCGGCGATCAGGCATTCGAAAAGCGGCCCTACCCGCCCGGCCAGCACGGCCGCGCCCGGGTCAAGGAGAGCGAATACCGACTGCAGCTGCAGGAGAAGCAGAAGGCTCGCTTCACCTACGGCGTGATGGAGAAGCAGTTCCGTCGCTACTACGAGGAAGCTGTCCGTCGCGGCGGCAAGACCGGCGAAGAACTGCTGCGCATCCTGGAGAGCCGGCTGGACAACGTGGTTTACCGCGCCGGCCTGGCCCGCACCCGTCGGATGGCCCGTCAGCTGGTCAGCCACGGCCACTTCACCGTCAACGGTGTGAAGGTCGATGTGCCCAGCTACCAGGTGGCGCAGTACGACATCATCGACGTCAAGGACAAGTCGCTCAACACGGTGCCGTTCCAGATCGCCCGTGAGGTCGCCGGCGACCGTCCGATCCCGGGCTGGCTGCAGGTGGTCGGGGAGCGTCAGCGCATCCTGGTCCACCAGCTGCCCGAGCGGGCTCAGATCGTCGTTCCGCTCACCGAGCAGCTGATCGTCGAGTTCTACTCGAAGTAAGACAACTCGGGGTCCGACCCCGAGTCCCCGCGGGGATCCGCGAGCGCGGCGTAGCCGGGCGAAGCGGATCGCCGCGAGACAACCGAGCGGCATCAAATAGCGGGTGCCAGAAGGAGAAAGAACACCATGCTGATCTCTCAGCGTCCGACCCTGTCCGAAGAGGTCGTGGCCGACAACCGGTCGCAGTTCGTCATCGAACCGCTGGAGCCGGGATTCGGTTACACCCTGGGCAACTCGCTTCGTCGTACCCTGCTGTCGTCGATCCCCGGCGCGGCGGTCACCAGCATCCGCATCGACGGTGTGCTGCACGAGTTCACCACGGTCCCCGGGGTCAAGGAAGATGTCACCGACATCATCCTGAACCTCAAGGGCCTGGTGGTCTCGTCCGAAGAGGACGAGCCGGTCACCATGTACCTGCGCAAGCAGGGCCCGGGTGCGGTCACCGCCGGTGACATCGTTCCGCCGGCCGGCGTGACGGTGCACAACCCAGACATGCACATCGCCACCCTGAACGACAAGGGCAAGCTCGAGGTCGAGCTGATCGTCGAGCGCGGCCGCGGGTACGTCCCGGCCGTGCAGAACAAGGTGTCGGGCGCGGAGATCGGCCGCATCCCGGTCGACTCGATCTATTCGCCGGTGCTCAAGGTGACCTACAAGGTCGAGGCGACCCGTGTCGAGCAGCGCACCGACTTCGACAAGCTGGTGCTGGACGTGGAGACCAAGAACTCCATCAGCCCGCGAGACGCGCTGGCCTCGGCCGGTAAGACCCTGGTCGAGCTGTTCGGTCTGGCGCGGGAACTCAACGTCGAGGCCGAGGGCATCGAGATCGGCCCGTCGCCGGCCGAGGCGGACCACATCGCCTCGTTCGCGCTGCCGATCGACGACCTGGACCTGACCGTGCGGTCCTACAACTGCCTGAAGCGCGAGGGTGTGCACACGGTCGGGGAGTTGGTCGCTCGCACCGAGTCCGACCTGCTCGACATCCGCAACTTCGGTCAGAAGTCCATCGACGAGGTCAAGGTCAAGCTGCACCAGCTCGGCCTGTCGCTCAAGGACAGCCCGGCCAGCTTCGACCCGTCGCAGGTGGCGGGCTACGACGTTGCCACCGGCACCTGGTCGGCCGACGCCGGTTATGACGAGCAGGACTACGCCGAAACCGAACAGCTGTAACGCCCAACCTCTCGATAAGAGAGCCGTCCCGGCCCTACCTGACACGGGGGTCGGCCCCATTTAGGAGAAGTCGCAATGCCCAAGCCCACCAAGGGCCCCCGCCTCGGCGGAAAGTCCTCGCACCAGAAGGCGCTGCTGGCCAACTTGGCCACCTCGCTGTTCACTCACGGCCGGATCAAGACCACCGAGCCGAAGGCGCGGGCATTGCGGCCGTACGCCGAGAAGCTGATCACCCACGCCAAGAAGGGCACGCTGCACAACCGGCGTGAGGTGCTCAAGAAGATCCGCGACAAGGACGTGGTGCACTCGCTGTTCGCCGAGATCGCCCCGCACTTCGCGGACCGCAGCGGTGGCTACACCCGGATCATCAAGGTCGAGCCGCGTCAGGGTGACAACGCCCCGATGGCCGTGATCGAGCTGGTTCGGGAGAAGACCGTGACGTCGGAGGCTGACCGCGCTCGCCGCGCTGCGGCCAAGGCGGACAAGGCTGCCTCCAAGACCGAGAAGGCCGAGAAGCCCGCTGAGGTTGAGGCCGTCGAGGCTGACGAGACGGTCGAAGAGCCGGCCGCCGAGGCGACCGAGGCCACCGACGCTGCTGAGGCCACCGATGCGGCCGAGGGTACCGACGAGTCCTGACGGTACGGCCGAAGTCGTCCGGCTTCGGCTCGACATCGCCTACGACGGCACGGAATTCGCCGGCTGGGCGGTTCAGGCGGGACAGCGCACGGTCGCCGGAGTTCTCGACGAGGCTCTGACGACCGTGTTCCGCACTCCGGTGCGGTTGTTCGCGGCCGGACGTACCGATACGGGTGTGCACGCCACCGGGCAGGTGGCCCACCTCGATGTTCCGGTTTCGGCGCTACCGCATGCCTATTCGCGGACCCGGCGGTACGGCGAGCCGGAGTTCCTGGCGCTGACCCGGCGATTGTCGCGCTTCCTGCCGATCGACGTGCGGGTGCTGCGGGTGCAGCGCACCGTCGCTGAGTTCGATGCCCGGTTCTCGGCGCTGCGCCGCCACTACACCTACCGGTTGTCGACCGCTGCGTACGGGGTGGTGCCGCAGCAGGCCCGCTACATCACCGCGTGGTCGCGTCCGCTGGACGTCGACGCGATGGCCGAGGCCTCCCGGACTCTGGTGGGGCTGCATGACTTTGCGGCCTTCTGCCGGCACCGCGAGGGCGCAACCACCATTCGCGACCTGCAGCGTCTGGACTGGGTTCGCGACGGTGATCTGGTCACTGCGCACGTCAGCGCCGACGCGTTCTGCTGGTCGATGGTGCGTTCCCTGGTCGGGGCGGTGCTGGCGGTCGGTGAGCGCCGGCGCGATGCCGCCTGGTGCGCCGATCTGCTGAACGCGCAGCGCCGATCCAGCGATTTCACCGCCGCACCCGCCCGCGGGCTGACCTTGGTCGGCGTCGACTACCCGCCGGACGATCAGCTGGGGGCGCGCACGATCATCACCCGGGATCTGCGGAAGCCCTGCTGATCGTCGCGAGATCGTGCTGAACGCAGGTGGCTACTCGAACCTGTCCTGCGAGAACGCCCGACAGCGCTACAGCAGGCCGGCGACGAACGAAGCGGCCTGATTGGTCATGCCCGGTGTGTAGCCGGAGTGCGCGGAGAACATGCGCCCAGGCGAGCAGACCGGGTCGCCATCGGTGCACAGGTCGATGGTCTTGAATCCGTAGACCGGACTGTTGGTCAGCGGTTGCCCGATCTTGTTCGACGGGTTGCCGAACACCGCGATCGCCGCGACGTGGTCGGCGGCCTCGGGGGGCAGCGGCGCGGTGAAACCGAAGCCCGGCACCGGTGCCGCCGCCACGATGTCGATGATCGCCGCGCCCTGCGAGTAGCCGCCGAGGACCAGGCGGGTGCCCGGGCAGTTCTCCACCATCCACATGATGTGGCCGCTGGCGTCGTTGGCGCCGTCGGCGGCCCGGCCAAAGTCATAGCTGGCCGGGTAGTTGACCGCATAGGCGCCGACCGATCGGGACGTCCGGTTCCGCAAAGCGCTGACCAGGCCGTCGCCGACCCGACCCAGGCCCGGCGGCTCGCTGGTGCCGCGAGCGAACACCACCTCGACATCGGGGCAACCGTCAGCCGAGGCGGTCGGCGTCGATGACGCGGTGGGGTCCATCAGCAGCGCTGCGGCAGCGACCCCTGCCGCCAGGACGCGGAATGCCTTCATGGTGAACGATAGTAGCGAAAATAAGCCTTGATGAGCTAACTAAAACGGGTGGGTCCCGTCACGGCGCCAGCGTCGGCGCCGGGCCCGCAGCCCGCAGCCGGCCGGCGATGAAGTTCGCCGCCTGGCTGGTCAGCGCCGGGATGTAGCCGTCGGTGTGATCGGTCCACTCGTTGCCGGGGCCCTCGTGACAGATCGGGTCACCCGGGTTGCACAGGTCGAGAGCCTTCGAACCGAACAGGGCGCTCTGCACGCTGATCGGTCCGCCGGTGCGGTCGGCAGGGTTACCGAACGTGGTCACCGCCACCACCTGGTCGGCGTACTGCGCCGGCAGCTGGTTGCCCCAAGTGATGCCGCCGACCTGGGTGCCGGTCACGATGTCGATGACCGAGGCGCCCTGCGAGTAGCCGCCCAGCACCAGCTGGGTGTCCGGGCAGACTTCAGCCGCCGCCTTGACCCGCTTGATCACGTCGTTGGCGCCGTCGCCGCCACCCAGCTGCAGCCGGCCGGCGGGGTAGTTGACCGCGTACTCGTCGACCTTCTTGGAGGTCTGCTGGCGCAGCGAGTCGATCATGGCCCGGCCGACGCGGCCGACGCCCGGGGGCTCGCTGGTGCCGCGGGCGAAGATGACCTCGACGTCCGGGCAGTCGTAGGCGGTCGCCACCGGGACGACGCTCGGCGCTACTGCCGGAAGCGTCAGCAGTGCGCCTGCCATCAATGTCGCGGAAAAAATGCTGCTCAGCTGAACAAAACGCATACCCGAGATGGTACCGAAGCCCGAATCCGATACCGACGGGACTGTGGATGGCCGTATACGGCCGCACCGGTCTCACGAATAGCCTGTGGCCGAAATGGCCAGGCGATCGACGACGCAGCTTCAGCTCAGCGCGCACCGCTTCCTGGCCCGCCGGATGGAACGGGCGCTGCGGTGCGGGCAGGTCACGGGCGGCGCGGTCCCCGGTCGAAGCGCGCTGGCCCGGGGCTGGCTGGTGAGCATGGTCGTGGCCGTCGGCGCGATCCTGCTGGCCGTCGTACGGCCACATCCGGTCCTGGGTGATGCGCCGATCGTGCTGGACCGCGCGACCGGGGCGCTCTACGTCCGCATCGGCGACACGGTGCATCCGGTGTACAACCTCGCGTCGGCGCGGCTGATCACCGGGGCGGCCGACCCTCGACCGGTGGACGGCAACGCGGTCGGCCGGGCCCGGCGCGGCGCGCCGCTGGGCATCCCGGGTGCGCCGGGCGTGCTCGGGGCGCCACTGCCGGACACGGTGGCGTGGTCGTTGTGCGAGGACTCGGCCGGCACCGTCCTTTTAGTCGGTGCCGATCCGTCCGGGCGCCTCGACCCACCGCAGGCCATACCGGTCAGCTCCGAAGCAGGGGCAACCTATCTGCTCCTCGACGGGCGGCGGGTTGCGGTCGACCCTGCTGACCCGCTGCTGGACTCCGCCGTGCCGAGACGGGTCTCGGCGTTGTTGCTCAACGCGATCCCCGAAGCCCCGCCGGTCGACCTTGGTAGGGCGGGCCCGTTGGTGGGCTCGGCCCCGGCCACGTTGTGCGTGCACTGGCGCGTCGACGAAGCGGCCGGGATCACCCTGTCGAGTGGGGCGCGTCTACCGGCGGGGGCGTCGCCGACCGCGCTGGCCCACGCCGACGGGTCTGGCCCCGCCTTGGACGGGGTCTATCTGCCGCCCGGGCACAGTGCCTACGTGCGGGCGGCCGACACCTCGGGTCACGCGGGCGGTGTCGGCTATCTGATCGCCGAGAGCGGGGTGCGGTTCACCGTCGACGACGACGATGCGGCGCGCAGGCTGGGACTGCCCGCAGTGGCCACCGGGGTGCCGTGGCCGCTGTTGGCCGGGTTGCCGGCCGGCCCCCGTCTCAGTCGTGACCAGGCGATGCTGAGCCGGGACGCGGTGCCCGGCCCGACAGCGCCCGACCGGTGAGGGCTGCCAGCAGCAACGCCAATAGGGCCGCCGTGCCGACGATCGCGGTGCGCAGCCCGGCTGGCGCGGCTTCGGCAGCGGGTTCGAGGTCAGGGGCGGGACGCGACAGAGGCGGGGCGGGCCGGGGCGGCTCGGCGGAGGTGGCCACGTCAAAGGTGAGCGCCGCCAACACGTCCACCACACCGGCACCGACGAGATCATCACGCCCGCCCGGTGGGTGATGGGCGGTGGCCCTGATCCGGTCCATCACCTGGTGCGGCGTCCACTGCGGAAACCTCGAGCGGATCAGCGCCGCCAGCCCGCTGACCACCGGAGCGGCGAAACTGGTGCCGCTCAACGGCGAGTCGTCGAGGGTATCGGCCAGCGCATCGCCGACGGTACTCAACGAGAGCACCGCTTCGCCGGGCGCTGCCACATCCACCCACGGACCGGGCAGGGTGAACGCCGAGGCGACGCCGCGCGAGTTCACCGAGCCCACGGTCAGCACGTAGTTGTCGTACCAGGCCGGCGTGACGATCATGGGTTCCTGGGCCCCGCAACCCTGGTCGGTGTTGCCGGCTGCTGCGACGACGACGCTGTTCTTGATCTCGACCGCGTACGCCAGGGCAGCGCCCAGCGCGCGGTCGTCGAGTCCGGTACGGGCGGGCCGGCAGGCCACCGTGGAGATGTTGATCACCGACGCACCCAGGTCGGCCGCGGTACGTACCGCCTTGGCCAGGATGTCGACGTCGCCGATACCTGCGGCGTCGCCGAGTGCCGCGAACCGGGTGCTGGACGCGCGGATGCCGATCACGGTGGCCAGCGGTGCCACGCCGCTGAACCCGTCGGTCACGGGATCCGCTGCGGCCGCGATGATTCCGGCGACCAGGGTGCCGTGTCCATCGCAATCCCGGGTGCCGTCGCCGGTGGAGACGTAGTCACCGCCGCCGATCAGTCCGGGTAGCCGCCGGTGCGGGGCAACACCGGTGTCGATCACCGCGACCCGCTGACCGGCACCGCGAGTGAGCGCCCAGGCCGCCGCCAGGTCCAGCCCGGCGAGCTGGGTCGGGGCCGCACCTGGCCCCAGCGTGCCCACCGCGCACACCTCACGTTGCACCGTTGGCCGCTCCGGCGTGGCCGGCGCCGGGGCAGGAACCAGGGTGCGGTCGACCGGCGGCGGTGTAACCGCGCTGGCCGGTGGCGCGGCCGCCGTCACCGCGATCGTGGCGGCCGCCAGTAGCCGAGCGATCCGGGTACGCGGCACGGCTCAGCCGATACTCAATCCGCGGGCCAGGCTGTAGAACCCGCACACCCAACACGCCAGCGGCGCCAAGGATCCGAGAGCCAGGCCCTCCATCACCTCGGCGACCCGCCGGATGAGCGGGGACGCGGTCGGAGCCGTGAAGCCCAGTCCGAGCGCCGTCGCGACAAGCATCACGGCCAGCGCCGCCGGCCATTGCGCCGTTGTGCTGCTTGCCGCGGCGAGCAGGCCGACCGCCAGTGTGGCGGTACCGCCGGCGATCAGCGCCGCGACCTGCACGCCGTCGGTGTGCGAGCGGGCGCGCAGTGCCAGCGCCATGCCGGCCGTCGCCGCGAACACTGCGCCGACCATGCGGGGCGCCCCGGCACCCGGTGATCCGGCGACCACCGCGGCAGCGCCCAGAGTCGCCGACGCCGCAGTCGCCGCAACCAATCCGGTCACCAGGTGGTGCGTCTCGGCTACCTGCGCCGGCACGGCTTGTCCCCGGCGGAACAACCCGGTGGCCGCGGCCGCCGCTCGGCCGGCGACTCGGAGCATGCCGACTCCGGCGACAACCGCCGCGGCTCCCGCCCGCGGCAGCGCAATTCCTGTCACCGCGACGGTCATTCCCGCGACGGCACCCAGTACCGCCAATCCGGCCAGGCAGCACAATGTGGTGCGCACCAACCCGTTGCAGCCACTCGGTGGGACGGCCATCAGGGCGACCGCGCCGGTGGCCGCGACCGCCAACAGCGCGTTTGGGGCGCCGGGGCCGCCCGGAGTCGCCACGAAGCCGGCCACCCCGGCCAGCCCGGACGCGGCGAGCGCAGCGCTGAGCCGGCAAGCCGTAGGACTCCATGGGCGCTCGATGTTGCGCACCGCGGCCGCCACCTCTTCGGCGGGATCGTCGAACGACACTTGTGGGGCCGGACATTCAGCGTGGCTCAACACCAGGGTGGCGCCATCGCGGATACCTTGCTGAGAAAGGGTTTTCGTGCCGTTTAGTGCGGCTCGTCCCGGCTCGAAGAGCCGATAGGGCCGCAGCGAGTCCGGGCTGGCTAGGCACGGCATCAGCTCGAGGACAGCCGCGATCAGAACCGCCACCGGCACCCTGGACGGGAGCGTCAGATCGGCGTGCGCATTAGCGGCGTGTACCGCTACCCGACGCAGGCCGGAATCCGGATCTGACACGGCACGTTCTCCTTTCGGCTTCGTTGCTCGCACGCTACTGATCCGGCTGCGGAGAGGATTGCGACTATCCACAGCCGACTTGCCGGTGAAATCGGCGGTGCCTACGGTGTGCCGATGACCGGTCCAGCGCCGACCGCGCTCCCACCCGCGTCGCCATCGCGGGATGAAATTGCGGTCGCTGCACCGCCATCGGTGCCGGACTCCGAGCCGCGGATGATTCTGGCCCGGTTGCTGCCCGCCGCTATGGCGGTGGGCATGCTCGTCGTGACCGCCGTCGCCTACCGCTCGGGCTCCCCGGCCGCACGTAGCCCGGTGTTCGCACTGTTCCCACTGATGATGCTCACCTCCGCGGTGACCGCCGTTGTCGCCGGGCGAAGCCACGGACGTGGCAACGACATCGACGAGGACCGCGAGAACTACCTGGCCTATCTCGCGGACTTACGGAAGTCTTTGGCAGACAATGCTGCGGCCCAGCGGGCTTGGGCGCTGTGGTCGCACCCAGAGCCAGACGCACTCTGGACGTTGGCCGGCGGGGCCCGAATGTGGGAGCGCCAACTCGGCGACCCCGACTTCGGCTCGGTGCGAGTCGGGATCGGCCCGGCTGTCCCGGCCAGTCGAGTGGTGGCACCCTCGCGCGATCCGGTGCGCGGGGTCGATCCGGTCACCGACGCAGCGCTGCGCCGTTTCCTGGACACCTACGCTGCGGTGCCAGACGTACCTGTCGCGGTGACGGTGCTGGGACCTTCGCCGCTGCTGCTGGACGGCGACAGTGAACGGGCTCGCGGTCTGCTGCGCGCACTGATCTGTCAGCTCGCCGTGCTGCACGGGCCCGATGCACTGCTGATCGCGGCCGTGGACGGTCGGCGTTGCGGCGACTGGGATTGGCTGAAATGGCTGCCGCACCATCAGCATCCGTCGGCCACCGATGCCGGCGGGCCATTGCGCCTGAACTATCCCGGCCTGGCCGCCGCCGAAACCAGCCTGTCCGGCCGCCGGGCCATCGTGGTCAGCGACGACGCCAGCGGCCTTCGGGTGGCGGAGACAGGCGCCCGAGGTGAGGCGCGCCGCCTGCACGTGACCGCGACGGAGCTGCGTGACGCCGATGACCGCCTTGGCCGGCCGGACTTTCTGACCCGCGCCGACGCGGTGGTGTGTGCACGGCGCCTGGCGGCGCACGGGCCCGTCGGCGCCGGGGACGCTCAAGGGTGGGCTCATCTGCTCGGCATCGGCGACATCGACCGCTTCGATGCACCGTCGGAATGGGCACGCGCATCAGCGCAGTCATTGTGCGTCCCGATCGGCACGGACCCGAGCGGAGACCCGGTACGGCTGGACATCAAGGAGGCCGCCGAGCACGGTAGTGGACCGCACGGGCTCTGTGTCGGAGCCACAGGTTCGGGCAAATCGGAGTTCCTGCGCACCCTGGTGTTGGGCATGGCGGCGCGGCATTCACCCGAGGAACTCAACCTGGTGCTGGTCGACTACAAAGGCGGCGCAACCTTTCTCGGTTTCGAGCAGGTCAACCATGTCAGTGCGGTCATCACGAACCTTGCCGACGAGGCGCCGCTGGTGGAGCGGATGCGCGACGCGCTGGCCGGCGAGATGCAGCGGCGCCAGCAACAACTGCGCGCCGCCGGGGCGCCCAGTATCGCCGCATATCGGCAGGTGCGAACGGCGCAGCCGCAGCTGCCGTCCCTGCCTGCACTGCTGGTGATCGTCGACGAGTTCGCCGAGCTATTGCACCAGCAGCCCGACCTGCTCGACACCTTTGTCGCCATCGGCCGGCTGGGCCGGTCGCTGGGAATGCACCTATTGCTGGCCAGCCAGCGGCTCGAAGAGGGCAGGCTTCGGGGTCTGGAATCGCATCTGTCCTATCGGGTGTGTCTCAAGACGATGTCGGCGGCCGAATCCCGGATAGTGCTGGGCAACGGCGAGGCATACGAACTGCCCAACATTCCCGGAGTGGGGCTCTTGCGCACCGCAGACGGCACGGTGCGGCGATTCCAGACGGCCTACGTCTCCGGGATGTGCCCTGCTGCCCGGACTGATCCGATCGCGGTCCGCCCGTTCACCGCCGCGCCACTGGGCCCGGTAAGGGAAGCGGCCGAAGCGGGCGGGCGCACCCTGCTGCAGGCAATGCTGCAGCGATTGTCCGGGTACGGCCCGGCGGCGCGACCGATATGGCTGGCGCCGCTGGGAGATTCCCCAGCTCTGGGAGCACTCCTCGACGCAGGCTACGCTGATCTGACGGTCCCGATCGGCATCGTGGATCGGCCCTTTGAGCAGCGTCGGACTACCTTGTCGCTTCGGTTGGACGGCGGCGGCGGACATGTCGCTGTCGTGGGTGCCCCGCAGTCGGGCAAGTCGACCGCGCTGCATACCCTGATCGCGGCGCTGTGCGCCACCCACGATGCGACCCGGGTCGCGTTCTACTGCTTGGACTTCGGTGGTGGGACGCTATCGGCGCTCCGAACCCTGCCGCACGTCGGTGCCGTCGCCGGCATTGGGCAACCGGACCTGGTCCGGCGGGTGGTTGCCGAGATGGAGGCGATCGTGGCGCGGCGCGAAGCCCAGCGAGCCGACCGCATCGCGCAAGACGAACGCCCGGCCGCGGACGTGTTTATGGTGATCGACGGATGGTCCGCGCTGTGCCGCGAAATCGAGGTGGAGGCCAGGATTGTCGCGCTGGCCGCCCGCGGGCTGTCCTTTGGCGTGCACGTGATATTGGGTGCGTCGCGGTGGGCCGAGGTGCGGCCCGCCTTGCGGGACCTGATCGGCACCCGTATCGAGCTGAGGCTGGGGGATCCGGCCGAGTCCGAACTGGACCGCCGCCAGGCCCAGCGGGTGCCGCAGGGCCGGCCCGGACGCGGCCTGACCCACGACGGCATGCACATGCTGCTGGCCCGCCCGCAAGGCTGGGAACCGATGCGGCACCCGGACGGTGCCGTCGCGCCGCCGATCCGGCTGCTGCCGGCCGTCGTCGACCGGGCCGAGCTGGCGGCGACCCCTGCTGGCCTGCCGGTTCTGGGCGTTGACGAACGCGGACTCGAGGCTGTTCCGATTGATTTCGGTCGCCAACCGCACCTGCTCGTCGTGGGCGGCAGTGAGTGCGGCAAGACCTCCGCGCTGCGAACGTTGTGCCGGGAGCTGGTCCGATGCCACGCCGTCGGCCAGGCTCAGCTGCTGGTGGTCGACTACCGGCGCGGCCTGCTGGACGTCGTGCCGGCCGGGCACTTGGCCGGTTATGCGATGTCGCGGCCGGCGCTGACAACACTGCTGCCGGAGCTGATCGACCGGCTGGCGAGGCGGATGCCCGGTGCCGACCTCAGACCGCAGCAACTGCGCGCCGGGTCGTGGTGGTCTGGCCCGCACTTGTACGTGGTGGTCGATGACCACGACCTGGTTGCCGCCGGCGCCGGCAATCCGCTGGCACCACTGCTGGAATACCTGCCGCACGCAGGGGATCTCGGACTGCACCTGATCGTGGCCTGTCGCAGCGGGGGAGCGGCCCGGTCGATGTACGAGCCGTTGCTGACCGCGCTGACCGATCTGGGCGCGATGACGCTGACGATGAACGGTTTGGCCGGCAGTGCCGCGGACGCCCCGTGGGGTCCGGTCCGCCCGGTGCCCCTGCCGCCCGGGCGCGGCACCCTGGTCACCCGGTCTGACGGCGAGCGGCTTATCCAGGTGGCTTGGGAGCCATGAGCGCATGTCATCGTGCGGTGATCGAGGCAGGTCCCGTATCGATTCGCCGATTATGTTGCGGCGGAGTGGAATCAGTCGACGCTGTAGCGGCGCTGGAGTGGATCGATGACCCGGTCGGACTGGTCGGCGGGCAACCGGTGTCGATGGCGGAGCTGCTATGCGACGTATTGGCCTGCCCGCTGCCTGGCGAGTCGGTCGAGCTCATCCACCCATCCTGGTGGCCGGTTCGAAGGGTGCAACTGCTCACGGCGGCGGCGCGAGAGCTGACCGGCGAGGTCGTGACCCGTTCGCGTGCAACGCTACTGGCGTGTGCATTCCGCGCCGCGGTCGTGGTGGAGATCGCCGCGGTCCTGGTGGCCGTCACCGGAGCCGAAGGCGCTGATGTCGTTGCCGAGCCGCGCATCGGTTCCCCCGACGAGGTCGCCGACGCGGTGGCACACCGGATACGTGCGGCGGTTCGGGGTCACCCCGCAGTGGTCGTGATCGACGCACCGGCCGGGATTGGCGGGGCGGGGTTGCTCTCGGCGCTGATCGAGCAGCGGCTGCGGCCCGAGGTGCGGGTGACGGTGGTCGATCGGCTGCCGCCGATCCGCCGCGCCGTCGATCCGCCGGTCGCCGAACCGGCCCCTTCCGGTCGCCGGTTGTGGCTGGGCCCAGCCGCCCTGGTCGGCGGTGTGGTGGCGCTGGCCCTGCTGGCAGGTCACGCGGCGCGCCCGGACATCGAGAATCCCGTGACCTATCTCGTGGAAAGTCATGTGGCGGTGCAGGTTCCGTCTGATTGGGTGACGCGACGGGTGACGGATGGGCCAGGTTCGGCCCGAGTGGAGGTGGCGTCGCCCGGCGACCCGCAGCTGGTGCTGCACGTCACCCAGGCGCCCGCCGCCGGCGATACCCTGACCGCCGTCGCCGAACCGTTGCAGCGAGCACTGCGACGCGCTGACGCCGAGACGCCCGGGGTGTTCACCGGTTTCAACCCCGCCGGCACCAGCGCGGGTCGGCCCGCGGTGACCTATCGAGAGGTGCGCGACGGCCACCACGTCGACTGGGCGATCGTGGTCGACCGCGCCGTGCGCATCGGCATCGGATGCCAGAGCGGACCGGGTGGCGAGGCCACCCTGCGCGCGGTGTGTGAGCAGGCGGTGCGCTCTGCCCACGCCGTCAGCTGAGGGTCGATGCCGCCAAACGTCAAACGGGGGGATTTGCGCCACTGGCTGGGAGAGCTGCCTTGAGTCCGGCCATTCGGACCACAGGCCGGCCGGTGGACAATGCACGCAGGCCAGCTCCTCAGCGTCGTTGGGCCTAAATCACCGCCCCCACCAGCATGAGCGGTGCCAGGCCGATCAGCGCCGCCAGTGGTTCGCCGATGGCGGCCAGCGGGTCGCCGGCAGCCAGCTGGGTTTCGAACAGGTTCCAGGCGACCTGGGGCAGGGTGAAGAACAGGGTGCTGCCCATGTCGATGGGCGGCAGACCGGTGTGGGTCAGCGACAGCTCCTGGAGGCCTTCGGCGTACCAGTTCGCGGCGCCGGCGAGGAAGGTCGACAGATAACTCGTGATGTCCTCCCACGACCCGTCGAGGTTGAACGCCGCGGTCGCCGAGTTCAGCAGTGGCCCCAGCACGTCGGACATCGTTTTCGGTGAGATCAGCTGGTAGTTCGCGGGATCGATCAGGTCCTGGTAGGCGTCGGTGAATCCCTGCAGCACACCGTTCCACAGCGCCTCGGGCACCTGGTCGAGGACGCTTTGGTCGGGCAGGAAACCCATCGGGGTGGCCACATCGGCGTAGCCGGGCGACCAGCCGTTGTCGATGCTGCCGTAGCCCAGGTTCACCAACACAGACAGCGCCGGCTGCAGCAGGTCGGCCAGCGGATTGCCGAACACCGGCAGCAGCCGAAGCGGGGCCAGCAGCGGCAGGCTCGGCGACTCGATCATGTAGTAGCTGGTCAGGCTGTCGGGATCCAAGGTCGGCAGCGGCACGGCGTTGCTGATCTGCTCCGGCGTCAACCCCAGATACGCGACATGGTTGAAGAGGATGCCCAGATACGCGTTGAGGTCGGCCAGCAGATTGATCGGGTATTTCGGGAAGTCGGCGAAGCCGTCGTACTCATAGGTGTAGACCGAGGTCGGCGACACATCCGATGGGGCGGCGCCGGAAAACGTCAGCCCCAGGTGTACGGCGTCGGGGTTATCGCCGAACGGGACGGCGAACCGTTCCAGCAACCCGCCGTTGGGGTTGTTCGGGTTGCCCAGCAGCACGAAGTGCACATTCGCGGGATCAATGCCCTCCTGCTCCAGTCGCGCCATCAGCAGCGAGTCGATGGAGGCGCTCTGCGAGTAGCCGCTCACCACGACGGGGTTGTCGGCGCTGACTCCACCGGTCGCGATCTGCCGCTGGATCGCCTCTTCGATGATCTGCATGCCCCGGGCTGTCGAATTGTCGAACGTCATGCTGAACGGCCCGGTGAACGGATACAGCGACTGCGGTGTGGTCACCGGCAGAAGGTCGCCGGTGAAGCCATGTGGTTGCAGGTACAACCTGTCGAACGCGTTGAGCCAGCCCTGGCTGGGGGTTGCGACGAAGCTGGCGCCCATGATCAGGGCGGTGCCGTCCCCGAGCGAGGATCCAGTGCCGGCTAAGAGCACCGGCGCCGATGTTGCCGCTGGTTGCACCGGCGGAACGACCAGCGCACCGGCGCCGGTGATGGCCAGTCCAGCGGTGAGACAGACGCCCAGAGTGCGTTGCATTTCCCCTCCTCGATGCAGACGACGGGCCCACGCCGCAGTCAGCTCAAGGCTTACGGTCCGCGTTCCGCATTTATGTCATCCAGGCGGTGGCTCTAGAAGCGGAATGCGCAGAATCGACGCCGGGTGGACGCCCACGGTCGAGGGAACCGAAGCCAGCCGAACGCCGTCGAACTACATATCAGCGCGACTCGATCGCGGCCGCCGACGGCAGGAGACGATGTGAGCACACCCGCAGCCACCAGCACACTCAGCGCCGACTTCGACGTCATGCGCGCCGTCGCGGCGGCCACCGACGCCCGCAACGAGGAGATCCGCGGGATGCTGCAGGCGTTTGTCGGTCGAATGCGGGCGGTGCCGCCGTCGGTGTGGTCGGGCCTGGCGGCCGCCCGGTTCCAGGACGTCGTGGACCGCTGGAACGCCGAATCCCTGAAGCTGCACCACGCGCTGGCGCGCATTGCCGAGACCATCCGCCACAACGAGCGGGCGCTGCGCGAGGTCGCCCAGGCCCACTCCCACCACATCGCTGCCGCCGGCGACGGAATCTGAGCGGAGACCCAGATGGATGCCGCATTGTCGTACAACTTCGACGAGATCGAATATGCCGTCCGCCAGGAGATCCACTCCACGGCCGCCCGGCTCAACGGGGCCCTGGAGGAGCTGCGGTCGCAGATCGCCCCCCTGCAGCAGGTGTGGACGCGGGAGGCGGCCGGTGCCTACCACGCTGAACAGCTGCGATGGCAGCACGCGGTCAGCGCGCTGAACCAGATCCTGTTCGACCTTGGCGGCGCCGTCCGCGACGGCGCCGCCGACGTTGCCGACGCCGACTGTCGCGCCGCGGGAGCTTGGGGGAGGTAGGAGAGGCCGCCCCTAACACGGTGTGGCCCCGGAGGATGGAGAGCCGACGGGGCCACACCGGCTCCCACGCCGGCGGTCACCGTTTTGACCCGCGCGGATCGCCGCCGGTAAGCTGCACCGTTGGCGTGCGGTGCCTAGTGGCACAGCGGGTACTCGGGTCAATGTCGGTCGCCGAGAAATCACCCCGCGTTCACGCCGGACCGGCACCCGGCTCGCTCCGGGATCCGCTAGAACCGGGAACGCCCGGCTCGAGTAAAAGAAGAGGTAAGCGCTGTGCCCACCTATGCGCCGAAGGCGGGTGACACCACACGTTCGTGGTATGTCATCGACGCCACCGACGTGGTGCTCGGCCGGCTCGCCGTTGCGGCAGCAACCCTGCTGCGCGGCAAGCACAAGCCGACATTCGCACCGAACGTTGATGGCGGTGACTTCGTCATCATCATCAACGCCGACAAGGTCGCCATCAGCGGCGACAAATTGCAGAAGAAGATGGCTTACCGCCACTCGGGCTACCCGGGCGGGCTGCGCAAGCGCAGCATCGGTGAGCTGATGGAGACCCGTCCCGACCGCGTCGTGGAGAAGGCGATCCTCGGGATGATCCCGCACAACAAGCTGGGGCGTCAGATTCAGCGAAAGCTGCACGTCTACGCCGGCCCGGTGCATCCGCACACCGCTCAGCAGCCGATCCCGTTCGAAATCAAGCAGGTGGCGCAATGACCGAGACCGCATTTGAGGGTACCGAGGCCATCGACGAGGCCGCCGAGGCCTCTGAGGCCAGCGCGGTTGACGAGACCGTAGAGGTGCACGAAGAGGCCGCGCCGGCTTACCAGCCGCACGACCTGGGCCGTCCCATCCAGACCGTCGGCCGCCGCAAGGAGGCCGTGGTGCGTGTGCGCCTGGTGCCCGGCACCGGCAAGTTCAACCTGGACGGACGCACCCTGGAGGCCTACTTCCCGAACAAGGTGCACCAGCAGCTGATCAAGGCTCCGCTGGTCACCGTGGACCGGGTGGACAGCTTCGACGTCTACGCCCACCTCGACGGCGGCGGCCCCTCCGGCCAGGCCGGTGCGCTGCGGCTGGCGCTGGCCCGCGCGCTGATCCTGGTGCAGCCCGAAGACCGTCCGGCTCTGAAGAAGGCCGGCTTCCTGACTCGTGACCCGCGGGCCACCGAGCGCAAGAAGTACGGTCTCAAGAAGGCCCGCAAGGCTCCGCAGTACAGCAAGCGCTGATCTGCGATTGCATTCTGGCAGCGAGTTGGGGGTGCCTTCCGCACGCGGAAGGTGCCCCCGGCTTGCGTTTGAGGGTGCGTGTTTTCGGTCCGATACCGGCGTGTCGGGCCGGAGACACGCGCGCTCGCGGCGATAAAGGATAGTTATGGGTCGACTTTTCGGCACCGACGGCGTCCGCGGGGTTGCCAACCGCGAGCTGACCGCCGAGCTGGCGGTCGCACTGGGCGGCGCGGCGGCCCAGCGGCTCGCCACCGGTACCGGTCGCCGGGTGGCCGTCGTCGGCCGTGACCCGCGGGCCAGCGGAGAGATGCTGGAGGCCGCGGTCATCGCCGGGCTGACCAGCCAGGGCGTCGACGCACTGCGCGCCGGTGTGCTGCCGACCCCGGCAGTGGCCTATCTGACCAGCGCGTATGAAGCCGACTTCGGGGTGATGATCTCCGCCTCGCACAACCCGATGCCGGACAACGGCATCAAATTCTTCGGCCCGGGTGGACACAAACTCGACGACGCGACCGAGGACCAGATCGAAGACCTGGTGGCCGCCGGACCGGGCTTGCGCCCGATCGGCGCCGAGCTGGGCCGGGTGGTGGACGCCAAGGATGCGCTGGACTGCTACCTGCGGCACCTGACCGAAACCCATCCCACTCGGCTGGACGGCCTGACCGTGGTGGTGGACTGCGCGCACGGCGCGGCATCGGACGCGGCGCCGCGGGCTTACCGGGCCGCCGGGGCCACCGTGATCACGATCAACTCCGATCCCGACGGGCTCAACATCAACGAGGGGTGCGGCTCGACGCATCTGGAACCGGTGCGCGCCGCGGTGCTGCACCACGGCGCCGACCTGGGCCTGGCGCACGACGGTGACGCCGACCGCTGCCTGGCCGTCGATGCCGCCGGCAATGTGATCGACGGTGACGCCATCATGGTCGTGCTGGCACTGGCCATGCGTGACTCCGGAGAACTGGTCGACGACACCCTGGTGGCGACCGTGATGAGCAATCTCGGGTTGCACCTGGCCATGCGCGAGGCCGGGGTCACCGTGCACACCACCGACGTCGGCGACCGCTACGTTCTCGAGCAGTTGCGGGCCGGAGGATTCACGCTCGGCGGTGAGCAGTCCGGTCACATCGTGCTTCCCCAGGTGGCCACTACCGGTGACGGCATCATCACCGGCCTGCGTCTGATGGCACGAATGGCGCAGACCCGGACTCCGCTGGCCGCCCTGGCCTCGGCGATGCGCACGTTGCCGCAGGTGCTGATCAATGTCGAGGTCACTGACAAGGCCGAAGCGGTGGGCCGCCCCGCCGTGCGTGACGCGGTGCAGCGTGCCACCGACGAACTCGGTGCCACTGGACGAATCCTGTTGCGACCGTCGGGAACCGAGCAGCTCGTCCGCGTGATGGTGGAAGCCTCCGATGAGGAGACGGCGCGCCGGATCGCGGCAGATGTCGCCGACGCGGTACGCACTCGGAACTGAACCCGCGGTTCAGCGAATCTCGGGGAACCAGGGAACCCGTCCAACGCTGTCGCCGTCATACCCGTATGGGACGACAACAGCTCTACCTCGACGCCGCCGCGCTGCGGTCGGTGGCGGACCATTTCGATGCGACCGCGTCGGCCATTGATACGGCTTCCGGCATCCGGTTGGGCGGGTTGATATTCGACGGCGGTGTTGCCGGACGCGACCATATCGGCCCGGGTGAGGCGTTACGCCGTGGTCTACAGGCGTGGTTGCCCGAGCTGATGCGCTGGTCGCGGGCCAACGCCGAGATCGCCACGGCACTGCGAGTCGGCCTGGTGCGCTATGGACAGGCCGATACCTCTGCGGCCGAACGGGTCGGCTGACGTGGCCCAGCGACACGATGTGTCCGGCCGGCTGGCCGAGGGGCGTGAGGCGGTCACGCACCTGCAGACCTACGTGGCGGCCTGCCAGCGACGGGGATATCGGCATCCGGAGCTCACCGGCTACGAAGGACAGCTCGCCGACCACTACGACAGCGAAGCCGGCCTGGACCTGCGAGCGCTCGATGCCGACTGTGTCGGTATGTACGCACTGGCTGACGCTGCCGACGAGGCACTGCGCGCGCAACGACAGCAACTGGTCGAGTTGGACGGTGCTTGGCGCGGTCCGGGCGCCGACGTGGCCGCGGAGTTCCTGCGCCAGCACTGTGACGCCGCGGCGCAGCTGACGGCCCGGCTGCGCGCCGTGGCCGGCGCCTGTGGCTCGCTGCGGAATGAGCTGTGGCGGTTGGTCGACGCTAAGGTCGCCGCGGTGTTGGCCGTCGATGAGCGGGCGGGCGCGTACCGGTCGTCTTGGCTGGCGGCAGCCCACGCGGTGGCCTCCGGCTCCGAGGACGAACGTGCCACCGAGGTGGTCGACAAGCAGGTGCTGCCGTACGTGGACAACGATGTCCGCGTCGAGTGGGTGGCCGCGGTCCGGTCGGCGCGGGACGGCATTGATGCGGCCTACGGCGCCGCGGTCGCGGCGGCCGAGCCTGGGCCGAGCGTGGTGTTCGCGCTGCCGGGGGACCTGGGACCGGTGGGTCAGCCCGCCGCGGCGGAGCCCGTTGTGCCGTTTTCGGTTGCGCCGATGCCGGGTCTTGCGGAGGTTCCGCCGGCGCAGCCTGCCGCGGTGGCGCCGGGCCCGCCGGGGCCGGCAGTGGGCGACCCGGCGCCCGCCGGACCGCTCGATGCCCTGCCGGGTGATCTTGGCTCGCTTGGAGTGCCCGGCCTGCCCGGCGACCTGGGGTTGCCGTCGACGGGACTACCGGGCGGCGCGGGTGGTGGGCTCGGCGGCCTCGCGGGCCTGGGCGGGCTGATCCCGCGGCTTATCGATGCGCTCGGCGATCCCGGCGCCGGCCAGGCGCTCGACGAGCCGTTCGATGAACACGCCCGGGGCGACCCTGAACCCGAAGACCCCGCGGGCCCCACCGATTCCGAGGACGCCGGCGACTCCGAACCGGCAGGCCAGACCGCCGGTGCGGCTGAGGAACCCGAGCCGGCCGAACTGTCGGAAGACATCGGTCCGCGGCCGGGAGCCGAGGAAACCGCGGACACCGAAGACGCCGAGCAGCCCGGCGAGGCGGACGACCCCCCCGGGCCGGCCGCTGATGTCGCGCCGAAGACCCCCTGTGAGACCGCCGCCGAAGAGTTGCCGCAGGTAGGGGAGTGATCCGAGCACTCACATCATGATGCGGTTAAGAACGCATCATGATGCGCATCGGAGTACGATGCTGAACGTGAGGACAACCGTGGTCATCGACAGCGACGTCGCTGCCGAGATCGAGCGGCTTCGGCGGCAGGGGCTGGGGATCAGCGAGGCGCTGAACCTGCTCGCCCGCCGCGGTATCGCCGCATCGGCCAGCGCCCCCGGGTCTCGATATCGTCATCGCTCCACGCCGATCGGCCTGAAGGTCGATGTCACCAACGTGGCGCAGGTGCTGGACCTGCTCGATGATGACCGGTGAGCCGCGATGCTCCTAGACGCGAACCTCCTGATGTACGCGGTCGACGCCGATAGCAAACACAATCCCGTGGCCGCGGCGTGGCTGGAAGAAACGCTGAACGGCGCCAACCGGGTCGGCCTGCCATGGCAGACCATCGGCGCGTTTCTGCGTATCGTCACTCATCCCAGGGTGACTGCCAACCCCTTGACCGGGCCCCAAGCGTGGGATTACATCGCGGACTGGTTAGCGGTCCCGGTGGTGTGGATCCCGCCCGCGACCGAAACCACCGCACAGGCATACGCCACTATCTGCGCTCAGATCGAAGTCACCGGCAACCTGGTACCGGACGCGCAGCTTGCCGCCCTCGCCATCGAGCACGGCGTCGAACTGGCCTCCGCCGACACCGATTTTCAGCGATTCCCCGGTTTGCGCTGGATCAACCCGCTGGCATAAGGCCAAGCACCCGGCGCGTCGTTCAGCCCTGCGCGGTTCCCCAGGACTGCAGCGTCGAGACGATCCTGGCTGCCGCCTCCAGTTCTTCCAGAGACAGTTCGTGGGTCGGCGTACGCCACTCGGCGAGGACTGCCAGCCTGCCCTCGACGAAGTTCTGCTTGGACTGGCCGCGCTGGATCTTGCCGCTCGAGGTGGTCGGCAGCGATACGTGGTGCACCAAGACCACGGCGTCGGCCGCGATCCCGTGATGGGTTGCGACCGCCAGTCGAATCGCATCGATGATCGCATCGAGGTCGGCCTCAGCGGCCTGCGCGCTGTCCACCTCGTGGATGATGACCAACTGTCCGACCCCGTTGGGCGGCGCGTCGGTGGCGAAGGCCGCTCCGCGGCCCGACACCAGCACCGGACTGCACTGCTGCACCGTGAATTCGATGTCGTTGGGGTAGTAGTTGTGACCGTCGATGGTGATCAGGTCCTTGCAGCGTCCGGTCGTGAAAATCTCACCGGCACACAGGAAACCGAGATCTCCGGTGCGCAAGAACGGTCCGCGGGCCTGGTCGGCCGGTTCGGCCAGCCTGGCTCCGAACGTCGCCGCCGTTTCCTCCTGCCTATTCCAATAGCCCTGCGCCACGTTGGGTCCGGCGACCCAGATCTCGCCGATCTCGTCGGGTCCGCAGAGGCGGCGGGTCACTGGATCGACGATGGCGATGTCGGTCTGCCGTGGCTGACCGCAGCCCACGAAGGTCGCGGCGGCGGGGTCCTCCGGTGCCACATCGACGATGCGGTCCTGTTCCAGCGCGACCCGATCGAGGTAGCGCACCCCGGGCACTCCGGCGGGCGATCCGGACGCCACACACAGGGTGGCCTCGGCCAACCCGTACACCGGATAGCACGACGAGAGCTGGAAACCCGCCGGCGCGAATGCGTCGGCGAACGCCGCCAGTGAGGTGGCGCGCACCGACTCGGCTCCGTTCATGGCGACTGTCATGCAGGAAAGGTCCAGCGCGGCACGCTCTTCGGGAGTGCTCGTCTCCACGCACCGGTCGTAGGCGAAGTTCGGCGCGGCGGTGATCACGCCCCGATGGGCGGACACCAGTTCCAGCCAGCGCATCGGGCGCTTGATGAACGCGGTCGGTGACATCAGCGCCGTGCTGGCCCCGACGTAGATCATGGACAGGATGCCGCCGATCAGGCCCAGGTCGTGGTGCGGTGGCAGCCAGAACACGCCCCTGGCGTTCTCGTCGCCGTTCCACGACTGGCGGATGGCATCGCAGTTATGCAGGATGTTGCCGTGGCTCAGCAGCACGCCCTTGGGGGAGCGAGTCGATCCGGAGGTGTACTGGATGGCAGCTGGCGAGTCGATGTTGAGGTCCGGCGTCACCCAGGTGTCAGGGTCGGCGCCTGCATCGGTGAAGAACCACTGCTCGGGTTCCCCTGGAATCCCGGCGACCGCGGCTCGGGTTTCCTCGCTCTTCTCGCTGGCGGTGAGCGCGAACTTCGCGGCCGCGTCGGGGACGACGACCTGCAGGCGCGGCGCCAGTTTCTGATGGACCGGCACCGCCACGGCGCCGGCGTAGAGGCAGCCGAAAAACCCGGCGATGAAGTCCAGGCCCGGCCGCACCAGCACCAGGACCCGCTCGCCGGCGACGTCGTAGCGTTGCAGGTTCGCCGCGATCGCGCGTGCGCGGCGGTCCAGCTCACGAAACGTCAGCTCGCTGCGGCCTTCGTCGTCGCCGTTGTAGGAGAAGCTGAACGCGACCTTGTCACCGAACCGGTCTGCTTGGCGTTGCAGCAGCTCAAACAGGGTTTGGGCGATGGGCGTTGTCACGGTCGGCGTGAAGTCCATAGGCCCATCTTGGCCTGCGGAGTGTCCTGGGCCACATCCGGCCCATCGTCGGCCTGCGGTGCGCTGGCTCAGGACGGCAGTAGGGCGCGGAGCTCCTCGACGTAGCGCAGCGCTTCGTCGGGCCCGGTGGCCAGCGGGCCCACCAGCAGCGTGGTCACGCCGGCCTCGGCGTAGGCGGCGAGTCGTTCGGCCACCAGGCCGCGCGGCCCGACCAGCGAGGTGTGGCGCACCAGCTCGTCGGGCACGGCGGCGATCGCCTCGGCCTTGCGTCCGGACAGATACAGCTCCTGGATGCGATCGGCGGCGGCCCCAAAGCCGTACCGGGTGGCCAGGTTGTGGTAGAAATTGCGGCCTTTGGCGCCCATTCCGCCGATGTACAAGGCCAGTTGCGGTTTCACCCAAGCCAGCCGGTCCTCGACGTCGTCGCCGATGGCCAGCGACGCCCCCACGATGACATCCAGCGGACCCAGCGCCGGATCACGTTTTGCGGCGCCGGCTTTCAAGGACTCGCCCCACACTTCGCCGGACCGTTCCGGGTAGAAGAACACCGGCTGCCAACCGTCGGCGATCTCGGCGGTCAGTGCGACGTTCTTGGGCCCCAGCGCAGCGATCGAGATCGGAATCCGCGCCCGCACCGGGTGATTGATCAACTTCAATGACTTGCCCAGCCCGGTTCCGCGGTCCGCCGGAAGGGGTAGCTGGTAGTGCTCTCCGTCGTAGCTGAGTCGTTCGCGGCGCCACACTGTCCGGCAGATCTCCACCACCTCGCGGGTACGTCCCAGTGGGGCGTCGAACGGTACGCCGTGGAAGCCCTCCACCACCTGCGGCCCCGAGGTGCCCAGGCCCAGGGCGAACCGGCCGTCGGATACGTAGTCCAAGCCGGCGGCTGTCATTGCCAACAAGGTGGGCGTTCGGGTGTAGATCGGCAGGACCCCGGTGAGGAGTTCGACTCGTGAAGTCTTGGCCGCCAGGTAGCCCAGCTGGCTGATGGCGTCGAACGAGTAGGCCTCCGCGACGGCGATCACGTCGATCCCGGCTTGCTCCAGCTCGATGACCCGCTCCACCGCTTCCTTGAAGCCGCCCGCGTAGGCCAGCTGTACACCGATCCGCACTTATCAGACATACCACGGCAGTCAAAACGCGGTATCGGCACAGTGGGGTGGTGCCGGCCGCACCGACTACAACCGCGGCGCAGGACCCCGGCCACCGACCGCTCGGCGGCTGGTTGGGCGCCCGAGTACGACACCTCACGGCCGCCGGGTCACTGGCGGGCCCCCACGACCGTGTCGTTCGCGGGGTCGCTTTTATCACATAAGCCGGTCCTCTTGTGGACGGCAGACGTATCCCAAAAAGAACGCCTGTCCACTCTCAGGTGAAAAATATGCCGGACCACGAGATATACAAAGTTAACGCCTGTGAGCTTTGAAAACACACGAAAAATACTTGACGGAGATGCTTGTGTCTTAAGTTCCTCACGGATAGTGTTCCGTGACACATCAGTAAGTAAGCGTGAATTCAGGAACAACACGGCAGCGTCACGGCTTCGTAAGGGGCGCCTGCCGAGGGCGGCACCTCACAAAAGGAGATGGCTGTGCAGCAAACTCTTCGCCCCTACGTCACCGCCGGCATTGCGATCGTGGGCTCCGGCCTGATCGCAGCCACCCCGGCGGCAACCCCGCTGGCGAGTGTCCCCACGATCCGAGATGTTCAGCTCAGTGCACTTGGCGATCTTTGGGCGCCGTGGATCGACCAGTACAACATCGCGGCCCAGAACGCCACGGTGCTTGCCAACAACTTCAACGTCGCTCCGAATGTGGTGTTCCAGCAGTTCATCGCCAACCAGTACGCGTTCTTCCAGGAGATCCTCAACGACCCGTCGAAGATCCCCGACGTGGTCAATGAGATGCAGGAACATCTGCGTGGGGTGATGAATGGCTACACCCTGCTCAATGTCGCCGCGGATGACCCGATCGCAGCTACCACGATTCTGCATACCCTCAGTGGTGGTGCCGACCTATCCACCTTCACCCTCGGCCACTCGCTGCTCTTCGGGCTTCTGCCTCAACTGTTGCCGGCCTTCTTGCCCCCCGGTACCGACGTCGAACCGATAAACGCGATCATCAACTTCATCTCGTCACCGATGAGCGGCATGATCATGGGCATGCTTGGGCCGGGGATAAGCCCCTGGATCGCGCTGCTCAATAGCATCAACGACGGCGACGGCCTGAACGAGACCCTGGCCAATATGGCCGGCGCCTTCTTCAACGGCGCCACTCTCGATCTCGGCTTCGTGATACCGCTGCTCGGGGATGCGGTCCCCCCGGGCACCATCTCGCATCTGGATTTCGCGTTCGGTGGCCTGCTTACCCCCGGCTCGGTGGCCAACGCTGACTACACGTACTACGACTCTTCCGGAAACATCGTCGACTCCGTGCCCGCGGTCGGCGGTTCGATCTTCAACAGTGTCGGCCTCGCTATCGACGCGTCGGGTTTTCTGGGGGTACCGCTCACGCTCACCGTTGACAGCCATGGGGTCGGCCCGATCGGCGCCATGATGGGCTGGCAGCAGGCGATGGTCGGCTTGATGGGCGGGGCTGCCTGGAACTGGGACGGCAAGAACCCTGGCCAACCACCCGTGGAGCCGCCGCTGGCCGGATTCTCCTTCCCCATCATCCCCTCCGACCTCTTCGATGACGGCGGCGCCGGCTCCAGCGTGGGGGACGCGTTCGATTGGACGTACCTGATGGACGCCCTGGCCGGCCTAGGCGCTTAGGCCGACACAGCCAGCATGTCGCACGACCCAACTGACAAGTCACAACCGCTCAACAGGACTGTTCACAGGAGAGGTGTTCGAAAATGAATCGTCGTCACAGCAGCAGTCAGCGTGGCACTCAGCCGGAGGTGCGCTCGCGGCGCCGCAACCGGGTGGCCGGCGCCAGCAGCGCCGTCGCCGCGTTCCTGGCTTTCGGCATGGCGCCGTTGGCTTCGGCGCCCCCGGCGCAGGCCGACCTCGATGATCTGTTCAACTTCGATTGGCTCTCCGACATGTTCCCGCAGTCGGATGCCTCGCCGGCGGACTTCAGCTTCAACTTCGAGCCCATGCCCGCGGCGGACTTCGGCACGGACCTGTTCACCAACTTGTTCTACAACCCGCTCCACATGGTGATGGAGTTCTGGATCAATAACCCGTTGGGCGAGTTGGTCAACGGTGCCATCAACGACATCTCCGGGTTGTACCTGATCGGTGATGGTGCCGACGGAACAGCTCTCAATCCCGATGGCGGTGACGGTGGCTTGTGGTTCGGCGACGGTGGCGCTGGCTGGAGCAGCGACGCGGCCGGTGTTGCCGGCGGTAACGGCGGCAGCGCCCTCGGCTGGATCGGCAACGGCGGTGACGGTGGGGCCGGCGGCGCCGGCGCGGCGGGCGGCGACGGTGGCGCCGGTGGCTGGTTCATGGGCCTTGGTGGTGACGGTGGCGCCGGCGGCGACGCCATCACTGCCGGCTTCAGCGGCGGTGCCGGTGGTGACGGCGGTGCCGCGGTGGCCTGGTTCTTCGGCACGGGCGGTAACGGCGGTGCCGGCGGTGACGGTGCTAATGGCGCGGCCGGCACATTCGCCAACGGCGGCAGCGGCAACGGCGGCACCGGTGGTAGCGCCGGCGTTGGCGGTGACGGTGGCCGCAGTGGCTACACCCTCGGCGCCGGCGGCAACGGCGGCGCGGCCGGCACCGCCGGCAACGGCGGCGTGGGGGCTGCCGGTGACGCCACTCACCTCAACGGTGGTAACGGCGGCTGGGCCGGTAGCGGCGCCGCCGGCGGTGTCGGCGGTGAGAAGTTCAACGGCCCCCTCGGTGGGGCCGGCCAGCTCGGCGCCAGCTCAGCCGGCGGTGCCGGTGGCGCCGGCGGCGACGCGGCCAAGGACGGCACCGGTGCCTTCCTCGGCAACGGCGGCATGGGCGGTTCCGGCGGCCAAGGCGGCGGCCTGGGCTACGGGGCCAAGTTCGGCATCGGCGCGGACGGCGGCAGCGGGGGTGCGGGCGGTGCCGGCATCAACGGCGGCCTCGGCGGTAGTGGCGGCAGTGGCGGCGGCGGCTTCGGTACTGGCACCGGGGGCGCCGGTGGTAACGGCGGTGCCGGTGGTGCCGCGACCGGTTCCGCACTAGCTGCGGGCGTCGGCGGGGCCGGCGGTCAGGGCGGCTTCGGCGGTAGCGGCAACGGCACCGGGGCAGCAGGTAACGGTGGCGCCGGTGGAGCCGGTGGTGCTGGCGCCACCAACGACGCCACCGTGAAGACCACCGGTGGAGCGGGCGGCGGCGGCGGTATGGGCGGGTTCGGCTCCAGGGGCCCCGGCGGCAACGGCGGGGCCGGTGGTGCCGGCGGTACCGGCACCTTCGCCGGCGGTAACGGCGGCGCCGGCGGTAACGGCGCGAATTACGCCTCCAACGGCGGCATCGGTGGCGCTGGCGGTAGCGCTACCGGCTGGAACAACGGGACCGGTGTCTACAGCATGGGCGGCAACGGCGGCTCTGGTGGCTATGGCGGCGGCGGGTCCGGCTTCACGGGTGCCAATGGCGGCAATGGCGGTGTCGGTGGTGCCGGTGGTGCCGGCGCGGCCACCGGCGTCAGCGTGGGCGGCAATGGCGGTGCGGGCGGTGCCGGCGGTGCCGGCGGAGCCGGCCTCACCGGCGGCACGACGAATGGCGGTAACGGCGCTGCCGGTGGTGCCGGCGGCAGCGGCACGGTCATCGGCGGCAACGGCGGTGCCGGCGGCGCTGCCGGTCAGCCCGGCGGTACGGCTGGCGCCGGCGGTAATGGCGGCGCCAGCAGCGGCAGCGCGGTGGCGGCGATCGGGAACCCCCTCGGCATCGCACCCGGTGACGCTCATGCCGGTAACGGCGGTGACGGTGGTGCCGGTGGCGGCCAGGGCGGTAACGGCGGCGCCGCTACCGGCACGGCCAACGGCGGTAACGGTGGTAACGGCGGTGCCGGCACGGCCGGAGCGGCCGGAGCGGCCGGTAGCGCACTGGCCGGCAAGGCCGGTGGTAACGGCGGTGACGGCGCGGCCGGCAACGCGGGTGGCAAGGGCGGCGCCGGCGGTTCCGCGACCACCGGTGACGGCGGCCAGGGCGGCAACGGCGGAGTCGGTGGCACCGGTGGCACCGGTGGCGCCGGCGGTAACGGCGGTACCGACGCCAGTGGCAACGGCTTGGCCGGCGGTAATGGCGGCAAGGGCGGCGCGGGCGGCACCGGCGGCGCGGCCGGCGCGGGCGGCGCCAGCACCAGCGGAACCGCTGGTGCCGCAGGAACCGTCGGACTCGATGGCAGTGGTGGCCAAGGTGGCGCCGGCGGCAACGGCGGGGCCGGAGCCGCAGGCACTGACGGCGCGGCCGGCGGCAACGGCACCAACGGCGGTAACGGCGGCAGCGCCGGCAACGGCGGGGCCGGTGGTACCTCGGGCACCGGCGCCGCCGGCAGCGGCGGAGTCGGTGGCACCGGCGGCGCTGCCGGTGCAGGCGGTAACGGAGGCGCCGGCAGTCAGGGCCAAGACGGCGGTAACGGCGGCAACGGCGGGGTCGGCGGTAAGGCCGGCGTCGGCGGCGCGGCCGGTACCAGCACCAGCGGACCCGCTGGAACTGTCGGCGGCGATGGCGACGGCGGTGCCGGCGGTGCCGGCGGTAACGGCGGGGTCGGCGGTGCCGGCGCGGTGGGCGCTAACCACTCGAACGCGGCCGGTGGTAACGGCAGCGCTGCCGGTGATGGAGGCAACGGCGGCAAGGGCGGTGCCGGTGGCACCTCCGTCGCTGGTAGCGGCGGGGCCGGCGGGGACGGCGGCCTTGCCGGTGCGGGTGGTGCCGGTGGAGCTGGCGGCAACGGCGGAACCAACGCCACCGGCGACGGATTCGACGGCGGCAACGGCGCGGTCGGTGGCACCGGCGGCAACGGCGGCACCGGCGGAGCCGGCGGTGCCAGCACCAGTGGCGCGGCGGGCTCGGACGGCACTGACCGGGCAGGCGGGTCCGGCGGTGCCGGCGGGGCGGGCGGCAAGGGCGGTACCGCCCAGGGCGCTGGCAACACCGGCGGCGATGGCGGCGACGGCGCGAACGGTGGCAAGGGCGGCAGCCCGGCTGGTCCCGGCGGGGCCGGTGGGGCGGCCGGAACCGGCGGCACCGGAACCGGCGGTGCCGGCAACGGCGCCCCCGGCACCCCGGGCACTGACGGCGCGCCCGGCGCGTAGCCGACAGCGCAACGCGACCACGGTCGCCGAGTCCACCTGGGCTCGGCGACCGTTGTCGTTTCGCCACGTTTGATTCCGTATTGCCGCTCGGGTCTGAAAGGACTCGACGGCCGCTGCCGTATGCAGAACTACTTGAACAGTGCGGCGATCTTCTCTTCCGGGCTGGCCGGTTCCGGCAGCGCATCGAGCGCTGCAGTACGGGGGAGGGCCACCCGGGGGTTCGCGAAGTCGCGGAACGTCTTGTCGCCCACCAGTTGTGCCAGCAGGTATCCGGTCACCAGGGCCCGCACCCGCCGCTGGGTGCGCCGATCCGAGGTCGGCAATCCGAAGAACCCGGTCAGCCGGCGGCCCTGCGGCAAACCGGCCGGCGACACCTTGTCGATCACCCGCAGGGTGCAATGCTGCCAGGCATGGGCCAGCTCGATCGCGTTGGACCGCAGTGCCTTCGGGGCGTCGGGACTGCTGAAGACCACGCCCGGCACGTCCAGCCCCAACGCCGCCTGCTCGGCGGGCGGGGTGGTCGCGGTCGGGAAAATCGCTGCCACCGCTGTGGGTTTCACTGACAGTGTGGCTGCCGCGAAGATCGCGGCCGAACCGCCGAACCCGTGTCCGGCCACCGCGAGCCGATCGCGGTCGACACTGATCCGACCCGGCCCCAGCCGGACCTCGGTGGCGATCTCCAGGGCGCGGCCCAAATCAGCAGCCAGATCCAGTACCGAGGGCGCCAACCCCCGTCCGGTGTCGGGAGCCGCCGCCACGATGCCCCACGAGGCGAAGTGTTCCAGCAGTCCGGCGTAGCGGTCGGTTCCGGTCAGCCAGTCGTGGCCGAATGCCACCGCGGGAAGCCGGTACCCGGACTGTGGGGTGTACACCACCCCGGCCAGGCCGGCATAGGCCAGATCGCCGCGCAGGACGCGATGCGGTCCGGGTCGGGTCAACGCGGTGTAAAGGCGCTTGATGCTGGCCATCTGATGACCGTAACGCACGGGGGATTCGGCCAGGAGCACCTTGCTTGGCGCGCGACGGGTATCCCGCTGACCTGCGCGATTCATGGGGGCTGCCTGCCGGTGCACTACCCTGAACAGCTATGTGTGGAATCGTCGGCTACGTCGGGCAACGCCCTGCTCGCGACGTCGTCGTCGAGGCCCTGCGCCGCATGGAATACCGCGGCTATGACTCCGCGGGAATCGCCGTCGTCGACGGGATCGGGCAGCTGACCGTCCGGCGTCGCGCCGGCCGGCTGGCCAACCTGGAAGCCGAACTGGCCGCGACCGATCCCGCCCTGCTGGTCGGGGGCACCGGGCTGGGCCACACCCGCTGGGCCACCCACGGCCGCCCCACCGACCACAACGCCCACCCGCACTGCGACGCGGCCGGCAAGTTCGCCGTGGTGCACAACGGCATCATCGAGAACTTCGCGATGCTGCGCGACGAACTGGAACGCGCCGGGGTGGAGTTCACCAGCGAGACCGACAGCGAGGTGACCGTTCACCTGCTGGCCCGCCAGTACCGCGAGGGCGACACCGCCGGGGACTTCGTGGCCTCGGCGCTGGCGGTGCTGCGCCGACTGGAGGGCCACTTCACCGTGGTGTTCGCCCACGCTGATGAACCCGGCACCATCGTGGCGGCGCGTCGATCCACCCCGCTGGTGGTCGGTATCGGTGACGGCGAGATGTTCCTGGGCTCCGATGTGGCGGCGTTCATCCCGTACACCCGCGAAGCCGTCGAACTGGGCCAGGATCAGGCGGTGGTCATCACCGCCGATGGCTACCGCATCTCTGACTTCCACGGCAACGACGACACTGCCGCCGCTCGCCGATTTCACATCGACTGGGACCTGTCGGCCGCCGAGAAGGGCGGCTATGAGTACTTCATGCTCAAAGAGATCGCCGAGCAGCCCACCGCGGTGGCCGAGACTCTGCTGGGGCACTTCGAGGACGGCCGAATCGTTCTCGACGAGCAGCGCTTGAGCGACCAAGAGTTACGTGAGATCGACAAGGTGTTCGTCGTGGCCTGCGGCACCGCCTACCACTCCGGTCTGTTGGCCAAGTACGCGATCGAGCACTGGACGCGGTTGCCGGTGGAAGTCGAGCTGGCCAGTGAGTTCCGCTACCGGGACCCGGTGCTGGATCGCAGCACGCTGGTGGTGGCGATCAGCCAGTCCGGCGAGACTGCCGACACCCTCGAGGCTGTCCGGCACGCCAAGGAGCAGAAGGCCAAGGTGCTCGCGGTCTGCAACACCAACGGCTCGCAGATTCCCCGGGAGTGCGACGCGGTGCTCTACACCCGGGCCGGGCCGGAGATCGGCGTCGCCTCCACGAAGACGTTCCTGGCGCAGATCACCGCGAACTACCTGGTCGGTCTGGCGCTGGCGCAGGCCCGGGGCACCAAATACCCCGACGAGGTCGAGCACGAGTACCGGCAACTGGAGGCGATGCCCGACCTGGTGTCGCACGTGCTGAGTGGCATCGATTCGGTCGCCGAGTTGGCGCGGCAGTTCGCGTCGTCCAGTGCGGTGCTCTTTCTCGGCCGCCACGTCGGTTACCCGGTGGCGCTGGAAGGCGCGCTCAAGCTCAAAGAGCTGGCCTATATGCATGCCGAGGGGTTTGCCGCCGGTGAACTCAAGCACGGCCCGATCGCACTGATCGAGGACGACCTTCCGGTGATCGTCGTGATGCCCTCGCCCAAGAACGCGGCGATGCTGCATTCCAAGCTGCTGTCCAATATTCGCGAGATCCAGGCCCGCGGTGCCGTCACCATCGTGATTGCCGAGGAGGGCGACGATACGGTGCGCCCCTACGCCGACCACCTGATCGAAATCCCTGCGGTGTCAACGTTGTACCAGCCGTTGTTGTCGACCATCCCGCTGCAGGTGTTTGCCGCCGGGGTGGCGCAGGCGCGCGGCTACGACGTGGACAAGCCGCGCAACCTGGCCAAGTCGGTCACCGTCGAGTAGCAGGAGCCCTTCAGTGCGGGAATTGTTGGCGGCGGCGTGCGCCGCGTTGGCAGTGCTTATTCCGGTACCCAACGCCGGTGCGGCGAACGAGGTTCCCGACCTCGACCCGCTTTTTGACGACAGCGGACCGCTGCCGGGCTCGGTGGCTGACCTCACCGGAATCCCGGATCTGGCATTTACCACCCCGTCGGGTCTGGCCTGCCGCAAAAGTCGCGGGAAGGTGACGCACAGTGTGGCCTGTGCCGGGAACCTGGTCGGCGCCCCGGCGGGAAGCCGCAGCGTGAGCCTGGGGACCGTCCATGCCGACGGCAACGGCCCGGCGCAGTTCATGCCGATGGCGCCCGCCGGGCTCCTCGGCGATCCCGGAAAGGTTCCGACGATCATGTTGGCGCCCGGTCACAAAATCGTGTTCTGGGACTTCTCACCCACCGAATCGCTGGTGTGCGGCGCTCCGATGGGCACCGAAGTGGCCTGCGTGCTCAAGGCCGCGCGCGAGAACAGCGCCAAGAGCGGCGGCCCGACGGTGACACACGGATTCGTCATCGCCGCCCCGCACAGCGACGTCTTCTAACCCGCCAACGGTTCGCGGCACTGCCGGAAACCGGTTGCAGCAACTCGATTTGTGTGCCGTTGTCCGTCGAAAACTCGGCGGCAACCGCGGCGACGATGAGACGATGCAGCCGTTGCTGTCGACCATCGAGCTGACATCAGGGAGAACGGGCTTGTCCAACGCCGATCCTGCCGTTCACTTCAACCGGCCCAGGCTGCTCCTGATCCTCGCTATGACGATCTTCTTCGTCGCGTCCTACGTCGTCACCGTCGCGCTGTATGAGCGCGCGGGATGCGGATGCCCGCGCCACCTCACCGAAGGACTGGCGTCGGCCGATGGCACGACCGTGACCGTCGACATCGAGGATCTCCAGACGGTGAAGGGAACCCTGACCGGCAAGGTCACCATCACCCCGGGGCCTGCACTGCTCGATCCGGTCCGGCACGGGCTCACCGAGGACCTGAGCCTCGCGGTGCACTCCGCGGTCACGCCGACGAAGCGCACCTGGACCAAAGGCACGGTGCCCGGTGAGTTCCCGGTCCCCTTGACCATCTCCGGTAATTCGTCGAAGTGGCCGTTCGATCACTACCAGACCGGGCCCATCACCGTCGACGTCGTGCGTGGTGATGCCACGATTCCCGAACGGATGTCGGTGACGTTCGTGGACCACATCGCCGGTTGGAAGAACGAGATTGTCAGCGACCGCGAGGACGGTGGCCCGTACCGCATCACGCTGCACCGGTCGCCGAGCACGATGGCTTTTGGTGCCGTGATCGTCGGTGTTTTGATCGCCTTGGCCGCGGTGGCCGTTGTGGTCGCCAACCTGACGTTGCTGGGCTGGCGCAAGTTCCAGCCGCCGATGACAACCTGGTATGCGGCAATGCTTTTCGCGGTGGTCCCGCTGAGAAACGCGCTGCCCGACTCTCCGCCGATCGGATCCTGGATCGACGTCACGATCACGCTCTGGGTGATCGTCGCGCTGGTGATGTCGATGCTGCTGTACATCTACTGCTGGTGGCGCGACCTGAAACCCGAGCCGGTCACGCAGGCCTGACACGAGTGAGCGGCATGTCCGTCACCGTCGATGAATTCCATCTTGCCGATCCGGCTGACACGTGGCGCGCGGCCGGTTTCAGCGTGGACCCCGACGACGTCTGCCGGGTGGGTGACGTCCGGCTGCGGCTGTCCGGAGGCGGCAGCGGCATCCTGGGGTGGGTATTGCGGGGCCTACCCCAAGACGGCCCGCTCGACGGCATTCCCACCTCCCGTTCCGCCGCGGCGGCCGCGGAGCCGGCCACACATCCGAACGGCGTGACCTCGATCGATCATGTTGTGCTGTTGTCTCCCAACCTGTCTCGGACCGTGCAGGCGTTGGTCGCGGTCGGGCTGCAGTCGCGCCGGGTACGCGACGCCGAATTCGGCGGCCGGCCGATGCGGCAGATCTTCTTCCGGCTGGGGTCGGTGATCCTCGAAGTCGTCGGGTCGCCCGACGCCGCGGAGGACGGCCCGTCATCGCTGTGGGGTATCACCTACGTCGTCGCCGATATCGAGGCGACGGCGTCGTTCTTCGGCGAGCGCACGTTGCCGGTGAAGGACGCCGTGCAGCCCGGGCGCCGGATCACCACACTGCGGCATCGCGATCTGGGCATGTCGGTCCGCACCGCGATGATCTCGCCGCCTATTCTCAGCCGATGACCGAATCCACCGATCCTGATGGCGTCGGATCTCTTGCTCGCGGAACTACACCGCTCGCCGAATCCACCGATGACGTGGTCGTCATCCACACCGACGGTGGGTGCCGGCCCAACCCGGGTCCCGGCGGTTGGGGCGCGGTGCTGCGCATGCGCCACCACGTCCGCGAGATGTGCGGTGGCGAGCCCGGCGAGACGAGCAACAACCGGATGGAGCTGACCGCTCCGATCGCGGCGCTGGAAGCCCTCACCCGGCCCGTGGTGGTACATCTGCACACTGACAGCACCTACGTGCGCAATGGCATCACCAAGTGGGTGTCGGGCTGGGAGCGCAACGGCTGGCTGACCGCCGCCAAGCAGCCGGTGAAGAACGTCGACCTGTGGCAACGGCTTCAGGCCGCCTGCGCGCGTCACCAGGTCGAGTGGTTCTGGGTGAAAGGCCATTCCGGGGTTGCCGACAACGAGCTGGCCGATGAGCTGGCGACGCGGGGTCTGCGGGAAGCGATCGCCGATGCTGCCAGGCGCGCTTCCTCGGTGAGCGCCACGTAGGAGTCAGCCGCCCACCGCAGCGAGATAGCCGCCTATGCCCATAGCGCACGCCACGGCGGTCAGCACCAAGGTCGCGACGGCGTAGGGCCAGGCCCGGTGACGGCGCACCAGTCGCACGATGGTCACCGCCGTTCCGATCGCGCCGACCGCAGCGGCAGCCGCGAATCCGGTCATGATTGCCGTGACGCCTGCATCGATATTGCAGGTTGCGGGCGGGCAGTAGTCGGTGAAGGCCATCATGAACAGTCCCAGGACCGCGGCCACAGCACCGCCGACGAACGTCAGGACCAGTGCTGAGACAGACCCGGCGAGATCGCCCCGCGAGATCGGCGGTTTCGGTGGTGGCTGGCGCTGGGTCATCTTCGGGGATGCTACCGATGCGCGTGCTCGCGGAGGCGAGGTTCGGGTGCCGTGGATGCACGCGGTGGGCCGATGACGTTGACCGCAGCGCCCGTCGCTCGTAGTTTCAAGAGTTCACGGCGAACAAGGAGGCTCCGCTTGGCGTGGCGGGAACTGGCAGTGGCGATCGCCTCGGTGGCGGCGTCGATGGCGGTCCCCGACGCCGTAGCGGCCCCGGGTGTCCCCGACTTGGGTTCTTTGATCGACGACAGTGGGCCGCTGCCCGGTTCGGTCAGTGACCTGCAGGAGGTCCCCAACGTGGTCTTCGCGACCGACTCCGGGCTGCTCTGCAGGATGCGGCAGGGCAAGATCACTCACGACGTCAACTGTGCCGGCGACCTTCCGGGGGCGCCGCGCGGCGCCGGAGCGGTAGAGCTGCCCGGAATCTACGGCAAGGAAAGCATTCCGGCGCGTTTCCTTCCCGCTGCGCCGGACGCTCTGGCCGCCGCAAACCCGCCGGCCGCAAAGCTTCCGGTGGGCCACAAGATCGTGTTCTGGGACTTCTCACCCGCCCAGTCGATGGTCTGCGGGGTCCCGCCGTCCACCGATTTGGTCTGTGTGCTCAAAGAACCCCAGGTGTCCGGTGCGGAGGGTCCGGTGGCCACCCACGGCTTCGTCATCGCCGCACCGCAGAGCTGGGTCTTCTAGGCCAGTCACGGATGCCGGGCGGTGACTCCACCGTCGACGACGATCTGGGTTCCGGTGATGAACGACGCCCGCGGCGACATCAGGAACGCCACCGCCTGGGCCACCTCGGCCGGTTGACCGATTCGGCCCAACGGCGCAGCGGCCACGAAGCCTGCCGCGACCTCTTCGACGTCGAGCGCGATCTGCAGCATCGGGGTTTCGATGAAGCCGGGGCAGACCGCGTTGACGCGGATTCCGGCCGGGCCCAACTGGGCGGCCATCGACCTGGTCAGCCCCAGCAGTCCGGCCTTGGAGGCGCAGTAGGCGGGGATGAACGGGTTGGCGGTCAAGCCCTCGATGCTCGAAATGCCGACCACCGCCGGGTCGCCACCGGCCCGGGCGACAGCCTCCAGATGCGGCAGCATCAACTGCACGAGCATCGCCTGCGCGCGCAAGTTGACATCCATTACCGCATCCCAGGATTCGGCGGTGTAGGCGCCTACCGGTTCGGGCAGAACCCGGCCCGCGGCGTGCACCAGTCCGTCGATGCCATCGAGTGCCTCGGCCGCGACCGCGACCGCGGCGGGCATGCCGGCGTCGTCGCACACGTCGACCACCGCGCCGGGCATCCCCAAACTCTCGGCCACCTCCTGGACCGCCGGGGCGATGTCCCACAACGCAACCCGGCGCCCCTCGGCGACAAGGGCTTGGGCGCAGGCCCGGCCGATCCCCGATGCCGCCCCGGTGATGACAACTCCGCTCACCTGCGCGCTCCCTCTGTGATGACGAACTGCGACCAATCCGGTTCACGCACCGCCGACCAGTACTCGTCGAGCCGCCACGGGCTCACCGTGTGGATCTCGCCGTCGGCGTTTTTGAAGTAGGAATGCTTGATCGCCGGATGAGCCCAGACCGTCTGGGCGATCGCGGCCTGGGTGGCCTGCTGCCACTCGGTGGCGGCCTGCACGGTCGGCTCGATCGAGTGCAGCTGTTCACCGGCGAGCTTGGCTAGGCAGGCGTCGATGTAGCGCATCTCCAACTCGGAGTTGAAGATCAGGCTGCCGCCGTGTGCCAGATGCGCCCCGGGCCCGTAGAGCACAAAGAAGTTCGGGAAGCCGGGCACGGTGATGCCCAGGTGTGCATACGGTTTGTTGCCCCACAGCGCGTGTAGATCGGTGCCGCCGCGGCCGGTGATGCGCATCGGCCACAACACGTCGGTGTGCCGAAAGCCGGTGGCGTACACGATCACGTCCACCTCGTGGTGGACGCCGTCGTCGGTCTCCACCCCTTGCGGGGTGATCGAGCGTATCGGGGTGCGGATCAGCTCGACATTGTCGCGCCGCAGGGTTTTGAGCCAGGTTCCGTTGTCCTGCAGGGTGCGCTTGCCGGTCGCCGGATAGTCCGGCAGTACCTTGGCCAGCAGCTCGTCGTCGTCACCCACCTGATCGGTGATCCAGGCGGTGAACATCTGCCGGGCCAGGGCGTTGATCTCGCTCACCGCGTAGTCCTGGTCGGGATAGTCCGGGTCTACCCGGGCGGCCTCCAGTCCCTTGTCGGCGCCGGGCCACAGCAGCAGGAAGCGGTACCAGCGGCCGTAGAACGGCAGGTGCTGCAACGCCCAGTGCACCCCGTCTTCGACGGCGTCGTGATACATCGGGTTGGGGAACATCCACTGTGCGGTGCGCTGAAACACCGTGAGGTGCGCTACCTTCTCCGCGATCGCGGGTGCGATCTGAAATCCGCTGGCACCGGCCCCGATCAGTGCTACCCGCTTACCGGTCAGGTCGACGCTGTGGTCCCACGCCGCGGAGTGAAATGCGCGTCCGGCGAAGCTGTCCGACCCGTCGAGATCGGGCAGATGCGGCCGGTTGAGCTGACCGACCGCGGTGATCACCGCGCGCGCCGGCAGCGTGGACTGCGAACCGTCGGCGGCGCGAGTGGTCAAGGTCCAGGTTCCGATGCCCTCGTCCCAGACGGCGTCGGTGACCTCGGTGCCCCACCGAATGTGCTCGTTCAGGCCATGTTTGGTGACCAGATCGGTGAAGTATGCCCGCAGCTCGGGCTGTTCGGCGAAGTAGTGGCCCCAGTCGTTGTTGGGTTCGAAACTGTAGCAGTAGAAGTGGTTCGCGACGTCCACCCGGGCTCCGGGATAGTCGTTCTCCCACCAGGTTCCGCCCGGGCCCTCGTTCTTCTCGATGATCGTGAAGGGAATACCGGCCTGCGCGAGCCGGATTCCGGCCAGCACACCCGATTCGCCGCAGCCGACCACCACCACCGACAGCTCCGCGGCGCGTGCCGGGTCCAGGGGTGCGGGCCGTCGTGGATCGCGGCCTTCGAGGTCGAGTTCTTCGGAGAGCAACCCCAGGTAGGCGTCGGGCACGGTCTCGCAGGCCGCCCAGTCCATCATCTCCTTGACCAGCTCGGCGGGCAGGGGAGCGGGCTGCGGGCAGCCACGGTCGCGATAGTCGATGATCACCGGCAGCGCTTCGGCGCGGGCGCGGGCCTTGTCCTCCTCGGACATGAACCCCTGGATCTCGTTGAGGAAGATCCCGTTCTGCCGGAACTCCCGGATGAAGCGGGGGTCGCCGGTGATGTGCACGCACGACAGCAACAAGGTGGGGATCGAGACCTGCTCCAAAGCGGCGGCGATCTCGGAATCGGTGGTGGTGAACGGTTCCCCGGCGTAGCGGTTGCGCAACGGCTCGGCCCTTCCCCTGTATTCGCTACTGTGCGACGCGAAATTGAGTCGGACGATACGCGAGGCGCTGAGGCTGATCAAGGGTTGGGTGCGGTGGCGCCGGCTCCCGACGCGGTCAGCTCACCCGGCGGCGTCGATCTTCGTGGTGATCGAGGCGAGGATTTCCTGCGCCGCGGTGGCCGGGATGCTGTTACCGCAGACATCGGCCTGCGCGACGAGGTTGTTGCGGATGGTCAGGGCGTCCTGGCATGACCAGCCACCGCCGCCCTCACTGATCGCTGTTGTCTTGACGAGCTCATCGGACTCGGTGACCTCGGTGACGGTCCAGAAGACGCGCGGCTCATTGTCGCCAGGGGTCACGGTCATGTTCAGGGTGCGGCCGGCGCACCTTTTCCACTTGTCGCGCTGCTTGGTGTAGAAGGCCTGCGCGTTGTCCGCCCGGGGAAAGGCCGCCACCGATACCAGCAGGCCGTGCTTCAGGTCGTGGGTGTCGATGTCGGGTGGGCTGTACCAGCGTTGCCAGCGGATGGCGGTCCAGCCGGTGCCGGCGTAGACGGGTCCCGAGGCGACCGAACTGATGCCCTGGCAGTCGGCGTCCACCACGGTGACCTCATCCATCGCCTCACCACTGGCCACGACGCCGAGTTCGGGATCGGCCACCGCCGCGGCGAGGACTTCCTGCCGGGGCAGCAACCCCTCGATCTTGGAAACCGGGACCGGTGCCTTGTCAGTGGATGCCGACGCTGTCGCCGGGGTCGTCGTCTTTGCGGCGGGCTTGGCAGTGTCGTGCTGGCCGCGCCCGGACAGTGTCACGGTGAGCACGACGCCGATCACCGCGATCACGGCGACCGTGGCCAACAGCGTCCACACCTTGCGGCGGTTGGGCCCTGGCGACCACGGTGGGGGACCGCCGAGCCCAGGCGGCAGCAGCGGCGGCGGGAACGGTCCCCCCGGAACCGGCGGGATGGGCTGGTTCATGGGCGCGAAGGGGGGCTGCTGGTATGGATTGGGCGTCGGACCGTGCGGTTCGTTCATGAGGTGCCCCCAGATCCCCTCGGGGCCGATCGCAGGCGGATGGGCCCGATTTTCCCAGAGGCTATCAGCGGATGGTCTGTCCGTGTCTGCATCAGCCGTGCGACGCTGTACGCCGTGGCCGACGTCAGAACGCGCCTGGCTGCGGTGTGGCACTTCGTGCACACCGCGCCGCTGACTTACCTATGGCTGGCGGTGCTGGGCGTCACCACCCTCATCCAGCACCTGGTCGGCCCGCGCCTGCACACCATGCTCGTCGAGCAGTCCACCAACCTGCATCACCTGGCCACCGACCCGCTGGAGGTGCTGGTCTCCAGCCTGTTGTGGATCGACGGCAAGGACTGGTCGCCGTATCTGGTGCTGTTCACCCTGTTTCTGGCCCCGGCCGAACACTGGCTGGGGCACCTGCGCTGGCTGATGGTCGGATTGATCTCCCACGTCGGCGCCACCTATGTCAGTGAGGGCGCGCTCTACGCACTGATTCACCTGCACCGCGAATCGGAGCGGTTGACCTTCGCCCGCGACATCGGCGTCAGCTACTTCCTGGTGGGCGTGATGGCAGTGCTCACCTACCGCATCCGTCGGCCGTGGCGCTGGGCCTACCTGGCCGGTCTGGTCGTCATCTTCACCGTGCCTCTGCTCATCAATCCCGACTTCACCGCGATCGGCCACGCCGCCGCGGTGGTCATCGGATTGTGCTGTTACCCGCTGACTCACCCCCACCATCCGCCGCGACATCCCCCGAGCGTCGTCGGCGGCCACTAGCCTGACAATCGCGGGCAGTCCGAGGAGGGCAAGTGCGGCATTACTACAGCGTCGAGGTCATTCGCGCTGCCGAAGCACCGCTGTTGGCGAGCCTGCCCGACGGTGTGTTGATGCGCCGGGCCGCGTTTGGGCTGGCGACCGCGATCGCTCGGGAACTGGCCGCGCGCACCGGCGGGACCGCCGGACGCAACGTGTGCGCGGTGGTGGGGTCCGGCGACAACGGCGGCGATGCGCTGTGGGCGGCCACGCTGCTGCGCCGGCGCGGCGTGGCGGCCAGCGCCATCCTGCTCGACCCTGCGCGCGCCCACGCCAAAGGGCTTGCAGCGTTCCGGCGTGCCGGCGGCCGGATCGTTGACACCGTGCCGCCCGCAACAGATCTGGTGATCGACGGAGTGGTCGGCATCTCTGGGCGCGGCCCGTTGCGGCCGAACGCCGCCGAAGTCTTCGCCGCGGTTGAGGCGGCGGGCATTCCGGTGGTGGCTGTCGACATCCCCAGCGGCTTGGATCCGCACACCGGCGCGGCGGACGGTCCCGCGGTGAACGCCGCGCTCACCGTCACCTTCGGTGGCCTCAAACCGGTGCACGCGCTGGGGCAGTGCGGGCGGGTCGAGCTCATCGAGATCGGCCTGGACCTGCCGGACACCGACATTCATTCGTTGACCGCTGCCGACGTCGAGGCCTGCTGGCCGGCGCCCGGCCCCCGCGACGACAAATACACCCAGGGCGTCACTGGAATCCTGGCCGGCTCGGCGACCTACCCGGGCGCGGCGATCCTATGCGCCGGGGCAGCGGTGGCGGCCACCTCTGGCATGGTGCGCTACGCCGGAAGCGCTGATGCCCAAGTGGTTTCGCACTGGCCGGAGGTGGTGGCGGCGCCCAGCCCGGCAGCCGCCGGGAAGGTGCAGGCATGGGCAGTCGGTCCCGGTCTTGGCACCGGCGAGCAGGCTGCTGCCGCACTGTGGTTCGCGCTCGGCACCGATCTTCCGGTGATCGTCGACGCGGACGCGCTCACCATCCTGGCCGCCCACCCGTCGCTGGTGGCCGACCGCACCGCCCCCACCGTGCTCACTCCGCATGCCGGCGAATACGCCCGCCTAGCCGGACACCCGCCCGGGCCGGACCGGGTGGGCGCGGCCCGCGAGCTGGCCGACCGATTCGGGGCCACGGTGCTGTTGAAAGGCAATGTCACCGTGGTAGCGGACCCCTCCGGCGGTTCAGCGAGG
>NZ_AUWR01000076.1 GCF_000455125.1 Mycobacterium sp. UM_WGJ
GAGGTACCCCCACCGCCGGCCTTGCGATCGCCGCTAGGCTCGGTGGGATGCGCTTCGCATTCAAGACTTCGCCGCAGAACACCACCTGGTCCGACATGCTGGCCGTCTGGCGAGCCGCGGACGAGATCGACGTCTACGAGTCCGGCTGGACCTTCGACCACTTCTACCCGATCTTCTCCGACCCGACCGGGCCGTGCCTGGAGGGTTGGACCACCCTGACTGCGCTGGCCCAGGCGACCACCCGACTGCGACTCGGCACGCTGGTGACCGGCATCCACTATCGCCATCCCGCCGTGCTGGCCAACATGGCCGCCGCCCTCGACATCATTTCCGGCGGACGCCTGGAGTTGGGGATCGGTGCGGGCTGGAACGAAGAGGAGTCGGGCGCCTACGGGATCGAGTTGGGCAGCATCTCCGAGCGTTTCGACCGTTTCGAAGAGGCCTGTCAGGTCTTGATCGGCCTGTTGAGCGCGGACACCACCACCTTTGCCGGCACCTACTACCAGCTCACCGAAGCCCGCAACGAGCCCAAGGGACCGCAGCGCCCACACCCGCCGATCTGCATCGGAGGCAACGGCGAGAAGCGCACGCTGAAGATAACGGCGAAATACGCCCAACATTGGAACTTCGTGGGCGGCACTCCCGCCGAGTTCGCCCGCAAGCGCGACGTGCTGGCCGCCCACTGCGCCGACATCGGGCGCGACCCGCAGCAGATCACCTTGTCGGCGCACCTGCGGTTGCAGCCGGATCTCGATTACGGCCGGCTGATCGAGGACGCCGTAGCGCTCGGCGCCGAGGGCCTGGATCTGGCGATCGTCTACCTGCCGTCACCGTACGACCCGGCAGTTCTCGAGCCATTGGCCGAGGCCATTCGCGACTCCGGATTACTGGCATAGATCACGAACTGATAACGGTCAGCAAACTCCTCCGGGAGACCGCGGCCCCCGGCCTGGCCGGACCTATGTGGCGAAGCGCAAGAGTTCGTCGGCGGTTACCAAACGCTCGTGCTTGGCGGGAAACCCTCGGCTTCTGCGCGGATGGCGCAGCAGTGACCAGGCCATACGGCCCATCCGGTATCGGTATATCGAGTTGATGTACACGGCGCTGACCCCCGCCCCGGTTCGGACCAGATTGGAATAATGCGGACCATGTTAACACGTTGTTAACGCGGATCACATAGCTGTCCATTAGACACCCGGCGTGTGGCAAACAACACGCGACGCGCCGATACTTGAGACAGAAGTTGCTAAAGTGACGGGTGAGATTGCGGTCGCGATTCGACTTGGCAGCCCGCATCCTTCTCGCACCGCGTCGTCGCGCCGCGAGCTGAATGCGGGCTACTCGACTCAGCGAAGCGGCGCCGCGGTCGCGGTGATCGGTGAGGGCAATGCGGTGCGGCCCATCAGGTACCGGTCCACGCTCGCCGCGGCACCGCGCCCTTCGGCGATTGCCCACACGATGAGGGATTGACCGCGGCCCATGTCGCCGGCGACATAGACACCCGGCACCGCGGTCGCGTACTCCGCGTCGCGGGCCACGTTACCGCGCTCGGTGAACTCCACCCCCAGATCGGCCAGCAGCGGTGAACGTTCCGGCCCGACGAATCCCATTGCGAGCAGAACCAGGTCGGCTTCGAGTTCGAAGTCGGTACCGTCGACCTTCTCGAAACCGCCGTTGCGGCGGCGCACTTCATGGGCCCGCAAACCGGTCACCTGACCGTCCCGGCCGATGAATGCCTCGGTGTTGACCGAGAACACCCGATCACCACCCTCCTCGTGCGCGGACGTGGTTCGCATGATCAACGGGTAGGTCGGCCACGGGGTGGACGGATCCCGGATCTCAGGCGGCCGCGGCATGATCTCGAACTGATGCACGCACGTCCCGCCCTGGCGGTGCACGGTGCCCAGGCAGTCGGCACCGGTGTCACCACCGCCGATGATGACGACCTTCTTGCCGTGCGCGGTGATCGGCGGCTCAGCAAGGTCGCCGGCCTGCACCCGGTTCGCCCACGGCAGGTATTCCATCGCCTGGTGGATGCCCTTGAGCTCCCGGCCCGGGATCGGCAGGTCTCGCCAGGCGGTGGCACCGCCGGCCAGCACAACGGCGTCGAAGTCTTCACGCAGCTGCTCGACGGGCAGATCCACCCCGACATTCACGCCCGTCTCGAACGTCGTTCCCTCGCTAACCATCTGTTCCAGGCGCCGGTCCAGAATTCGCTTTTCCATCTTGAATTCCGGTATGCCGTAACGCAACAGACCACCGATGCGGTCATCGCGCTCAAAGACGGTCACCGCGTGTCCGCCCCGGGTGAGTTGCTGGGCGGCGGCCAGTCCGGCCGGCCCCGAGCCCACTACCGCGACCGACTTCCCGGTGCGGACCGACGGCGAGATCGGTTCCACCCAGCCCTCGGCGAAGCCACGTTCGACGATCTCGTACTCGACCTGCTTGATGGTCACCGGAGGCTGGTTGATGCCCAGCACACAGGCCGGTTCGCACGGCGCGGGGCAGAGCCGGCCGGTGAAGTCCGGGAAGTTGTTCGTGGCATGCAGCCTGTCGAACGCCTCACGCCACCGCCCGGTACGCACCAGGTCGTTCCACTCCGGGATGAGGTTGCCCAGCGGACAGCCGTTGTGGCAGAACGGAATGCCGCAATCCATGCAGCGTCCGGCCTGCTCACGCACGGTGTCCTCGGCGAAATCCTGGTACACCTCGTTCCAGTCGCCCAGCCGCTCCGAGACCGGGCGGCGCAACGGCAGGATGCGCTGGGTGTTGGTGATGAAACCTTTCGGGTCAGCCATGAGCCGCCGCCATAATTGCCTCCTCAGGATCTATGCCACTGGCCTGCGCCTCGGCGACCGCGGCGAGCACCCGCCGGTAGTCGCGCGGCATCACTTTGACGAAGTCCCTTCCGCGGTTGGCCCAATCGGCCAGGATCGCGCGGGCGGGCACCGAGTCGGTGGCGGCGACGTGTGCCGCCAGCACGTCACGCAGCCACGCCACATCGTCCTCGTCGAAATCGTCGAATACGTCGAGGTCCACCATCTCGGTGTTCAGCCGGTCACCCAGCTGCCGGTCCGGGTCATAGACATAGGCCACGCCCCCGGACATGCCGGCGGCGAAGTTGCGCCCGGTCGGGCCCAACACCACCACCTTGCCTCCGGTCATGTACTCACAGCCGTGGTCGCCGACTCCCTCGACCACTGCTACCGCACCGGAGTTGCGGACCGCGAATCGTTCCCCGACCACCCCGCGCAGGAACAACTCGCCGGATGTCGCGCCGAACAGAATCACGTTGCCGCCGATGATGTTCTCCTCCGCGACGTAGCCGTCGGGCGCATCCAGCGGGGGCCGGACCACGATCCGGCCACCGGACAGCCCCTTGGCCACGTAGTCGTTGGCGTCGCCAAAGACCCGCAGGTTGATCCCCGGCGGCAGAAATGCCCCGAAGCTGTTGCCAGCCGAACCGGTGAAGGTGATGTCGATGCTTCCGTCCGGCAACCCCTGGGCACCATAGGCTTTGGTGACCTCATAGCCGAGCATCGTGCCGACGGTCCGGTTCACGTTGGATATCGCGCTGGTGAACTTGACCGGGGTACCGGCATCGAGAGCCTCCCGGCTCATGACGATCAGCTGCTGGTCCAATGCTTTGTCCAGACCGTGATCCTGACCGGAGGTGCAGTACAGATCCTGGTTCATGAACGCTGACTCCGGCTCATGCAGGACCGGCCCGAGGTCGAGCTTGTGGGCCTTCCAGTGGGCGCGGGCCAGCGTGGTGTCCAGCGCATTCACCTGCCCGACCGCCTCGTTGATGGTGCGGAATCCCAAAGCCGCCAGGTACTCGCGCACCTCTTCGGCGATGAACCAGAAGAAGTTCTCGACGAACTCCGGTTGTCCGCTGAACCGTTCGCGCAACGCCGGGTTCTGAGTTGCCACGCCCACCGGGCAGGTGTCGAGGTGACAGACCCGCATCATGATGCAGCCCGACACCACCAACGGCGCGGTGGCGAAGCCGAATTCCTCGGCCCCCAGCAGCGCCGCGATGACCACGTCGCGCCCGGTCTTGAGCTGGCCGTCCACCTGCACCACGATCCGGTCCCGAAGTCCGTTGAGCAGCAAGGTCTGCTGGGTTTCAGCCAGCCCGAGTTCCCACGGCGCTCCGGCGTGCTTGAGCGAGGTCAACGGCGCCGCCCCGGTGCCTCCGTCATGGCCGGAGATCAACACCACGTCGGCGTGAGCCTTGGACACTCCCGCGGCCACCGTTCCGACGCCGTTCTCGGCGACCAGCTTCACATGGATGCGAGCCTCCGGGTTGGCGTTCTTCAGGTCGTGGATCAGCTGCTTGAGGTCCTCGATGGAGTAAATGTCGTGGTGCGGGGGCGGAGAGATCAGTCCGACACCCGGGGTGGCATGCCGGACCTCGGCGATCCAGGGATACACCTTGTTGCCCGGGAGCTGACCACCCTCGCCGGGCTTGGCTCCCTGCGCGATCTTGATCTGCAGGTCGGTGCAGTTGACCAGGTACTCGCTCGTCACGCCGAATCGGCCCGAAGCGACCTGCTTGATGGCGCTGCGCCGCCAGGAGCCGTCGGCGTCCGGCAGGAATCGGCCGGCGTGCTCGCCGCCCTCACCGCAGTTGGAACGGCCGCCGATCCGGTTCATCGCGATCGCCAGGGTTTCGTGCGCCTCGGCGGAGATCGAGCCGTAACTCATGGCGCCGGTCGCGAAGCGTTTGACGATCTCGGTGGCCGGTTCCACCTCGTCAAGGGGCACCGGGGGCCGTTCCCCGGTCTTGAATCGCAACAGACCCCGCAGCGTCGCCAGGCGTTCGCTCTGGTCGTCGACCAGCGTCGTGTACTCCTTGAAGACCGAGTACTGGCCCGTTCGGGTGGAATGCTGAAGTTTGAACACCGTCTCCGGGTTGAACAGGTGGTGTTCGCCCTCGCGGCGCCACTGGTACTCCCCGCCCACCGGCAGTTCGCGGTGCGCCCGCTCTTCTGGGCGGTCCAGGTAGGCCAGCGCATGGCGGGCGGCGACATCGGCGGCGATGTCGTCGAGGGTGATCCCACCGATCGGGCAGTACAGGCCGGTGAAGTACTCGTCGAGAACGTCTTGCGAGATACCTATCGGCTGGAACAGCTGCGCTCCGGTGTAGGACGCCCGCGTCGAGATGCCCATCTTGGACATGACTTTCAGCACGCCCTTGCCGGCGGCCTTGGCATAGTTGGCCAACGCCTTCTCGCGGTCGAGGCCTTCGATCAGACCCCGGTCGAGCATGTCCTCGACGGACTCGAACGCCAGGTAAGGGTTCACCGCGGCGGCGCCGAACCCGATCAGGGCAGCCATGTGGTGCACCTCGCGGGCGTCGCCGGCCTCCACCACCAGACCCACCTTGGTGCGGGTCCGCTCGGCGACCAGGTGGTGATGCACCGCCGCGGTGGCCAGTAGCGACGGAATGGGCGCCATAGTCTCGTCGGACTCCCGGTCGGAGATCACCAGGAAGCTGGCGCCTTCGGCGATCGCCTCCGAGGCCCGCGAGCACACCTGCTTGAGGGCTGCACGCAGCCCGGCACCGCCTGCCGCCGGCGGGTACAGGCAGCTGATGACGGCCGTGGACAGGCCGTGCGGGCCCCGGGCACCGATCCGCTGGTCGGGGCTCAGCTTCAGCAGCTTCGCCAGCTCGGCGTTGCTCAGGATCGGCTGGGGCAGCACGATCTGCCGCCAGGTGGGTTCGTCGGTGTTGAGCAAGTCGCCTTCGGGTCCCAGCGCACCCTGCAGGCTGGTGATCACCTCTTCGCGGATAGCGTCCAACGGCGGGTTGGTGACCTGGGCGAACAACTGCTGGAAATAGTCGAACAGCAGCCGGGGCCGCGCCGAGAGCACCGCCACCGGGGTGTCGGTACCCATGGACCCGATCGGCTCAGCGCCGGAGCGCGCCATGGGAGCGAGCACCAGGTTGAGCTCTTCGTAGGTGTAGCCGAACATGTGCTGCCGCAACAGAACCCGGTGATGCTCCATCCGGGGCGCATCGCCGGGAGGCAGTTCGCCGATTCCGATCAGGCACTCATCGATCCACTGCTGGTACGGCCGTTCGCCGGCCAGCGTCGACTTGATCTCGCGATCGGAGATGATCCGCCCGGCGGCGGTGTCAACCAGGAACATCTTGCCGGGCTGCAGCCGCTGCCGGTGCACCACCGTGGCGGGGTCCAGGTCGAGGACACCGGCCTCGGACGCCATCACCACCAGCCCGTCTTCGGTTACCCAGATACGCGACGGCCGCAGGCCGTTGCGGTCCAACACCGCGCCCACCACGGTGCCGTCGGTGAAGGTCATCGAGGCCGGGCCATCCCAGGGCTCCATGAGCGAGTCGTGGTACTCGTAAAAGGCTCGGGTGGGCCCGTCCATGCTCTCGTGCCGTTCCCAGGCCTCCGGGATCATCATCAGCACCGCGTGCGGCAGGCTCCGGCCGCCCAGGTGCAGCAGTTCGAGCACCTCATCGAACCGGGCGGTGTCGGAGGCGCCCGGCGTGCAGATCGGGAACAGCTTGTCCGCGCTGCGTTGGCCGCCTTCAGAGCCGAAGATGTCGGTGCGGATCAGCGCCTCCCGGGCACGCATCCAGTTCTCGTTGCCGGTGACGGTGTTGATTTCGCCGTTGTGGGCGATCCGGCGGAACGGGTGGGCCAGCGGCCACGACGGAAACGTGTTGGTGGAGAACCGAGAATGCACCAGGCCCAGCGCGCTTTGCATCCGCTCATCGGCCAAATCGGGGTAGAACGCCTTGAGCTGCGGCGTGGTCAACATGCCCTTGTACACCATGGTTCGGCTGGAAAGGCTTGGGAAATAGACGGATTCCCGACCCGGTCCGTCCTGACCAGGACCCTTGCTGCCCAGCTCATGTTCGGCGCGCTTGCGCACCACATAGGCTCGGCGCTCCAGAGCCATACCCGAGGCCCCGCCGATGAACAGCTGCCGGAAGGTCGGCATCGCATCTCGAGCCAGCGCGCCCAACGACGAGTCATCGATCGGCACATCGCGCCAGCCGAGCACCTTCAGGCCCTCCGCCTCGACGATCTTCTCCAAGCCGACACAGGCTGCCGCCGACTCTTTGGCCGACTGCGGGAGAAATGCGATCCCGGTGGCATAGCTGCCTTCGGGCGGAAGCTCGAAGTCGGTCACAGCACGCAGGAACAGGTCCGGAATCTGGATCAGGATCCCAGCGCCGTCACCGCTGTTCGGTTCGGCTCCGGCAGCGCCGCGGTGCTCCAGGTTGAGCAGTGCCGTGATCGACTTATCGACGATGTCGCGACTGCGCCGGCCATGGATATCGACCACCATGGCCACCCCACACGCGTCATGTTCGAACGCGGGGTTGTAGAGCCCCACCCGACTGGGCGCCATCGCCACCTAACCCTTCGCACGTCCTTGTCCGTTGCCCATAGGACAAGCGGTCAAGGGGATTGATCCGTGCGACGTTGAACGGCGTTCCTGCCTGAAAAGTCTCACAGGCAACGTAACGATATACCGCGACCCAGCAAACGTGCCAGTTCGCTGGACAACGAGCCTGCCGTGAGGTTTGTGTTACGTCGACGCAATAACTGGATGATGTCCAGGAAATGTGCACTGCCTATCGTTTGGCTGTCTGCACGCGAAGGAGACCAATATGGCCGCCGACATTTTCAAGCTCGTCGCCGACGAGTCCGTCGAGTACGTCGACATTCGATTCTGCGACCTGCCGGGGGTTATGCAGCATTTCTCGATCCCCGCCTCGGCGCTCGACGAAAGCGTATTCGAGGACGGGCTCGCCTTCGACGGATCCTCGATCCGCGGATTCCAGTCCATCCACGAATCCGACATGCTGCTGCTGCCCGACCCGGAAACCGCGCGCATCGATCCGTTCCGGGCC
>NZ_AUWR01000077.1 GCF_000455125.1 Mycobacterium sp. UM_WGJ
GGCTTGGGCATGAAGGTGACGGTCTTGCCGTGTGCCCAGGCGGTGTTCTTGATGATGTATTTGAACAGCATCAAATCGTCGGCGGCGTGCAGCAGGGTGTTGAACTTGTAGTTGATCTCGGTTTGCCCGCCGGTGCCGACCTCGTGGTGGCCGCGTTCGACGGTGAAGCCGGCGTTGGTGAGGTTGGTCGACATGGCGTCGCGCAGATCGACGTATTGGTCGGTGGGGGCGACGGGGAAGTAGCCGCCTTTGGGGCGGACTTTGTAGCCGAGGTTGGGGCTGCCGTCGGCTTCGGTGGTGCGGCCGGTGTTCCACCAGCCGGCGACCGAGTCCACTTTGTGGAAGGAGCCGTTGATCGTGGAGTCGAAGCTCACCGAGTCGAAGATGTAGAACTCGGCTTCGGCGCCGAAGTAGGCGGTGTCGGCGATGCCGGTGCTGGTGAGGTAGCTCTCGGCCTTGCGGGCGATGTTGCGCGGGTCGCGGGAGTAGGGCTCGCGGGTGAACGGGTCGTGGACGAAGAAGTTGAGGTTCAACGTCTTTGCGGCCCGGAACGGATCGAT
>NZ_AUWR01000078.1 GCF_000455125.1 Mycobacterium sp. UM_WGJ
GGCGGCCCAGCTTCGCCTCTCCTGCGTCGAGGCTCGCTACCCGCCGGTGATGGTGCGCAACTGCTGCATCGCGGATCCCTCCACGCTGCGGCGTGCGGCCGGCGCCGGCGGTACGTCGCCGCCTCCGCCGAACACGGCGGCCTGCTGCGCCGCGGCCATCTGCTGGGCCGCCGCCTGCTGGGCCGCCGCCTGCTGCGCCGCGGCCTGCTGCGCCGCGGCAGCCCGCAACTGCTCGGCCATCGGCTCAGGTAGCCGGACCGGCAGCGGGGTGCGCACTGGCAGCGGAGTGTCGCCACGCCGGACGACCGTGTCCGCCAGCGCCTCTCGGGCCTGCTGTGCGAGCACATCCATGGTCTCGGGCCGACCGTTGATCACACAGCGCACCATCCAGCGGTAGCCGTCGACCCCGATGAACCGGACGGCACCGGTCGCCGAACCGAGCACCTCCCGGCCCCACGGCCCGTCGACGATGCTGACCATCGCGTTGTCCCTGCGCAGTGCGTCGGCCAGCTCCCCGGCCACCTCGCGCCACAGACCCGGCGACTTCGGCGCCGCATAGGCGGCGATGTTGAACCGGCCGTTGGGCGTCACCAGCCACACCGCGCTCGGGACACCCGCCTCACTCAGTTCGACCTGGACCTGGGCACCCGCGGGCATGGGCAGCAGCACCGAACCCAGGTCGAGCCGGGCCGTCGTCGCCGCTGCGGGGTCGTCGAAATCTTCGATGTCGAAGGGGCCCTCCAGCTGCTCCGAATCGGATGCGAACTCGTCCGCTGCTCCGGAGGCTTCCGGCCCGGCGCTCGTCGGCTCGTCGGCCTCGCGCTTGCCTTTACCCCTACCGAATGCCATCACAGCCGCCCACCTTCATCGCTTCTTCGTCACAAGCCATCACAGGCTCGCGTGCCCACCGGAGGACCCGTGTCCACCGGAACCACGGGTCGTCGGTTCCAGCCCGGCCTCATCGAACGAGGTCACCTCGACCAGTTCCGGAAGCTCGACCCGCTGCACCAGCAGCTGGGCGATCCGGTCGCCCCGGTGGATCTCGATCGGCACCGCCGAGTCCAGGTTGATCAATGAGACCTTTATCTCACCACGATAGCCCGCGTCGACGGTGCCGGGACTGTTGACAATCGAAAGGCCCACCCGCGCAGCCAAACCCGACCGAGGATGGATAAGGCCGACCATGCCGAACGGAATCGCCACGGCGATTCCGGTGGGTACCAGGGCACGCTGACCTGGGCCCAACTCGACATCGATCGCGCTGCAGAGGTCGACGCCGGCATCGCCGGCGTGCGCACGGCTCGGCAGTGGAAGATCCGGATCCAGGCGAACAACCGCAAGACTGGGTGACACGAGGCGCAAGACTACTCTTAGCCGGATGTCGGGGTCGCGCGTGAACCATCGGGCATCGCAAACAGTGCGCTACAGCGAACAGCTGTGGGTGCCGTGGTGGTGGTGGCCACTGGGGTTCTTGGGTAACGGTCTGATGGCCTACGAAGTCCGCTTGGGCCTGCGCACTCTGCCCGGCTGGCTGCCGTTCGCGGTGTTCTTCGCGATCACCGTCGGCGCCCTGTTGTGGCTGGGTCGGATCAAGGTCCGCGTCGTCGAAAGCGGCGGAGAAACGCAGTTGTGGGCCGGTGACGCGCACCTGCCGACGACGGCGATCGCGCGCTGCGCCGAGGTCCCGCAGTCGGCCAAGTCAGCGGCGCTGGGCCGCCAGCTCGATCCGGCGGCATATGTCGTCCATCGCGGCTGGGTGGGGCCCATGATCTTGGCCGTCCTCGATGATCCCGACGACCCGACCCCGTACTGGCTGGTCAGCTGCCGCAATCCGCAGCGGCTGCTGGCGGCGTTGCAGGCCTAGCGCCGATCATCGACGCGACGGGGTCATGCCCAGCGGAGCGCCCACACCTACGGGGTGGGTCGGCCCGCTCGCGGGAAGGGCCGTCGCCGTCGGACTCAGCAGGATTGAACGGGGCAGATCCGTCAGGCCGCGCAGTCGGTGCAGATCATCACACCGTTCTTCTCACTGGCCAGACGGCTGCGGTGCTGAACCAGGAAACAGCTGGAGCAGGTGAACTCGTCGGCCTGCTTCGGAACGACACGGACCGACAGCTCCTCACCGGACAGGTCGGCGCCCGGCAGCTCGAACGACTCGGCCGATTCGGACTCGTCGACGTCGACCACGGCGGACTGCGCCTCGTTACGCCGCGCCTTGAGTTCCTCTAACGAATCCTCGGAAACGTCGTCGGTCTCGGTGCGCCGCGGGGCGTCGTAATCGGTAGCCATGGTCTTCATCCCCTCAAGTCCCCTCGAAACCCTGCGCGAGCTTTGTACCAGCGTCGAACGCATCCACCAAATGATTCGTGCCCGGATCGCGGTCAGATTAAGTGTGATTTACGTCACATTGTATTCCTGACCACGGTGATCGCCCCCGTGAACGCCCTCTAGAGTGCGTACGTGGTCGCGCAAATCACTACCGGTACCGAGTTCGACAAGCACGGTCGGCCGTTCCGGCGACGCAACAACAGACCGGCCGCATACGCCTTGGCCGCGCTGGCATTGCTGACCGCCGTGGCATGGGGGGTGGCACTCACCCGGCCGGTCGATATCCATGAAGTCGCGGTGTGCAACGCCCCGCCGGCGCCGACTGAGGCCGACCAGCCCCGCCTGGGCACTCAGGTACCGCGTGCCGCCATGATCAGCACCACCCCCGCCAAACTGGCCGACATCAAGTCCCGCGTGCTCAACGCCAGCGGCCGAGCCGGACAGGCCGCCGATGTCGCCGACGCACTCCGCGACGACGGCTTCGCCCAACCGACCGCCGCCAACGACCCCATCTACGCCGAGGACCGGCTGGACTGCCAGGGCCAGATCCGGTTCGGCCCAGCGGGCCAGGCCGCCGCGGCAGCACTGTGGCTGGTGGCGCCGTGCACGGAACTGTTCCGCGACGACCGCGCCGACGATTCGGTGGATCTGGCGGTCGGCAGCGACTTCGTCAGCCTGTCGCACAGCGATGACATCGAGGCCGCGCTGGCCGGCTTGCGGCCGGACGCCACCGGGTTGCCCGACCCCGCTTTGCTGGCCAAGATTCATTCCGGCACCTGCTGACGACCTCTCGCCGAACAGGAGATCCGATGACCGGCCCCGACCCCGTCCCCGCCCCGATCGAGGACCGTCCGATCGCCGGCGCGCGACGGCAGCGACGGGCCTTCGGCGTCGACGTGGGCGGCAGCGGCATCAAGGGGGGCGTCGTCGATCTGGACACCGGCGCTCTGATCGGTGAGCGGTTCAAGCTGCCCACGCCCAGCCCCGCCACACCGGTCTTGGTCGCCCGGACCGTCGCCGCGGTGGTCCGGGACTTCGGGTGGACCGGCCCGCTGGGTGTCACCTATCCGGGCGTGGTGGTCAACGGCGTCGTACAGACCGCCGCCAACGTGGACAAGTCCTGGATCGGGCTGAACGCGCAGGAGACGATCGCCGCTGAACTCGACGGTCAGCGGATCGTCATCCTCAACGACGCAGACGCCGCCGGGCTGGCCGAGGAGCGGTTCGGGGCAGGCAAGAACAACAGCGGCGTGGTCGTCTTACTCACCTTCGGGACGGGGATCGGCTCGGCGGTGATTCACAACGGAAAGCTGCTGCCCAACACCGAACTCGGCCACATCGAGGTGGGTGGCAAAGAAGCCGAACACCGGGCCGCCGCGTCGGTCAAGGAGCGCAAGAACTGGTCCATGGAGAAGTGGGCGAAGCAGGTGACCATGGTGCTGATCGCGATTGAGAACGCACTGTGCCCCGACCTGATCATCGTCGGGGGCGGTATCAGCCGCAAAGCCGATCGGTGGGTGCCGCTGCTGGGCAACCGGACCCCGGTGGTCGCCGCGACACTGCAGAACACCGCGGGCATTGTCGGGGCCGCGATGGCGTCATCGGCCGACGTGACCCGCTGAATAACGCCCGCTCGACGATTACTGCCTCACCCTGTCGTTACAATGGTCGACGGCGGCCGCCTAACCGATAGCGGCGACTATCCCAGTTGATCACCAACTGAAATAGAGCCGACATTCGACATACCCGACACTTTCGGTTGCGCACGACGCTGCGACCCGAAAGTCAGTCCGACCGAAGGGGTGGACGTGGCAGCGAGCAAGGCACAGCCGGCGACTGAGGAGCCCAAGAAGGGCAGTGCCACCAAGGCACCCGCCAAAGCCGCCGTGAAGTCGCCTGCCAAGGCTCCCGCCAAAGCTGCCGCCGCGGCGCCCGCCAAGCGGACCGCGGCCAAGGCCACCAAGGCAGCGGCGCCCGCCAAGAAGGCCGCCAAGTCGACGACGCGTGGCGCCGCCGCCGACGGCGCCGCCAAGCCCGCGACCCGGTCGACCCGGGGCCCGGCGAAGAAGGCCGCCAAGGCCACCAAGGCCAGCGCGAAGAACGCCGACGCCGGCGCGGCACCCGAAGATCTCGACACCGACGTAGAGCTGGACGGCGAACCCGGCGTTGACGACATCGACGACGCCGACCTGAGCCTGGACGAACTCGACGACGACGACACCGACTCGGCTGCCGAGGGCGACGGCGCCACGTCAGGCGCGTCGGCGGACTCGGCCGAGGACGGCGAGGAGGGCGACGACGACGACGAGATCGCCGAGCCCAGCGAGAAGGACAAGGCTTCCGGCGACTTTGTCTGGGACGAAGAGGAATCCGAAGCGCTGCGGCAGGCCCGCAAGGATGCCGAGCTCACCGCCTCGGCCGACTCGGTGCGCGCCTACCTCAAGCAGATCGGCAAGGTCGCGCTGCTCAACGCCGAGGAGGAAGTCGAGCTGGCCAAGCGCATCGAGGCCGGCCTGTTCGCGACCCAGAAGATGGCCGAGCACACCGAGAAGGGCGAGAAGCTCGCGGTCGCCTACCGGCGTGACATGGCGTGGATCTGTCGCGACGGCGACCGGGCCAAGAACCACCTGCTCGAGGCCAACCTGCGACTGGTGGTCTCGCTGGCCAAGCGTTACACCGGCCGCGGGATGGCGTTCCTGGACCTGATCCAGGAGGGCAACCTCGGTCTGATCCGCGCGGTCGAGAAGTTCGACTACACCAAGGGCTACAAGTTCTCCACCTACGCCACCTGGTGGATCCGCCAGGCCATCACCCGTGCCATGGCCGACCAAGCACGCACCATCCGTATCCCGGTGCACATGGTCGAGGTGATCAACAAGCTCGGCCGCATCCAGCGCGAGCTGCTGCAGGACCTGGGCCGCGAGCCCACCCCCGAGGAACTGGCCAAGGAGATGGACATCACCCCGGAGAAGGTGCTGGAGATCCAGCAGTACGCCCGCGAGCCCATCTCGCTGGACCAGACCATCGGCGACGAGGGCGACTCGCAGCTCGGTGACTTCATCGAGGACTCCGAGGCTGTCGTCGCGGTCGACGCCGTGTCGTTCACCTTGCTCCAGGACCAGCTGCAGTCGGTGCTCGAGACGCTCTCCGAGCGTGAGGCCGGCGTGGTGCGGCTGCGGTTCGGCCTCACCGATGGCCAGCCGCGGACCCTCGACGAGATCGGCCAGGTCTACGGGGTCACCCGGGAGCGCATTCGTCAGATCGAGTCGAAGACGATGTCAAAACTCCGGCATCCCAGCCGGTCCCAGGTCTTGCGCGACTACCTCGACTAGCGCGCGGCGATATGGCCAAGACACCCCCGGCGGCAGTGCTCAGTGCCGTCAACGCATTTCGTGGTGGCCTGCAGCGCCTACGCCAGGCCACCGTCCCGGCGTCGGTGGCGATCATGGAGCTGGGCTTCGGCGGATGGCTGACCCAGGCGCTTGCCGCCGCGGTGCGACTCGGTATCGCCGACGCGCTCAGTGCTGGTCCGCTGAGCGCGGACGAGGTCGCCCGCCGCGTAGGCACCGATCCGCGCGCCACCTACCGCCTGATGCGCGCACTGGCCAGCCACTCGGTGCTGAAGCTGCGCCGCGACGGCCGGTTCGCCCTGACCCGTACCGGGCGAGCGCTGGTCTCTGACAACCCGGCCGGCGTGGCGCCGATGCTGGCGTTCGTCGGCCACCCGGCGCACCGGGAGCACTGGTCGAACCTGGAGCACTCCGTACGGACGGGTGAAAGCGCCGTCACCAAGGTGCGCGGAATGTCGTTCTTCGACTACACCGACACCGACCCCGAACTGGCGCAGGTCTTCAATGACGCCATGACCGGCGCGTCCGCTATGGCGATCGAAAGTGCGGTTCCCGCCTACGATTTCAGCAAAAGCAAGCTGATCGTGGATGTGGGCGGCGGTCACGGCGCGCTGCTGGCTGCGGTGCTGCGTCAGGCGCCGAATGCCCGCGGCGTGCTGTTCGACCTGCCGCAGGTGGTGGCCGGCGCCGGTGCGACGGTGGCCGACGTGGCGTCACGCTGCGATCTGAGCGGCGGGTCGTTCTTCGAGTCGGTCCCCGCCGGTGGCGACACCTACCTGCTCAAGACCGTCATCCACGATTGGAACGACGAGCAGTCGTTGGCGATTCTGCGCAATGTCCGGGCCGCCATCGCGCCGGGCGGCAAGGTGCTGCTGTTCGAGATGGTGCTGCCCGAGCGCGCGCCAGCCCACCTGGGGATGGTGCTCGACCTGGAGATGCTGGTTGCCGCCGGCGGACAGGAGCGCACCCGGCGGGAATACGCCGAACTGCTGTCCCAGGCGGGATTCGAGCTGCGACGGGTGGTGGCCACCGCCAGCCCGCTGGCGATCGTCGAGGCCCGAGCGGTCTAGGACGCCGATGCCTACGTTGCGGCGTAGGATCGCCCAGCATGCCGACCGAGGACGCAGCGCAGGCGACTTTTGCCGCGTTGTTGAAGCGTGCCGCCACCCACGGCCATCGGGTGCCACCCGAGGCCGATCTCAATCCCGCCGTGCTCGATGCGATCAACGCGGTCGCCGCCGCCTGGCCGCGAGTGCCCGCGATTTTGATCACCAAGGCGCAGACCACGTTCGCCCGTAGCGAACTCACCCGAGTGTCGGCAGCCAAGCCGACGACCCCGTTCCACCTCAACCGGCCGGAGCGAACACACCGTCCGGGCCGGGCCGGTAATCACTGACACCGATCACCGCCTCGACGGGCAACGGCCCGTACAGGTGCGGGAACAGCATGGACTCCGGATCGCTCGGTACGCCTGGCTCCCAGCGCACCGGTGCGCCGACTTTAGCCGGATCCACCTGCAGCAACACCAGATCCGCACAGCCTCGATACAGCCGGTTCGCGGGCAGGTGCACCTGTTGCGGGGTGGACATGTGCACGAAACCCACGCTGTCCAACGACTCCGGGCGCACTGTTCCGGAAGCCTGCGCCTGCGCCCAGTCCCCGGCGCTGCACAGGTGCACCAGCACATCGGGCGGGATCACGGATCGTGTCATGGCACCGATCCTGCCGCACCGGCGCTGGGGTGAGACACGACACAGCCGAACCGGGGAACAACGCCGAACGCTCAAGCGTCTGACACACTTGAGAACAACCGCGAGAAACGGAGGAGCCCATGAACGCGACTCTGACCAGTCCTGAGCTCACTCGGGCTGATCGATGCGACCGGTGCGGTGCCGCCGCACGGGTACGAGCCACGCTGCCCTCCGGTGCCGAACTTCTTTTCTGCCAGCACCACGCCAACGAGCACGAAGCCAAGCTGGTCGAGCTGGCCGCCGTGATTCAGGTCAGCGCAGCGGCTGACGCGTAACCGGAGCCGGCACGCAACACGCCCGGCTGCGCGATTGTGCAATAGCAGCACCCGTCAGGAATGCTGGGCTGGTCATGAGTGACCAGATCCCCAAACCTTCCCGTCATCACCTGCTCCGTATTGCACGCCGCACTCTGGTCAAGAGCTGGGACGATTCGATCTTCGCCGAATCGGCGCAGGCGGGGTTCTGGTCGGTGTTGTCATTGCCACCGTTGTTGCTGGGAATGCTGGGCAGTCTGTCCTACATCGCGCCGCTGTTCGGACCGGACACGCTGGCCACCATCCAGGACCGGTTGATCGGTATGGCCAGCAGCTTCTTCTCGAAGAACGTCGTGGTGGAGATCATCGAGCCGACCGTGCGGGACATTGTGGCCAATGCCCGCGGCGAGGTGGTCTCGCTGGGATTCGTGATCTCGTTGTGGGCCGGCTCGTCGGCGATCTCGGCGTTCGTCGACTCAGTGGTCGAGGCACACGATCAGACGCCGCTGCGACACCCGGTGCGACAACGCTTCTTCGCGTTGGGTCTCTACGTGGCGATGCTGGTGATCGCCGTGGCCACCGCGCCGTTGGCCGCACTGGGACCGCACGCGATCGCCGAGCACCTGCCGGCCCAGTGGACCGACGTGCTGCGGTTCGGCTACTACCCGGCACTGGTGCTGGGATTGCTGCTGGCGGTGACGGTGCTCTATCGGGTGTCGCTGCCCAAGCCGCTGCCCTCACATCGGCTGGTGTTCGGCGCGCTGCTGGCCACCACGGTGTTCGTGGTGGCGACGATGGGGCTGCGGATCTACCTCCGCTACATCACCAGCACCGGCTACACCTATGGGGCGCTGGCGACGCCGATCGCCTTCTTGTTGTTCGCGTTCCTGCTCGGCTTCGCCATCATGCTGGGCGCAGAGCTGAACGCAGCGGTGCAAGAGGAGTGGCCGGCGCAGGCCACTCACCTGCACCAGCTGCGTACCTGGGTGGTGTCACGAGCCGGCCAGACCGGTCCAGACCGCGATGACACCGATCCGGTCAAGCCTGCTTGAGCGTCGCGTAGATCTTCTTGCAGTCCGGGCAGACCGGGGAACCCGGCTTGGCCGACTTGGTCACCGGGAATACCTCACCGCACAGCGCCACAACGTGCGTGCCCATGACCGCGCTTTCGGCGATCTTGTCCTTCTTGACGTAGTGGAAGTACTTCGGGGTGTCGCCGTCGGTCCCGTCATCAACGCGTTCCTCGGAATCGGTGCGCTCAAGGGTGTCGGTCTGTATGCCCATATCCCCATTGTGCCCAGAACTGGAGTTGATCCAAAACCCCTCGTGCCACCGAATCGCTCGTGTGGGACAGTGGAGTAATGAAGCACGGCCCCGAGCTGGGTTTCGACGACGACGGCAGACCGGTTCTGATCACCGCGGCCGCGCCGTCCTTTGAGCAGCAGCACCGCGAACGGGTACGCAAGTACCTGACCTTGATGGCGTTCCGGGTGCCTGCCCTGATCCTGGCCGCGATCGCCTACGGAATGTGGCACAACGGCCTGATCTCCCTGCTGATATTGGTGGCGTCGATCCCGCTGCCGTGGATGGCCGTGTTGATCGCCAACGACCGGCCTCCTCGCAGTGCCGACGAGCCCCGCCGCTACGACGCAGCCCCGACCCGCACGCCGCTGTTTCCCACCGGCACCCGCCCTGCCCTGGAGCGGCCGAAGCACCCGGAATCGGGAGACGACGCCCCAGGCGAAGCGCCGCACGGTACCGGTTCTTAGCACATTCTCAAAGTCATTCCCGTATTTCCGCACGTCAAGTGGTGTGGAAAAGCGGTCGGCCGGGAACTCTGCACTCGTGTCGGACGTTGACACCTGTGACAGCAGAAGCCGATCAACGGGAGGCCGCAATGGCAAAGGCAGATGCCACCACCAGTCGGATCGACGGCGATTTGGACGCGCAGAGCCCAGCCGCAGATCTAGTGCGGGTGTACCTCAACGGGATCGGCAAGACAGCATTGCTCAATGCCGCTGACGAGGTAGAGCTCGCCAAACGGATCGAGGCCGGACTGTACGCCCAGCACCTGCTCGACACCCGCAAGCGTTTTGGCGAGAAGCGCAAGCGCGAACTCGCCGCGGTGGTACGAGACGGCGAAGCCGCCCGCCGGCACCTGCTGGAGGCCAACCTGCGCCTGGTGGTCTCCCTGGCCAAGCGCTACACCGGCCGGGGCATGCCACTGCTGGACCTGATCCAGGAAGGCAATCTGGGGTTGATCCGCGCAATGGAGAAGTTCGACTACGCAAAGGGTTTCAAGTTCTCCACCTATGCGACCTGGTGGATCCGCCAGGCCATCACCCGCGGGATGGCGGATCAGAGCCGCACCATCCGGCTGCCGGTCCACTTGGTCGAACAGGTCAACAAGCTGGCTCGGATCAAACGGGAAATGCATCAGCAGCTGGGCCGCGAGGCCACTGACGAGGAACTGGCCGCCGAGTCCGGCATCCCAGCGGAGAAGATCAACGACCTGCTCGAGCACAGCCGCGACCCGGTCAGTCTCGACATGCCGGTCGGCTCCGACGAGGAGGCCCCGCTGGGTGACTTCATCGAGGACTCCGAGGCGATGTCGGCGGAGAACGCGGTGATCTCCGAGCTGTTGCACACCGATATCCGCAGCGTGCTGGCCACCCTCGACGAACGCGAGCATCAGGTGATCCGGCTGCGGTTCGGCCTCGACGACGGACAGCCCCGCACGCTGGACCAGATCGGCAAGCTGTTCGGTCTGTCACGCGAGCGGGTCCGCCAGATCGAGCGCGAGGTGATGGCCAAGCTGCGCCACGGTGAGCGGGCCGACCGCCTGCGCTCGTACGCCAGCTGACACCGCCCGTCCCCGTGTCCGGCGGGCCACCGACCTCGGTGGCCCGCCGGACGCGCGTTGCCGCCGGAGCGCCGAACGTCGCTCGCTAACCGTCTCCTTAGCCGCCGAAGTAGACTCGGCTGCGACGGAAGGTGCGGAATGAATGACCTGGTTGATACCACCGAGATGTACCTCAGGACGATCTACGACCTTGAGGAAGAGGGTGTCACCCCGCTGCGTGCGCGGATAGCCGAGCGACTGGAGCAAAGCGGGCCGACCGTCAGCCAGACGGTTTCCCGGATGGAGCGCGACGGCTTGCTCAAAGTGGCCGGCGACCGCCACCTCGAACTGACCGAGAAAGGCCGTACCCTGGCCGTCTCGGTGATGCGCAAGCACCGACTGGCTGAGCGCCTGCTCGTCGACATCATCGGGCTGCCGCTGGAAGAGGTACATGCCGAAGCCTGTCGCTGGGAACATGTGATGAGCGAGGACGTCGAGCGCCGTCTGGTTCAGGTACTCGACAACCCGACCACGTCGCCGTTCGGCAACCCCATCCCGGGCCTGCCCGACCTCGGCTTCGGCGCGGACTCCGCCGGTTGGGATTCCGATCTGGTGCGGCTGACCCAGTTGCCGGCCGGTTCCCCGGTGGCCGTGGTGGTCCGTCAGCTCACCGAGCACGTCCAGGGCGATATCGACCTGATCACCCGGCTAAAGGAGGCCGGTGTGGTGCCCAATGCCAGGGTGACCGTGCAGGCCGACGGCGACGACGGCGTGACCATCGTGATCCCCGGCCACACCGACGTCAGCCTGCCCTACGAGATGGCGCACGCCGTCAAGGTCCAGAAGGTCTGAGCGCTCCACGGGTCAGCCGGCTTGCTGACTGAACCCCTGCCGCTGCGGCAACGGCACCCCGATCTGCCGGGCCAGACGATAGCCGGTGTCCGCCAACCCGCGGATGCGCTCCGGCCGCAGCCCGGACTGCAAAGCGGTGTCGAGCAGGCCCGCCATCCGATGCCCCGGCTTGCCGCGCAAGGCGGCCTCCAGTGACACGCCGGCCAGCGGGCCGTCGCCGCGTGCGTAGGCGCTGAACGCCAGCAGCACCAATGCCTCGGCCCGCCACGGCTCGGGCAAGGCCCGGGCCAACGTCGACCAAAGCCGCTCAGCCTCATCTGCGCGCTCGCTGATTGCCAACGCGCACAAGATGTCCCGGACCACCACATCGACGAGCGGGCATCCGAGCCGGGCCAGCTCCGCAGCGGTGGGCTCCCTGCCGCCCGCCGGCGCGACGATGGCGGCCAGCACCTGCTCCACGCCGCGGCGGGCCCGGACCCGGGCATCACCCTCCCCCGCCGCCCACTGCGCCGCACAGTCCTCGATCGCCGCGGCCACCGCGGCACAGCGGGCGGCGTCATCAGGCGTGATGACCGCCTGCAGGTCTGCTCGCCGGGCGTACAGTCGCCTGCCCTCCAGCACCGCGGCGGCCGCAAGCGGCGATGCCCCCGGGTCGTCGACCGGGCCGCCGGCGCCGCAACCGTCCACACAGTGCCACCGCCCACCATGGGCCACCTGGTCCACCACGTGCGCACTGAGCAGCACGATGTCGTGGTCCGACAACTCCTCGCTCAGCGCAGCGATCAGCCGGCGGTGCTGGTCGTTGCAGACCGGGCAGCGCGCCCCCGCAGCATCGACGACCACCGCGATGGCCGCGGCCGGAGCAGCGGCCGCCGCGACATCGGCGAGCCGGCCCACGGTGTCGACAAGTGCGTCGGACAGGTCGACGCGCAGCACCGAGCCCAACTCGCCCCTGTCGAGCGCCACCAGGATCAGGGACTTCTCCGGTACGAAGCCAAGGATGGCCGGCAGCGCAGCGATAAGGGCTCCGGGACGATTCAGCGTGAATTGCGGTTGTCTGGTTGTCATGGCAGCCACGTTGACGACCACCCCCGTCACCGGGGGCGCGCATACGCCTGCCCGCCCACCAGGTTGGGGATGAACCGACAACTGTGAACAGATCGTGTTCGAGATGCACGACGGGGCGAATGGGCGTAAGTGTCTGTGTCATGGATGCCAAGCGCGAGTACGACATCATCGTGATCGGTTCAGGTCCAGGGGGGCAGAAGGCCGCCATCGCATCGGCCAAGCTCGGCAAGTCGGTTGCGGTGGTCGAACGCGGCCGGATGATCGGCGGCGTCTGTGTGAACACCGGCACCATCCCGTCCAAGACGCTGCGCGAGGCGGTGCTGTACCTGACCGGGATGAACCAGCGCGACCTCTACGGCGCCAGCTACCGGGTCAAGGACAAGATCACTCCCGCGGATCTGTTGGCACGCACCCAGCATGTGATCGGCAAGGAAACCGAGGTGGTGCGCAACCAGTTGATGCGCAACCGCATCGACCTGCTGCTGGGACACGGCCGGTTCATCGACCCGCACACGATCGTCGTCGACGGCCATGGCGGCACCGAGAAAACCACCATCACAGGCGATTACATCGTGATCGCCACCGGAACCAAGCCGGTCCGCCCCGCCGGCGTGACCTTCGACGAGGAACGGGTGCTGGACTCCGACGGGATCCTCGACCTGCGATTCATCCCGGCGTCGATGGTGGTCGTCGGCGCCGGTGTGATCGGGATCGAGTACGCCTCGATGTTCGCCGCGCTGGGCACCCGGGTGACGGTGGTGGAGAAACGAGACTCGATGCTGGAGTTCTGCGACCCGGAGGTCGTCGAAGCCCTGCGTTTTCACCTGCGCGACCTGGCCGTCACCTTCCGGTTCGGCGAAGAGGTGACGGCCGTCGACGTCAGCTCCAGCGGCACCGTCACCACGTTGGCCAGCGGCAAGCAGATTCCCGCCGAGACAGTGATGTACTCGGCCGGTCGCCAAGGCCACACTGCCCACCTGGAGTTGGCCAACGCCGGCCTGGCCACCGACGAGCGGGGCCGCATCGTCGTCGACGCAACGTTCCAGACCGCCGTCGAGCACATCTACGCCGTCGGTGATGTGATCGGCTTCCCGGCCCTGGCCGCGACATCCATGGAGCAGGGCCGACTGGCGGCCTACCACGCATTCGGCGAGCCGACCGACGGGATCACCGACCTGCAGCCGATCGGGATCTACTCGATCCCAGAGGTCTCCTATGTCGGTGCCACCGAACTGGAACTGACCCGCAGCGCGATTCCCTATGAGGTAGGGGTGGCCCGGTATCGCGAGCTGGCCCGCGGTCAGATCGCCGGTGACTCCTACGGAATGCTCAAGCTGCTGGTCTCCACCAGCGACCTGAAGCTGCTCGGCGTGCATATCTTCGGCACCAACGCGACCGAGATGGTGCACATCGGCCAGGCCGTCATGGGGTGCGGCGGCACGGTGGAATACCTGGTAGATGCGGTGTTCAACTACCCGACCTTCTCCGAGGCATACAAGAACGCCGCATTGGACGTGATGAACAAGATGCGGGCGCTCCAGCAATTCCGCGGCTGAGGCGCCCGGTAAACATTTTCCTCGCTCAGCGAACGCCGAGGCACCGTGGAATCCGACGGCGTCCGCGTACGTTGTGCACCACATACGCGCACCGTTTTCGGCGTGCGGTCCCCGGTGAGGGAAAATAGACGGTGCGATCCACTGCGATCTGCACGAAGAGGAGGCGAAGGCGATGGCCGACCACCCGGACACCGGTCCCGACCGGGACCGGCACTACCAGATCGAGCCGAGCGGCATGTACGAGCTGGAGGTGCCGGCTCCGCAGCTGATGTCGGCGGATGGCGAGGGGCCAGTCCTGATCCACGCGCTGGAAGGGTTCTCCGACGCCGGCCACGCGATTCGGCTGGCCGCCAAGCACCTCAAGAGCAAGCTGGACAGTGAGTTGGTGGCGTCCTTCGCGATCGACGACCTGCTCGACTACCGCTCGCGGCGGCCGCTGATGACGTTCAAGTCCGACCACTTCACCCACTACACCGAACCGGAGCTGAGCCTGCACGCGTTGCGGGACAGTGCGGGCACCCCGTTTCTTCTGTTGGCGGGCATGGAGCCCGACCTGAAGTGGGAGCGGTTCATTACCGCGGTGCGGCTGTTGGCCGAGCAACTCGGGGTGCGTCGGACCATCGGCTTGGGCACGATCCCGATGGCCGTTCCGCACACCCGGCCGGTGACGCTGACCGCACATTCCAACAATCGCGACCTGATCAGCGAGTTCACCCCATGGATCACCGAGGTTCAGGTTCCCGGCAGCGCGTCCAACCTGCTGGAATACCGGATGGCTCAGCACGGCCACGAGGTGGTCGGCTTCACGGTGCATGTGCCGCATTACGTCGCCCAGACCGACTACCCCGAGGCCGCTGAGGCGCTGCTCAAGCAGGCCGCCCAAACCGGCGCGCTGGAGCTGCCGCTGAGCGACCTCCGCGACTCCGCCGCCGAGATCCGGACCAAGATCGACCAGCAGGTCGAAGCGAGCGCCGAAGTGGCCCAAGTGGTGTCGGCCCTGGAACGCCAGTACGACGCCTTCATCACAGCCCAGGAAAATCGCTCGCTGCTTTCCCGCGATGAGGAGCTGCCAAGCGCCGATGAGCTCGGCGCCGAGTTCGAGCGCTTCCTGGCGCAGGAGGCGAAGAAGAACCTCGACGGCGACGACTGATCGTCCCGGATGGAGCTATGTCGGGCCAGTGGTTCGACGAAGCGTGGCGGTGAGGTGGTTCTGGGCGGGCTGGCCGACTGCTCCCATATCCAGGGTGTAGGACAACTCATCGCCGTCGAGGCGATAGTGGCGGCTCAGGACGGTCACTTCTTTGGCCGTCGGCGCCAGCCCGATCGTCGGTGCGGACATCTGCAGGTCCACACCGTTGGGGGTGACCGTGTAGCTGCCAACCTCGATCTCGGTGATACCGCTGGGGTGCGCCAGCACCCACTCGATCTGACCGGGTTGCGGCACCCGCAGGTAGCCGGTCTCGGCATGCATAGGCAGGCCCTCGGCGGGCGACTTGGTCTTCTGGCCGTAAACCAGGAACGGCTTGCCGACGTGTGAGAACACCACCTCTTCGAGGTAGTCGAATGCCGCGATCGTGGGATACACCCCGGATCCCCGGCCTGACCAGGTGCCCAACAGCGGGGCGAGCTCCACAAGGTTTGGGTGCAACTCGGGTGCCATGTCGCCAGCGTAATGCGCTTGGTCGCCCGCGCGGCTCAACTGGTAGTGGGCATCTCGCGGTGTTCGCGCAGGGCCTCGATCTCTCGTTCGAAGTCAGCGGCCGAGGAGAAGGACCGGTAAACCGAGGCGAATCGCAGATAGGCCACTTCGTCGAGTTCGCGCAGCGGACCCAGAATCGCCAACCCCACCTCGTGACTGGGAATCTCCGGCGAACCGGCCGCTCGCACAGCATCTTCCACCTGCTGAGCCAGCAGGTTCAGCGCGTCGTCGTCAACCTGGCGGCCCTGGCAGGCCCGGCGCACCCCGCGCATGACCTTCTCCCGGCTGAAGGGCTCAGTGACGCCACTGCGTTTGACCACGGCCAGCACTGCGGTCTCCACCGTCGAGAAACGGCGGCCGCATTCTGGACAGGACCGACGACGCCGAATGGCCTGGCCTTCATCGGCTTCGCGGGAATCCACCACCCGGGAGTCCGGATGGCGACAAAACGGGCAGTGCATTGCCGCTCCTTCGCCGTGCCGGGAACCCGCGCCCTCAGAAAGCTGGGGCACCGTGGGCCATTGGGACAACTGCGAGCGTACCTGCGCGGGTTGCCGCCGGCGCTGCGCAGTGGCCGCAATCGGCGACCGAACCGACACGACCACCTCAGCCCAGTGGAGCGATCAGCGTCTGGCCGGCGTCCAGGGCCACCGACTCCAGGCTGTTGAGCTCGCGGATGCGCTCGATGACCTCTCCGGCCGGCGCGTCCGGCGCTACGCGGGCCGCCAGGTGCGCCAAGCTCTCCCCACTCTGGACGCGCACCACGCCGAGCTGGTCGGGCACCGCGGAGGTAGTGCCCGCCGCTGCCGCGCCGAACTGGGCGATCAGCCCGAGCCACACGGTGATCCCGGCGGCGATCAAAGCCAGCACAACGGTGGTCACCGGGGTGATGGCCTTGACGGGCTGCGGCCGGTGCGGGGCACGTGACATCAGCACCCCGGAACCGCGGTGGCGCAGCGGCGCACCGCCCGGCCGCTGCCGAACCAGCCGTGCCGGCTGGGTGCGGATCGGGTAGGCACGACCCGAGGTCCGGGGACCGCGCTGCACCTGGGGTCGCTCGGTGCTGCGGGTCGGCTCGAACGTCGGAGCGATCGTGTCGATGAGCATCATGTGCGGTTCTCCCTCACTCGGCGTCGGCGACCCTGTTCGCTCGACTGTTCGAATACTAATCGATCGTACGTTCGATGTCCGAACATGTGATCGATTCGTTGTCGAAAACATTAGCGAAAGGGTCCGACAAGTCCCCGGCAGTTTCGAACGTCCGCGCGACACACCTCGAACACATGTTTGATTTAACGCAGTTATGCGACTAGATTTGCGCCCATGAGTGACAGCAGCAGCAACCTGGCGGGCCCGGACTCAGCGCTGACCGCCCGGCAGCGAACGATCCTGAATGTCATCCGCGCCTCGGTGAACGAACGGGGTTACCCGCCGAGCATCCGCGAGATCGGCGACGCCGTCGGGCTGACCTCGACCTCTTCGGTTGCGCACCAGTTGCGCACGCTCGAGCGCAAGGGCTACCTGCGCCGGGACCCCAACCGTCCCCGCGCTGTCGACGTCCGTGGCCAGGACGACGTGGCCGGCGCCGCCGAGGCCGCCCAGCGCACCGAGTTCGCCGGTTCGGATGCGCTGCCCGAGCCCACCTTCGTCCCGGTTCTGGGCCGGATCGCGGCCGGCGGGCCGATCCTGGCCGAGGAGGCCGTCGAGGATGTCTTCCCGCTCCCCCGCGAGTTGGTCGGCGAAGGCGAACTGTTCTTGCTCAAGGTGGTCGGCGAATCGATGGTGGACGCCGCGATCTGCGACGGCGACTGGGTTGTGGTGCGCCAGCAGAATGTCGCTGACAACGGCGACATCGTGGCCGCCATGATCGATGGCGAGGCCACCGTCAAGACGTTCAAACGCACCGGCGGTCAGGTCTGGCTGATGCCGCACAACCCCATTTTCGATCCCATTCCCGGCAACGACGCGGTGGTGCTGGGCAAGGTCGTGACCGTCATCCGCAAGATCTGATCGTGTTCGCGCGCCCACCGTTCGATGAGGAGTCGGCACGCCTCAAGGTGCAGGCCGCCGAGGACTCCTGGAACACCCGGGATCCCGCACGTGTGGCGCTGGCCTACACCGAGGACTCGGTGTGGCGGAACCGCGACGAATTTCTCGCCGGGCGTGCGGAGATCGAGGCATTCCTGCGGCGCAAATGGGCCGCCGAACGCGACTACGCACTGCGCAAAGAGCTCTGGTGCTACCAGGGCAACCGAATCGCGGTGCGTTATCAGTACGAATGCTGCGACGCGGACGGCCAATGGTGGCGCAGCTACGGCAACGAGCTGTGGGAGTTCGCCGCCGACGGCCGCATGAGTCGCCGCGAGTCCAGCATCAACGACATCGCGATCACCGCGGCGCAGCGGCGCCTCTTCGGGCCTCGGCCGCAGCGCGAACGCGACCTACCGCTGCCGCTGCGATGATCAGCCGGCCCTGGTGAAGCCGTTAAGCCGGGCCGCATCCTCGGTGGCGAACCAGATCTCGGCCAGGGTGTCGTCATACAGCGCGTTCTGCGGGGTGTAGTAGAGCCCCGAGCCGATGTTCGCCTTGATCGGGTAGCCGTTCGGCTGCTGGTACGGGTCGTCCAGCGGAAGGTGCATCACCGGATGCACGGTTTCGTCGATACCGACCGTGCGCGCTTCGCCGCCACCGCCGAAGGTGCGGGTGTCCGCGCCGCCGCCGAACCTGCGGGGCTCTGGGACAGCGCCGAACCCGCGTGGGTCCGACCCGGCACCGCCGTGACCCACGGCGTGCCGACCGGTGCCGAAATCTTCTTCGGTCACCACCCGCGTGGGGGCGGTGTCGGTGTCGTCATCGTCGTCGACCTCCGCCTCGCTCTCGTGCTCGCCGTAGTGCAGCCACGGCGCATCCGGGATCGAGGAGACGGGCAGTTCAGGCTCGGAGGGATACGGCGATGCGGAGGCTCCGTAGCGACTCGGCAGCCGGACGGTGCCCTCGTGCTCGCGGTGGTCGTCGCGGTGCTCATCACGGTGGTCATCACGTCGGTCGTGGTGGGCCCACTGCTCGTCATCGTCGTCGTAGTCGTCGGCGACCGGGGCCGGCACTGCCACCGGCGAGCCCGGCAGTACAGCGGCCGGCCGACGCCGCTGCCACCACATCGCCACGCCGGCGAGCGCCCCCAGCACTGCCAGCACCACCACCGGGATCAGCACCCACATCCAGTTCCAGTGCGTCTCCTTGGCGGCGCCAGTCGATGTCGACTTGCTGCCGTCGGGCAGATTCGTACCGGGAATTTGCAAGCCCGACAACGATTGCGCGAGCTCGGCCGGTTCGGTGCTGTAGGTGTTGTTCGCCTGGTTCCACGCGATCGAGCCGCCGGTGAACTTCTGCGACACCACGTCACCTTCGACGCTCTGGTCGCCCACGGGGGCGCCCAGCTTTCCGGAAGCTCCGTCGAGCTTGTCCCACGCCGACTTGATCGCCCCGCGTACCACGAAGGCGCCGTTGTCGGGGCTGAAGAAGATCACCGGCTCGTCGTCGGCGGCAAAAGAATTGAACTTGCTGCCCGCCAGCGCTCCGTCAGCCGTGCCGGTGATCGGGAAGCCGAGATCGCTGCCGGCAGGACCGCCCAGCGACTCGTACTTGGCCAGCACGTCGCCTTCAACCGCATTGGCTCCGGTGAGCGGACTGAAATAGACCTTGCCGTGGGCAAAGTCCTGACCCACCCCGCCGTTCTCGCCTATCGCGTACTGATCGCCCTGCTTTGGCCCCAGTGCGCCGGCGGGTCCGCCGGCGCTGCGCCAGACCTGATCGATGGCCGCGGTCGCGTCGACCTGGGCCTGCACATCTGCCAGCTGCGCTGCCAGCTCCGGCGGCACCGTGGTAAACGTCCTGGTCGCGCTGTCGAAGGACAGCGTCCCGGCGCTGAACTTCTGGGTGACGACAGCTCCGTCGTAGCTCTCGTCCTCGACCGGGACGCCGAGCGCTCCGGTGGAGCTGCCCAGCTTGTCCCAGCCGGCATTGATGGGCCCGCGCACCACGTGGGCGCCATGTTCGGGTGTCCAAAAGATCACCGGGTTGTCGGCGCCGGAAAGGATGGCCACCCGGCTGTCGGGAACAAGCCCGGGCACCTCATCGCTGCTGGGGAAGCCGAGCCCATTGTCGGCCGCACCGCCCAGTGCCTCGTATTTGTCCAGGATCGCGCCGTAGAGCGCCTTGGCGCCGGTCTCCGGGGTGAAGAAGATGGTGCCCCCGGCAAAGTCCTGGGCGAATCCGACACCGGCCGGGTGTACGTCTCCGTTGGGGGCCCCCAGCGGGGAGCCGTCCCCACCGGCCGCCTGCCACGCCGCCGTGATGGCGTCGCGGGCATCGCTGTCGGGCGTCGCCGCAGCGGTTTGCACCGACAAGAGCACGGTGACCGTCGCCGCCAGGCCGAGCGCCATGCGCACCGCCGTCTTGCCGAACCGATCTTTCCGACTAGTCACCAGCCCTCCCAGGCATCATTATCGACATTATCGACGCAAATGTTTCCGGCATAGACTTTCCCGCAATCGGCCCGAGTTTCGAAGCCAAGTCATCGATATTGCGGAAACAGATACCCAGCCGATGCTGAAATGATGCAAAAGCCGCTGCCCCGAACGGAACGAGGGGCGCTACCAAACATGCAGGTAGCGCCCCTTGCAGCGCCCGGTTGGGGCGCCAAATCGTTCCCGATTGCCTCGGCTAGACGCCGAGGCTGCGGCCGATGATCTCTTTCATGATCTCGGTCGTGCCGCCGTAAATGGTCTGAACGCGGGCATCCAGATAGGCCCGCGCGACCGGGTATTCGCGCATGTAGCCGTATCCACCGTGCAGCTGCAGGCAGCGGTCGATCAGGTGCACCTGCTTCTCGGTGGAATACCACTTGGCCATCGCGGCCTGCTCGACGGTCAACTTCTTGTCCAGGTGGAGCCGCACGAACTCGTCGACCATCATCCGCACCACGGTGGCCTCGGTGGCCAGCTCGGCCAGCAGGAACCGGCTGTTCTGGAAACTGCCGATCGGCTTGCCGAAGGCCTTGCGCTCCTTGGTGTACTGGATGGTCTGCTCCAGCACCGCCTCCATCGCCCCGGCGGCCATGATCGCGATCGAAATGCGCTCCTGCGGCAGGTTCTGCATCAGGTAGATGAAGCCCTTGCCCTCCTCGCCGAGCAGGTTCTCCACCGGGACATGCACGTCGGTGAAGGACAGCTCCGCGGTGTCCTGGGCGTCCAGACCGATCTTGTCCAGGTGGCGGCCACGCTCGAAGCCCTCCATCCCCCGCTCCACGACCAGCAGGCTGAAGCCCTGCGCACCCTTGTCGGGGTCGGTCTGGGCGACGACGATCACCAGGTCGGAGTGAATGCCGTTGGTGATGAACGTCTTGGAGCCGTTGAGCACGTAGTGGTCACCCTGCTTGACCGCGCGGGTCTTGATGCCCTGCAGGTCACTACCGGTGCCCGGCTCGGTCATGGCGATCGCGGTGATCAGCTCACCGGTGCAGAACTTCGGCAGCCAGCGCTGCTTCTGCTCCTCGTTGCACAGTTCCAACAGGTACGGCGCGCAAACGTCGTTGTGCAGGCTAAAACCCAGCCCGCTGTAGCGGCCCGCGGTGACTTCCTCGGTGATGATCGTGTTGTAGCGGAAGTCCGGGTTGCCGCCGCCGCCGTACTCCTCGGGCACCGCCATGCCCAGGAAGCCCTGTTTGCCGGCCTCGAGCCACACGGAGCGGTCGACGATCTTGGCCTTCTCCCACTCCTCCTGGTTGGGCGCGGCGTGCCGATCCAGGAAGGCGCGGAACGACTCCCGGAACAGCTCGTGTTCGGGCTCGAACAGGGTTCGCTGGTACTTGACTGCGGCACTCATTGCCTGACCTCCGGTCGACTGATCTTTCCGACGAGAATAGACCAACCGGATGGTTGGGCGACGCAGTGGTGGGTGTCAGCGCTAGCGCGCCACCCCATCGTGCCGCCGCTGGCCGGCACCGCCCCGCGGCCGGCGCCGGCCACCGGCTTGAGATGCCGGCTGTGCAGCACCGCTGCCGCCACGACGGCGTCGCGGACGGCCGGACCCGCCCGGTGAGGTCTGGCCCGGCGAGGTCTGGCCCGGCGCACTCTTGGCGCGGCCCGGCGGAGCGGCCTTCGGGGCCACCGGGGCGGGCACCCGCAACGGCGCCACCTCCCCCACCAAGTCGCGCACCGAGGCGGAATCTGCTGCCACCTGTTGCGGGGCGACGCTGATGCCCGCGCGGCGCAACAGCACCTGAGTCTCGCGCCGCTGCTCGGGCAGGACGACGGTGACGACATCGCCGGCGCTGCCGGCGCGTGCCGTACGCCCGGAACGGTGCAGGTACGCCTTGTGCTCGGCGGGCGGGTCCACGTGAACCACCAATTCGACCTCATCGACGTGCACCCCGCGGGCGGCGATGTCGGTGGCCACCAGAACCCGCACGTCCCCCTCGGCGAACGCCGCAAGATTGCGCTCGCGGGCCGGTTGCGACAAGTTGCCGTGCAGGTCGACCGACGGCACACCGGACTCGGTGAGCTGGCGGGCCAGTTTCCGGGCCTGATGCTTGGTCCGCAAGAACAGGATTCGCCGCCCGGTGCCGGACGCCAACAGCTGCACCAGATCCTTCTTGTCCTGCAGCCCGGCCACGTGGAACACATGATGGGTCATCGCCGGAGGGGGCGCGTCGAGTTCATCGACGGAGTGCGACACCGGGTTCCGCAGAAAACGCCGAACCAGCTTGTCGACCCCGTTGTCCAGCGTGGCCGAGAACAGCAGTCGCTGACCGGTTTCGGAGGTCGCGGCCAGAATGCGGGTGACTCCGGGCAGGAAGCCGAGGTCGGCCATGTGGTCGGCTTCGTCCAGCACGCTGATGCGTACCGCGTCCAGCGTGATCAGCCGCTGCTTCATCAGGTCTTCGAGCCGGCCGGGGCAGGCCACCACGATGTCGGCGCCTGCGTTGAGCGCGGACACCTGGCGGTTCTGCGAGACGCCACCGAAAATGGTGGTCACCTTCAGCCCACTGGCGGCCGCCAACGGTTCCAGCGTCGCGGCGATCTGGGTGGCCAGCTCCCGCGTGGGTGCCAGCACCAGGCCGGTCGGCCGGGCGGGGCGACGCTTCTCGCCAACCAGCCGAGCTACCAGCGGCAGGGAGAAGGCCAGCGTCTTGCCGCTGCCGGTCTTGCCGCGACCCAGCACATCACGGCCGGCCAGACTGTCCGGCAGGGTCGCCACCTGAATCGGGAAGGGAGCAGCAATACCGCGATTGGCGAGCACACTGACAAGTTCAGCGGGCACGCCGAGTTCGGCGAATGAATTGGTGGTCATGACATGCCTTTCCGGCATCGGCTGTGCCACAGCGGCCGTCAAGGCGGACCGATCTGTCTGCAACACAGAGTTGGCGAGATTGCCTGTTGGCAATAGCGATCGCCGCGAGAAGAGCTTCACACGCCAGCTGAAATCGGCATCAGGGGCCGGACGGCGGTGAGTAAGCGTTCCACGACGCGTGAGCACCAGCCTATAGCACCGGTGCGGCAATACCTAAAAGGCGGCGAATTCCCGCAGACTCGCTGCCAGTGCCGCGGGAACCCGCGCACGGATTCGGGTACCGCCCTCGCCGTGCTCTGCCAGCTGCACCCGGCCTTGTTCATGCACCCTGGCCACCAAATCGCCACGACCGTAAGGGATGACGACATCCACTGCGGTGTCGACCGGGGCCACCAACTGCGCCATCCGTTGGCGCAGCGCGTCAATGCCGTCTCCGGTGTGCGCCGAGACGAACACCGCGTCGGGCAAGGCCCGTCGCAGCTGCGCCAACGCCAGATCTCCGGCGGCGTCAATCTTGTTGACCACCAACAGTTCCGGAGCACGCTGGCCAGTCGGTCCGGAATCGTGCTCGGCGATGACGTCGGAGATCACCTCACGGACCGCGGCGATCTGCGCCAGTGGCGCCGGATCAGAGCCGTCGACCACATGCACCAGCAAGTCGGCATCGGCGACTTCTTCCAGGGTGGAACGGAACGCCTCCACCAACTGCGTGGGCAGGTGCCGAACGAACCCGACTGTGTCGGTCAACACAAAAGGACGGTCATCGTCGAATTGCCCACGGCGCGTAGTCGGTTCCAGGGTGGCGAACAGCGCATCCTGAACGAGCACTCCGGCACCGGTCAGTGCGTTGAGCAGGCTGGATTTGCCGGCGTTGGTGTAGCCGACGATGGCCACCGAAGGGACGTCACTGTGCCGGCGGCGGCTGCGCTGGGTGTCGCGCACCTGCTTCATAGCCTTGATCTCGCGCCGCAGCTTGGACATCCGTTCCCGGATACGCCGCCGGTCGGTTTCAATCTTGGTCTCACCGGGACCGCGGGTGCCCACCCCACCGCCGGCGCCGCCGGCCCGCCCACCGGCCTGACGTGACATCGACTCACCCCAGCCGCGCAGGCGCGGCAGCATGTACTGCATCTGCGCGAGCGCCACCTGCGCCTTGCCTTCGGCGCTGGTGGCGTGCTGGGCGAAGATGTCGAGGATCAGCGCGGTGCGGTCGATCACCTTGACCTTGACCGCCTTTTCCAGCGCGTTCAACTGGGCCGGGGACAGCTCCCCATCGCAGATGACGGTGTCGGCGCCGGTGGCCAGCACCATCTCGCGCAACTCTTGCGCCTTGCCGGAACCGATATAGGTGGCCGGGTCGGGCCGTTCGCGACGCTGGATCAGGCCTTCGAGCACTTCCGAGCCGGCGGTTTCGGCCAGCGCGGCCAGCTCCACCATGCTGGCGTCGGCCTCGGCGGCGGTGCCTTCGGTCCACACACCGACCAACACCACCCGTTCCAGGCGCAGTTGCCGGTATTCGACCTCGGAGATGTCGGCGAGTTCGGTGGACAGCCCGGCGACACGGCGCAGTGCCGCGCGGTCGTCGAGGTTCAGCTCACCGGTGCTGGGCTGGGGCCTCGAGTCGGGATAGCTCACTGCGCCGCCCACCACCGCGGCGCGATGTCGCCCCGGGCCACCAGCTCCGACGGCCCGCGCAAGTAGCTGCCCGCCTCGGTGACGGTGACGCTGACTTGTCCGCCGGGGATGTCGACCCGCAGCGTGCCGGTCGAGGCTCCGCTGTACGCCAGGGCCGCCACCACGGCGGCCACCGTGCCGGTGCCGCACGAGCGGGTCTCGCCGACACCGCGCTCATGCACCCGCATCGCCACCGCACCCTGGCGCGGAGCGGTCAGGATCTCCACGTTCACCCCATTGGGGAACTGGGCAGTGTCGAACACCACCGGCGCACCGACATCAAGGGCGGCCAGATCGGCCACGGACAATCCCGGATCCACGCAGGCCAGGTGCGGGTTGCCGACGTCGACGCCCAGGCCCGCGAAGCGCTGCCCCCCGACCAGTGCCTCGAAGGCCGGTCCGGAGCTCCCGAGCAGGTTCGGCTTGCCCATGTCGACGGTCACCTCGGCGTGCACGTCGTCGGCGTGGTGCACGACCACCGGTCGCGGCCCGGCCAAGGAGCCGACGACGAACTCGTCGCGGGACTCCAGGCCGGCGGCGCGCAGATAGTGCGCGAACACCCGCACTCCGTTGCCGCACATCTCAGCCACCGAGCCATCGGCGTTGCGGTAGTCCATGAACCAGTCGCCGGGCGCGACTCCCTCGGGCAGCTGGTCGAGCACCCCGGCGTCCGCCGCCGCACCGGCGGTGGTCACCCGCAACAGACCGTCGGCGCCCAGGCCACGACGGCGGTCGCACAGCGCGGCCACCGCGGCCGGGGTCAAGTCCAGTGCCGCGTCCAGGTCCGGCAGCAACACGAAGTCGTTCTGGGTGCCGTGGCCCTTGGCGAAAAGCATGTGCTCAGGATACGTGCCGCACCGCGGCCAGCGCCGCGTCGAGCAGGCCACCGCCGGCGGCATCGAGCCAATGAGTGCGATGGTCGCGGCGGAACCAGGAACGCTGGCGGCGCACATACCGGCGGGTGCCGATGAAGGTCGGTTCCTGGGCGCCAGCACCGTCGCCTCCGGCATCGAGGTCGGCGATCACCTGGGCGTAGCCCAGCGCTCTGGCGGCGGTGACCCCGTCCCGCAACCCCGACTGCAGCAGTCGCTGAACTTCGGCGACCAGCCCCTGGGCAAACATGGTCTCGGTGCGAACAGCCAGTCGCTCGTCGAGAATTGCTGTGTCGCAGTCCAATCCGATGATCACGGTGTCCCAGCGCGGCGCTCCGATCGACGGTGCGGAGGCGGCGAACGGCGCTCCGGTCAGTTCCACCACTTCCAGTGCCCGCACGATCCGCCTGCCATCGGTGGGCAGGATCGCCGCGGCGGCGGCAGGGTCGGCGCCGGCCAGTTCGGCGTGCAGGGCGGCAACCCCGACCTCAGCCAGCCGCTGCTCGTAGCGGGCCCGCACCACCGGATCGGTGGCCGGGAACGACCAGTCGTCGAGCAGTGCCTGCAGATAGAGCATCGATCCACCCACGATGATCGGCACCGCGCCGCGATCCATGATCGCCTCGACGTCCGCCGCCGCGGCCTGCTGATAGCGCGCCACCGTCGCGGTCTGGACGACATCGAGCACGTCGAGTTGATGATGCGGAATGCCGGCACGCTCACCGGGTGGCAGTTTCGCGGTGCCGATGTCCATGCCACGGTAGAGCTGCATGGCATCGGCGTTCACGATCTCGCCGCCCAGCTGTGCGGCCAGGTCCAGTGCCAGTTGCGATTTGCCCGTCCCAGTCGGCCCGACGACCGCTATCGGCCTCACGGTCGCCAGACCCCCACGAAGTAGCCGACGCCATACGGGGCGTCACGGTAGAGCTGCGTGACAGCGCGCGGTGCCGTCCGGGCCAGCCCGGCCAGGGCCGCGAATCCTGCCCGGCCGACGACCTGCGGGGGCAAGCCGGTCAGTGCGGTGACGTCGCCGCCGGCCAGCGCATCGTCGAGGGCGCGCTGGCATTCGACGTCGGCCGGGTGGTGACCGCCCGGGGCTGTCGGGGTCAAGGTGTTGGCGCCGTCGGCAACCAGCAACACGCCGGTGAGCTCGCCGGCTTGGTCGATCTCGGTGCGCACCCTCCTGCCGGTGGCCAGCGCCGCGTCCGGGTCCGCGCAGCAGTGCACCCGCACCTCGGCATCGGGTGCGACCTGGCCGCGCACCCACCCGGCGACCAGGGCGGTCAGCGGCAGATCGGCAGGTTGCTGGGCGGTCGGTGACAGCCGCACCGCGACATCAACGCCGAATCCGGCGAATGTGCCGGCGCTCTCGGGCCCGTACACCGCGTCCGGTCCGGCCCCGAGGACGACCCAGCGCGCCGGTAGCGCTCGGGCAGTGGTCAGCGCAGCGGCCCGCAACTCGGCGGCTTCAGCGGCGGTGCCGGCCAGCTCGGGCACCAGCACCGGCGCCGACGGCATGATCGCTATCGGTCCCAGCACGGCACCAAGCTAGCTGGTCGTTGGCGCCGCCACCGGCTCGGCTAGGTCGGCGCCGGCATCGGCGACGATGGTGGCGGCCTCGCCGCGCGCCAGTGCCGCTGTGGCGATCACGATCAGCACCACCCCGATGATCACCGCGACGTCCTCGGTCCCGCCGGCCTGGATGGTCTCGTTGAGCAGCAGTACGCCCAGCGCGCTGGCCACCAGCGGTTTGGCCACGATCATCGTCGGCATGGAGGCGGTCAGCGCACCGGCGCGAAACGCCGACTGCTGGAAGATCATCCCGGCCAACGTCGCCACCAGCCAGGGCACCAGGGCGGGCGCCCGCAGCACTGCGTCGATGCCGTCGGCTTTGAGCACCTCGACCAGGACCTTCGTCAGCAAGGCGAATACCGCCAGCGAGGTACCGGCCACCACCGCCAGGAGCACCGCCGCCGCCGGCCGGTCCTTGTAGATCCGGGCGGCCAGCACGCAGCCCACCAGCACCGCGGACAGCACTATTGACACGATGATCCAGGTGGCCGCCGGCGCGTGTTGTTTGCCTTCGGTCGGATCCCCCACCACGACGACCACCGCCAGCGCCGCAGCCAGCAGGATGGCCCACATCCACTCCCAGTTGGTCACCCGGCGATGAGTCAGCCAGGCATACATCGGCAGCGCGAACAGCAGCGCGGTCACCTGCAAACCCGTCACCAGCATCACCGAGCCGACCGCCAGCGCCACCGCCTGCAGCGCGTAGTTCGCCACCGCCGCTGCACCGCCGCCCCACCAGCGTGGGTCGCGCAGCGACAACCAGAACAGCTCCAGGTGGCCAACCTGCTGGTCAGTGATCTCCTGGGCCGACCGCTGCCGGATCACGTCGCCGATCGCGGACGCCAGTGCGGCGCACAGCGCGAGCAGCGCCGCTAGGAAATTCCCTGTCGACATGGCCCCCTCCTCAATCGGGCAACGATACCCGCTGTTCACCTTCCGGATCGGGAGCGAGGGCACCGGCGGCCGCGTAACTGCACCTCCGAAGTCAGTACCGTCAGGCCACCACGACGGCCGGCTCGCCTGCGGTGACCGCCTGATCCCGCGACAGCGCTGCGACCGCGGCGACCAGCGTCGCCACCGCCAGCACCAGCGCGAACGCGGCATCGCGGCCAGGGTCGAGGACCTCGCCGAGCAGGACCACGCCCAGTGTCGCGGCCACTATGGGTTCCAGCACCGTGATCGTCGGCAACGAGGCTGTCAGGGCTCCGGCCCGAAACGACGACTGCTGATACACCGCGCCGGTCAGTGCGACCGCTCCCCATGCGTACAGCTCCGGTGCGGTGAACATTGCGCGCGGGCCGTGGCCGATCAAGTCGACCACTCCCTTGGTCAGCACCGCGAAGATGCCCCACGAGATGGCCGACACCGCTGCCAGCATCACGGCCGCCGCCGCCCGCCCCGCGTAGGCTCGCGCCCCGATCAGACACAGCAACACCGTCGGCGCCAGTACCGCGATCACCCCGACCCAGGCATCCAGGGAGGCTCGTTCCTGCCCGGCGGTCGGGTTACCGACGGCGATGATGACGAAGTCGGCGGCCACCAGCAGCGCCGACCACAGCCAGACCGATCGCCGCAGGCGATGACCGGATTGGCGGGCCCCCAGCGGCAACGCGAACAACAGTGAGGTGACCAGCAACGACTCCACCAGCAGCACCGACCCGAGGCCCAGCGCCACGGCCTGCAGGCTCACAGCCACCAGACCCGACACCGTGCCCACCCACCACTGCCGATCGGTCAGCAGCCGGGCGAACAGTGCGGCGGCCCCGATCCCCTGGTCACCGACCCGGTGGGCGCTGCGCTGCTGTATCACGTCGCTGATCGCGCCGAACAGCGCGGCGCCGAGCGCAAACAGCACGGCGATGGTCTCTTTCGCCAAGGCCTGCCTCCTACAGGTCTGCGGGTGCCGCGGGCAATACCAGCGGCGATCGGACAGGCTACCGCCCGGTTCACGCGGCGGTCCCAGCGTCGCCTCTCCTACGTCGA
>NZ_AUWR01000079.1 GCF_000455125.1 Mycobacterium sp. UM_WGJ
TTGCCCTACCTCACTGTTTCTGATGAAAAGTTCGCCCGGTGAGTCTACGCGGGCGCCTCGGAATTGCCTGCAAACATCGTCGCGAAAACAACCGATGCGCGATCTCACCCAACTGCACCCGCTGCGCGCGACGTCGCGGCCGCTGATTCCGCTCAAAAGGATTCCAGCCTGGCCTCAAGGTCCGATGGGCGTAGCCAGTCATTGGCCCGCTTGGTCGGGATGCGAGTGGCCGCCGGCCATCGCAAGAGTCATTCTGGCGCCGCCGTCATCGGTCGACGAGACGATGCGAAGCGGACACGGCGACTCGTCCGCGCCGGAGCCCGATGCGGGAGAACTTCCCGGATCTTCACCATCGGCGTGGCAATTGCCTTGGAGCACTGTGGATTAGGCACTCCACGCAAGCCGATCCCGGCCTGACTCATGATCTCAGCGCCGCCCAGGCTCCATGGTGCACGGCGCCGCGGCAGACGGTCGGCATAGCGGACCTCATCGGTGGATCCAGGCCACTCATATCGCCGCCGAAGCCCCTGGGAAAGCTGGTGTAACCGTTTGCTCAACGCCCCGCCTCGCGGCGATATCCCGCTTCGCGCCCGACCCGATCTGCGGGCCGGAATGCGACCGGTTGCGGCAAGCTGAGCAATCACTGCATCATCGCCCCGGCGCCGGTGGGCGGCCTAACCGTCATGGCGTCTGCGCACGAACACCGCGGAGAATTATGGATAACCGGTTTTTCCCTTTGGTCGTCGTGACGGCCATGCTCGCACTGGGAATGACCCTCACCGTCGCCGACTTCAGGCGGGCCGCCGCATTGAAGCGCCCGCTCGCGGTCGCACTGATCAGCCAGGCAATCGTGCTGCCGACCGTCTGCCTGCTGATCGCCGAAGCGTTCAGCCTTCCGCCGAAGCTCGCGGTGGGACTCATGCTGATATCGGCGGTACCCGGCGGTCTGTTGGCCAATGTCTTCAGCCACTTGGTCAATGGCGACCTGGCGCTCAATCTCACGCTTACCGCGATCAACGCGGTGCTCTCCATCGCCTCCCTACCGGCGATCCTGGCATTCTCGACCGCCTGGTTCACCGGCGAGGGAAGGAGTATCCCGCTGCAGCTGGACAAGTTCGTCGCAGTGGTCGGTCTCGTGCTCATTCCCACTGCCATCGGCGTGGCCATTCGCGAACGTTTCCCCGAGCTGGCTCGCCGTTTGAAGCGGCCAGTCCGGGTCGCCGCGGCCACGCTGCTGGTCGCGATCTCCATAGCGGCGATCGCCGGAGGGCAGTCGACACTGCTCAGCAACCTCGGCGCCCTCACCGGCGCCATCGTGTCCTTCGCCACCATCAGCTTGGCCATCGGCTATCTCGTGCCGCGGTGGATGAAACTTGCTCCGCGGCAGGCGATTGCCATCAGCTTGGAAATCGGGATGCACAACGCGATGGTGGCCACGGCGATAGCGCTGAGCCCACAGCTGCTCGACAGCGCCGAAATCGGCACCGTACCGGCGCTGTACGGCGTAATCGCACCGGTTATCGCGCTGCTGCTCGTCGCCACCGTCCGTCGCTTCGACCCTGCTTACCGCTCGGACCGCCAGTCCGGCGCCCCTGAGCTGACAGCGCAGGCGCTGTCGTCCACGCCCGGCGATGATGCGTGCCCGGCGTCAGAAGCGGTGGCGAACTAGGCCGCCTCAAGGGCGCGAGCGCCGCATGGTCAGCCGAATTCCCTTCCGCACCGTGCGATCCGCAATGGCGCTCCAGAATCTTCTCGACAAACGTAGTCACTTGACTACCCGCGGTTCGTAATGAAAGGCGACACCGAGATGAGCCAACCCCAGCGCCCACCACAGGACGCGCCCAATGTCGTGGTGATTCTGCTCGACGACCTCGGGTTCGCCCAGTTCGGCTGCTACGGATCGGATATCTCGACGCCGACCATCGATCGCCTGGCGTCCGGAGGACTGCGCTACAACCGGTTTCACGTGACCGCCCTGTGCTCGCCGACTCGGGCGGCACTGTTGACCGGGCGCAACCACCACGCGGTCGGCATGGGTTTCCTGGCAGATCTACCCACCACGCATCCCGGCTACAGCGCGCACATTCCACGCTCGGCGGCAACGCTGCCACGGATTCTGCGGGACTCAGGCTGGAGCACGCTGGCGACCGGGAAATGGCATCTGGTGCCACGCGGGGAGCGTGGTGGCGCAGGGCCGTTCAGCCAGTGGCCGCTGGGGTTGGGATTCGAGCGGTACTACGGGTTTCTGCGCGGCGATGCCAATCAGTGGGCGCCGGAACTGGTTCGCGACAATTCGTTCGTCGAGCCACCGGCTCGGCCGGATGAGGGCTACCACTTGACCGAAGACCTCGCCGATGAAGCGATCCGGATGGTGCTGAGTCAACAGGCCAGCGCCCCAGGCAAGCCGTTCTTCCTGTATTTCACGCCGGGCGCCATGCATTCACCGCACCACGTGGAACGCTCCTGGGCAGATGCCTACGCGGGCAAATTCGACGCCGGATGGGATTCCTGGCGCGACGACTTGTTCGCTCGGCAGGTGAAATCTGGGGTCGTCCCGGCCAGTACGACCTTGACGCCACGGCCGCCATGGGTGCCGGCCTGGGAGGACCTGAGTGCCGACGAGCGCCGGCTGTACGCCCGGATGCACGAGGTATACGCCGGCTTCCTCAGCCATACCGACGCACAGATCGGCCGGTTGGTCGACACCCTTGAGCGCATCGGAGTACTCGATAACACCCTGATTCTGTTGATGTCCGACAACGGCGCCAGCGCCGAAGGCGGCGTGTCGGGCACGGTCAATGAGCACCGGTTCACCCATCGCGTGCGCGATGACCTCACCGAGAACCTGGAGCAGCTCGACGAGTGGGGCGGACCGCGCACCTATCCGCACTACGCGTGGGGTTGGGCGTGGGCTGGCAACACACCGTTTCGGCTGTGGAAGCGCTACACGTGGCTCGGAGGCACCCGGGTGCCGTTTATCGCGCACTGGCCCAGAACGATTCGTGAGGGCGGTGGGGTTCGGGGGCAGTTCGCCCACGCGATCGACGTCCTGCCGACGGTGCTCGACGCGTGCGGAGTCTCCGCCCCGGAGTTTGTGGACGGCATTGCACAGCAGCCCATCCAGGGCGCCAGCCTGCTGCCCTCCTTCACCGATCCCGGAGCACCCAATCCGCGTTCCGTGCAGTACTTCGAGATGATGGGTTCCCGGGCCATCTTCGCCGACGGCTGGAAAGCCACCACCGATCACGTTCCAGTCGGCGTGATGGACGAGGACCTGTTACTCACGGGCAGCCGCGACTTCGAGAGCGACCACTGGGCACTGTTCCGCCTCGACGAGGACTTCTCCGAGTCGCACGACCTCGCCGCGGACCATCCGGAGATCATCGAACAGCTCAAGGAGCAGTGGGCGAACGAAGCGGCAGCGAACAACGTTCTGCCACTGCTGGACTCACTCATCGGCCGACTGTCCGCTGCGGCATCGCCGCAGTATCCGGTCGGCCTGGAGGTCACGCTGTACCCGCAGGCCGGACCGGTGCTCGATGAAGCGCTGCCGATGCTGGCCGGCGGAGGTCACATCCTGGCCGACGTGGAGGTCGCACCGGACACGCCCCGTGGTGTGCTGTTCACCATCGGCGACCGCAACGGCGGGTTGGCCGCCTACGTCGTCGACGGCAGCCTGAACGTCGCGGTGGCGTTGCCCAGCGGACCGCTGCACCTGCGTTGCGAGCAGCGACTGCCCTCCGGGCGCCACCTCGTCGGTTGCGTACTGCGGCTGGTGTCCGGCGGTGTCGCCGTCGACGCCGTCGTGGACAACACCGTCATCGCAAGCACGACGACTGAACATTCGCTGCCGTTCATCTGGCAGCACGGTGGCACGCACCTCACCCTCGGCTACGACCGAGGCTTACCGGTCTCCGATGACTACCAGCCGCCGTTTGCCTGGAATGGCTCGCTGCATGCGGTCCATGTGCAGGCCGGGCAAGCCGAACTCGACCAGATCGACGCCCTGCGCATCGCCCTGCAGTCCGATTAGTCGCCGGCGAAGGCGAACTGGAAGCCGCTGAGGATTGCGTGCTTTTCACTCACGTAGTCCGGGGTACCGGGGTAGAAGGACTGAACGGTGACCACGGCAGCCCAGAGCTTGTCGGCGCTGTCCCGGCCCGCCACGATCAGGCAGGTTGCCTCGTGATCGGGCAGGCCCATGTCGTAGGTAAGCGTCGCGGCGGGGTAGCCGCAAACAGTGCTGGGGACGCGGTCAACAACGACGCCGATCTTGGATAACCCCGCGATCTCCCAATCGATTGCTTCCTGTGCAGTTCTGACTGCCCCGGTGAGGTTCTCCAGTGTCACAACGGCGTTCGGCTGGTTACGGTGGGCTTCAATGCCCGGGCCCTTCATCACCGCCCGAACTGCCGGCGGTCTCGGTGCGGGGTCCAAGGCCCAGCCGGGCGGTCGGGGCAGCGCCAGCCTGGGCTCGTCGGCAGTGCGGTGATCGAGTTCGGCGAGCGGCACCGCGCTGGGGCTGCATCTGCTCGACAACGAGCTGCCAAACGCCTCGCTCTCGAAGGGATGAGATGACTCGGGCTCATGGCCGCGGCGACTCACGATCAGGGCAGCGGCGATCAGGGCAGCGGCGATCAGGGCAATGGCCATAACGAGGGCGGCGGCAGCAACGGCCACTGGAAGCCATGGGCGTGCAGGCCGGTTGGCAGCGTCACTTGCCGGCTGCTCTGACGGATCCTCGAAGATCGGCCCTTGGCTGCCGGGTGTTTGGCTGTCCATCGGCAAAGAATAGCCATCCCCGGTTGCCTCCGGGCCAGGGCCGACCGGCTAGGTGGCCGCCGGCGGTATCGCGCGGTGGCACGCTTAAGTGGGGAATGCAGCCGTAGCGAACAGTGCACCTTTCTCGGTGATTCGGCTTCGGCATTCGGATTAAAAGGGCGAAGTCACCGAGGCATTCGACGGCCCGCCGCGGTCAAGGTCAGCTGCTGTTCAGCTCACGGTGACATCGGCCGGTGAACGCCGGTTGGTGCTGCTGGGCCAGCGGAGCCGTGTCAGCCAGTCGCGGGCCAGGACGGTATGGCCGTCGAGGCGTTGCACCGATGACGGGTGCAGGACCGCCAGCGACGCTCGTTGGAGCGCGGTCTCCTCATCATCCTGCGCACGAAGAACCAATCCCTTGGCCAAGGCCCCGTCGGTGGCCGCGGCCGCGATCGGCCCGTCCGGCTCCTCCAGGTACGACAACGCCGGGGCATACATTCCCAGCCGCGCAAGGGCACTGCCTAGGGCGACCTTGGCGGCGTGGGCGTACAAGTCGTCCAGCTCCGGGTCGTTGACGATCGGAGTCAGCAGCTTCACCACATCCGACCACCGTTCGGCGCGGTAGTGGATCACCGTGGCGACCCAGCGGGCATCACGGAATCCCGGTCGGCGCTCGGCGATCTCGGAGACAAGCCGGTACGCCTCTCCATACCGGCCTGCCGCGGTCAGCGCGCTGGCGTAGGCCAGCTGGAAGTCGTCGGGATCAGTGGCACGGAACTGTAGGTACAGACCGGAGTCGTAGTGGAAGCCCAGCGCACCGTGCTGCAGGTCGAGTTGCCGTTGCAGGGCACCCACCGACGGCTCGGTGCGCCAAACCGCCTCCAATACCCGTGCCGAGGTATCGCCGGCAGCGGCCAGTCCCACCCACGCATCGCATTGATCGTGGGCGACACGGGTCAGCGCTGCGAAGCCGGTGCGGGCCGCGGCCAGGTCGGCGGGCCGCTTCCGACCGTGGACCGCGATACCCAGCGCTCGACTGCAGGTGGCGAACCGGCTGACGATGTCGGCATCCACCTTGGTTGTGCGAGTACGTGCCTCCAGCACGCCCACGTCACGGTTATTCATCCTCGAATCACTTCCCACTCAAAGCTGTACGGCCCGAAACGATTGGTGGCTTACGCCACCGCTCGATGCTCTCCGATCACGGAGTACGCCGAAGCGTCGCCCTGGAGGACGCGACTGCGCTCACCGTGAACGCTGACCGGAATGTCGCCGGCAAGGGTGATCCGGTGCAACCGCCGGTGCGCCTGACCGAAATCGGAGACTCCGTAGTGCTGGGTGGACCGGTTGTCCCAGATCGCCAGGTCGCCCAGCTGCCAGTTCCACCGGATGGTGTTCTCCGGCCGAGTGATCCGCTCCTGGAAGAGCTGGAACAGCACACGCGACTCGGAGTGCTTGACATCCGCGATTCGTTGCACGAAGTTGCCCAACAGCAGAGAGCGTTCTCCGCTCTCGGGGTGCACCCGCACCACAGGGTGCTGCGTCTCGTACGTGGTGGAGTTGAACGTCTGGATGTACTGCTGAAACTCCTCGGATTGCAGAAGGTCTGCGTACTTCTCAAGCTGCTTGGAGTCCGTCAGGTCGAGCTGCGTGTAGTCGAAGGCGTTGCTGTGCACCGCCCAGAGCTCGTCCGCCAACCGGGCCAGCGGATTGGGCAGCTGCTCGTAGGCGGTAACCGTGTTGGCCCACAGCGTGGTTCCACCGTAGGGCGGCAGCTCTACGGCCCGAAGCAGTGACGCCTTGGGTGCCCGATCCACGAACGTGACGTCGGTGTGCCAGCTGTTCGCGGCGGTGCCGCCAAAGGAGTCGATCGGAAGAATGGCGCCCTCGCCCGGCAACAGCGGGTGGGGTGCCGTCGGCGTCCCCAGCAGCTGAGCGAACTCGAACTGGGCGACATCGTCCAAGTGGTGCTGGCCGCGGAAGAAGATCACCTTGTGAGCGACCAACGCGTCGTTGATCGCGGTGACGGTCTCGTTGTCCAGGTCACCGCCCAGCTGGACTCCATCGATCCGGGCGCCGATGTATTCACCGAGTTTCACGACGTCCAAATCGGAGCGGGTGGACAGCGATTGGGTGGACATGAGACTTCTCCTTTGTTGGTCTGGCTGGTTCATCAGAAGTTCGAGCCGAGGCGCGGATAGGAATCCAACACGTCAGCCTGCTTAATACGTTGCGGCAGAATTTTTTTCGGTCAGAGTGAGGGGTCAGCCCCAGCGGGCGGCTTCGGCGGTATCACGGGCGAGCATGCCCAAGGTGTTGGTCTCATGGGTGGTAGCCATCGCGTGATAGGCCCGCACCAACTCCTCCATCGCCTGATTCCACTGCGCCTGCCACGCCTGATACGTCATACCCGTATCGCCCTGCCACGCCGCCGACAACGCCGCCTGCTCACTGGCAATGTCAGCACCCACCGCCTGCAACGTGCCCGCATACCCGTTCATCTCAGCCGCATGGGCCAGCATCGCCGGGTAGTTGTACAGAATCTGTGACATCACAAAATCCCTTCTGGTCAGAATCCGGTGTAAGAGCTCGCCGCGGCCGCGTCGGCAGCCACGTAGGTGTTGCCCGCATCCGCCAGATTCACCTGCGCCATATCCAGCAACGCATTCACCCGCGCCGCCATCGCCACAAACCGGGCATGCGACCCTTGAAACGCCGCAGCCGCC
>NZ_AUWR01000080.1 GCF_000455125.1 Mycobacterium sp. UM_WGJ
GAATATGCGCATCCAACATACTCATCCCCGCACTCCTTTCCTGACTTCTACTTCGGTTCCGATTCCGACTCCCCAGCGGAGTCGCCAAGTTCTTTATCGCTCCAGGTATCGGGCAACATCGGCATATTCGGGCCGCCGCCGAATCCGTCACCGGTCAAGGTGGTCAACCCGGATGCCGCACTGCCGGCACGCTTTTCCACCGTTCCGGTGAATCCGAGCGGCCCGGTGCCGCGGTCCGATCCAGCCGCGGACGGCGTCTCCCCGGCGGGATCGGTTGCAGGACCCGAATTCATGTCCATGAACTCGTCGGCGTGGTCGTGCAGGACAGCGCGGCGCCGCCGCCGCGCCCGAGATCTTTCCCGGGCTGAGCTGCTCACCGCCGCCGCGGCAGCGGGCACCCGTGACGACGGTGCCTGCGCCTTGTTGCGGTCGGTCAGGGTCGGGCCGAGTCCGGTACCCGGGTCGCCCCCTCCGACCAGGTAGCCGAAGCCCATCGCCCCGGCTGCCGGAGCGGGAGGTGCCGCCGCCGGGGCGGGCGGCGCTGCCGGAACACTCGCCGCACCGGGTGTGGCGATCCCGGGCCCAAAGCCTGCCACCGCGACGGTCGGCCGATCGGGCGATGGGGCGGCCGCACCCGGCGCCGGCTTGGCGACCTCGTCCATGGTCCAGTCCCCGCCCAGGAGGTCGGCCAGGTAGGCGAGCCCGACGCCCAGGACGATCGGCACCATGATCGTCGCGCCCAGCATCACTCCCCAGAAGGTGAAGCCGAACGGGATGAAGAAGGCCTCGTAGGCGATAAAGAACAGCAAGGGGAACCAGGTCACCAGGGCGCCGGGCGTGCTCAGGATCTCCCGGATCACCCCGATCGGGTTGGCCAGGAGCTGGCCGAGCTGTTCGAACAGCCTGGTGAAGAAATCCCCGATGCCCCCCGAGGAAGTGTCGTCGGCAGGCGAGGCCGAATCGGACTTGACCACCGGAGGGGCCTCCACCGGCCGCGGCGCCGACGCCAGGGCCGCACCGGACACCGCGTGATAGGTGCTCATGGTGGTGGCTGCCTGGATCCACATCCGGACATAGTCGGCTTCGTTGAGCGCGATCGGGATCGTGTTGATCCCGAAGAAGTTGGTGGCTACCAGCACCCCGTGCGTCATGTGATTGGTGGCCAGTTCGGCCAGTGTCGGCATCGACGCCAGCGCGCTGGTGTACGCCGTGGCGGCCACCTCATGCTGCGCGGCTACCCCGGCACTGTCCGCGCTGGCCTGGCCCAGCCACGCCAGATACGGCGCGTGCGCGGCCAAGTATTGCTCGGCGCTGGGTCCCTGCCATGCGCCGGTCTGCACCGCCCCGAGCAGAGCGGTGAGTTCGTCTGCCACTGAGGCGTATTCGACGCTCAATGAATTCCACACCCCGGCAGCCGACAACAACGGACCCGGTCCGGGGCCGCTGCTCAGCAATGCTGAATGCACCTCCGGCGGGGAGGCGATCCAGACCGGGGCGGAAATCATCAGCCGCGCGTGCCCAAGAAATACGTCGAGGCGCCCGCCGCGTCACCGGCGGCGTAGTTGACACCAGACTCACCGACACCGACACCGGCGCGGCCCAACTCGGTGGCGCCCTGCGCCGCCACCGCGGCGTGCTCACTGCCCTGCGCGCTGAAACCGGCAGCGGTCTGCAGCGACACCGGGTCGGCGGCTGGTGGAACCACCGCGGTGATCAGCGGGGCGGCGCTGGCCTGCGCTGCCGCCAGACGGGCGGTCAATGCCTCGACCGCTGCACTGGCGGCGGCGAGACCTTCCGGAACCACATTGAGCGTCATGACAATTTCCCCTTCCGTAATTCGATACGCGTCAGCGCGTCAAGGTTTCGCTGAATGTTGGGTTGACTAGTTGTAGGTAGGTGGGTTCGTCGTTGTCGGTTAGGAGGATTGCGCGTCCTGCGGGTAGGCGTGCGAAGCGTTGGCCGCGGATTTTGCCGCTGTCGGCGGGGTTGCCGGAGAGCATCAGGGTGGTGGCTTGCAGGTCGTTGAGCCGTCGCAGTAGTGGGTTGGTCATTAAGGCGTGTGCTGAGCCGGTGGCGCGTGCGGTGACGATGACCCGTAGTCCGAGATCGTTTGCTTGGGAGAGCAGTTCGATCAGGGTGGTCCATGGTCGTTGCCCGGCGTGGGGGCCGGTCAGGGCCGGGGTGTCGGGGATGGCGTCGACGTCGTCGATGATCAGGTAGTGGGTGTGGCCGTCATAGCTCCAGGAGGCCAGATCCGCTGCCGATAGGCCTGCGGGGGGCCGGCGGGAGCCGATCAACGCGGAGAGGCCGAGCATGGCCGGGATGACCCGATCGATGTTCGCGGTGTACTCATTGTCGGGGTAGAGGGGTTCATCGACGAGGTGCAAACGGCGGTCGATGACGGTGAACGCCACCTGATCAGCACTGGAGTGCTCCCGCACGGTGCGGATGATGTGGCGCAGCAGGGTGGTTTTGCCGGATTTGGCGTCCCCGAGCACCAGCAGCAGCGGGTTGGTGGTGAAGTCCACCTGCACGGGGGCCAGGTCCTCTTCGCGGACCCCGATGACCACATGATCGACCGCGGGATAGAGCACCCCGACTTCTTCGGGTGCCAGGTTGGTCGGCAACAACCGCACCGGCGGTGCCGCCAGCCCGGGATGGCGGGCGTTGATCGCCTCGATCTGGGCCAGATCCGGTGCGGCGATCAAGAAATGCTCAGCGGCCATGGTCAGACCACGCCCGGGTTGGTTGGCCGGCACCGCCTCAGCCGGGCGGGTCAACGCTCCGGCCACCCGCACGTTGCTGTCGCGGGCATCGTGCAGTTTCAGTTCCAGGCGCAAGCCGAGCCCGTCGCGCATGGCCAACGGGACTTCCAGCCAGCTCGGGGTCGTGACGATCACGTGGATGCCGTAGGCCAGGCCCACGTTGACCAGTTCGGTGACTTTGGCCAGCAGCGGGTTGCGGGTGTTGAACGCATCGGTGTTATCCCGGCTGAACGCATACAGGTTGTCGATCACCAAGAAGACTTCACCGTAGCCGTCGTTGAGGGCGCCGATGCTGCCATCGCGGAACGCTTCGCGTTGCTGACGCGCAGTCAACAACTGTTCGAGTTCGCCGAAGGTGCGCCGGATCTTCTCGGGCTCCAACCCGGAGGCGACACTGCCCACATGGGCCAGGTCTTCTAGGGCCCGCAACTGCCCGCCGCCGTAATCGAGGCAGTAGAAGCTGACTTCCCGCGGTGAATGCAGCGCCGCGGCGGAGAGGATGAACGTCTGCAAGGCCGTGGTCTTACCCGATTTGGGGCCACCGTGGATGAGCAGGTTGCCCGCCGCGGAGCGGGCATCGAAGACCAGCGGGTCACGGCGCATCTCGAAGGGCTTGTCGATCTGACCCAACGGCCAGCGCAACGCCCGCTCAGCGATCCCGGCAGAAGCCAACGTGGCCGCCAGCGGGATCGGGTCATCCAACGGGGGCAACCACAACGCCGGGGCTTGCGGCCCGTAGTTGGCCAACTGATCGCCGATGGTGGCGATCAGCTTGCGCGGCGGACCCAACACCTCTTCGTCGACCTCGCCCACGACGGTGGTCTGCGTACCGGCATCGACGGCACCGGCGGTGAACAGTTTCGGCTCCGGCAGGGCATGCATCACCACCGCCGGTGATTGCCGGGGCGGGTCATAAATCCCGTCGACATAAGTACTGCGGAATTTGATGGGGGCCGCGCCTGGGGCCGGCACCAAAAAGCCCTCGCCCTTGTGTTCTTTGCCCGACTCGATGTGATAGGCGTCTTCGACCCCGATGATCTGGCGAGACACGCTGGGCGAGGCGACTTTCAACCCGATGCGGTAGGAGGTGTTCTTGTCGATGTCTTTGATCTTGCCGACATCCAACGTTTGCGACGCGAACAGGATGTGGATGCGAAATGAGCGTCCCTTACGGGCCACATAGTCGAACAATTCGGCGTACTCGGGATGATCGGCCAGCATCAAGGTGAATTCATCAGCGACGATGAACAACGTCGGGATCGGCGCCAGGTCATGACCGGCGGCGATCGCGGCCTCATACTCGGTCACCGAGTTAAACGCACTGCCCTGAACCCGGCGGCCCGCCTCACGCAGCAACAACTCCCGCCGCGCCACCTCACCGCGCAACGTGTCCGCGAAGCGATCGGCGAGGGATTTCTTTTCGGCCATGTTCGAGATGACCGCCACGACCTGCGGGAAGTGCCGGAAGATGTCGGCGCCGGCCTCGCCTTTGAAGTCGGCGTAGATCACGATCAACCGATCCGCCGAATGCGTGGTCAACAAGGACAACAAGATCGCCATCAAAGTTTGGGACTTACCCGAGCCGGTCATGCCGATCATCAACCCGTGCGGACCCATCCCGCCCTCGGCCTCATCCTTGAGATCGAAGTACAACGGCTCCCCGGTCGCGGTCACCCCAATCGGCACCCGTAGTTCTTCTTCCCGGCTACGCGGGGACCACAATGCCGCCACATCCAACCGGGAGGCGTCGCTGATGCCCAACAAGCTGGTGAAGGTGGCCCCCCGAGTGCCCGCCGAGCGCAACCCGGCATGGGTCGGGTTGGAATCCCAGCGGGAGAGCCGCCGCGCCACATGCGCCGCCTGCGCAGCCCCCAACGAATCGGCGGCATCGACATAACGCGCCCAGCCCCCCGACTGCCACCGATCAATCGCACCCCCACCGGCGCTGATGCGCAGGATCGGACGCTCAGGATCGGGGTACTGCTCGCGGCTCGGCGCCACCGTCGCCCGCACGATCACACTCACCCCGGCCCGCGCCGACCCCAACACCGAGGCCGCCACATCAAAATCAGGGTCATCGATGATCACCAACAAATGCCGACCCGACTCAGCCGGCTCACCGGTGAACGCCGGGCGGCCCGCCAACACCGGCGCCAACAACGACACCAATTGCTCACCACTGGCCGCCAGATAACGGGCCGGACCCACCCCATCGACAGCGCCGGCGATATCAGTGTGCGGCAACCACTTCAACCAGCTCCACGCATCGGATTCCAACTCCGGTGAGGCCAACGCCACCCCCAACATCGTCGGGTCATGCCAGCACACCGCCTGAGCCACCCAGGCCCGCACCGCCGCACGCACCTCAGCAGCGGCGTCCTGGCCCTCACCCAAAACCGTGATCCGCGACAGCTTCGCCAAGTCCATACCCACCGGCACATCCCGCACCGTGCGCTGGGTATCGAGCAAACTGCGCAACGCACTGTGAGAGACCGGCTCCAAATCAATCTCATCAGCGGTATCAGTCACCCGCACCGCACTGGCCAACCCCACCGCATGCCGGCCCGTGCGCACCACCAAAAAATCCTCATCATGAGGATCGCGTTCCCACTGCCGACGCGAACCCGGCACCGCCACCAAATCCACCGGATCCGGATGCGACCACTGAGCCGCTGCCCGCTGCTTAGCCGCCGAACCCCGAATATTGTCGCGAACCACCGACAAATACCGCAGATAATCCGCCCGCTCAGCATCAACCTCAACCGTGCGGGCCTTCTTATCCCCACCCCGATAAATCCCGGCCGCCGCCACCAACAACGCGAACGGGAAGAACAACATCACCGGAGACACCAACCGCATCCCCGTCGCGACCATGGCAATCACCATGCCCACAATCAAAATCACAATCACCACCGGCAACGCCCGCTGCAAAAACGACGCCGGAACCAACCGCGGCAACTCCGGCGGCGGCTCAATCGTGATCGTGCCCCGATCAACCGGCGGCACCGGCAACCGACGACGGGCCTCAAAAATCAAACGACTCACCGGGACTCCCCAACACTAGAAACGCCACCCAACCCAGCCGTGGCACGACGACCCGGACGCGCATCCGGCGCCAACCCATCATGAGCCAACAACGCATCACTGCGCGACAAAGCAGGACCAACAGCAAACTGCGACAACACCGACCACGGAATCGGCAACGCCGGCCCACTCAAACCAAGCGCGGAGATGGTGTCTCCCTCGCCGCCATTGGTGCCGGCCTCGGTGTTGATGCCATAGCGCACACCGGTATCCGAAATCCAAAACAGCGGGCCCGCGCTGGCGTTGGCCGCCGGGTCACTGTTGACACTCTGAGCAAAATAACCCGAGCCCGGCGTCAACGCGACGCGTGCGGCAGTGCCGCCCACTCCCGCACCCACCAGATCCAAGGTCTGCACACCCTCACGCAACGGCAACGCCGAACCCGACAACAACGTCAACGAACTCGTGCTCGCCCCAGCCGGCTTGCTCCAATGCGCGCACGTCACCGGCGCCGACACCGCATCAACCACCCTGACCGGCTGCTCCGGGAAACGCGACACATCCAACTGCCGCGAAACCGGCAGCCGCGCAACATCATCAGCACCCAACACCGGCGGCCGCTCCAAACCCTGCGAATCCGTATTACGCAACACCGCCGCCACCACACCAGAAATCGGCTGCAAACCATCCTCCAGCACCGCGTAGTAACGCAGGGTGCTTTGCGCGTTGCCGTCCAGCGAGTGCGCCGCCACAACTGCGCCCACCGGCGCGGCCGAGGGCAGGTCGTATGCCGGCTTGCCGCCGGCGCCGGGGATCACCGGCGCCACCAGGGCCGGCGCCTCCGGGATCGCGTTGAACAGGCCGGTGGCGATCGGGCGCGGGGTGGGCACCGCCGAACCCCGCTCGCCCAGACCCAGGGCACCGGTGATGGCGTGGTCGGCCAGGTCGATCCGGCTGCGCTTGCCGTCCCACAGCAGCCATGCGCCGGCACCGTTGTCGGCCAGCACCGCATCCTGCGCTTCGAGCGCACCGGCACGGGATCCGTTGGAGTCCAACGGGCCACCGATCACTGTGACCCCGGCAGTCGAGCCGGTCACGGAGTCGCACGCCGTCCAGTCGGCGTCATGGGAGCTGCTTTGCACCATGCGTTCTGGGGCCCCGGGGATGCCGATCAGGTTGCCGCGGGCGAACTTGTCCAGCGCAGTGCTTTTCACCACGGTCGGGTTGACCGGCCGGCCGGCGATCAGGCGGGCGGAGGTCAGGTTCAGCACCGGGTGCAGCTGGTCGCCGACGCGCACATACAGCGCGGAGGTGGACTTGTCTGCCAGCACCGGGTCGTCTTTGGCCGCGCTGTTGGGCCAGATCAGGGTGAAGACGAAGCAGCCGGCGGCGACGGTGGCCAGCACCAGCAGTCCCATCAGCACCGCACGCGCTTGGGAGCGCAGTGGTTCGACGAGCATCCGGGTGTCGTGCAGGGCTACGCCGGAGGCGATGCGCCGCATGACGAAACGCCAGCCGCTGACCTGATGCTTGGTGACAAAACCGCGCCGGTACTCGACCCGGTCGGGATTCTCGTTGACCGGGGTCCGTGACGCGAACGATCGCCGCTCGTCATCGGGCCGGTCGGATTGGGCCGCGCTCATGCCTTGGCCTCCAGGCCCAGGCCACGCAGCAACGGCGCCACCGAGTTACGAACATCTTCGGTCGTAATGGTCATGAGCTCCTCATCGGTGAACAGTCCGGTGCCGGATTGTTCGGAATGGTCAAGCCGGAATTCGCGCTCCTCCTCGGAGCGTTCGACGACGTTTCGCACGAACCGGCCGTTGCCGGCGATGTCCAGGCTGCGCCGGGCGACGCCGTTGGCGTCGGGGTGCGACGCCTCGGCCAGCTGACCGAACAGCGCCTCCATCTCTTCGAGTGCGGACTGCTCGAAACGGCTGTCGCGTTGCTCGGCCATCTTGTGCGCGATCTCGACCAGCTCCGGCGGCTGGTAGGACGGGAAGTCGATGCTGCGGGTGAAACGCGACCGCAGACCTTCGTTGGTGTCCAAGAACCGGTCCAGGTCGGCCCGGTAACCGGCGACGATCACCACCAGCCGGTCGCGGTCGTTCTCCATCCGCGCCAGCAGCGTGTCGATGGCGACCAGTCCGAAGTCGTTCTTGGCGCCGGTGGCCACCAGGGCGTATGCCTCATCGAGGAACAGCACACCGTCGAGAGCACTGTCGATGATGGCGTTGGTCTTGGCCTCGGTCTCACCGATGTGCTGACCGATCAGGTCGGCACGGTGCACCTCTTTGATGTTCTCTTTTTTCAGCAGGCCCAGGCCGCAGTAGATCTTGGCCACCACGCGCGCGATGGTGGTCTTACCGGTCCCGGGCGGACCGGCGAAGACCAGGTGGTGGGTGCGCTGGCCGACGGCCAGGCCGTGCTGCTTGCGCACCACTTCCATGGCCACCGAGCTCTTGAGTCGCTGCACCTGGTTCTTGACCTCGGCCAGCCCGATGAACTCGCCGAGTTCACGCTCCGCCTCGGCCAGCAGTTCGGCCTTGCGTTCGTGGGCCGACGGGTCGACGAAGTCCTCGGCGCTCGGCTCCGTGTTGGGGTCCCAGGGGTCGGTTCGGGCCTCGATCCGGGCCGCGGTGGTCGTGACGATCCCGAAACTGTGGTCCAACAAGGCATGTTGAACCTGCTCGTTCTCCGGGTTGGCGGCATAGAGGTCCTGCAGCACTTCGGCTGCGGATTCCTCGTCGTCTTGGGCCCGCAGGATCAGTCCCTTGGCCAAGGCGCCGTCGGTGGCGGCGACCGCGATAGGCCCGTCCGGCTCCTCCAGGTACGACAACGCCGGGGCATACATGCCCAGGCGCGCCAGCGCGATCCCCAGCGCGATCTTCGCGGCGTGGGTGAACAACTCGTCTCGGTCCGGGTCGTTGACGATCGGAGTCAGCAGCTTGACCATGTCCGACCAGCGGCCGGCGTGGTGGTTCACCGCGATCGCCATCCAGCGAACGTCATTCCAGTCGGGACGCCGCTGGGCGATCTCGGCGACCACCGCGTTCGCCTCGGCGCACCGGCCGGCCATCGCCAGCTGCGCGGCGTGCGCCAGGTGGAAGTCGTCGGCTTCGGTGGCGCGCAACTTCAGGTATAGCCCGGTGTCGTAGTGGAACCCGAGCGCACCCTGCTGAAGGTCCAGGCGCCGCTGCAGGGCGCCGGCACTGGCGGCGGTCTGCGAGACGGCCGCGAGCACCCGCGGCGACTGGTCGCCGGCGGCGGCAAGGCCGATCCAGGCGTCGCACTGCTCGTGCGCGATCCGGGTCAGCGCCGCGAAGCCAGTACGGGCCGCCGTCAGGTCTGCAGGACGTTTGCGCTGGTAGACCTCGATGCCGAGGGCTCGACAGCAGGTGGCGAACCGGCTGAGGGTTTCCTCGTCGACCCGGGGTTGCGGGGCCAGCAGAGCCGCATCACCGTTGTTCATGCGTGGCTCGCCCCTTCACTGTTCTTGACTGCACCAACCCGGCTGAAGTTAGCATTGCATAAGCTAACTGTCGAGATCGATCGAGACGGTCGGCAGGCGACTTCCATCACTCCCGCAGGCGGCTTTTCAGCCCACAAACGGGACGCTGGCGCGCCGACGTCGTTCCAACCCATCACCGACTCCTTATTGAAAATCATTTTCGATTGTTCCGCACGCTACCGCATGCGCGGTTCGGCTTCCACAGCGGTTCTCGCCGCGGTCGCTGACCGCTCCTAACTCTTGACCGCCCACATCAGGGAGTTCCGCAAGATCATCTGACCGGCCTGGGTGTCCGGCCCCGGGACGGGACGGCCCAACTGGCGCAGGCAATCGGCCAGGGGTGTCACCGCCGCGGTCCAGCCGCGAGCACCGAACCACTGATCCGCAGGCGCGTGCTGCTCGTTGTAGACCAGCCGATGGAAGATGCGGGTGTCGTCGCCTGCCTCGACTTCGGCCGCAACCGCGGCTTCATAGGCGTCCTGGGGCATCGGGGCGCCGTCCTCGACCGCGACGTGACTGCCCGAAGCGGCAAGGCCATCGACACCGGTGAACAGCTGCTCCTGAGCGACAGCGGGCAGGTAGATCAACAGGCCCTCGGCGATCCAGGCTGAGGGCTGGGCGGGGTCGAAGCCGGCGTCACGCAGCGCCTGCGGCCAGTCCTCGCGCAGATCGACCGCGACCTCACGCCGCTCGGCCTTGGGACGGATGCCGCGCTGCGACAGCACATAACTCTTGAAGCCGAGGACTTGCGGCTGGTCCAACTCGAAGATCGTTGTCTCGTCGGGCCAGGACAACCGGAAGGCGCGGGAGTCCAGTCCGGCCGCCAGCATCACCACCTGGCGCACCCCGGCGTCGACGACACCGCTGAAGTAGTCGTCGAAGTACCGGGTGCGCGCGCCCTGGAAATTGACGAAGTGCTGCCCGAACTCACTGGACAACAGCTCGTGGTCGGGCAGGTTGCCGTCCAGCACGGCCGCCCAGTCCCCGCCGACAGCCCGGCAGAACAGCTCCGCATACGGATCGACCGCCACCGGATCGGGTTTGGCGGCCTCCAGGGCCCGGGCAGTGGCCACGAACAAGGCCGTCGACCCGACGCTGGTGGTGATGTCCCAGCTGTCACCGTCACTACGCATTAGAGGCATTCCAAGGACCCTACGCCGGGGTGCGCGTCGCGGATCGCCCGAAGAATGCCCCCGAAGCCAGGCGTGACAGGCCAGAGCTTGCGCTCCGTCAGCCCCACTTGGCGG
>NZ_AUWR01000081.1 GCF_000455125.1 Mycobacterium sp. UM_WGJ
AAGCCATCGACACCGTCAGCGCCCCGGCCACCGGCACCACCATTGCCGCCTTGCCCGGCGACACCATCGCTGCCGTTGGCGGCGGTGGTGCCGTTACCGCTGTCGCCACCGAGACCGCCCTTGCCGGCGTTGCCGCCGGCGCCACCGTCTTGGCCGGCGGTGCCGTTGGGGTTGTTGATGTCGCCGTTGAGGCCGTTGCCACCGTGCGCCCCGTCACCACCGTTGCCGGCGTTACCCCCGACACCACCAACACCGTGAGCACCCTCAACGGTGCCACTACCACCAACACCGCCGGCACCACCGGCACCACCGTTGCCGCCACGGGTGCCATCAGCACCGGGCGCATCACCGTTGGCGCCGTTGAAACCGTTGCCGCCACGACCACCCAGACCGCCGGCACCACCATTGCCGGTGGTCGCCTGCGTGGTGCCGTCAGCTTCGAGACCGCCCTGGCCGCCGTTACCGCCCGCGCCACCCGCAGCACCGGCCGTGCCATCAGGGTTTTCCGCGGTGCCGTTGACTCCGTCGAGGCCGGTACCACCGACACCACCGTTGCCACCGATACCGGCGACACCATCGCTACCGCTGGCCGCGGAGATACCGCCACCGCTGGCCCCACCGGCGCCACCCTTACCGGCGTTGCCGCCGTTGCCGCCGTCCTGGCCGGCATAGCCGGCTGCCTGCTCACTGTCCCCGCCGGCACCGTTCGCCCCGTCGGCACCATTGCCCCCGTTGCCGCCGTTACCGCCGAGCCCACCCACACCGTGGGCACCGACAGTGGAGCCCTGCCCGCCCGCGCCGCCGTTGCCACCGGCGCCCCCATCACCGGCATGAGTGCCATGAGCGCCCGGCTCGTCACCGTGCAAGCCGTTGAAGCCGTTGCCGCCGGCACCACCATCGCCACCGGCGCCACCGACACCCTGCGCCGCGTGGGAACCGTCCGCAGCCAACCCGCCGGCACCACCATCACCACCGTTGCCGCCGTGGCCACCGCCGGTGCCATCAATGCTGCCCGCGACACCATTGGTGCCCAAGAAGCCATCACCGCCGAGACCACCGTTGCCCCCGACGGTGGCCGCCCCATCCAACCCGTCCGCGCCCTGGCCGGTGCCATCGCCGTCGCTGCCACCGGTCCCGCCGGCACCGAAGTCGCCCCCGGCCCCACCGGCACCACCATTGCCGGCGTCGGGGCGCTCCGCGGTACCAGCCGCACCCGCACCACCAGCGCCTGCGATTCCGGCATTGCCGCCCTCGCCGGCGGCACCGCCGGAACCGGTGATACCGGCGGCACCGTTGGTGGCACTGCCGGCCACACCACCGGCACCCCCATTGCCGCCCGCACCACCAGAGCCGGCGTTACCACCAGCCCCACCGTTGCCGTCGCCACCATCGGCGAACGTCCCCGCGGCGCCGTCGGCACCGGAACCCCCAGTACCCCCGGCTGCGCCCTTGCCACCTGCGCCACCATTGCCGGCGTTGCCGATAACCGAACCGCCCGAGCCACCGGCACCACCGGCACCACCATGGCCACCATTGCCGCCGGAGACCCCGGCACCCCCAGCATCGGTGGCATCGGCACCGACCGCGCCCGCACTACCGTTTCCGCCGAGCCCCCCGGTGGCGCCGTTGCCGTGCGCGCCACCATCACCACCGATGCCACCGTTGCCGCCGGAGGCGCCGTCACCAGTGGCCAACAGGCCGGTGCCGTTGCCGCCGGCGCCGCCGACACCGCCGTTGCCGCTGATCCCGACCGGCAACTGACCGTCGGCACCGGGGCGCCCGGCGTTGCCCCACATCCAGGCCATGAACTTCTCACCCGCAGCCCCGCCAGCACCGACGAGCGTGCCGATCTGTCCGCCGGCGCCACCATCGCCACCATCACCGCCACCGAGGGCGCCATCACCACCGAGACCACCGGCGCCACCATCACCGGCCCAACCGGCATTGCCGCCCACACCACCATGACCGGCAGCACCGAAGTGCCCACCCACACCACCGACACCACCACGGCCGCCGCCGCCGCCATCGCCGCCCAGACCCCCGGCGCCACCATTGCCGCCCACATCATCCAGGCTCACCCCGCCTGCGCCACCAGCACCGCCGACACCTCCGGTGCCGCCCACGCCACCGGCGCCACCCAAACCACCGATGCCGAGCACGAATCCGGCAGCTCCACCAGCGCCACCATTGCCACCCAGACCACCGACGAGCCCGTCGGCGCCGGCCGTGCCGTTGAGCGCACCCAGCACCCCGTCAAGACCAGCCGCACCGGCCGCACCGACCGCGCCCGCGCCCCCGGCGCCACCAGCGCCACCGAAACCCAGCAGGCTGATCACATCACCGCCGGCGCCGCCGTTACCGCCGGCCACCAGCGCATCGATCGACGCGCCACCCGCGCCGCCGGCACCACCGTCACCGAACAGCCAACCGCCGACACCGCCGGCGCCACCATCGCCGCCCTCGACACCGCTACCGCCGACACCACCATTGCCGAACATGCCCGCAGCGCCACCCACACCACCGGCACCACCAGCAATACCGGCCACACCCTCAGCCCCGGCGCCACCATCACCGAACAAAAACCCGCCATCGCCCAGATTGCCGAACCACCCCAGCGAACCGAACAGGGTCTCGTTGGACCCGGTGAACCCATCGACCCCATTGCCGATCAACTCCCGACCGAACAAGTCCACCCACGGCTGGTTGATCAGATCCAGAAACTGCTCATTACCAGCAATAAAGTCCTGCGTCAGGTTGTACAGCGGCAGGTACAACTGCTCGTGATAAAACGTCGCCACCGCCAGATCGAACTGCTCAAACACGTCATAGATGAACCCCGCATCCGCGGCACCCGGATCGGCCAACCAGCCCGACCACACCCCCGCAGCCGCACCCGAATCCGACAGTCCCGACCAGAACACCGGATCGAACAGGTCCTCGAAATCCGCAGACGCCGTCGGCGCCGGACCAACCCCAAACGCCAAAAACGCCGCCACCACACTCGACGCACCCACCACACGCCGCCGCACCACGCGCCCACCAGACGAACGAACCACGTCGCCGCATACCTGCTGGCCCTTCGATCGACCCATGCGCTTGCTGCTGTGCTGACGAGTCACGTCCTACTTGCTCCCGGATCGGCGTGTCCTCAACCTGAGGATGCGGACAGGCTCCGCACAGGCGGAAGCTACCGACGAGTAGCGCGGCCCGCCACTCGAAACTGGAGAGAAGTTTCCTGTAGCGGAAAGGGAGCGATCGAATAGCCCTAGAACGCCAGGTCGCGTTCACAAAGTTGATGAAGTCCATCACAATGGACATAAAAAGTGAACTTAACCATAGGCTTACTAATAGAAACATCGATTTTTCCGACAGGCGCCATCGCAGGCAGCGGCCGATCCCCGCCGGAAGCGTAGTCCGACCAGTTTTTGAGACCGAAACAGGTCGCCCAATCGCGACGCTCGTCTACTTTGATGTCATCTGCGCCGTCGCTGGTTTGAGGCGGCGCTCCAAGCCGTCGTCGACGTCTCCGTCGTGTCAGCGGCTCGCCACCATGGTGTGCACTTCGTCGACGGTCCAGGGGGAAAAGCGCTGGTGATCGCGGTATCCGAGCACCGCGGGGATGGGCCGCTCGAAGCGGCCGAGAAAACCTCCCGAGGCCAGGAACACCGATCCGCTGACCCCAGCAGACAGGTCACTGGCCAGGTAGGCGTACAGCGGCGCGACGTAATCGGCGGGGGCCGGATCCAGCGAAGCCCGCATGCTGATCTCATCCAACAGACCTCTGGCGTTCAGGTCTCGGATGTGTTTCTCATAGTCATCTCCGGTGGACAACCGGGTCTTCGCACCGGGACAGACGACGTTCGCCCGCACGCCGTAGGGGGCGAGCTCCGCGGCCACCGCCACGGTCAGGCCGTTGATCGCGCCCTTGCCGGCGGGATACCCGGTGCCGCCGTAATCGCCCAGAAATGCCACCGATCCGCTGTTGACGATCGAGCCGCGGCGTTGCTCGACCATGATCGGCGCGGCCGCCCGGCTGGTCTGGAAAGCTGTGCCCAAGTGTGCGTCGAGCAGATCGTGGAATTGCTCGGTGGACACTGACAGGATCGAGGATCCGGGGGGTTCGGCGACGCCGGCGCAGTTGATCAGCACGTCGACGCTGCCGTATTCCTCCCGACAGGCCTGGACCAGCGCCACGGCCGTCGCCTCGACGTGGGCAGCGCCGGATACGCCGACAGCGCGCCCACCCGAACCGGTGATCGCGCCCACCGTCTCTGCCACCGCCTCGGGATCCCGGCCGTTGACCACCACTCCGGCACCGCACGCCGCCAACAGTTCAGCTACCGCCCGGCCGATGCCGCGGCTACCACCGACCACGACGGCGCCCCGCGCGGCGAGCAGGGCCTCGGTCACTCGCCCTTCTGCTTATCCAGAACGGCTGCGACGTTGGCCTTTTTGTCCTCGCCCTTGCCCTCGGCGGCGGCCCTGTTGCGCTTGGCGATCACCTTCTCCACCACGGCGTTCAACCCGGATCCGCGTGGGAAGCCGACGTAGTGGGTGATGAAGATGGCCATCTCGCGCAGCTCGTCCTCGGTCAGTTCGCCGTTGTGCAGCGCGGCGTTGACCTGGATCTCGGCCAGGTCCTTCTCCCCCACCGCGGTGACCACTGTCAGCGTCATCAGGCGCTTGTCGCGCATGGAAAGCCCTGGCCGGCTCCAGATCCGGCCGAACAGGTGATCGGCGGTGAGCGCAAAGTACTCGCCCGGCATGTCGGGCATGTCCCAGGCGTAGACCTCGTTCATCTTGGCCAGCCCGGTACGGCGCAGTTCGTCCATCTGATCTCTCCTAGTCCTTGGAGTGCGGCACACCCAGACCGGCGGCGAGTTCGGCCAGCGCCACCTGGGCAAGCGGAAGGTCGACGCCGGTGGTCTGTCCCAATCCCAGTGCCAGGCTGAGGTCTTTCTCGCCGAGTCCCCGGGTGTGAGTGAAGGCGTTGTAGAGGAAGTGGTCCGCCGGAAGCGGTGCGGTCGAGTCCAGCAGCATGATCGCGCCGGGTCCACCGGTGAGCGCATCGGTGTGACGCACCACCCGGCCCAGCGCCTGCAGATCGAGTCCGGCCGCCTCGGCCAATTTCATCGCTTCACCGGCCGCTGCGTAGGCAGTGAACGTCAACATGTTGCGCGCCAGCTTCATCCGCGTTCCGGCACCGGGCGCCCCGGCATGGATCACCAACGACGCCCACTGCTTGAATGCCGGCTTGATCTGCTCGTAGACCGCGCGATCGGCACCGACCATGGTTGCCAGGTCGCCTTTCTCGGCCGCACCCGCACCACCGCTGACCGGTGCGTCGATGACATGAATGCCCTGCGGCTTCAGTTCCTCGGCCAGCTCAGCGGCCGTGGTGTCGGCGATTGTCGAGTGGATCGCGATGACGGCACCCGGCTTCACCGCGGGCACCAGTTCGGCGACCACTTGCCGGACTTGGGCGTCGTCGAGCACCGTGATGCTGATGATGTCGGCGTTCGCCCCGACTTCCGCGACGCTGCCGGCGACCCTGGCTCCGGCCTCGGCCAGTGGCGTCATCGCCTCGGTCCGCAGGTCGAATATCGTGACGCCACCGGGCCAGTCGACCAAACGCTTGGCCATCGGTGCACCCATGTTGCCGAGGCCGATGTAGCCAAGGCGCGGCTGTTGTTCCGGGCTGCTCATGAGCGGATGATCTGTCCGCCGTCAACGTTGAAGATCTGGCCGGTGATCCACGACGCCTGGTCCGAGAGCAGGAACAGACACATCGGGACGAGGTCCTCCGGCGTACCCATCCGGGCCAGCGGCAGCTGCTGGACCATCTGTTTCACGATGGCCTGCGGGGTGGTGACCCGGTTGGCCTCGGTGTCGATCGGGCCGGGTGCGATCGCGTTGATCCGGATGTTGCGCCAGCCCAGCTCACGGGAGAGCTGCTGAGTCAGACCGTTAACCCCGACCTTGGCCAGACCGTAGAAGTTCGAGTACACCCATGCCGCGGTGGAGGACTGGTTGACGATCGCACCGCCGCCCCGCTTGGCCATCTGCTCGTAGACGACCCGCGTGCAGATCAGTGCGCCGTCCAGGTTCACCCGCATGAAGTTCTCGTAGTAGTCCCACGGCACGGTAAGCAGGCCGTCGAGCTTCATCCCGCCGAAGATCGCGGCATTGTTGACCAGGTAGTCGATTCCGCCGAACTCGGCCACGGCCGCATCCGCCATTGCGTGCGCCGACTCCAGGTCTGAGACATCGACGCGCACCGCGATCGCCTTGCCGCCATCGGCGACGATCTGGTCGGCCACCGTCTTCGCGCCGTCGATGTTGATGTCAGCGACCACTACCGCGGCACCGTCGGCGGCGAGGGCCTGGGCGTAGGCCTGCCCGATTCCGCCACCGGAGCCGGTGACGATAGCCACCTTGTCGTCGAATTGACCCATCTGCTTGTTCTCCTTGATCCGGTGTTGGTCGTTAGTTCGCTGCTGTCGCAATGGCTTTGGTTTCGAGGTACTCCTCGAACCCGGCGATGCCCATCTCGCGGCCATTGCCGGACTGCTTGTACCCGCCGAACGGCATGTCCGCGGAGTACCAGACCCCACCGTTGACGTTGACGGTGCCGGCCCGCAGTCGGGCCGCCACTCCCGCCGCCCGCTCGGCGTCGGCGCCGTAGACGGTGGCGGACAACCCGTAGGGCGAGTCGTTGGCGATGCGCACCGCGTCGTCGTCGCCGTCATGCGCGATCACGGTGAGCACGGGGCCGAAGATCTCTTCGCGGGCCACCCGCGCCTCGTTGGTCAGCCCAGCGATCACGGTGGGTTCGATGAAGAAGCCGGCGGGCTGGTCCGCGGGGCGACCGCCGCCGCAGGCGAAGTTGCCGCCCTCGGTGATCGCGAGATCCAGGTAGCTCTGCACCCGGTCGCGCTGGCGAGCCGAGATCACCGGGCCGCAGATGGTGCCGGGCTTGGACGGGTCCCCGGCCTTGATCGAGCCCATGGTGCCGGCCGCGATGGCGACCGCTTCGTCGTAGCGGGCCCGGGGCACCACCAGTCGCGTGGTGATCGCGCAGCCCTGCCCGGCGTGCAGGCAGACCGAGAATCCGGCGACCGAGCAGGCCGCGGCCAGGTCGGCATCGTCGAGCACCAGGAAGGCGGATTTTCCACCCAGCTCCAGGAACACCTTCTTGATGGTGGCTGCGGCGTCGGCCATCACGCTACGGCCGGTGGCGGTCGAGCCGGTGAACGAAACCAAGTCCACCCGTGGGTCTTTGGCTAGTGTGGCGCCCAGCGCGTGGTCGGTCGAGGTGACGATGTTGACCACACCCGGCGGAATGTCGGTCTGCTCCGCGATCAGCTCTCCGAGCACCGCGGCGACCCACGGCGTATCGGGCGCGGGCTTGAGCACGACAGTGTTGCCGGCGGCCAGCGCCGGGCCCAGCTTGGCCAGGTTGATCTGGTGCGGGAAGTTCCACGGGGTGATGGCGCCGACGACGCCCACCGCCTCTCGCACCACCGAGCGCCGCGTAGGGATGCCCATCGGCGAGGCTTGGCCGAGATCCTTTGCCCACTCGTAGTTTTCGGCGGTGTCCGCGGCGAAACTGAGATCGTTGATCGGCCCTTCCAACTGCGCGCCGGCAGTCAGCATCCGGGGCGCGCCCACGTCGGCGATCGTCAGATCGCGAAGCTCCTCGACATGCTCGAGCATCGCGTCACGCAACTGACGTACGCAGCGCACCCGCAGTTCCGTGTTGGTCGACCAGTCGGTCTCGTCGAACGCCCGGCGCGCCGCGCCGATCGCGCGATCCACGTCGGCGGCGTCGGCATTGGCCGCCTCACCGAGCACCTCTTCGGTGGCCGGGTTGATGGTGGCAAAGCCGCCGGCTCCGCCCGGGGTCAGCTTGCCGTCGATAAGCAGCCGGCTTACGCCGTCAGCCAGTAGCGCCATCAGTCACTCCCGCAGCTTGGTCGCAGTCCCCCGTGAAGAAACACTGCGAAAATGGACACATGTCCGTTATCACCGGCTCGAACCCTAGCCTCAGAGTTGACGCACCCGCAACCCTCTGGCCCTGAAACCCTTATTTCCCAGGGGACTTGCCTAACAAATCCGCCTTCCGCTAGGTTGGACAGGTGTCCAGCGAATCGGTGGCGGCAGTCACATCGACGAACGCTGCCTTTCTCGACCCGGCACCCTCGGGTGCCACATCCGCTGCCCGAAACCGGCGTCAGGAGGAGACCTTCCGCAAGGTGCTGCGCGCCGGCGTCGAGATGCTGCGGGAGAAGTCCTATGCAGACCTGACCGTGCGCGCGGTCGCTGCGCGCGCCAAGGTCGCCCCGGCCACGGCCTACACCTACTTCTCTTCCAAAAACCATCTGATCGCCGAGGTGTATCTGGACCTGGTTCGTCAGGTCCCGTACTTCACCGACGTCAACGAGCCGATGCCGAGTCGGGTCAACCAGGCGCTGCGGCACCTGGCACTGGTGGTTGCCGACGAGCCCGAGGTCGCGGCGGCCTGCACCGCGGCACTGCTCAGCGGCAACAGCGACCCAGCGGTCCGCACGGTGCGCGACCGGATCGGCGCGGAGATCCACCGCCGCATCACCTCGGCGTTCGGCCCGGACGCGGATTCTCAGAAGGTCTCCGCCCTGGAGATGACCTTCTTCGGCGCTCTGGTCAACGCCGGCAGCGGCGCCTTCACCTACCACCAGATCACCGATCGGCTGGCCTACGTCGTCAGCCTGATCCTCGAATCAGGAGCTCCACGATGACTTTGCAGACGGCGCCACCGGTTCTCAACCCCTACGACTACGACTTCCACGAGGACCCGTTCCCGTACTACCGGCGGCTGCGCGACGAGGCTCCGGTGTATCACAACGAAGAGCTCAACTTCTGGGCGATCTCGCGTCACCAGGATGTGCTGCACGGGTTCCGAAACAGCGAAGCGTTGTCCAACCGGGACGGGGTATCGCTGGACCCGGTCTCTCGCGGCCCCCATGCCCAGCTGGTGATGTCGTTTCTGGCGATGGACGACCCGCAGCACCTGCGGCTTCGCACCCTGGTGTCCAGGGGCTTCACCCCACGCCGGATCCGCGAGCTCGAACCGCAGGTGGTTCGGCTGGCGCGCCAGCATCTGGACAGCGCCATCCAGCCCGGCTCCGACGGCACCTGCTCGTTCGACTTCGTCAATGATTTCGCCGGCAAACTGCCGATGGACGTCATCTCCGAGCTGATGGGTGTGCCGGAGGCCGACCGGGCCCGCATCCGGGAGCTCGCCGACGGGGTGCTGCACCGCGAGGACGGGGTGACCGATGTGCCCCAGTCCGCGATCCAGGCGTCGGTGGATCTGATGACCTACTACAACGCGATGATCGCGGACTTCAAGAAGAACCCGGCCGACAATCTGACCTCGGCACTGCTGGAGACCGAGGTCGACGGCGACCGGCTCGGCGACCAGGAGATCCTGGCGTTCTTGTTCCTGATGGTGATCGCCGGCAACGAGACCACTACCAAGCTGCTCGGCAGCTCCGTGTACTGGGGCCACCGCAATCGCGACCAGCTGACCTCGGTTTTCGCCGACCGCTCCCGGATCCCGCTGTGGGTCGAGGAGACCCTGCGCTACGACACCCCGAGCCAGATCCTGGCCCGCACCGTCGCGGAGGACTACACGCTGCACGGCACCACCATTCCGGCCGACTCGGTGGTGCTGTTGTTGCCCGGTTCCGGAAACCGTGACGAGCGGGTCTTCGACGACCCCGACGCCTTCCGGATCGGACGCGACATCGGTTCCAAGCTGCTCAGTTTCGGCAGCGGCGCCCACTTCTGCCTCGGCGCACATCTGGCCCGGATGGAGGCCCGGGTGGCGCTCGACGAACTTTTCAGCCGGATCAGCGACTACCAGGTCGACGAGGCCAACGCCGTGCGGGTGCATTCATCCAACGTGCGCGGCTTCGCCGACCTCCCGATCACCGTCAAGGAGGCATAAATGCCACGTTTCGACCCATCCCCGGACCGACGGCCCGCCATCGTCACTGGCGCATCCTCGGGAATCGGCGCCGCCACCGCAGAAGAATTGGCGCGCCGCGGATTCCCCGTCGCACTCGGTGCCCGACGTACCGACAAACTCGCCGAACTGGTCAGCAAGATCCGGGACAACGGCGGCGAGGCGGTCGCGTTCAACCTGGACGTCACCGACGCCGACTCGGTCAAATCCTTTGTGGCACAGAGTATCGACGCACTGGGCGAGATCGAGTTGCTGGTCTCCGGCGCCGGCGACATGTTCCCCGGACGCATTCACGAGCTGCCCACCGAGGCGTTCAACGATCAGATCCAGGTCCATCTGATCGGCGCCAACCGGCTGGCCACGGCGGTGCTGCCGGACATGGTCGCCCGCCAACGCGGCGACGTGATCTTCGTCGGATCCGATGTGGCATTGCAGCAGCGTCCGCACATGGGGGCCTACGGTGCGGCCAAAGCAGCGCTGGTCGCGATGGTGCACAACCTGCGGATGGAGCTGGAGGGCACCGGAGTACGCGCTTCCATCGTCCACCCCGGCCCGACCCTGACCGAGATGGGCTGGAAACTCTCGGCCGAGCAGGTGGGGCCGATGCTCGAGGACTGGGCCAAGTGGGGTCAGGCGCGCCACAGCTACTTCCTTCGGCCGCAAGACCTGGCTCGAGCCATCGCCTTCGTCGCCGAAACTCCGCGCGGCGCACACATCGTCGACATGGAGGTGCAGCCCGAAGCCCCGCTGCGCGACACCGCCTCCGATCGCCAGCACCTGCAACTGGGTGAGGAAGGAATGCCGTTATGAGCGTCACCACTGAGGTTCCCCGGGTCTCCGGGGGCGAGGCCGAGCACGGCCACCTCGAAGAATTCCGCACCGACCCGATCGCGTTGATGCAGCGCGTGCGCGACGAATGCGGCGACGTCGGCTGGTTCGACCTGGCCGGGCGCAAGGTGGTGCTGCTGACCGGCGCCGAAGCCAACGAGTTCTTCTTCCGCTCCACCGACGATGAGCTCGACCAGGCCGCGGCCTACCCGTTCATGACCCCGATCTTCGGCAACGGCGTGGTGTTCGACGCTCCGCCGGAGCGACGCGCGGAGATGTTGCACAACACCGCACTTCGTGGCGAACACATGAAGCGTCACGCCAGCACCATCGAGCACGAAGTACGCCAGATGATCGCCGACTGGGGCGACGAGGGCGAAATCGACCTGCTGGAGTTCTTCGCCGAGCTGACCATCTACACCTCGACCGCGTGCCTCATCGGCCGGAAGTTCCGCGAAGAACTCGACAACCGGTTCGCCCAGCTGTACTACGAGCTGGAGAACGGCACGGACCCGCTGTGCTACGTCGACCCGTACCTGCCGATCGAGAGCTTCCGTCGCCGTGACGAGGCCCGGGTCAAGCTGGTCGAACTGGTGCAGGGCATCATGAACGGCCGGCTGGCCAATCCAGAGACGGACAAGAAGCGCCGAGACATGATCGACGTCATGGTGTCGATTCCGGACGAGACCGGCAACCCGCGATTTTCCGCTGACGAGATCACCGGGATCATCATCTCGATGATGTTCGCCGGGCATCACACCAGCTCGGGAACCAGCGCGTGGACGCTGATCGAGATGCTGCGTCACCCGGAGGCTCACGCCGCGGTCATCAAGGAGCTCGACGAGCTCTACGCCGACGGTGGCGAGGTGAGTTTCCATGCGCTGCGCCAGATCCCGAACCTGGAGAACGTGCTCAAAGAGACCCTGCGCATGCATCCGCCGCTGATCATCCTGATGCGGGTGGCCAAGGGTGAGTTCGAGGTCTGCGGCTACCCGATCCACGAAGGCGACATGGTGGCGGCTTCGCCAGCGGTCTCCAACCGGATCGCCGAGAACTTCCCCGAACCCAACGACTTCGTGCCGGAGCGCTACAACGAGCCGCGCGAGGAGGATGTCATTCACCGCTGGACGTGGATCCCCTTCGGGGCGGGCCGGCATCGCTGCGTGGGGGCGGCTTTCGCCACCATGCAGATCAAGGCGATCTTCTCGGTTCTGCTGCGCGAATATGAGTTCGAGATGTCACAGCCGCCGGAGACCTACCGCAACGACCATTCCAAGATGGTGGTGCAGCTGGCCCGCCCGGCCAAGGTGCGCTACCGCCGGCGCAGCAAGTAGAAGCCGAGGGAGCGCTGAAATGGGTAGCTACACAGTGAAGGTGGACCTGGACCTGTGCCAGGGCCACGCCATGTGCGAGCTGGAAGCGCCCGACTACTTCCAGGTGCCCAAGCACGGCAAGGTCGAGATCCTCGACTCCGAACCACCCGACTCCGACCGCCGCCAGATCCAGGCAGCCGTACGGTCTTGCCCCACCCGAGCTTTGTCCATTGAAGAGAAGGAATAGACATGGCGATTTCAGCCCCCAACCCCCGCGAGTTCTACGAAGAATGGGTCGAACGCTGGCTGCAGGCCAACCGTGACGCCGAAGCGGCCGGTGACTGGCGACCGCTGGCCGACTTCTACTCCGATGACGCCACCTATGGCTGGAATATCGGCCCCAAAGAGGACGTGATGTGCGTCGGGATCGACGAGATCCGCGACATCGCCTTGGGCCTGGAGATGGAAGGGCTGGACAACTGGCAGTACCCGTACCAACGGGTGCTCATCGACGACAAGCAGGGTGAGATCGTCGGATTCTGGAAGCAGGTTGCGACGGACGCCGATGGAACCGAGTCGGAGATCTACGGCATCGGCGGCAGCTGGTTCCGCCTCAACTCCGACGGCAAGATCGAATGGCAGCGCGACTTCTTCGACTTCGGTCACGTCCAGAAGCTCTACCTGGATCTGATGACAGCCGGCAAGCTCTCCAGCGGAATGCAGAAGCGCATCGAGCGCAGCCTGGCCGGCGAGAAACTGCCCGGCTACTACCCGCTGGGGACATCTCCAGTTCCACTCTGGTAGAACACAACTCACTCCAGGAGAACTCGTGGCCATCCGCGTCGCCCTGATCGGCACCGGCAATGCCGGACGCATCGCCCTGTCCGGGTTGATCACCAATCCCGCCTACGAGCTCACCGGGGTGTGGGTCTCGACGGCAGCCAAGGTGGGCATGGATGCCGGCGAGCTCGCCGGTCTCGACGTCCACACCGGCATCGGGGCCACCGACGACTTCGAGGCGATCATGGGCGCCAAACCCGAGGCTGCGGTCTACTGCGCGATGGGTGACACCCGGCTACCCGACGCCCTCAAGGACGTCTGCCGACTGCTTGCCGCGGGCATCAACGTCATCGGAACCGCCCCGGGGGTACTGCAATACCCCTGGGGCGTCATCCCGGACAAGTTCATTGCTCCCATCGAAGACGCTGCTCGACAGGGCAATTCGAGCGTGTACGTCAACGGTGTCGATCCGGGCTTCGTCACCGATATCGTCCCGCTGGCCTTCGCCAGCACGTGCCAGAGCATTGAGCAGATCCGCTGCCTGGAGATCGCCGACTACGCGACCTACGACGGCGCCGAGGTCATGTTCGACGTGATGGGCTTCGGCAATTCGCTCGACAACATACCGCTGCTGCTGCAGCCAGGCGTCTTGAGCATCGCGTGGGGCGCGACAATCCGCGAGCTGGCTGCCGGGCTGGGTGTGACCCTGGACGCCGTCACTGACTCATCGGAGCGCGAGCCGGCACCGGAGGCCTTCGATATCGCCGCTGGCCATATCCCCAAAGGCGGTGTCGCCGCACTCAAGTTCGAGATCAACGGCATCGTCGACGGCAAGCCCCTGATCGTGGTTGAGCACGTCACCCGGCTACGCAGCGACCTGCGGCCGGACTGGGCGCAGCCGGCTCAGCCGGGCGGCTCCTACCGCGTGGAGATCACCGGCGAACCGTCCTACACCGTTGACATCTGCCCCACCAGCCGGCACGGCGACCACAACTACGCCGCGATCGCGGTCGGTGTTGGTCGCGTGGTCAACGCGATTCCAGCGGTCATCGCCGCACCGGCCGGCATCATCACCACCCTGGACCTGCCGTTGGCCGGCGCGCCCGCCGTCATCGCGGGAACCAGCGGCTGAAACACCGAACACAACCAACAGCACTGGACTGAAAGGCGGAATGCGCATGGGGCGGGTAGACGGCAAGGTGGCCCTGATCAGCGGGGGTGCGCGCGGTATGGGCGCGGCCGACGCCCGAATGCTGGTCGGCGAGGGCGCGCAGGTGGTCATCGGCGACGTGCTGGACGAGGAAGGCGCGGCGCTCGCGACAGAACTGGGTGACGCCGCGCGGTATGTGCATCTCGACGTCCGGGACCCGGAGCAGTGGGCCGCCGCGGTGAAAACCGCGGTAGAGACGTTCGGGAAGCTGAACGTGTTGGTCAACAACGCGGGGACCGTCGCACTGGGGCCGCTGCGCAAGTTCGATCTGGACCAGTGGCACAACGTCATTGACGTCAATCTCAACGGCACATTCCTGGGGATGCGCGCGTCCATCGATTCGATGATCGCCGCCGGCGGCGGATCCATCATCAACGTGTCCTCGATCGAGGGTCTGCGCGGGGCACCGATGGTGCACCCCTACGTGGCCTCAAAATGGGCGGTGCGCGGACTGACCAAGTCCGCCGCGCTCGAACTGGCCCGCCACAACATTCGGGTCAACTCGCTGCACCCGGGTTTCATCCGCACCCCGATGACCGAGCATCTGCCCGAGGACATGGTGACCATTCCGCTTGGGCGGCCCGGCACCTCCGACGAAGTGGCCACCTTCGTGCTGTTCTTGGCCAGCGACGAGTCCTCCTACGCCACGGGCTCGGAGTTCGTCATGGACGGCGGTCTGGTCACCGATGTTCCGCACAAAAACGGTTGACACTCGGTCATACACCTAGCCATCATGTGTATGCCCGAGCGAGGTTTATGCTCCAGCGACAATCAAAGGTGTTCGTCTTGACATCAACGCAATCCGCTTGCCCGTTCGGTTCAGGTTTCGATTTCACCGACCCGGATGTCCTGCTCCACGGTATGCCGATCACCCAGTTCGCTGAGCTGCGCAGGACCGCGCCGATCTGGTGGAACGAACAGCCCTCACACAGCAACATCTTCGATGACGGCGGTTACTGGGTCATCAGCAAACATCAACACATCAAAGAGATCTCGCGCGACAACGACGTGTGGTCGACCAACGCCAAGGGCGCGGTCATGCGCCTGCCCGACGGCATCTCCGCGGACCAATTGGATCTGACCAAGGCGTTATTGATCAACCATGACCCGCCCGAGCACACCCGACTGCGCAAGCTGGTGTCGCGACTGTTCACGCCCCGCTCGGTGAGTGCGCTGGAGGAGAAGCTGGCCCAATCGGCGCGCGAGATCGTCGCCGCGGCGGCCGAGAAGGACAGCGGCAATTTCGTCGACGACATCGCGATGCAATTGCCGCTGTTGGCGATCGCCGATCTGCTCGGTGTTCCCGAGGCCGATCGGGAGAAGCTGTTTCACTGGACTAATTCGATCATGAACACCGATGACCCGGATTTCGACTCTGATCCGGCGATGGCCAACGCGGAGTTGATGGGCTATGCCTACACCATGGCCGAGGAGCGGCGACGCTGCCCGGCCGACGACATCGTCACCCGGCTGGTCCAGGCCGATATCGACGGCGAAGCCCTCGGCGAGACCGAGTTCGCGTTCTTCGTCATCCTGCTGGCGGTGGCAGGCAACGAGACCACCCGCAACGCCATGACACACGGAATCAACGCGTTCGCGGAGAACCCCGACCAGTGGGAGCTCTACAAGCGGCAGCGTCCCGAGACCGCCGTCGACGAGATCGTGCGCTGGGCGACCCCGGTGCACTGCTTCCAGCGCACCGCCCGGGTCGATACCGAACTGGGCGGCGTGGCCATCGCCGAGGGGCAGCGCGTCGGGTTGTTCTACAGCTCGGCCAACTACGACGAAGAGGTCTTCGACCAGCCGTTCAGTTTCGACATCCTGCGCGACCCCAACCCGCACCTGGCGTTCGGCGGCCAGGGCACGCACTACTGCATCGGCGCCAACTTGGCCCGGATGGAGATCCGGCTGATCTTCGACGAGATCGCCAACCAGCTTCCCGACATCGCGAAGCTGGCCGAGCCGCAACGACTGCGTTCCGGCTGGATCAACGGCGTCAAAGATCTACAGGTCGCCTACCACGGCTAGGTCGTCGGTCACGCGACCAGGCGGTGCGGACCCGGTGCGTCGGGGGGTTCGAACGAACCTTCCCGCCGCCCGGTAGGGGGTTATAGGCTCCGAGCAGTGGACTGCCGGACGTCCCGGAAATTCCAAAGGAAAGCAGGTTTGCGGTGAAGACAAAGGGTGCGTTGCTCTGGGAGTTCAACAAGCCGTGGTCGGTCGAGGAGATCGAAATCGGTGAGCCCCAGAAAGACGAGGTCAAGATTCAGATGGAGGCGGCCGGCATGTGCCACTCCGACCACCACCTGATGACCGGCAGCATTCCCATGGCCGGATTTCCGGTCCTCGGTGGACACGAGGGCGCCGGAATCGTCACCGAAGTCGGACCCGGGGTGGAAGACATCGCGCCCGGCGACCACGTGGTGCTGTCCTTCATTCCGTCCTGTGGCAGCTGTCCGACCTGCCAGTCCGGAATGCGCAATCTGTGCGACCTGGGCGCCGGACTGCTCAACGGCGTGGCGGTCAGCGACGGCACCTTCCGCGTCACCGCGCGCGGCCAGGGCGTCTACCCGATGACTCTGCTCGGCACGTTCTCGCCATGGATGGTGGTGCACAAGTCCTCGGTGGTGAAGATCGACCCGTCGATTCCGTTCGAGGTGGCCTGCCTGGTCGGCTGCGGCGTCACCACCGGCTACGGGTCTGCTGTCCGCAGCGCCGACATCCGCCCGGGTCAGGACGTCGCGATCGTCGGTGTCGGCGGGGTCGGCATGTCGGCACTGCAGGGCGCGGTCAATGCCGGAGCCCGCAATATCTTCGTCATCGACCCGGTGGACTGGAAACGCGACCAGGCGCTGAAGTTCGGCGCCACCCACGTCTACCCCGACATCTTCGCAGCGATGGGCGGCATGATGGAGGTCACCGCCGGGCTGATGGCGCACAAGGTGATCGTCACCGTCGGCGAGGTGCACGGCGCCGACGTCGACAACTACATGGTCCTGACCGCCAAGGGCGGCACCTGCGTGCTCACCGCGATGGGGTCCATGCTGGACAACCAGGTCACGCTCAACCTGGCGATGTTGACGCTGCTGCAAAAGAATCTGCAGGGCACCATCTTCGGTGGCGGCAACCCGCAGTACGACATCCCGCAACTGCTGTCGATGTACAAGGTCGGCAAGCTGAACCTCGATGACATGGTGACCCGCCAGTACAAGCTGGAGCAGATCAACGAGGGCTACCAGGACATGCTGGACGGCAAGAACATTCGCGGCATCGTCCGCTACACCGACGCGGACCGCTAGCGCGGC
>NZ_AUWR01000082.1 GCF_000455125.1 Mycobacterium sp. UM_WGJ
CTAGTGTCCTGAGTCATTAATTGCAATCTAGTTGTTAGACTGGGTTGTGCCGACGCCTCGTGCTGCTGAGATCGTGTTGACCGCTGATGAGCGTGCTGAGCTGGAGGGGTGGGCGCGACGCCGTACCAGTGCGGCTGGGTTGGCGATGCGGTCGCGAATTGTGTTGGCCGCAGCCGATGGAGGTACCAACACTGAGTTGGCCGAGCGGCTCGGGTTGGCGATCGGCACGGTGCGTCGATGGCGCAATAGGTTCGTCGTCGATCGCTGCGACGGTCTGCTCGATGAGCCCCGGCCCGGCCGGCCGCGAGTCGTCGGTGATGAGCAGATCAAGGAATTGATCACCGCGACGCTGGAAACCACCCCAGAAGATGCCACCCACTGGTCAACGCGCTCGATGGCCGATCACCTGGGCTTGAGTCAGTCGATGGTCTCGCGGGTGTGGCGGGCGTTCGGATTGGCACCGCACAAGCAGGATTCGTGGAAACTGTCCAAGGATCCGTTGTTCGTCGAGAAGGTCCGCGACGTCGTCGGGCTCTACCTGGATCCGCCTGAGCGGGCCGTGGTGCTCTGCGTCGACGAGAAAACCCAGATCCAGGCACTCAACCGCACCCAGCCGGTGTTCCCGATGCTGCCGGGCACGCCAGCGAGGGCCAGCCACGACTACGTCCGGCACGGCACCTCAAGCTTGTACGCCGCCCTGGATCTGAGCACCGGCAAGGTCATCGGCTCACTGCACGCCCGCCACCGCGCCCAGGAGTTCCTGGCATTCTTGAAGAAGATCGACGCCGAAGTGCCCGCCGACCTGGACTGCCACGTCGTTCTCGACAACGCCTCCACCCACAAGACTCCAGCGGTAAAGCGTTGGCTGACAAACCATCCCCGGTTCGTCCTGCACTTCACCCCGACCAGCTCATCGTGGCTCAAT
>NZ_AUWR01000083.1 GCF_000455125.1 Mycobacterium sp. UM_WGJ
TCGGCGCTGATGGTCGCCGCACCACCGGCCGCGCTGTCACTGCCGTTACCACCAGTGGCGTGGGACTCGGAGATGGTGCCGCCGTCAGTCGCGCTCAGCGACGCGGCACCGCCGGCCCCACCAGAGCCGGCGTTGCCGCCGGTCACCGTGCTGTCGGAGATGCTGCCGCCGGTGCCGATGACCGCGGTGGCCGCGCCGCCGGCGAAGTTGGCGGAGTTCTCACCGCTGGTGACTGTGGTGTTGCTGATGCTCCCGCCATCGGCAGCCATCGAGTTGTTCGCACCGTTGGCGCCGTTGGCGCCGTTGAGTCCACCGTTGGTGCCATCACCCCCTATGACTTCACCGTTGTCGATGGTGCCGTTGTCGGTGGCCGTCATCGTGGCGCTGCCGCCGTTGCCGCCCTTGCCGCCGGCCCCACCGATGCTGCCGTTACCGCCGTCACCGCCGCTACCACCGGTGGCCTCACCACTCACGCTGCCACCGGTGGTGGCACTGATGCTGGCATTGCCACCATTGCCACCCGCGCCGCCAGCGCCACCATCGAGGTCGATGCCACCCTTACCGCCGTCACCACCGGTGACCGTGCTGTCGGTGACCTCGCTGCCCGCTCCGACCGTGACGGTGGCGGAACCACCCCTACCACCAGCACCGCCCGAACCAGCGTCACCACCGGTGAGGTGGGTGTCGGAGACGGTACCGCCGCCGGTCACCGTCAGGTTGCCCGAACCGCCGAGGGCGGTGTCGCTGCTCTGGCCCGCGGTCACGGAACTGTCGGCAACCGATCCACCGTTGACGTCGATCCGCGCGCCGGGACCCTGCAAGTTGCCCGCACTGTTACCACCGGTCGCGGTGCTGTTGGTGATGGAGTCGCCCGCACCCCTGGCCACGATGATGGTGTCAGAAGCCACCGCGCCATTGACACCCTCCTGGCCCACGCCGCCATCACCACCGGTGGCGGTGACGCCCGTGACCGTCGAGTCCTTCCCATTGGCCTGGATGTAGGTGTAACCACCCTGACCGCCCGTCACACCGGCGCCAGTGCCGTCACCACCGGTACCGGCGGTGGCAGTGCCGTTGGCCGTGGCGCCGTCATTCAGTGCCGCGACCTGACCGCTGAAGCCGTTACCGCCCTTACCACCGTCGAACCCGTCACCAGCGTTGCCACCGTGGCCGGCGCCGCTGGCCTCAGCCCCAACTCCTCTGGCGATGACACTGCCGATACCGCCGTTGCCGCCGATACCAGCATCGGTCCCGTCACCGCCGTGACCACCAGTCGCTACGCCGTGCGCGGTCCCGCCGACGCCACCCGACCAGCCACCTTGGATGTTGGCGCTGCCACCGTTACCGCCCTTGCTGCCCGCGTCGTTGCCCGTACCACCGTTGCCGCCGGTGGACTGACCGTACGCAGTCGCGCCCTCACCGGCAGTGACCTGAGCGTAACTCCCGTTACCGCCGGTACCGCCATCGATACCGTCACCACCGTCGCCGCCGCGAGCGATGGTGGCAATGTCGTCATCGGGGCCGGCGGTCACCCGGCCACCGTTGCTGACGAAGACGTAGCCATTATCGCCGTTACCGCCGTGGCCGCCGTTCACACCAGCGCCACCGTCACCGCCGAAGGCCTGCGCCAAGTCCGGGCTCCCGGCAACACCCACCGTGCCATCGGGTGCCCGCACAATCGCCACACCACCGTTACCGCCAGTGCCACCGTTGCCGTCAGCGGCACCACCGGCACCGCCGGTGGCATTACCGGAGGCATGGTCATCGTTACCGACGATCACACCGCCATCGGTGATACCGGCATCAACCGCGGCCGCACCACCGGCGCCACCCTTGCCGCCGTTCTCACCCGCGCCGCCATCACCGGCGTGAGCCGTGCCCTCAGCGGTGGTGTCGGCGCCGTACGCCCCCACACTCGCAGCGGCACCGGCGCCGCCGGTCCCGCCGGTGCTGCCCGCACCGCCGTCGCCACCGATTGCATGGCCGTCGGTCACCGCACCACCAGCGCTGGCGGTGACACTGGCCGCGCCACCCTTACCACCGGTGCCGCCGTCGCCACCATTACCACCGTTGCCGCCGGTGGCGGTGGCGCCGTTCACGCTGCCACCGTCAGTGGCGCTGACGACGCCCGTGCCGCCGTGACCACCATTGCCGCCGTCAGTCCCAACGCCGCTGTTACCACCGGTGACGACCGCGTTGGAGACGCTGCTGCCCGTACCGTCGGCGGTGATGTGGGCCCCGCCGATGGTGCCGCGAGCACCGTCCCCGGCGGTGACAGTGCTGTCGGAGACCGCGCCGCCGTTGGTGACGCTCACAGTGGCGCCGCCCTCGCCGATGGTCTTACCGTCGACGTGGGTGTTGTCGACAGTGCCCCCACCGGTGACGGTGATCCTGCCGCCCGTAACGCTGCTGTCGGTGACCGTGCCTCCGTTGGTGTCGATCCGGCCGTCGGCGTCCTGGTTGCCGGTGGCGGTGCTGCCGGTGACGGAGTCGCCGGCGCCACGGACGAAGATGTCGCCCTCGCCGCCCCTGCCGCCGTTGCCACCCGAGACGGTGCCCGCACCGCCGTCCCCGCCCCGGACGATGTTGCCGGTCGCGATGCTGTTGTCACCAATGGCCTGAAGGTAACCGCCACCGCCGCCACCGCCCGTGACACCCGCACCGGTGCCGTCGCCCCCGGAACCACCGGTCGCGGTACCGCTGGCGTGGGCTCCAACACCCAAGGCCGCCACCTGCCCGGTGAAGCCGTTACCGCCGGCGCCACCATCGAAACCGTTCCCGCCGTTGCCGCCGATCGCGGTGCCGTCGGCCCGGGAGTCGCCAGTGCCGTTGCTGTAAACCCCGACAATCCCTCGGCCGGCGTCACCACCGGTGCTGCCGACGCCGGTGGCATTACCGCCGTTACCACCGGTTCCAACGGCGTCGGCACTGCCCGCAGTGCTTCCCGCGGCGTCAGCGCGGGTCGTGATCTCACCGGCGCCGCCGGTACCACCGGCACCGCCGTCGATGCCGTCGCCGCCGTTACCACCGGTCCCGGTGCCCTGCGCGGTGCTGTCCGCAGCGAATGCCTGGACGAAGCCCCCGCCGGCGTCGCCACCGATACCGGTGCCGACCGCATCGCCACCTACGCCGCCGATGGCGGTGCCGCTAGCGGTGCCGTCCGCCTGATAGGCAGCAATGACGGCGCTACCGCCAGTGCCGCCTTCTCCACCGGCAGCGGTCTGCGATCCATGGCCGCCAGCTCCACCGGCACCACCGGTGGCCGTCCCTGATGCAACCCCGTCGCCGAGGATCGCGGCGCCACCACCGCCACCACCGCCGCCGCCACCAAGGCCCGGCCCGGCGCCGGTGCCCGCACCACCGTTACCGCCGACACCACCTGCGCCACCGGTCGCCGTGCTACCGATGCCGGCGTTAACGCCGAGGATCCCGGCACCCATACCACCAGCACCACCAGCGCCACCGGCGCCGGCCACGCCACCGCCAACACCGGCACCGCCCGTACCGCCCGTACCGCCGGTGCCACCGGCCTGAGCAATATCGCCACCGTGGAGGCCTTGGCCGACAAGGATGCCCTCGCCGTCGCCGCCGGTGCCGCCGTTACCGCCGTCGCTGGACGTTCCCGCACTACCGGCGTTGCCATCAGCGCCACCGGTACCCGCGCCGGCGTTTCCGACCTGACCGGCCGCTCCGCCCTCGGCACCGTTACCGCCGTTACCACCGTCGCCCGCGGTGTCACCACCGCCGCCACCAGCACCCTCACCACCGTCACCGGCCGTACCGGCATTGCCACCGCTGCCGGCGTTGCCGCCGTCACCGGCGGTGCCCGTTGCACTGCTACCACCGACACTGCCGTCGCCACCGGCACCACCGGCACCGGCGTTACCACCGGCCGTACCCGACTCACCGCTACCCGGCGTGGCGGTGTAGCCCTTACCGCCGTTACCACCGTTGCCGCCGGTGCTGCCGCTGGCGCCGTGACCACCGTCGCCGCTGACACCGTCGGTGCCAGTGTCCGACGTGCCGCCGGCGCCGCCGTTACCGCCTTGGCCGTACTGATAGCCGCCAGGAGCCCACGTGGCGTACTCACCACCGGAGCCCTGCCCGCCGTCGCCGCCGTTGCCTGCTGCCTGACCGGGCAGTGCATCCCCGCCGTTGCCGCCGTTACCGCCATCGCTGTTGGTGCCGCCGTCGCCGCCCTTGCCGCCGGCGCCGCCGTTGCCGGAGCCGGCTGCGTTACCGCCTGCGCCGCCTTCGCGGCCCACGCCGCCCCAGCCGCCGACTCCACCGTCGCCGCCGTTGCCGCTCAGGCCGCCGTTGCCACCGGTGCCACCAGTGGCGGTGGTGTTGCCACCGTTGCCGCCGCTGCCGCCGGCACCACCATTGCCTGTGGCACCCAGCGCGTCACCGCCGGCGCCACCGACGCCGCCCCAGCCACCTTGGCCGCCCCAGCCGCCATTGCCGCCGCGGCCGGTACCGGTCGCGTCGCCGCCGTTGCCGGCCACCGCTCCGGCGTCACCGCCGTTGCCACCGTCACCGCCGGCACCACCGTCACCGTCGACCGAATCACCACCAGCCCCGCCCGAGCCACCGCCGAGGTTGTTGACGCCGCCCGCGTTACCGCCGTTACCGCCGTTGCCGGTTCCGGTGCCGTCGCCACCGTTGCCGCCGGAGCCGCTCTGCCCCGCGTTGCCGCCGGCACCACCGGCACCACCGGTGCCCGTCCCGAACGCTTGACCACCGGCACCACCGCCGGCACCGTTGCCGCCCGACGATCCGTTGCCGCCCTTGCCGCCGTCACCGTTGGCCGCGGTCGAATTCGAACCCGCACCGCCGTTTCCGGCGTTACCGCCAGTACCGCCGGCGCCGCCTTCGCCACCATCACCGGAGCCCAGCGCAGCGCCACCGACACCGCCCAAGCCACCATTACCACCGCGGCCGCCGTCGCCACCGTCCTGGCCGACACCATCGGCATCCGACACTCCGGCCGAACCATTGCCACCGTGACCGGCGGCACCGCCGGCACCACCGGCGCCACCGTTACCGGTCCCCGCGCCCTGGCCGCCGGCACCACCCTTGCCGCCATCACCACCAATCGCACCCTGGATACCGCCATTACCGGGCGCGACTGCCGTCCCATGACCGCCGTCGCCACCAGCACCACCGGCGCCGCCGGCACCGCCGGTGCCCTCCACGGACACCGAACCGCCCTCACCACCATTGCCGCCGAGGCCACCCCAGCCGGCGGGGAGGACAGGAGGCTGCGCGTCCGAACCACCAGCAGCCTTACCGCCATCGCCACCAGCACCACCGTTACCAACGGTCGCGTCACCGCCCCGACCACCATTGCCGCCGTTACCACCGACAGCAGGATCATGAGCAGCACCCCAACCGCCATCGCCGCCCCGACCGCCATCACCGACCGAACTAGCAGCACCACCATTGCCACCATTACCACCGGCCTGGCCGAACAGGACGTTCGTCGAAACACCGTCACCGTCACCGCCCCGACCGCCGTTACCACCGCCGCTACCGGTGCCCGCAGTGCCGGCGTTGCCATCAGCGCCACCGGTACCGGCGCCGGCATCTCCGACCTGACCGGCCGCACCACCCTCGGCACCGTTACCGCCGTTACCGCCGTCGCCCGCGGTGTCTCCACCGCCGCCACCGGCACCCTCACCACCGTCACCAGCCGTACCGGCATTGCCGCCGTTGCCCGCATTGCCGCCGTCACCCGCAGTGCCGTTAGCGCTGGCGCCACCCGTACCGCCGTTACCGCCGACTCCGCCGACTCCGGCATTGCCGCCGTTGCTGCCGGATTCGCCGCTGCCGGCCAGCCCGTTGTAGCCGGCACCACCGTCGCCGCCGGTGCCCCCGCTGCCGGCGTGACCGCCGTAGCCGCCATCGCCGGCAATCGAGCCACCGGCACCACCGGCGCCGCCGTTACCGCCGACACCGCCGACACCGCCTTCGGTGCCGTCGGTGTTGCTGTCGGTGCCGGCATCGCCGGCCAGACCGGTGGCGCCGCCGCCGCCCTTGCCGCCGGCGCCGCCGTTGCCGTGATCGCCACCGTTACCGCCGGCACCACCGTGGCCGCCCGCGGTCCCCGGGACAGCGGCCAGATCGCCGGCCGCGTCATAACCGTCGCCGCCCTTGCCGCCGTTGCCGCCGCTGGTCGGCGTGGCGCCGTCGGTGCCGCCACCACCAGCTACCGCGCCGGAACCTGCGGTGCCTGCCTCGCCTCCGGTACCGACGTTGCCGCCGTCACCACCCTTGCCGCCGTCGGGGTTGGTGGCATCACCATTTGCTCCGTCACCACCGTTACCGGCCGCACCACCAACTCCACCATCACCGGCGTTACCACCGGTGCCGGTACCGCTGTGGCCGCCGTTACCGCCGATACCGCCGGCGCCACCACTGCTGCCGTGTTCACCGTTGTCACCGGCGTCCACACCGTTGCCGCCGTTGTAGCCAGCACCACCGGCACCACCGGTGCCGCCGTGACCGCCGTCACCATCGGTGGCGTTACCGCCACCAACCTCGAGGCCACCAGCACCACCGTTGCCGCCGTTACCACCGGCACCACCCGTGCCGCCGTCGACACCCAGGGAACCTTGGGTGCCCTCAAAGCCGGTGCCGCCGCCACCACCAGCACCACCAACACCGGCGGTGCCATCACCACCGTCGTCGCCATCGTTGAAGCCACTACCACCGACACCACCAGCAGCCGCGTTACCACCAGCACCACCAGCGCCACCATCAAAACCATCAATGTGGCCGGCATTGCCGTCAGCACCGGCCGCGCCCGCACCACCGGCGCCACCGGAACCACCCTGGCCACCGTCACCACCATCGCCCTGAGTGCCCGCGACGCTGCCGGTACCACCCTGGCCACCGTGACCACCATTACCACCGGCAGTACCCGACTCACCGGCACCACCGACACCACCGGGGGTCAAGGCGTCGGCGCCGTCGGCACCGTTGTAACCGTCACCACCCTTGGCGCCATCACCACCATCGCCACCAACACCAGCAGCGGCGTTACCGCCACCAACCTCTAGACCACCGGCACCACCATTGCCGCCGTTACCACCGGAACCACCATGGCCACCCGACACACCCGCAGTACCGTCAGCACCAGCAAAGCCATCACCACCGCCACCACCATTGCCACCAACACCAGCGGTGCCACTGCCACCGTTAGCGGCCGGACCGCCCGCGCCGATACCGCCGATACCACCAGCAGCCGCGTTACCACCAGCACCACCAGCGCCACCATCAAAACCATCAATGTGGCCGGCATTGCCGTCAGCACCAGCACCACCATTGCCACCGGTGCCACCGGAACCACCCTGGCCACCGACACCACCCACACCCTGGGCGCCCGCGACGCTACCGGTACCGCCCTGGCCGCCGTTACCACCGTTACCACCGGCAGTGCCCGACTCGCCGGTTCCCCCGACACCACCGGGCGTGGACGCATTCGCCCCGTTGGCACCGTTGTAGCCGTCACCACCCTCACCGCCGGCACCACCGGCACCACCGGCGCCCTGCGCGGCGCTACCGCCACCGATCTGCTGGCCGCCGGCACCACCATTGCCGCCGTTACCACCGGAACCCGCATGGCCACCCGACACACCGGCGGTGTTGGAGTCAGCACCATCAAAGCCCGCACCGCCAACTCCACCATTGCCACCAACACCGGCGGTGCCATTGACACCGCCGGCGGCCTGACCGCCCGCGCCGATACCGCCGACACCGGCGACACCGGCGTTACCGCCGGTACCACCAGCGCCACCATCAAAGCCATCAATGTGCCCGGCGGTCCCGGCACCACCGGCGGCACCCGTGCCGCCGGCCCCACCGTTACCGCCGTTACCGCCGGCACCACCGGCGCCCAACTGACCGTTGACAGAGCCCAAACCGGCCGCGCCGCCGTTACCGCCGTTACCGCCGGCTCCACCATTCTCACCGGTACCGCCGGTCGCCCCCGGCGCGGTCGCGGCCGCGCCGTCCTGGCCGTTGTAGCCGTGTCCGGCCTTACCGCCGGCGCCACCGTCGCCGCCAGCACCCTGGGTCGCCCGGGTCACCCCGTCGGTCTGCAGGCCACCGAGACCGCCATCACCGCCGGCGCCGCCGGCGCCACCGTTGGTGCCATCGACGCGCTGCGCGGTGCCATTGACACCGTCGAAGCCCGTACCACCGGCCGCGCCGGCGCCACCGACACCAGCGGTGCCGTTGGTACCAGCGGCGGCCGTACCACCCAGGCCCGCACCACCGAGACCACCCTTACCCGCGTTACCGCCGGCACCACCATTGCCACCGTCATGGCCATCGACATGGCCCGCAGTACCGGCAGCACCCGCAGCGCCCGCACCGCCCTTACCACCGGAACCACCGGCGCCACCGGCACCGCCGACACCCTGCGTGCCCACCGTCGAGCCGGTACCGCCGATACCACCGGCGCCACC
>NZ_AUWR01000084.1 GCF_000455125.1 Mycobacterium sp. UM_WGJ
ATACGGCCCCAACTTGTTTCTCGAGCAAATTTTGATTGGACAGCTATGGGACCATTGTCAACGTGACCGCTCATTCGTTGCCGCACCAGACGCCGTGGCCTGCCACCAGCAGTCAGCCACGGCAGCGGACGTTCGCCCAGTCGACCAAACTGCAGGATGTGCTCTACGAGATCCGCGGTCCGATCCACGCCCAGGCCGCTCGGATGGAGGCCGAGGGGCACCGCATCCTCAAGCTCAACATCGGCAACCCGGCACCGTTCGGGTTCGACGCGCCCGACGTGATCATGCGGGACATGATCCAGGCGCTGCCCTATGCGCAGGGTTACTCGGACTCCCAGGGCATTCTGCCGGCCCGGCGCGCGGTGGTGACCCGTTACGAGCTGGTTGAGGGATTCCCCCGCTTCGACGTCGACGATGTCTACCTCGGCAACGGGGTCTCCGAGCTGATTTCGCTGGTGCTGCAGGCACTGTTGGACAACGGCGACCAGGTGCTGATCCCCGCCCCGGATTACCCGTTGTGGACGGCGTCGACCTCGCTGGCCGGCGGCACACCGGTGCACTACCTGTGCGACGAGACCCAGGGTTGGCAGCCCGACATCGCCGACATTGAATCGAAGATCACTGAACGCACCAAGGCGTTGGTCGTGATCAACCCCAACAACCCGACCGGGGCGGTCTACAGTCGCGAGGTCCTCAGCCAGATCGCCGAGTTGGCCCGCAAGCACCAACTGTTGCTGCTGGCCGACGAGATCTACGACAAGATCCTCTATGACGACGCCGAGCACACCAGCTTGGCCACGCTGGCACCGGATCTGTTGTGTTTGACCTTCAATGGGCTGTCGAAGGCCTACCGGGTGGCCGGTTACCGCTCCGGCTGGCTGGCGATCACCGGCCCCAAGGAGCACGCGACCAGCTTCCTGGAGGGCATCAACCTGCTGGCCAACATGCGGTTGTGCCCGAATGTGCCCGCCCAGCATGCCATTCAGGTCGCGTTGGGCGGCCACCAGAGCATCGATGATCTGGTGCTGCCGGGTGGGCGACTGCTCGAACAGCGGGACGTCGCCTGGAGCAAGCTCAACGAGATCCCGGGTGTTACCTGTGTGAAGCCCCGCGGTGCGCTCTATGCGTTCCCGCGGCTGGACCCCGAGGTCTATCCGATCGACAGCGACGAGCAGTTGGTGCTGGACCTGTTGCTACAGGAGAAGATCCTGGTCACCCAGGGCACCGGTTTCAACTGGCCGGCACCGGACCACCTGCGCATCGTGACCCTGCCGTGGGCCCGCGACCTGTCCAGCGCGATCGAGCGCCTGGGCAACTTCCTGGTCAGCTACCGGCCGTAGTCTCTGCTCCGCTCGAGGCTGTAGTTAGCGCGGGAAAGTTCGAGTACCGAACACGCTAACTACAGGATGGGCGACTTCGCGCATGCGCGCCCACCGGAATCGCGTGGGAGACGATGCCGATGCCCCATCCGAGGATCGGCCAGACGGGCCAGAAGTACCACGCGCCGGCGAACACCGCGCTCAGCAACCAGATGCCGATCATCAACACCGACACCGCCAGGTAAGCGCCCAGGTGAATCCGCACGCCTCGTCGGGCTACGGCGCCGCGCTGCGCGCGACGGCGCGGGTCTCGGCTGATGATCTGCGCGACAGGCAGATCGGTGAGCAGTTCCCTGAGCGCTCCGGCGGTCTGCGCCTCGAACGCCCGGGCCAGTCGTGTCTCGTATTCCTCCATCGACAGGTAGCCCTGGGTGAATGCCTGACCGAGATGCTCGGCAGTACGCCCGCGCTCCGCGTCACCTACTCGGACCGCGGAATCCGGTGCCGTAACGAATCTTGTCGTCATGTCGCCCCCTATTGCCCGGTAGGCACCCAGTTGCCATGGAAGCCGGCGGGAACACGGTGCGGAAGGTGAACGCTCGCGATGTCCTGCAGCGTGGCCGCATCCAGGATCGCGAGTTCGGTGGTGTCGGTGGCGCCGTCATAGACGAAGCCCATCAGAACGCCGTCGTCTTCGGCCGCATCCGCCGTTCTCGGATGAAAGACGAACTCGCCCAACTGCTTTCCATCACCAAATGAACGCGTCGCCGCCGATCCTCCGACCAGATCATGCTTGAGCAGCGTTGCCGCGGGGACCACGCCGTCGCCGATGCCGACCGCGTAGCCGAACCGGTGCCGCTTGCCGACCAGTCGTTCATCAACCCGGGGAAACTCCTGACCACGGTCATCCACCCGGGATTCGCGCACCTTGCCGTCAGCCAGGTCGACGGTCCACCGCTCCAGCGTCGGCAGCCCCTCGGCGGGACCACGCAACTCGGTGTCGAACATCTTCGGATGCCGAACCACGTCGAGCACGACGGTGTCGCCCTCGTCGTAGGCATTCATCGGGTGGAACACGTAGCAGGGCTCTACCTCGAACCACCGAACATCCGCATTACCCCCCTCCCGCGGCATTATCCCCACCCGCGCAGGGTATTTCGGGTTCCACCGATACGGCATCGTGCGCACGCTGTTCTTGGGCATCGGCAACCGGGCCATGATCGGGTCCGGGATGCGTACCCGCCCGATCAGGGCCGACATGATCAGCCGCACCGGTAGCCGCAGTCCAGGCGGCGCCGCGCCCGCGGCCACCTGGCGGGTGTCGAACGTGACGGGCAGGTCATAGAAGACGACGTGGTTCTCGGTCAGCGAGAAGTCGTGCATCATCGGGGAGCCGGTGACCTCGATATCCACGGTGCGCCGCGCCCGACCGTCGGTGCCGATCACCGAGTATTGGACGCTGCTTCCGCGGTTGAATGCATACGAAACGGCATGCAGCTCACCGGTGTTGGGGTCACGTTTGGGATGCGCGGTGTACCCGCCGGACAGGGTGCCGTCGAAATCGCAGGTGCCGACGGTGTCCAGCTCGTCGGTCAGCTCGTAGCAGGAGATGCCGCCCTCGATCAGCGCGAGGGTTCGCCCGGCGTGGCCGATCACGTTGGTGTTGGCGCCGATCCCGGACGGTCCGCCGTGCCGGCCGGGCCGCGGCGGCTCGCCGAGCGA
>NZ_AUWR01000085.1 GCF_000455125.1 Mycobacterium sp. UM_WGJ
TGATGGCGCTCGCTGAAATTCCCCACTGACGCTCACTGAAATTCCCCACCCGTGTGGCTCCGCCGAGAAGGGCGGGCCTCCTTCGATGCTGCTGGTGTCTGACGCCAACAGTTCCAGTCGAAGGAGGCCCGCTTTCTCATGTTCACACGGGAGGAAGATGTGGAAGTACATGCCCTACACCAGCGTGGTTGGACGATCGCAGCGATTGCCCGGCACGTGGGTCGGGACCGCAAAACGGTGCGGGACTATCTGTCGGGGAAACGTACCCCTGGTGTGCGCGTCAGGTCGGCCCCGGACCGGTTCGACCCGTTCGCCGATTACGTCACCGCGCGACTGGCCGAGGATCCGCATCTGTGGGCCCAGACCCTGCATGACGAGTTGGTCGAGCTGGGGTTTGCGCTGTCGTATCAGAGTTTGACCCGCAACATCCGCAACCGTGATCTGCGGCCGGCCTGCGATGCCTGCCGTGGCGTCACCGAGCGGCCGAATGCGGTGATCGATCATGTCCCGGGGGATGAAACCCAGTGGGATTGGCTGGAATTGCCGAATCCGCCGGCATCGTGGGGATGGGGTAAGACCGCGCACCTGCTGGTCGGTTCCCTGGCATACTCCGGCAAGTGGCGGGCCGTGTTGTCGGCGTCGGAGGACCAGCCGCACTTGATCGCCGGTCTCGATCGGGTCATCCGCAGCTTGGGCGGGGTCAGCAGGGTGTGGCGGTTCGATCGGATGGCCACGGTCTGCGACCCGGGTTCGGGTCGGTTGTCGGCGTCGTTTGCCGGGGTGGCCAAACACTATGGGGTGTCGGTGGCGATCTGCCCGCCGCGGCGCGGCAACCGAAAGGGCGTGGTGGAGAAGATCAACCACACCGCCGCTCAGCGTTGGTGGCGCACCCTGGCCGACGAGATGACCGTCGAGGCCGCCCAGGCCAGCATCGACAAGTTCGCGACGGTACGTGGCGACACCCGCCTGCGGGCCACCGCCGATGGGCGGTCCTCGGTCGCGGTGGCGGCGCAGGCCGAACCGCTACGGCCGCCACCGGCGGTGCCGTATCCGGTGATCGTGGCAGAGGCCCGCACCGCCTCACGCCAGGCGTTGGTGTCCTACCGCGGCAACCGCTACTCGGTACCCCCGGAGTTGGCCGGTACGCAGGTGACGGTGAGCTGTCCCGTTGGCGGTGAGTTCATCGACATCGCGACCGCCGGCGGGGTTGTGGTGGCCCGGCATCGGCTAGCCGCCGACGGGCTCGGTGTCATGGTCCGCGACGGTGGCCACGTCATCGCCCTGCAAGCCGCCGCGATGACCACCGCCACCAGTGGGCGCCCGCACCGCCGCAAGGAACGTATCCCACCCGGGGACGCCGCCAAAGCCGCTGCCGCACGACTGCGCCAGCACCATGGCGACAGCCCCTACCGAATCGAATCCTCCACTGCAGCAAGTGAAGCCAACGTCATCGACATGTCCGCCTATGAGCGGGCCGCACAGAACAGGACCATCAAATGACCCGCACCACACGCACCATCAAGACGCCCGTCACCGAATCGCCGGCGACGGCGGCCTCCCGCTACCAGCAGTTGCGCTCGCATCTGGCCGAACTCAAACTGACCGCCGCCGCCGAAGCGCTGCCAGCCGTGCTCGATGCGGCCACCGCCGAGAACCTGTCGCTCACCGCCGCCCTGGAACGCCTGCTGGCCGTCGAGGTCGACGCCAGCACCGCCCGGCGGCTGGCCGGCCGGCTGCGGTTCGCCTGCCTGCCCACCCCGGCCACCCTGGATGACTTCGACGTCGACGCCGCTTCGGGCATCGACCGACCCCTCATCGACGAACTGGGCACCTGCCGCTACCTGGAATCAGCCACCAACATCCTGCTCATCGGACCACCCGGCACCGGCAAAACCCACCTCTCGGTCGGCCTGGCACGCGCAGCCGCCCACGCCGGGTATCGCACCTACTTCACCACCGCCGCCGACCTGGCCGCACGCTGTCACCGCGCCGCCATCGAAGGCCGCTGGGCCACCACCATGCGCTTCTTCGCCGGCCCCGGCCTGCTGGTCATCGACGAACTCGGCTACCTGCCACTGCCCGCCGAAGCAGCATCCGCGTTGTTTCAGGTTGTCTCCCAACGATATTTGAAAACATCCATCGTGATCACCACCAACCGCGGAGTCGGGGCCTGGGGCGAAATCCTCGGCGACACCACCGTCGCCGCCGCCATGCTCGACCGCCTCCTGCACCGCTCAGTGGTCATCAACCTCGACGGCGACTCCTACCGCCTGCGCGATCACCACGCCGCCGCCGAAACCCTCCGCAGAGCCGCCACCGGCACCCGACAACCACTACACTGACCGAGCCCACAGGTGGGGAATTTCAACGAGCACACCTGGGGACTTTCGATGAGCGCGATCA
>NZ_AUWR01000086.1 GCF_000455125.1 Mycobacterium sp. UM_WGJ
ATCGGATTGTTCGACCAAATCTTCTGCCAATGGGCCTTGGGGAACGCGGTGAACGCCAGCACATCGGTCTTGGCCTCGCCCATCATTGCTGCGACCTTCGGGAAACTGTCCGCCAGGGTGTCAGCGACGCGGTCCCACTGCTCGGCCACCTCCTCGGGGTCGGTGTGGGCGAAGATCGTCTTGACCGCCGCAGTCACCGCAGGAGCATGCTTGGCCGAGACCGCAGTGTGCAGATTCCGCATGAAATGCACCCGACACCGCTGCCACGACGAACCGGTGAACTGCTGGGCCACCGCCGATTTCAGGCCGGCATGAGCATCAGAGATCACCAGATGCACCCCGGCGAGGCCGCGGGCCTTCAGCGAGGCGAGAAACTCACGCCAGAACTCATAAGACTCACTGTCACCGACAGCGGTCCCCAGCACTTCGCGGGTGCCGTCGATGGACACCCCGGTGGCCACCACTAGGGCCTGAGAGACCACGTGCGCCCCGATCCGGACCTTGCAGAAGGTCGCGTCACAGAACACGTACGGAAACGTCGTGTGAGCCAGGCTGCGGGTCCGAAACGCCTCGATCTCCTTGTCGAGGCCGGCGCAGATCCGCGAGACCTCCGATTTGGACACCCCTGACTGCACGCCCATCGCGGCCACCAGGTCATCGACACTGCGGGTGGACACCCCGTGCACGTAAGCCTCCATGATGACCGCGTGCAGGGCCTTGTCGATGCGGCGGCGGCGCTCCAGCAGCGACGGAAAGAACGAGCCGGCCCGCAGCTTGGGGATGCCCACCTCGACATCACCGGAGGTGGTCGACACCGTCTTGGGCCGATGGCCGTTACGGTGCACCGTGCGCCCATCGGCGCGCTCATAGCGGCCGGCGCCGATTGCAGCAGTGGCCTCGGCCTCGATCAGCGCCTGCAGCCCAGCACGGATCAGCTCGGCAAACACCGCGCCGCCATCAGCGGACTTCAGTGCATCGAGCTGAGCAAGCAGGGCAGAATGATCCTGGGTCATCGCGTCGTGTGTCTTCCTGTTGAGTCACTTGGTAGGTAACTCACTGACCACTACGCGATGGCCCACCCCAACACCGGCAACGACACACCCCGAACGTGTCCGCCCAGTTCAACCCCGGTCCCGAAACCCCACCACCCCAGGGGACTTACCC
>NZ_AUWR01000087.1 GCF_000455125.1 Mycobacterium sp. UM_WGJ
CGCCGGCAGCGGCAGCGCGGCGACACCGGCAGATCCTTCGGCGAGCCACGCGCCGCTGGTGCGGCCCGGACCCAGCAGGTCGGCGAGCGCGCCCTTGCCCTGGTCGCCCACCAGCACCGCCAGCACCAGCGCGCGGCGCCGATCGCGGTTGTCCACGGGAATGCCGTGTACCTCCGCGACGGACAGCACGAAGAACGCGGTGGCCTCCAGGAAGACCGCGGTCTCCCCGGCAACCGCCGACAGCGCCATCAGGGTGCCGATCGCCGGCACGGCCGCGGTGGCGCCCACCGCGGCGCCGCTGGCTGTTGCCGCCGCCAGAAAGCGCTTCTCCAGCTTGGCGATCACCTGGGCCGGGTCGGCATCGGGATCAGTTCGCCGTAGGCGCTCCACGTAGGCCCGCACCGCCGGACCCTGCACCCGCTCGCTGCGCTCGATGACCCGCGCCAGCACCCGCGCCGCCATGGTCGGCTTCTCCTCGTCGAAGGTCGGCGCCGGTACTTGCGCCGGCCGTCGCCGTCGAAAGATGCCCATGGTTGCCTCCCGTTCGGACTCGGTGGAGTTCAGGCTAACGCGCTGCCGTTTGTTTACCCGTTTCAACGGACGCGATCGTCACCCGCAGCGAACAGCGCCGTGGCGATCCGAGTTGTTCCCGTCATTATCTGTCCGTAGCGTCGCAGTGAGGTGGGTTGATGCCCCGAACGGCACCGCGCAGCGACGGGAGGGCGGCGCTTGAGCAGCACGTATGACGACCCGGTACGCGCGATCGCGCGTACCGGTCCGGCGCGCGCGGCTGACCCGGTAAATCCGTGGAATGCCCTGTGGGCGATGATGCTCGGCTTCTTTGTGATCTTGGTGGATTCCACGATTGTGGCCGTCGCCAACCCGAGCATCATGTCGGCGCTCGACATCGGCTACGACACCGTGATCTGGGTCACCAGTGCCTACCTGCTGGGCTACGCGGTACCGCTGCTGGTCGCCGGTCGTCTCGGCGACCAGTTCGGGCCCAAGAACCTGTACCTGATCGGGCTGGCGGTGTTCACCGCAGCGTCGCTGTGGTGCGGACTTGCCGGGAGCATTGAGATGCTGATCGCCGCCCGGGCGGTCCAGGGTGTCGGCGCCGCTCTGTTGACCCCGCAGACCTTGTCGGTGATCACCCGGACGTTCCCTCCGGACCGCCGCGGCGCGGCCATGAGCGTGTGGGGGGCGACCGCCGGGGTTGCCACCCTGATCGGACCGCTGGCCGGCGGCGTGCTGGTCGACCGGCTGGGCTGGGAGTGGATCTTCTTCGTCAACGTCCCGATCGGCGCCATCGGCCTGGTGCTGGCCATCGTGCTGATTCCCGACCTGCCGGTGCACCGGCACCGCTTCGACGTCCTCGGCGTGGCGCTGTCGGGGGCCGGAATGTTCCTGCTGGTCTTCGCCCTGCAGGAAGGCGAGTCGCAGGGGTGGGCGCCCTGGATCTGGGCGCAGATCTTCGGCGGCGTCTGCTGCATGGTGGCTTTCGTCTATTGGCAGGCCGTCACCGACGGCGAGCCGTTGGTGCCCCTGCACATCTTCCGTGACCTTGACTTCGGGCTGGCCAACATCGGCGTGGCGGTCGTCGGCTTCGCGGTCACCGGGATGGTGCTGCCGGTGATGTTCTACGCGCAGGCGGTGTGCGAGATGTCACCCACCCGTTCTGCGCTGCTGACCGCCCCGATGGCGATCGCCAGCGGCGTGCTGGCACCCATTGTGGGAAAGATCGTCGACCGCGCTCATCCCCGGGCGGTGGTCGGTTTCGGCTTCTCGGTACTGGCGATCGGGCTCACCTGGCTGTCCATCGAGATGACCCCGGTGACCCCCATCTGGCGGCTGGTGCTGCCGTTTGCGGTGATCGGGGTTGGCATGGCGTTCATCTGGTCGCCGCTGGCGGCCACCGCCACCCGCAACCTTCCGCCGCATCTGGCCGGTGCCGGGTCCGGGGTCTACAACGCGACGCGCCAGGTCGGGGCGGTGTTGGGCAGCGCCGGTATGGCCGCGTTCATGACGTCGAGGATCGCCGCTGATCTGCCGCCGATGCCAGGCGGTCGGCCCCCCGAGCGTGCTTCCGCGGTCTTGCAGCTGCCCGAGTTCCTTCACGAGCCGTTCGCCTTGGCCATGTCGGAGGCGACGCTGCTGCCGGCGTTCGTGGCGCTCTTCGGTGTGGTGGCCGCGCTCTTCATGGTCGGCTATGTCATCGACCCGGCCCGCCGCAGCGACCGTGGCACCGGTGCTGACTATTTCGACGACCTCGACGACTTCGACGAGCCGGACGACTTCGAGGCCCTCGATGACCGCGACGAGGATCCCGGTAACACCAGAGCGCCCGAACGCGTCAGCCTGCCGCGACACTTCCACGCCCCGAAGGCCGAACCCGAGGTCGTCGAACGCACCGAGCCGATCCCGGTTGTCGCGCCGAAGCCCCCCCGAGCCCGTAGTCCGCAGGACTCCGCCACCGAGCCGCTCACCGTCGAGATTCCGCGGGCACCGACGTTGATTGCCGCGGCCGAACCGGCGCCACTGCACCACAACGGCGTTGACGTCGATGCGGGTCGCCATCTGCGCACGCTCCCCAACGGGAGTGCGGTACCTGACGTGCTGGCCAAGTTCGGGATCACCGGCAACAATCCGACCCGCCGAAATCGGCACTATCGGGAGGACCCCGACGACACCGACGCCTTCGGGCGGCATTCACGGCGCGACAGTCGGTTCTAGGGGACGCGGCCGGTCACCGGGTGGTGTTGCCGACGATCTCCACCGCGTTGCCGTTCCAGTGGAATTTCACGATCCCGGCCAACCCCGGTATGCCGCTGGCGTTTCGCAGCGCAACCGTGTCGCCGGTGGACTGCGCCACGTCGATACCGCTGAATCCGTAAGTGTCTGGCACGGCTTGGGGAAGGAATTCGCCGCGGTGAAACAGCACCGCACGGGTACTGGGGTGTTCGGCGTTGGTGTTGGCCTTGACGATCACCGCAGAGATGTCGGCACAGGTGTTGTAGTTGCCGGCCAGCGGCTCCGGACTCCACGGCTGCTTGCTGCGCGGGTCGTGGGGCAGCTCGGAGACGGCCTTGGCGATCGCCGGCGCGGCCAGATTGACCGCGCACGGGTCGGCGGGGGCCGGGCTGCCCGATGTTGCGGACGCGGTGGTGGGGGGCGCTTCCGGCGGCGCGGCGGCCGGGATGGTGTTCTCCGGGGTCTTGGCGACGGTGGAGTCGCCCGCACCGCAACCGGCCAGCAGAGCTGCGGCCAGTGCGGATATCACGGCCAACGGTTTGGCGGCACCCAACACACCGGGCACCGTACCGGCCGGGCGCGGGGAACCGGGGGAGGCGCGGCCGAGCACCGATGTCGGTAGCCCTGCGCCGGCGAGCAACAGTGGCAGTAGCTGGGCCGCTTTGCCCGTAGACTGCTAAGCGCTATGACCTCGCCTGATGCCCCCGCTGAGCCCTTCCCAGATACCACCGGGTCCCTTTCGGACCCACCTGCTGGTTATCTTCCCGACCCACCCGCCCCGACCTTCGCCGACCTGCAGATCCACCCCTCGGTTCTGAAAGCTGTCGTCGACGTCGGCTATGAAACGCCCTCGGCGATTCAGGCCGCCACCATCCCGGCCCTGCTGGAGGGTTCCGACGTGGTCGGGCTGGCCCAGACCGGTACCGGCAAGACCGCCGCGTTCGCCATCCCGATCCTGTCGCGCATCGACACCACCAGCAAAGCCACCCAGGCGCTGGTGCTCGCGCCCACTCGCGAGTTGGCTCTGCAGGTCGCCGAGGCATTCGGGCGCTACGGTGCGCATCTGCCAAGGATCAATGTGCTGCCGATCTACGGTGGCGCCTCCTACACCGTGCAGCTGTCCGGGCTGAAGCGCGGGGCGCAGGTCGTGGTCGGCACTCCGGGCCGGGTCATCGACCATCTGGAACGCGGCAGCCTGGACTTGTCGCACCTGGACTACCTGGTGCTCGACGAGGCCGACGAGATGCTGCAGATGGGATTCGCCGAGGACGTCGAGCGCATCCTGGCCGACACTCCCGAGCACAAGCAGGTGGCCCTGTTCTCGGCGACCATGCCGTCGGCTATTCGCCGCATCACCAACCGCTACCTGCACGACCCCGTCGAAGTCACCGTCAAGGCGAAAACCACCACGGCGGAGAACATCTCCCAGCGCTACATCGAGGTCGCCGGGCCACGCAAGATGGACGCCCTGACTCGGGTGCTCGAAGTCGAGCCCTTCGAAGCGATGATCGTCTTCGTCCGCACCAAACAGGCCACCGAGGAGGTTGCCGAAAAGCTGCGCGCCCGAGGGTTTTCCGCGGCGGCGATCAACGGTGACATCGCGCAGGCGCAACGCGAGCGGACCATCGCCGCGCTCAAGAGCGGCAACCTCGACATCCTGGTCGCCACCGATGTCGCCGCCCGCGGACTGGACGTGGAGCGCATCTCGCACGTCGTCAACTACGACATTCCCAACGACCCCGAGGCCTATGTGCACCGGATCGGGCGCACCGGACGAGCCGGGCGTTCGGGAAGCGCGCTGCTATTCGTCAACCCGCGGGAACGCCACCTGCTCCGGCTGATCGAGAAGGTCACGCGGCAGAAGCTGGTCGAGGCGGAGCTGCCCAGCGTCGACGACGTCAACGCCCAGCGGGTCGCCAAGTTCGCCGACGCGATCACCAACCATCTCGGAGCGTCGGGCATCGAGTTGTTCCGCCGACTGGTCGAGGACTACAGCCGCGAGCACAACGTGCCGATGGCCGACATTGCCGCCGCGCTGGCGCTGCAGTCCCGTGACGGCGAGGCGTTCCTGATGGTCGAGCCGCCGCCGGACAAGCGACGCGAACGCATCAAGCCGGATCGCGACGACCGCAGAGGCGACCGCAAGGGCCCGCCGAAAGACGGATTCGCCACCTATCGGATCTCGGTCGGCAAGCGCCACAAGGTCAACCCGGGTGCGATTGTCGGGGCACTGGCCAACGAGGGTGGCCTGAATCGCAGCGATTTCGGCAGCATCAGCATCAAGGTGGACCACTCGCTGGTCGAGCTGCCCGCCAAATTGTCCGGCAAGACCCTCAAGGCGTTGGAGCAGACCCGGATTCAGGGCCAGCTAATCAACCTGCGTCGCGAACGGCCCTCTGGTAAACCCGATCGCCGCGGCGAGGGCGGGTACCGGAAACGGACCGAATGACCCTGCCGCGCGACGACGTCGCCCAGGGCGGGCTCGAGCAGGTCGCTGGAGTGGATCGGGTCGCGTCGCTGACCGGCGTGCGTGCGGTCGCCGCGATCCTGGTGGTCGGAACACATGCGGCCTACACCACCGGCAAGTACACCCACGGCTACGCCGGGTTGCTGGGTTCCCGGATGGAGATCGGGGTGCCGATCTTCTTCGTGCTCTCCGGTTTTCTGCTGTTCCAGCCGTGGGTGCGAGCCACCGCATTGGGGCAGCCGGACCCATCGGTGCGCCGGTACGCCTGGCACCGGGTGCGGCGCATCATGCCCGCCTATGTCGTGACGGTGCTACTGGCTTACGTGATCTATCACTACCGCACCGCCGGCCCGAACCCCGGCCACAGCCCGATCGGGTTGCTGCGGAACCTGACACTGACCCAGATCTACACCGACAACTACATGTTCGGCTATCTGCACCAGGGTCTCACCCAGATGTGGAGCCTCGCAGTCGAAGTCGCCTTCTACGTGCTGCTGCCGCTGCTCGCCTACGCGGCGTTGGTCTGGCTGTGCCGCCGACAGTGGCGGCCGGGGCTGCTGCTGGCCGGGCTGGCTGCGGCGGCGGCGATCACGCCGGCCTGGTTGACGCTCGTACACACGACCGATTTCCTGCCCGACGGCGCCCGGCTGTGGCTGCCGGGCTATCTGGCCTGGTTCGTCGCCGGGATGATGCTCACGGTGCTGCGGGCGATGGGTGTGCGCTGTTACGGCTTCGTGGCGATTCCGTTGGCGCTCATCTGTTATCTCATCGCTTCCACACCGATCGCGGGGGAGCCGACCACATCACCGGCCAAACTGTCCGAGGCCTTGGTCAAGGCCGGGTTCTACGCGGTGATCGCCGCGTTGCTGGTGGCGCCGCTGGCGTTGGGCAATCGCGGTTGGTACGCGCGGCTGTTGGCGAGCCGACCGATGGTGTGGCTGGGGGAGATCTCCTATGAGATCTTCCTGGTTCACCTGGTGCTGATGGAGGTGGTGATGGTCGAGGTGCTGCGCACTCCGGTCTACACCGGCTCGATGCTGGCGCTGTTCGTGCTCACCATGCTGGTCACGGTGCCGGTGTCGTGGCTGCTGCACCGTTTCACCCGGGTGCGGGCCTGAGCCGTGTTCCGGGCCGGATCGGTGGGCACGTGCCCAGCCGGACTATTGGCACATTCCCGGCCGGAACCATTGGCACATCCCTGCCGGATCCATAGGCAGATTCCCGGCCGGGACCGTTGGCACATCCCTGCCGGATCCATGGGCACGTGCCCGGCCGGACTATTGGCACAGTTGCCCGGCTTTGAGCGACAAATCGCGGGGGACTCGTCCACGCACGCGCAGTTGTCGCTCAGAGGCGGGCCATCCTCCTATTCCCCCGAGCCGACCCGCGCCGACCTGAGCCGCCCCGGCGAGACCACAACCGGTACCACGAACTGTGTCAGCATTTCCCGCTCGTCGTCGGCGTCACGACCGGGGAAGCTCAGCATCGAGGTGACCACGCGCACCACCCATCGGGCACGGTGCGCAACTGCGTCGTTGTCCTCGGCGCCCAATGCGGACAGAAACGACGCCACCATCACGGTGATGACATCGGACTGCGCGGCCATCGCGGCACCGATCGGCGGTCCGGTCTCGGCGAACCATGACGCCAGCGCGGGGTTGCCGCGCACCAGCGCCAGGGATTCGGTGATCCCGGCGACCAGCCGGTCCGCCGGGTCGTCGATGCCGGCCAGCCGTCGCGTCAACTCGTGATAGAGCGCATTGGCCCAGCGGTGCACGTAGGCGGTGTGCAGCGCGTCGCGGCTCTCGAAGTACCGATACAGCGTGGCGCGGGAGCAGCCTGCGGCGCGGGCGATCTCATTCATGCCCACCGAGGCGGGGTCCTGTTCGGCGAACAGCTTTTCCGCCGCGTCGAGAATCTTCTCGGTGGCCAGCTCGCCACGCTGATCGGACAGCCAGGACCGGCCGGCCATCACGATCCTGCGGTGAAGGGAACCGACAGTGGACGTCGCACGTAGCTGCCGCCGGACCACACGATCCCGGCTTCGTCGATCGTGTAGTTCGGGCAGCGGGCCATCAGTTCCTCCAACGCCACCCGCGCCTGCATCCGGGCCGCCTGGTTGCCGATGCAGTGGTGGGCGCCGTAGCTGAAGGTGAGGATCTGGTGGGGCTTGCGCCGCACGTCGAGTTCGCCGGCGTCCGGCCCGAACTGTCGTTCGTCGCGGTTGCCCGAGCCGTAGAGCAGCAACACCTTACGGCCCGCCGGAATGGTGGTGTCGCCGACGAGGGCGTCCCGGGTGGTGGTGCGTGCCAGTCCCTGCACGGGCGAGGTCAGCCGCAGCAACTCCTCGACGGCGTCGCGGATCAGCTCGGGGTTCTCCACCAGCAGCTGACGCTGATCCGGGTGCTGCTGCAGCAGTTGCACTGAGCCGCCGAGCATTCCAGTCGTCGTATCGTTGCCGCCGGTGACCATGGTGAAGGTGAAAGCCAGCACCGACAGCAGTCCCTTGATGTCGCCGTCGGCGCCCAACCCGGCAGCCACCAGATGCGAGACCGTGTCGTCTTCGGGCTCGGTGCGGCGGCGTTCGATGAGCGCGCCGAAGTAGGCCATCATCTCTCCGACCGCGTCCCCGGCCGAGGCGACCCCGTCTTCGCTGACGGTGGCCGCGACCACCGCGTCGGTCCAGCGGTCGAACTGGCTGCGGTCCTCCTCCGGTACACCGAGGTAGTGCGCGACCACCATCGACGGCAGCGGTTTGAACAGCTCGCCGACGATGTCCCCGGTGCCGCCGTTGGCCCGCAGCCGCTCGATGCGTTCGACGACGAACTCGCGGACCTTGGGCTCCAGCAACTCCACCTGCCGCGGCATGAAGCCACGGGCCACCAGCTTGCGAAACTCGGTGTGCACCGGCGGATCCTGCATCACCATCGGCGGGTTGTCGGCCAGGCCGATCAGTTCCAGCTCGCGGTAGTTGACGGTCAGCCCCTGGGCGGACGAGAACGTCTCATGGTCGGCGGCGGCGGCCCAGATGTCGGCATGACGGGACAGCACGTAGTAGTCCTGGTCGGGTGCGTCCGGCGGGACCACCCGGTGGACCGGGTCGTGGTCGCGCAATGCGGCGTACATCGGCCAGGGATTGGGCCAGGTGTCGGCGTTGCCGAGCTCAAACTTCGGATGAGACATCGTGGTCGTCATGTCTCATTGATACGACAGCGGCATGCGCGTGTCAATGGCCAGGTGCGTTCAGATGCCCGAACCCGGATTCAGGATGTTCAGCGGGTCGAGTGCGGCCTTGACGCGCTGGTTCAGTGCCATCACGTCGGGACCCAGCTGCTCGCCCAGCCACGGTCGCTTCAACCGCCCCACGCCGTGCTCGCCGGTGATAGTGCCGCCCAGCGTCAAGGCCAGCTCCATGATCTCGCCGTAGGCAAGCTCGGCACGACGCACCTGATCGGGGTCGCGCGGGTCGTGCACGATCAGCGGGTGCGTGTTGCCGTCGCCGGCATGCGCGATCACCGAGATCAGCAACCGGCGCTCCGCGGCGATCTTCTCGATACCGGTGATCAGCTCCGCCAACCGCGGCACCGGCACCCCGACGTCCTCCAACAGCAACGGCCCCTTCGCCTCGACCGCCGGAATGCAGAACCGCCGGGCCGCGACGAAGCCTTCGGCTTCGACCGGGTCATCGGTGGAGAACACCTCCTTGGCGTGGTGCGCGTTGAACACCTGGGCCATCAACTCGACATCCTCGGCGCCCGCGTGACCGCGCTCGTCGGAGGCCGCCACCAGCATGGCCGCTGCCTCGCGGTCCAGGCCCATGCGCAGCTGGTCTTCTACGGCGTTGATCGCCGCCGAGTCCATGAACTCCAGCATCGAAGGGCGCAGCCGCCCGGACACGTCGAGCACCGCCTCGGCAGCGGCGGTCACCGAGGCGAAAGTGGCCACCACCACAGCCGATTTCGACTGAGCGGGCAACAGTCGCAGGGTCACCTCGGTGACCACCCCGAGGGTGCCCTCGCTGCCGACGAACAGCTTGGTCAGCGAGAGTCCGGCGACGTCTTTGAGGCGGGGTCCGCCCAGGCGCACCGCGGTGCCGTCGGCCAACACCACCTGCAGGCCCAGTACATAGTCGGTGGTCACGCCGTACTTGACGCAGCACAGCCCGCCGGCGTTGGTGGCGATGTTGCCACCGATGCTGCAGATCTCGAACGACGACGGGTCCGGCGGGTACCACAGTCCGTAGGCGGCGACGGCCTTCTTCACCTCGGCGTTGAACAGGCCCGGCTGGCACACCGCGGTACGGGTGACGGGGTCGACGGTGATGTCGCGCATCTTCTCGGTACACAGCACGATCCCGCCGTCGATCGCGGTGGCGCCGCCGGACAGGCCGGTGCCCGCGCCGCGAGTCACCACCGGCACCCGGTGAGCGGTAGCCCATCGCATGACCGTCTGCACTTCTTGGGTGCGCAGCGGGCGCACCACTGCCAAGGGCTGGCCCGCCATCGGGTCCAGCGCTTTGTCCTGGCGATAGCCGGCGGTGATTGTCGGGTCGGTGACCACCATGCCCTCGGGGAGTTCGGTTATCAGCTGGGTCAGCGCCTCGGCGATCACCCAGGTGATCCTAGCCGCGGCATCTGGCGGGACGCCCCCGCGCAGGAGCGGCCAGCCGCGGTCAGCTGGTGACCAGTCCGCCCAGGGTGCCGATGAGCCCCAGCGCCGGATCCAGCAGGTATTCCTGGACGCCGGTCACGTCGAACAGCAGTTGGACGGCTTCGCCGATCGGGCCGGCGATCGCGGTGAAAGCGGTGAAGGGGTTGATGTAGTCGTTGAGCCAGGAGGCCACCTGCGCGTAGGGAGCGCCGATCTCGTCGGCCGACCAGGCGCGCGCGTCATCGAAGAGTCCCATCAGCTCGGCGTAGCCGGGCAGGTCCAGGCCGAGGAGATTCAGTGCGTTGACGGCGCCCTGCACGCTCGCCTGCGCGAACTGGAGCGCGAAGGTCACCGGGTCGAGTGTCGGGATCAGCTGTGCCGGCGTCGGCTCTCCGAAAGGCACGGATCTGTCGTATCCGGCTTCGACGATCACCCGCAGCGCCGGTTGCACGACGTCGAGCCACGACTCGGGCACTCCCAAGGTGCGCAGCGGACTCAGCAGCGGCAATTCGGCGGTTGGGATGAAGTAGAAGGTGGTGTCGCCGGTGATCTGCTTGACGATCTCGGTGGAGCCCAGCACGTACTCGTCGACAAACGGGCCTGTCATGGGCTCCGACGGGGGCCACACCGCGGGAACCAACTGCGGCAGAGGCCCACCGCCGTAACCCCCGTGGGTGTAGATGAATCCGAGCAAGGCGTTGAAGTCGGCCACCAGGTTGATGGGAAATTGCGGGAAGTCCGAATTCGCGTCGTACTGCGCGGTGACGTCGATGGTGGCGATTCCGCCGTTGGTCGGCTCGGCCCCGTTGAAGTCCAGACCGGGCATCCCCGGGATCACCAACCCCTCGAACCGCTCCAGGAAGCCCCCGTTGGGGCGGTTGCCCGAGCCGAGCAGGAAAAAGGTGACATCGGGGGCGGGTTGCCCCGACTGCATCAGGTTGATCTTTTCCAGGACCGCGATCTGGGCGCTCTGCGAATACCCCGACACCAGGTAGGGCCGGCCGTCGGGCTGTTGAGCCATCGCAGCCTGAAGGTTCGCCAGACCGGTGGGAATCGACGTGCTGGCACCCGATGCCGGATAGGGGACCGTCACCGGGGTGTAGGTGCCCCCGGTTGCGGGATCGATGTAGTCGCTGACGATCGCTTCTTGCCAGCGCTGACTGGGAGTCGGCATGAAGGTGCCGCCCATGACCAACGCCGTCAGCGCATCCTCAGGGCTGTCGGCGTGGGCCGGTGCCACCGGCCCGGCGAACAGGAGCAACGTGGCGCTCAGCACTGTCGGCACAAGCCGCTCGGAAAGTCGGCGCAAGCCCATGGTCAGCCCTTCTCCGCCTCAAGGTCGGTCAACTATGTCTGAGAAACTCTCAGAAAACAAGGCTGCCTTCCCGCCCCGCCCCGTCGGCATGCAGAGTGAGGCAATGCTGAAGCACCCCCGCACCGGTCAGCCGTTCGACTCGCCGGTGCCGCCCGGGGCAGGCTGGCCCGGCGATCCGGCAACCCCGGAAACGCCACCGGCTGCCGATGCCACACAGGTGGTGCGGCTGGCCGACCAAGTCGAGTCGATCGACGAACTCGACGCGCTGATCAGCGTCTGCCGGGCCTGCCCCCGACTGGTGACTTGGCGTGAGCAGGTGGCCGTGGTCAAGCGAAAGTCCTTTGCCGACCAGCCGTATTGGGGGCGACCGGTGCCCGGCTGGGGCTCCTCGAAACCCAAGATCGTGATCGTCGGATTGGCGCCTGCTGCCAATGGCGCCAACCGCACCGGCCGCATGTTCACCGGCGACCGGTCTGGCGACCAGCTGTATGCGGCGCTGCACCGAGCCGGTCTGGTCAACCAGCCCACCAGCGTCGACGCTGCGGATGGGTTGCACGCCAACGGCATCCGGATCATCGCGCCGGTGCGCTGTGCCCCACCGGACAACGCCCCGACCACCGTCGAGCGCAACACGTGCGCGCCGTGGATCGACACGGAGTGGCAGTTGATCGCGCCCCACGTGCGGGTGTTGATCGCGCTAGGTGGCTTCGCCTGGCAGGTCGCATTACGGGTTGCCGCCGACCCGGTGCCCAAACCCAAGCCGAAGTTCGCCCACGGCGCGCTCGCCCAGCTCGGTCCGGCATTGCGGCTGCTGGGCTGTTATCACCCCAGTCAACAGAACATGTTCACCGGACGGTTGACCCCGGCGATGCTGGACGACATCTTCGCGCAAGCGTCGGTGTTGGCGGGACTATCCGGCTGAGTTCCGGTGTTGATCAGTAGCGTGCGTCTTTCCGTCCTTGATCTCGTCCCCGTCCGCACCGACCAGTCCACCGCCGATGCGCTGGCGGCGACGGTACGGCTGGCCCAGACCGCCGACCGCCTCGGATTCACCAGATACTGGGTGGCCGAGCACCACAACATGCCCTCGGTGGGCGCTACCAGCCCGCCGGTACTGCTGGCCTACCTCGCCGCGCAGACGGCGCGGGTGCGGCTCGGCTCCGGTGGGGTGATGCTGCCCAACCACGCCCCGCTGGCCGTTGCCGAACAGTTCGCGCTGCTGGAGGCCGCAGCGCCCGGCCGGATCGACCTGGGGATCGGGCGGGCCCCCGGATCGGACCCGGTCACGTCGGTCATGCTGCGCTCCGGCCGGGGCGACGAGGACATCGCGAACTTCCCCGACTATCTCGACCATGTCCGGGCGATGATGAGCAGCCGCGGCGTGCAGGTCCAGTTGCGTGACGGCGACTACCTGCTCAAGGCCACCCCGGCCGCGGTCGGCGAACCGCGGCTGTGGCTGCTGGGGTCGAGCATGTATTCGGCGCGGCTGGCCGCGGCCAAGGGCCTGCCGTACGTGTTCGCCCACCATTTCTCCGGCCAGGGCACCGCGGAGGCGCTGGCCTACTATCGGCAGAATTTCACGCCCAGCGAAGTGTGTTCCGCACCGACGACGTTTCTCACCGTCAACGCGTCTGTTGCCGAAACCCGTGACGAGGCAACGGCGTTAATGCTGCCCAACCTGCAGATGATGGCTCGGTTGCGGACCGGGCGACCGCTGGGCGCGGTTGATCTGGTCGAGGACGCGCAGGCGGCGGCGGTCTCCGACTCCGAGCAACGCATCATCGACAGCGGGTTGCGGCGCGCGGTCGTGGGCACCCCGGCCGAAGCGGCCGAGCAGCTCAGCGCGCTCGCCGAACAGTTCGCCGTCGATGAGGTGATGGTCAATCCGGTCGCCTCGGCGTATCGCGGCACCGACCCGGCCACGGCACCCGGCCGCGAACGCACCTGCGAACTGCTGGCCAAAGAGCTGCTCTAAGGCCTAGCGGCTGATGATGGTGGCGCCGTAGCCGCTGGGCCGGTAGTCGATGTAGACCGGGTTCACCGAGAAGGGGTAGTAGCCGCTGTTGGCCGCCCCGCCCGACGTCACATAGGGACCGTTGTTGGTGGTGGTGTAGGAGTACAGCAGGGTGCTGCCGTCGGCGTTGTACACCGAGATCACCGTGCCGGCGGGCACCTGCGAGCCGACCCCGAGTTGCGGGAACAGCGATTGCGGGATGCTGCCGTACATGCCGCCGGAGTCGATCGAGGTCGTGACGGCCACCGGGGGAGCGCCGTTGATGGAGATCATCGTGTCCACGTAGGGCGATCCGGAGACGGAGGTCTCGGGGTCCAGCGGGTTCGGTCCGAAAATCACTTGGCCGGTCTGCTCGTCGATGAGCACGCCCTGGTTGAGCGCACCGGGCAGCGCCGAGATGATCGTCGACGTGCCGGCATAGCCGTTGTTGGGACCGATGCCCAGGACTCCGACGATGCCGTATTGGTTGAAGTACTGCGTCATCAGTGCATTCGACGCTGGACTGACCACGTTGACGCCGGTGGGGTCGGTGACGATCTCTCCCGAGCAGGCCACTTTGTCGCAGAAACCCACCGTGGTGCTGTAGGTCTGGTAGGCGTAACTGTTGTTGCCCAGTCCGGCGTAGCTGGCGCTGCCCGTCAGCAGCACGCTGCCGAGGCTGCCGGGGTTGCCGACTGCACTGTTCAGAATCGTCAGGCCGGTGGAGCCGGTGTCGATCTGCACCGGCACCGGCGGACCGCCGTTGATCGAGATATAGACGATCGGGCTGATGCCGCCGCTCTGCAGGTACAGCGGAATGGTGACGTTGACCGGGCCGTCGGGGCCACCCCGCTCGCCGGAGGGCAGACCACCGGAACCGGTACCGCCGTCACCCCCGGCGCCGTTGGCGCCGTGGTTGCCGACCGACCCACCGCTACCGCCGTCGCCGCCGTCGCCACCGTCACCACCGCGGGCACCCGTTCCGCCGGCGGCCACCGAGCCCGCACGTCCGCCGTCGCCGCCGTCACCGGCCGCTCCGCCGTGGACGTTCGTTCCGGTCAAGGTGGTATCGCCGCCGTCACCACCGTTACCGCCGTGGCCCCCCGCGCCGGCATTGCCGCCGCTGCCCGCGTGCGCACCCACACCTGCGGCGCCGCCTGCACCGGCGTTCCCTCCGGCGCCGCCGTTGCCGCCGTTGCCACCGCTGGAGCCCTGCGCGTAGTAGCTGCCGAGGGCGTCGCCGCCGTTGGCGCCTGCGCCGCCCACACCGCCGTTGCCGCCGGTGCCGCCGTTGAAGCCGGTGTCCCCGATGCCACCGGCCCCGCCGGATCCCGCGGCGCCGCCCTTGCCGCCGGCCCCGCCGATCCCGACCGGAGCCTTGTTGATCCCCGGCTGCGCGTAAAGCCCGGAGCCGGGCGATCCGCCGTTGCCGGCCGCACCACCATTGCCGCCGTTGCCACCGGTTCCGCCGGCGCTGTCATCGCCGGCCCCGCCGGTGCCGCCGCCACCACCGGTACCGCCGTTGGCTCCGGCGCCGCCGTTGCCGTTGGTGCCGAACCTGCCGTGTTCACCGATGGCGGGGTTACCGGCGTAAGCCGAACCGCCCGCACCGCCGGAGCCGCCGGCGCCGCCGTTGCCGCCGGTGAAGCCGGTGCCGCCGCCGAGCGCACCGGTGTCGCCGAGCCCGCCGTTGCCGCCCACGCCGCCGGCTCCGCCGTCGCCGCCGCTGCCGTACTGCACGTTGTTCGCCACGTCGAGGGTGGCGATGCCGTTGCCGCCGCCGTTGCCCCCGGTTCCGCCCGCGCCGCCGGCGCCGCCATTGCCGGTGCCAGCACCATGGGCGGTGACGCTGCTGCCGCCCGCCCCGCCGGCCCCACCCTTGCCGCCGTTGCCGCCACTGCCGGGCAGGGTGGCGCTGGGGGGCAGTTGGCTCTGGTCCACGCCGCGACCGCCGTTGCCGGCGTTGCCGCCGGCCCCGCCCTTGCCGCCGTTGCCGTCGCCGAGTGAATTGCCGCCGGCCCCGCCCTTGCCGCCGCTGCCGCCGTTGCCGGCATTGCCGTTGTTGACGACGGGGTTGCCGTTGGCGCCGTTCGCGCCGTTCCCGCCGTTGCCGCCCGCGCCGCCGTCGCCGTGCAGGCTGCCGGTCCCGCCGGCCCCGCCGTTGCCGCCGTTGGCGCCCGGGGTGACGGCGTTGAAGCCGTTGCCGCCGGCGCCGCCGTTGCCGGCGTGCGCCGTCGATGCCGACCCGTTGGTGCCGGAGACGCCCTGGACGGAGCCGGTACCGCCCGCTCCGCCGAGGCCCCCGGCTCCGACTTGGCCGCCGTTGCCGCCGCGGCCCCCGTTCGGGGTGCTGGCGTTGCCATTAGCGCCCTTACCGCCGTCGCCGGGGTTGCCGCCCGTGCCGCCGTTGCCGCCGTTGCCGCCCGCGCCCTGCTGGCCCGCGATTCCGTGCGCCGAGGCGCCGCCATCGCCGCCGTTGCCGCCGATTCCGCCCTTGCCGCCCTGCATGCCGTTGCCGCCGTTGCCGCCGGCGGCACCCGCGGTGGTGGCGTTGGTCCCGGCCGCTCCGTTGCCGCCGGTGCCACCGGTGCCGGCGTTGCCGCCGGTGCCGCC
>NZ_AUWR01000088.1 GCF_000455125.1 Mycobacterium sp. UM_WGJ
CACGGTGTCGTCGTTGGCGATACCGCGCTCGGAGAGCAGCTTGGAAAACGCGGACTCGTCGATGACGTCGCGCCGTACCGGGTCCTGCAAGTCCTTGCGCCAGTCCAGCCGGATCGCGCCCGGGATGTGGTTGATGTCATAGACGCTGGTGTCTTCGTCGACTTCGACGAACACGGTGTTGGGCGCGTCGAGATTGCTCTCAGCCCAGTCGGTGGAGACCAGGACGTCAGAGCGTGCCATGGTGGGAATCCTTTCTGGCTATTCCAGGGGAGATGCTGTGGTGGTTACGCCGTATCCGGCCGCAGCCGTACGACGAGTGGGTAGAGCTGGCAGCCCAGACAGATCCCGAAGGCGGCATTGAGAAAAGCGGCCGCCAGCGCAAACGCGGTGGCGATCAGGCCGAGCCCCGGCGCGAACGCGAACCCGGCGACCCCGACCACGGCAAACACCAGGCCGACGAGCTGGGCGAAGCGCAACGGCGCCGTCGGCTCACGCTCGGTGACCGGCCCCAGCCGCGGCGCCACCAGCCGGGCGAACAGCAGGCCGTAAGGGTGGCGGCGGGGGCCCGAGATGGCGCCGATCGCGAAGACGACGGCTTGGGCGGCCAGCAGGCCGGCCGCGACCGCCGGGCGAAATTCGGCGATCAGCAAGACGGCCACCAGTACGGCGGTGGTGATCCAGGCGGCGAACCGGGGACCCCGGACGTCTACCTGTTGTATCTGGGCGGTGTCGGTGTCGATGTCCCGCATGAAATGCTCCCTGCTGCTGTCGTGGCGAGTGGCTGGTGGAGACATGCCACGGCTTTCCCGGGCGGCTCCGCTAGCGACGCGAAAACGCGCGTCTCAGCGGCAACGACAACAACAGCAGCCCGCGGTGCGGCACAGGTCGACTGCGCGGCGCTTGGTGAGCACAAGCTCAAGGCGGGCGAACACGGCATACAGCCTACCCAACCCAGGGGCGGTCAAGCCAACAGAGGTTCCAGCGCAGAACGCAGGTCCGCGGTCGTCGGGACGCCCGCGGCGCGGTACCGTCGGCGTCCCTCGCCGTCGAAAATCACAGTGGTCGGCAGTGACAGCACCGAAAACCTGCGCGCGGCTTCGGGATTGGCGTCGATGTCGATCTCGTGATGGGCCACCTTCGCCGGGCCCCCGAGGTCATCACAGACTTTCTCCACCACCCGGCGCACGCCGGCGCACGGTCCGCACCACGGCGCCGAGAAATGCACCACCGCGGGGCGTCCCGGTTCCAGCCCCAAGAAGGCGGCCTCGGAAGCGGCGGCGTCGTCGCCTTGAGTCCCGGAGTCGGGCAGCTGGCGCAACACCCCGGCCCGCCGGTTCAGCCACCATCCGGTCGCGGCGGCGAACACCAGGGCGGCGACGATCGCGACGATGCTCATCTTGGGCGGAACTCCGGCAGGGTGACCGTCATTCCGTCGGCGATGCCCTCGATGATCACATCGGAGCCGCGCGCACCCTGACTGGTCGGTACCAACCCGAACGGCAGCCGCTGCTGCGGCAAACTGCCGCGGAACGCGGTGAGCACTGCGGCGCGCTGCTCATCCGGCACACTCTGGTCGGCGGTGTCCGGGCCGGTGAGGATGCCGGTCGGGGTGATCACCAACGTGCTGTGATCTTCCCCACCGATGGACAGGTCCACGGCCACGCTCACCCGCTTGCCGAATCCCTCCGGCGTGCCGGTGAAGACCAGCCCGTGGCTGCTCGAGATTCCGGACTCCGTGGTGCCGCCGGTGTTGTCGTTGGTCTCGGCCGGCGGCGCCTCCACCATCAGGTCGCGGATGCCCAGGTAGCGGCCCAAATGCACAGAGCCGATGATAATTCGGCTCTCCAGTCTGGCCACCGGGATCGGGGCGTCCGGCCGAAACCGCCAGGTGGCCTGGGTCAGGTCGACCGAGTGCATCGTGGCCTCCAGCATCGACTTGCCGATAATCGGCTGCTCGACGGCCGGGGCCTTTATCTCCACCTCGGTGTAGTGATCGCGGCGCGCCTGCGGCAGAAACGGGAAACCCAGGATCGCCACGAACGGGTCTGCGCGCAGGGCCGTGGCCTGCCGTACTGCCCGTGACAACTGGTACTCGGCGTAGACGCTCGCGCCGAAATCGACCCCGGCGGTCACCAAGACCAGTGCCGCGATCGCGGCCGACATACCGATAAGCACCCTGCGCACTAGGTCATTCTGGCAGGTCGCACGCTATCGTTAGATCACCTGGGACGCTGGAGGGCCTCTATTGGAGCTACTGCTGTTGACCGCTGACCTGCACCCCGACGGGGTGTTGCCGTCGCTGTCGCTGCTTGCACACACTGTGCGGACCGCCGCGCCCGAGGTTTCTGCGCTGCTTGAGGCCGGTTCGGCCGAGGTGGTTGTGGTCGACGCGCGCACCGATCTGGCCGCGGCACGCGGGCTGTGCCGGCTGCTGAGCGCCACCGCGGGATCGGTCCCGGTGGTCGCGATCGTGACCGAGGGCGGACTGGTGGCGGTCAACGCCGAGTGGGGTATCGACGAGATCCTGCTTCCGGGTACCGGACCAGCCGAGACCGACGCCCGGTTGCGGCTGCTGACCGGGCGCCGCGGCGCGCCTGCCGCCGAGCAGGCCTCCGGTCAGACCAAGCTCGGCGAGCTGGTGATCGACGAGGGCACCTACACCGCGAGGCTGCGGGGCCGTCCGCTGGACCTGACCTATAAAGAGTTCGAGCTGCTCAAGTACCTCACTCAACACGTCGGCCGGGTCTTCACCCGGGCGCAGTTGTTGCAGGAGGTCTGGGGCTACGACTTCTTCGGCGGTACGCGCACGGTCGACGTGCACGTTCGGCGGTTGCGCGCCAAGCTCGGGCCGGAATACGAGTCGCTGATCGGCACGGTCCGCAACGTCGGCTACAAAGCGGTTCGGCCGGTGCGGGGCCACTCCTCGACCGCCTCCGACGAAGAGGACGACAACGACATGGTCGAGGACCTCGATGGCGCCGACGGCGGTGCGCCCGAGCCGCTGACCAGTCAGTGACCGCCCCGCAATGGCATGTCGCACTGACCGATGACCAGCAGCGGCAGATTCGCGAGCTGATCACCGCTGCCGGCCGTCAGGACGGCGTCGCGCCGGTGGGGGAGCAGGTACTGCGGGAGCTCACCGCTTCCCGCACCGAACATCTGGTCGCCGGTGACGGCGCAACGGTGCTGGGCTATCTGAATCTGACCGCGGGCTCGCAGGACGCCGCGCCGATGGCGGAACTGGTGGTGGCGCCGCACGCCCGGCGGCGCGGTATCGGGGCGGCGATGGTCCGCGCCGCGCTGGCCCACCGTGATGGCGGCAGCCGGTTCTGGGCGCACGGCACTCTGCCCGCCGCCCGAGCCACCGCCGAGGCGCTAGGACTGACCGCGGTGCGTGAACTGCTGCAGATGCGCCGGTCGCTGCGGGGCGTGCCGGAGCCGAAGGTTCCTTCCGGGGTGACGATTCGCACCTATGCGGGCCCCGACGACGACGCCGAACTGCTGCGGGTCAACAACGCCGCGTTCTCCTGGCACCCCGAGCAGGGCGGCTGGACGGCGGGGGACCTGGCCCAGCGCCGCGCCGAGGCATGGTTCGATCCGGCCGGACTGTTTTTGGCGTTCGACGGACCGGTGCTGCTGGGGTTTCACTGGACCAAGATCCACTCCGGCAAACCGGGCGCCGAACGTGCCGGGGAGGTCTACGTGGTGGGCGTCGATCCGGCCGCCCAGGGCCGCGGTCTGGGCCGGGTGCTGACCGAAATCGGCCTGGTCTACCTGGCGGACCGGCTGGCCGACGTCGAGGAGCCGATCGTGCTGCTCTACGTCGAGGCGGACAACACCGCGGCGTTGCGCACCTACGAGCAGCTGGGCTTTGTCGTGCACAGTGTCGATACCGCTTACGCCGCGGTGGACCAGTTCTGAGGCGGCTCCGGAATCTATTCACCGCCCGTTCATCTGGCAGGTGGTTGCCATCCATAAGTGCCGCATACGTTCCCGGAGAGATTGGAACGCCGAAGCGAGAAAGCGAGAACTGATGAAACGCACAAAGGCGGGTCTTGCGCTGGTAGCGGCCGCAATGACCGGTCTGGCGCTCAGTGGCTGCGGCAGCGACGACAACGCCGCAAGTCCGGCGGGAACCGGCACCACCTCCGGCAAAGCCGACTCCGCCGAGTGCGCCGGTAAGGACACGCTGACCGCTGAGGGATCGACTGCTCAGCAGAACGCGATCGCTGTGTTCAACCAGGTGTGGGGCAAACAGTGCTCGGGCAAGAACCTGTCGTACAACCCGACCGGGTCGGGCGCGGGCCGCGAGCAGTTCATCGCCGGGCACGTCGACTTCGCCGGGTCGGACTCGCCGCTGAGCGAGGCGCAGGTCGCCGAGGCGGCCGACCGCTGCGGCCAGAACCCGGCATGGCACCTGCCGCTGGTGTTCGGACCGGTCAGCATCGCCTACCACCTCGACGGGGTGGAGAACCTGGTCCTCAACGGCGACGTGCTGGCCCGGATCTTCAGCGGCGCCATCACCAGCTGGAACGACCCCGCGTTGGTGGCCCTCAACCCGGGCGAGGAACTGCCGGCGATCGCCATCACGCCGATCTACCGCTCGGACTCGTCGGGCACCACCGACAACTTCCAGAAGTACCTCAGCGCGGCAGCGCCGCATACCTGGACCAAGGGCGAGGGCAGCGAATTCCAGGGCGGCGTCGGCGAGGGCGCGCAGAAGTCGGCCGGCGTCGTGCAGGCGGTCCAGAGCACGCCCGGTGCCGTCGGCTATGTCGAGAAGGGCTTCGCCGACCAGGCCAACCTGCGGTCGGCGATGATCGACTCGGGCTCTGGAGTGGTCGCCGCAACCGATGAATCGGCTGGTGTCGCGATTCAGTCCGCTGGGTTCGTGTCCGAGGACAGCAACGACATGCGGCTGGACCTCAGGTCGCTTTACGGCACCAAGCAGGCCGCGGCCTACCCGCTAGTCTTGGTTACCTATGAGATCGTCTGCTCCAAGGGCTACGACCCCGACACGTCGGCGGCCGTGAAGTCCTTCCTGAGGACGGCCTCCACCAGCGGCCAGGACGAATTGTCGTCCGCTGGTTACGTCCGGCTGCCGGACCAGTTGAAACGGCGCTTGAGTGCCGCCATCGACGCGATCCAGTAGCCGCCGTGCGCAAGCGATGAGGGGGTGTAGGCATCGCTGACTCGTCTGTGTCCGCGCCTGCATCGACGCCGTCGGTGACCCCGACGGCGTTGCGGTCCACCGGAAGCCGACTGCAAGATCGGCTGTTCCGCCTGGTCGCAGAAGGCTCCGGGGTGCTGATCATCGTCTTGATCAGCGCCGTCGGAGGCTTCCTGCTGCTGCGGGCGATACCCGCGCTGCAGCGCAACCGGGAGAACTTCTTCACCTACGGCGGCAGTTGGGTCACCACCAACACCTCCGCCATGCACTTCGGCATCGCGGAGATGCTGCAGGTGACGGTGTTCGTCTCGGTGTTCGCCCTGTTGCTGGCCATGCCGGTTGCTCTGGGCGTCGCGGTCTATCTCGCCGAATACGCACCGCGACGGCTCGTCGGGATCCTGGGCTACCTGGTCGAACTGCTGGCCGCCGTGCCGTCGATCATCTACGGAGCCTGGGGCCTGTACGTGCTGGCCCCACAGTTGCGCGGCGTCGCGCTATGGCTCAACGAGCATCTCTCCGGATTCTTCCTGTTCGCCGACGGCAACGCCTCGGTGGCGGGCGGGGGCACCATCTTCACCGGCGGAATCGTGCTGGCGGTGATGATCCTGCCGATCATCACCGCGGTCACCCGCGAGGTGCTGGCTCAGACGCCCCGCGGTCAGGTCGAGGCCGCCCTGGCGCTGGGGGCGACCCGCTGGGAGGTGGTCAAGATGGTGATGCTGCCGTTCGGCCGCTCTGGCTACATCAGTGCCGCGATGCTGGGCTTGGGCCGAGCGCTCGGTGAGACGGTCGCGTTGCTGATCATCCTGCGCTCCACACAGAAGGCGTTCAACTGGTCGCTGTTCGACGGCGGTTCCACCTTCGCCACCAAGATCGCCGCCACCGCATCGGAATTCAACGATCAGTACAAGGCGGGCGCCTACATCGCAGCCGGCCTGGTGCTGTTCGTGCTGACACTTATCGTCAACGCGATGGCGCGCGTCGCGATCACCCAGAAGGTTCATTCATGACCGCGTTGCTGGACCGGCCCGTCAAGCTGCGCACTTTCGCGGGGGTGGGCCTGCGCCGACGGGTGGCCGATTCGATTGCGACGGTGCTGGTCACCGCCGCGATGGCCTTGGCGTTGGTGCCCTTGGTATGGGTGATGTACTCGGTGTTCGACTTCGGTTTCGGTGCCGTCAGCACCAGTACCTGGTGGACCCATTCGCAGGCCGGCATGACGGCGTTCGTGGCCGGCGGCGGTGCCTACCATGCGATCATCGGGACCCTGCTGCAAGGACTGCTGTGCGCGGCCATCTCGATCCCGATTGGGATCTTCGTCGCGATCTATCTGGTCGAATACGGTGCCGGTACCCGACTGGGCAAGCTCGCGACCTTCATGGTCGACATCCTCACCGGGGTGCCGTCGATCGTTGCAGCGCTGTTCGTCTACGCGTTGTGGGTGGCCACCTTGGGATTTCACCGGTCCGGCTTCGCGGTGTCGCTGTCGTTGGTGCTGCTGATGGTGCCGGTGATCGTGCGAGCCACCGAGGAGATGCTGCGGATCATTCCGATGGACCTGCGCGAGGCCAGCTACGCGCTGGGCGCCCCGAAGTGGAAGACCATCACCAGCATCGTGATTCCGACCGCGCTGTCGGGCATCGTCACCGGAATTCTGTTGGCGCTGGCCCGGGTGATGGGCGAGACCGCGCCGCTGTTGATCCTGGTGGGCTATTCGCAGGCGATCAACTTCGATATGTTCCACGGCTTCATGGGGTCGCTGCCGGGCATGATGTATGACCAGACGTCGGCCGGTGCGGGCGCGAGCGCGGTTCCCACAGATCGGCTCTGGGGCGCTGCGCTGACTCTCATCCTGCTGATCGCGATACTCAACGTCGCGGCCAGGTTCGGGGCGCGCATCTTCGCTCCCAAGAAGTTCTAGATCTGTCTGGACAACCAGCGCGTAGCGGTGGGCGAACAAGGAGAGCTGCACGGTGGCTAAAAGGTTGGATCTCACCGACCTCAACATCTATTACGGGTCGTTTCACGCGGTGGCCGACGTGTCGCTGTCGGTTGCGCCGCGAAGTGTCACCGCGTTCATCGGTCCGTCCGGATGTGGCAAGTCGACCGTGCTGCGCACCCTCAACCGGATGCACGAGACCACGCCGGGGGCCCGGATCGAGGGCTCGGTGCTGCTCGACGGCGAGAACATCTACCGTCCCGGAATCGACCCGGTGGGCGTTCGTCAAGCCGTCGGAATGGTATTTCAGCGCCCGAATCCCTTCCCCACCATGTCCATTCGCGACAACGTCGTGGCCGGCCTCAAACTGCAGGGAATCCGCAACCGCCGCATGCTCGACGAAACCGCGGAGTTCTCCTTGCGTGGGGCGAACTTGTGGAACGAGGTCAAAGACCGGCTGGACAAGCCGGGCGGCGGGCTCTCCGGTGGGCAACAGCAGCGGTTGTGCATCGCGCGGGCCATCGCGGTGCAACCCGATGTGCTGTTGATGGATGAGCCTTGCTCGGCGCTGGATCCGATCTCGACGATGGCCATCGAAGAGCTGATCTCCCAGCTCAAGCAGGACTACACCATCGTCATCGTCACCCACAACATGCAGCAGGCGGCGCGGGTGAGTGATCAGACGGCGTTCTTCAACCTGGAGGCCGTCGGGAAGCCCGGCCGGTTGGTCGAGATCGACGGCACCGAGAAGATCTTCTCTAATCCGAGACTTAAGGAAACCGAGGACTACATCTCGGGTCGCTTTGGCTGACTTATTACCGGATTCGGCTACCGTGTGGTTGCCACGCCGACTGCCGAAGGAGCGCCGTTGAGGATCAACCGATTCGGTATCGTCTCGAGCCTACTGGCGGCCGTACTGCTGACGGTCGTGGCTTGCGGTGGTGGCGGATCGTCATCGGTCTCGGGCGCGGGCTCGTCAGCGGTGCAGTGCGGCGGCAAGCAGAGGCTGACCGCGAGCGGGTCGACGGCCCAGGCGCACGCCATCGAACAGTTCGTTTACGCCTACATCCGGGCTTGCCCCGACTACACCCTGAACTACCGGGCCAACGGCTCTGGCACCGGCATCGCCGAATTCTCCAGTGGGCAAACGGAATTAGCCGGTTCCGACTCTCCTCTCGATCCGTCGAACGGTGAGCCGCAGCGGGTGGCCGCGCGGTGCGGCTCAACGCCTTGGCACCTGCCTACGGTCTTCGGTCCGATTGCCGTGACCTACAACATCGGCGGCGTCAATGAACTCGACCTCGATGGGCCCACGTTGGCCAAGATCTTCAACGGCACCATCACCAAGTGGGATGACCCCGCGGTGAAAGCTCTCAACAAGGACGCGGCATTGCCTGCCGAGCCCATCCACGTGGTGTACCGCAGCGACGACTCCGGAACCACCGACAACTTCCAGAAGTACCTCGACGTCGCCTCCGACGGCTCCTGGGGCCGCGGCGTGGGCAAGACCTTCAACGGAGGTACCGGGGTCGGAGCCGCCGGCAACGACGGCACCTCGGCGATGCTGCGCACCACCGAGGGGGCGATCACCTACAACGAGTGGTCCTACGCGGTGGGTCGCGAGCTCAACATGGCCCAGATCATCACGTCGGCGGGTCCGCAACCGGTGAACATCTCCGTCGACTCGGTGGATAAGACCATCGCCGGCGCCAAGTTCAGCGGTGCCGGCAACGACCTGGTGGTGGATACCTCGTCGTTCTACAAGCCGACTGTGGCGGGCGCCTACCCGATCGTGCTGGTGACCTACGAGATCGTCTGCTCCAAATACCCCGACCCCTCGACGGCGCAAGCGGTCAAGGCGTTTATGCAAGCGGCGATCGGCGACGGACAGCAGGATCTGGACCAGTACGGCTATATTCCGCTGCCGCCGGAATTCACGTCGAAATTGAAGACGGCGGTCGACGCTATTTCCTGATCGTCGAGGTCTGCGGCGATCCATTTTGACTGGTAACCTTTGGTTAATCTTCTGTTCACCGCAACAGTTGATCGCGTGATGCCAAACCTGACCGGGTGAATGGAGCGTCGTGAACAATAACGGACCGGCTTCCCAGGTGGGTTCCCAATTCGGTCCTTACCGGTTGCTTCGGCTGCTGGGGCGAGGTGGCATGGGTGAGGTCTATGAGGCCGAGGACACCCGCAAGCACCGATCGGTCGCACTGAAGCTGATCGCCCCCGTACTGTCGGGCAATCCGGCATTCCGAATCCGGATGCAACGCGAGGCCGACGCCGCGGGCCGGCTGACCGAGCCGCACGTGGTGCCCATCCACGACTACGGCGAGATCGACGGCCAGATGTTCGTCGAGATGCGGCTGATCGACGGCAACGACCTCGGCATGGAGTTGCAGCGCTCCGGCTCGCTGGCCCCGGCGCGCGCCGTGGCGGTGATCGAACAGGTGGCCGCCGCTCTGGATGCCGCGCACGCCAGCGGAATCACCCATCGCGACATCAAGCCGGCGAACATCCTGCTCACCCGCGATGATTTCGCCTACCTGGTCGATTTCGGCATCGCCCGGGCCGCGGCAGATCCCGGCCTGACCCAGACCGGGATGGCGCTGGGCACCTACAACTACATGGCGCCCGAGCGGTTCAGTGGGGGCGAGGTCGACTACCGTGCCGACATCTATTCGTTGGCCTGCGTGCTGAGCGAGTGTCTGAGCGGTCAGCCGCCGTACCGGAGCGAGACCATTGAACGACTGATCGCCTCCCATCTGATGGAGCCCGCCCCGCGGCCCAGCCAGCTGCGGCCGGGCCAGGTACCGATCGGATTGGACCAGGTGATCGCCAGGGGGATGGCGAAGAATCCGCGGGAGCGATACAGCAGCGCCGGCGACCTGGCCCGCGCCGCACATGATGCGCTCACCACCGCGGAGCAGCATCAGGCCGCGATGATCGTCCAGCAGGGCGGTGTGGCCACCCGAATGGCCAGCGCCGTCAGTGCCTCCACCAACGGCGGCGCGAGCTCTCCGGCCAACGGCAACCGCCAACAGCCGGCCGGCTACGCACACCGTGCCTATGAAGCGAACTCCTACGACCAGCCACACGAGCAGACTCAGATGCGGCCCGTCCCGAGCGGGTGGCGGGACCGGCCGGCGGCGCAGCCCCCGGCCGCCGCACCGGCGTTTGCCGCCGAGGCAAAGAACCGTGGGAATCGCCGATGGTTGGTGCCGGCCGCGGCCGCCGCGGCGCTGCTGTTAGCCGCCGGTGTGGGGGGCTACGCGGTCACCCACCGTTCGGAGACATCGCCCGGGACGACGGTGTCGGCGAACGGGCAGAGTGTGCTGCCCTTGGAGGGGCTGAGCTTCCGGCTCTCCCCGGGTGGATTGGCGCTGGACAGCAGCGGAAACGTCTACGTCACCAACCAGAGCATGTACGGCCGCGTGGTGAAGTTGGAACCGGGATCGAACACCCCGGTGATGCTGCCGTTCACCGGGCTCTACGAACCGCAGGGCGTAGCCGTCGATCGGGCCGGCGCGGTGTACGTCACCGACTTCAACAATCGGGTGGTGAAGCTGGACCCGGATTCCCACGTCCAGTCCGAGCTGCCCTTCACCGGGCTGAACTACCCGGAAGGCCTGGTGGTGGACAACGACGGCAGCGTCTATGTCGCCGACCGGGGTAACAATCGGGTGGTCAAGTTGCCGGCCGGGGCCGCCGCCCAGGTGGTGCTGCCGTTCGCCGGGCTGCACAATCCCGACGACGTGGCTGTCGACTCCTCCGGCAATGTCTACGTCACCGATACCGACAACGATCGGGTGGTGCGGCTCGCCGCGGGATCCAATACCCAGAGCGTGCTTCCGTTCACCGGTCTCGATGCCCCGTGGGGCGTCGCCGTCGACGGGGCCGGCAGCGTCTTCGTCACCAACCACGACAGCCACACGGTGGTGAAGCTGACCGCCGGGGCCAACACCCAGACGAAGCTGCCGTTCACCGGCCTGAACACCCCACTACAGGTCGTGGTCGGTGCGGACGGCACCCTCTACGTCGCCGACCGGGGTAACAACCGGGTGGTGAAACTGGTCGGCGGCACCGAACCGCGGGGCTGATGCGGCGGTTCCAGCGTCGGCTCTCCTTCGTCGAGCCTCGCTAAACCGCGGGGCTGATGCGGCGGTTCCAGCGTCGGCTCTCCTTCGTCGAGCCTCGCTAAACCGCCGGGTTGATGCGGCGGTTCCAGCGCCGGTCAGCGGTCGTGGACGGAGGTGAGCCGCGTCGCCACCGCTGCCACGATCGCGCTCACTGCGACCAGGATGATCAGCGTCAGCGCGGCACCCCAGACTCGGGCGGCCCCGGCGGCCTCCGGGTTCCCCAGCTCGGAGTAGATCAGCAGCGGCAGCGAAGACATGTTGTCGCGAAAGACGTCATAGTTGATCGAGCGGCTGTAGCCCACCAGCACCAGTACGGGGGCGGTCTCGCCGATGATCCGGGCGATCGACAAGAAGATCCCCGACAGGATGCCGGAGAGCGCGGTGGGAATGACGATGCGCAGGATCGTCTTCCATCGCGGCACCCCTAGGGCGTAGCTGGCCTCCCGCAGCTCGTCGGGGACCAGGCGCAGCATCTCCTCGGTGGAACGCACCACGATCGGCAACATCAGCAGTGCCAGCGCCAGCGACACCGCGAAGGCGCTCTGCTCGAAGTTGAGGGTGGCGATCCACAGGCTGAAGACGAACAGCGACGCCACGATCGAAGGCACTCCGGCAAGCACGTCGACCATGAAGGTGGTCAAACGCGCCCAGCGGCCGCCGCCGTACTCGATCAGGTAGATCGCCGTCATCAGCCCCAGCGGTACCGCCAGTACGGTGGCCATCCCGGCTTGCACCAAAGTGCCGTACAGCGCGTGGTACACCCCGCCGGCGAGCTCTTCGGGCAGTACGCCGCGCAGTGAGTGCGTCCACCAGCTGAGATTGGTGATCGCGTGCCAACCGCGAGACACCACGACCCAGAGCAGCCAGACCAATGGGACCGCCGCGACGGCGAACGAGGACACGAACGCCGCCGTGGCGAGCTTGTCCGTCAGCCGACGCCGAAGGCTGAGGTGATCGCGACGCGGCACCGATGGTTTGACCGGCGTGTCGAGCAGTTGGGCGGTCATCCGTTGACCTTGCCGCCGGCCACCGCGCGCGCGGCGGCATTGACGAAGAATGTGAGTGCGAACAATGCGAACCCCGCGGCGATGTAGGCGCCGGTCGGCAGTGGAGCGCTGAACTCCGATGCCGCCGACGCGATTTTGGAGGCGAACGTGTACCCGCCATCGAACAGCGACCAGTTCCCGGGCTTGGCCGCGGCCCGCAGGATGATCAGCATCGCGACCGTCTCGCCCAGCGCCCGTCCCAGGCCCAGCATCGCCGCGGCGATCACGCCGCTGCGGCCATAGGGCAGCACGGCCATGCGGACCACCTCCCACCGAGTGGCGCCCAGGGCTTGGGCGGCTTCGATGTGAGCGAATGGGGTCTGCCGGAATACCTCCCGCGAGACCGAGGTGATGATCGGCAGGATCATCACCGCCAGCACGATGCCCGCGGTGAAGATCGTGCCACCGCCGGCCAGCGACACGTTGCCCTTATGGAACAGGAACAGCCAGCCGAAGTGACTTCGGAGGAATCGCATCATCGGCACCAGCATCGGCGCCAGCACAAAGATCCCCCAGAGGCCGAAGATGATGGACGGCACCGCTGCCAGCAGGTCGATCACCACGGCAAACGGTCGGGTCAACCGCCGGGGTGCGTACTGGGTGAGGAAGATCGCGATGCCCACCGAGATCGGTACCGCCAATATCAACGCGAACACCGAACTCAACACCGTGACCATCAGCAGGTCCCGGATGCCGAACGACAGGTGATCGGGATCGTTGGTGCGGAAGTCCGGGCTGGTGAAGAAATTCGCCTCGTTGGCCAGCAACGACGGGACGGCGCGCACCAGCAGGAAGATCGCGATCAGCGCGATCGCCACCACCACCGTCGATCCGGCCGAGACCGCGGCCGCCCGGAACAGCCGCTCACCGCGCGGCGAGCGGCTGTTCGCCAAGGGCGTCGAGGGAAGCCCGGGGGTCACGAGATGGCGTCGACCGCGGACGCCAGGCGAGCCTTGAAAGGCTCGGGGATCGGCACATAGCCGTTGTCGGCCAGACCGCTCTGGCCCGCGCCGATGGTGGACTTCAGGAACAACCGCACCGCGGTACCGACGTCAGCCTCCGGGTACTTCGAGCACACTACCTCGTAGGTGGCGAGCACGATCGGGTAAGAGCCCGTCTGAGTCGGCTGGTAGAACGACGCCGTGTCGAGCACCAGGTCGTTACCTTGCCCCTTGATCGTGGCACCGGCGATGGTCTTACCGACCGACTCGGTGCTGATCGCGACCGGATCGGGCCCGGCGGAGGTGACGATCTGGGCAGTCGCCAGATTCTTGGCCTGGGCGAATGACCACTCGTTGTAGGTGATCGCCCCCTCGGTGGAGGCGATGGCTCCGGCCGTGCCGTCGTTGCCCTTGGCGCCTTCACCGACGCCACCATTGAACGACTTGCCGACGCCCTTGCCCCAGGCCCCGCCGGAGGCGGCATCCAGGTACTGCTGGAAGTTGTCGGTGGTCCCGGACTCGTCGCTGCGGAACACCACGTGGATCGGCTGGGCGGGCAGCGTGGCCGTCGGGTTGAGCGCCTTGATTGCTGCGTCATCCCAGCTGGTGATGGCTCCGTTGAAGATCTTCGCGGCGGTCGGGCCGTCGAGAATCAGCGTGTCGACGCCCGGGATGTTGTAGGTGATCGCGATGGGGCCGAACACCACCGGCAGGTTCCATGCCGGGGATTCGCAGCGCTGCTGCGCCTCGGCGTAGTCGTCGCCGCTCAGCGGAACGTCGGAGCCGGCGAAGTCGGTCTGGCCGCCCACGAACTCCCGGATACCGGCGCCCGATCCGTTGGCCGTGTAGTTGACGTTGTGGTCGGGACACTCGTCGATGAACGCCTTGACGAACCGGGCCATCGCGTTCTGCTGGGCGGTCGATCCGCTGGCTTTCAGCGTGTCCGTGCCGCCGCAGTTGCCGCCCGCGGCCGCCGAGCTCGAGGTCGTCTTCTCACCGGTGTCGGCGTTCTTATCGCTGCCGCACCCGGATAACACCAATGCGCCGGTCGCCACAATGCCCAGCGTCGTGCCAATTCCGTTCAGTTTCACTTTGCCCTTTCGCAGACAAATTAGGGTGATGATCACTGGCGCGCCATCACGGATCAACCCGGCCGGTAATTCGCAACATCGCGTGCTATCCGGGTCACTTCTCTATTTAATGCGGTGCACGAAGGTTACGGTAGGGTGAACAGCCATGATCTAACGGTGGAATTCTGGTGGAATTGGGATGACGCTGATAATGACTGGCTAAATGCCAGATGACAGGTGGGTCGCCCCGGCCCGTAAGCTTCGCGAAGTGGTGGAACCGTCCGTCGCGCAGTTGCGCACGCTCCTCGATGAGCTGACCCTGCGGGACGCGGTCTACTTCGGACGGCGCCTGAAGGACCTGCGGGGCGCAAAGCCCGAGCAGGTGCGAAAACTGGCCGAGCGGATGGGCGAGGCCCAAGCGCTGGTTGCCGCGCGCCGGGCCGCAGTGCCGGATGTCCGCTATCCCGACCTGCCGGTCAGCGCCCGCCGCGACGAGATCGCCGCGGCGATTCGGGATCACCAGGTCGTGGTGGTGGCCGGCGAGACCGGTTCCGGTAAAACCACTCAGCTGCCCAAGATATGCCTGGAGCTCGGTCGCGGAATTCGCGGCACCATCGGCCACACCCAGCCGCGGCGGCTGGCCGCCCGCACCGTTGCTCAGCGCATCGCCGACGAATTGGCCAGCCCGCTAGGCGATGTCGTCGGGTACGCGGTCCGGTTCACCGACCGGGTGTCCGATCGGACCCTGATCAAGCTGATGACCGACGGCATCCTGCTCGCCGAGCTCGAACGCGACCGGCGGTTGCTGCGCTACGACACGCTGATCATCGACGAGGCGCATGAACGCAGCCTCAACATCGACTTTCTGCTCGGCTATCTGCGGGAGTTGTTGCCGCGCCGGCCAGATCTGAAGGTGATCATCACCTCGGCCACCATCGAACCTCAGCGCTTCGCAGCGCACTTCGCCCACGGCGGTGGCCCTGCGCCGATCGTCGAGGTGTCCGGCCGCAGCTACCCGGTGGAAATCCGGTATCGCCCACTGGAGCTCCCGGTCAGCCCGGAGGTCGCAGACGATTCCACCGACCCCAACGACCCGGATCGAGAGATCATCCGGACCGAGACGCGCGACGAGATCGAGGCGATCGTCGACGCGGTGCACGAACTGTCCGCCGAACCGCCCGGCGACATTCTGGTGTTCCTGTCCGGCGAACGCGAGATCCGCGACACCGCCGAGGCTCTCGGCGGGCTGCCCAACACCGAGATTCTTCCGTTGTACGCGCGGCTGTCCACCGCAGAGCAGCAGAAGGTGTTCGCCCGGCCCCGATCGGGGCCGCAGAAGAACCGCATTGTGCTGGCCACCAACGTGGCTGAGACATCGCTGACGGTACCGGGCATCCGCTACGTGATCGATCCGGGCAACGCACGTATCTCCCGCTACAGTCGCCGGCTGAAGGTGCAGCGGCTCCCGATCGAACCCATCTCGCAGGCCTCCGCCGCCCAGCGCAGCGGCCGGTGCGGCCGCACGGCGCCCGGGATCTGCATCCGGCTCTACAGCGAAGTCGACTTCGACACGCGACCGCGCTACACCGACCCCGAGGTGTTGCGCACGAACCTGGCGGCTGTGTTGCTGCGGATGGCGTCGCTGCGGCTGGGTGCGGTGGAAGACTTCGGCTTCCTCGACCCTCCCGATTCGCGCAGCATCCGCGACGGGGTCGCGTTGCTGGTCGAACTCGGGGCGTTCACCGCGCAGGGGGCGATCACCGATGTGGGCCGTCGGCTGGCACGGCTGCCGGTGGACCCGCGCTTGGGCCGGATGATCCTGGCTGCTGAGACCGAGGGCTGTGTGCGCGAGATGCTGGTGCTCGCCGCCGCCCTGACCATCCCCGACCCCAGGGAGCGGCCGGTCGATCGGGAGGAGGCGGCCCGGGCCAAACATGCCCGGTTCGTCGACGACGATTCCGACTTCACCGCCTACCTCAACTTGTGGTCGTACCTATCAGAGCAGCGGAAGGCTTTGAGCGGCAGTGCGTTTCGCCGCATGTGCCGTAATGAGTTCCTGCACTACCTGCGGATTCGGGAATGGCAGGACCTGGTCGGTCAGCTGCGCAGCATCGCCGCCGATATCGGCATCCGTGAATCTGGTGAGCCCGCTCAACCGGCTGCTGTGCACGCTGCGTTGTTGGCCGGGTTGTTGTCGCATGTCGGGATGCGGCGCGAGGACGGCCGGGAGTTCGCCGGTGCACGCAACTCGAAATTCGTGTTGGCGCCCGGATCGGTGCTGGCCAAACGACCGCCGCGCTGGACGATGGTCGCTGAACTGGTGGAGACCAGCCGGCTGTTCGGGCGGACCGCCGCGCGCATCCAGCCGGAAACCGTCGAGCGGGTGGCGGGCGATCTGGTGCAGCGCAGCTACAGCGAGCCGCATTGGGATGCCAAGCGCGGCGAGGTGATGGCCTTCGAAAAGGTGACGCTCTACGGGTTGCCGCTGGTGGCGCGCCGCCGGGTGGGCTACGCCCGGGTGGAGCCCGTGGTGGCCCGCGCGCTGTTCATCCGGCATGCGCTGGTCGACGGCGACTGGGTGGCCCGGCACCGATTCCTCGCCGACAACGCAGCGCTGCGCACCCAGCTGCAGGAGCTGGAGGACAGGGTCCGTCGTCGCGACCTGATCGTCGACGACGACACCGTGTATGACCTCTACGACACAAGGATTCCCGCCGAGGTGGTCTCGGCACGGCACTTCGACGGCTGGTGGAAGAAGCAGCAGAAGATTACCCCTGACCTGCTGACCTTCACTCGCGATGAGCTGCTGCGGGCCGACGAGACACTCGGCGCCGACCGGCCGGACAGTTGGGCGACCGCCGATCTCGCGTTGCCGCTGAGCTATCGCTTCGAGCCGGGCGCCGCCGACGACGGGGTCACCGTCCATGTCCCGATCGATGTGCTGGCACGCCTCGGCGGCGACGAGTTCGCCTGGCAGGTACCGGCGCTGCGCGAAGAGCTGATCACCGCGCTGATCCGCTCCCTGCCCAAAGACCTGCGTCGTAACTTTGTCCCGGCGCCCGACACCGCGCGCGCGGTGCTGTCGTCGATCGGGCCGTCAGGCGAGCCGCTGCTGGAGACGCTGGTCCACGAGCTGCGTCGCCGCACCGGTGTGCTGGTCGGAATCGATGCCTTCGACCTGGACAAGCTTCCCGCGCACTTGAGGGTCACCTTCGCGGTGGAGGCCGCCGACGGCACAGAGGTGGCTCGCGGCAAAGACCTTGGCGTCTTGCAGGATCGGCTGGCGGCGTCCGCCCGCGCGGCGGTCGCCGATGCGGTCGGCGCGGAGCTGGAACGCAGCGGGCTGCGCAGCTGGCCGGACGACGTGGACACGCTGCCGCGGGTCGTGCAGCGGGTGGTAGCTGGGCGCGCCGTTCGTGGCTTCCCGGCTTTTGTCGATGCCGGTGCCACCGCGCAGCTGCGGGTGTTCTCCACCCAGGCGCAGCAGGGCTCCGCGCTCGGCCCCGGTATCCGCCGGTTGCTGCGCTGCGACATTCCTTCGCCGGTCAAAACTGTGGAGCGTCAGCTGGATTCGTCGACCCGGCTGATGCTCAAGGCGAACCCGGATGGGACGTTGGCCGCGCTCATCGACGACTGTGCCGACGCTGCGACCGATGCGTTGGCACCAATACCGGTGTGGACCCGCGACGAGTACACAGTGCTGCGGAATAGGGTGGCCGCCGAGCTGGTGCCGACCACGGTTGACGTGATTACCCGAGTTGCGCAGGTGCTGGCCGCGGCCCGTGACACCCAAGTGGCGCTGCCGGCGCAGCCGCCGCCCACCCAGGCCGAGGCGTTCGCCGATATCGTCGGCCAGCTGGATGCGCTGCTGGCGCCCGGTTTTGTCACCGCCACCGGTCGCGCGCATCTTGGGGATCTCATCCGCTACCTCACCGCGGTCCGTCGCCGGGTGGAGCAGCTGCCCCGCGCGTTGCAGGCTGACCGGGAACGGATGGCTCGGGTACACGCGGTGCAGCATGCCTACCAGGACCTCTTGGCGACCCTGCCCACCGCTCGCCATCGCGACAACGATGTGCGCGACATCGCGCGCCAGATCCAAGAGCTACGGGTGAGTCTGTGGGCTCAGCAGCTCGGTACCCCGCGCCCAGTCAGCGAACAGCGCATCTACCGGGCGATCGACGCGCTACTCGCTTGACGGCAGGGTGTGCTCGTCGGGAAACTTGCCAGTCGCCTGGAAGATCACCCGACGAGCGACCTCGACGGCGTGGTCGGCGAACCGCTCGTAGAACCGCCCGAGCAGCGTCACGTCCACGGCTGCGGCCACTCCGTGCCGCCACTCCTTGTCCATCAGCACCGAGAACAGGTGCCGGTGCAGGTCGTCCATCGCGTCGTCTTCTTCGCGGATCCGGGCGGCCTTTTCCGGGTCGCGCGACAACAGCACCTCTTGCGCACTGTTGCCCAACTCGACTGCAAGCCTGCCCATTTCGGCGAAGTACCCGTTGACCTCTTCGGGCAGTGCGTGCTGCGGGTGGCGACGGCGGGTGATCTTGGCGACGTGCAGGGCCAATGCGCCCATCCGGTCGATGTCGGCCACCATCTGAATGGAGCTGACGATCGCGCGCAGGTCCCCGGCAACCGGGGCCTGCAACGCCAACAGCACAAAGGAGCTTTCCTCGGCGCGGGTACTCATCGCGGCGATCTGCTCGTGATCGGTGATCACCTGCTCGGCCAGCATCAAGTCGGCTTGCAACAGGGCCTGGGTGGCGCGTTCCATTGCTGCCCCGGCCAAGCCGCACATCTTGCCGAGCTGTTCGGCCAGATCCGAGAGTTGCTCGTGGTACGCGGTTCGCATGCCCTCAAGACTAACCGTGGACCGCGATCCGCGCGGGTTGGGCGGGAGTGGGCGCTACTCGCAGGTGGTGTCGGCGGCGTTGGTGACGGTCAGGTCATCGGGTAGTTCGGTCGGCTCGACGCTGGCACCGCGGTTGAGTTGCACACTGACCTGCGAGCCGCTGGCGACGGGCTTGGTCACGGCACGGAAGTCTGACCCGAGCACGACGCGGACGATGCCGCCCAGTCCGCTGACCCGCTCGATCGGCGCGCCCGACAATGCCGAGGACACCGTGGCGGCGGCCTGCTCGTTTCCGGGGGAGTACAACACTTTGGTGGCCTTGACGGTGCCGGGGTAGTCGTCGGCGTTGTCGACGTTGAAGCCCCACCGTTGCAGGCTTTCGGAGGTGGCGCCGGCCAGGCCGGATTGCTCGGTGGCGTTGGACACCCGGACCATGACATCGGCGGGTGAGGTCGTGACTGCGTGCACCTGTTCGCTGAGCGGTTTGACCACCGGGTCGGTCGGGGCGCCGGGCACAACGGTGGACGGGGTCGTGGGGCTGGCTGCCGCCGTGGTCGGAACCGCGGTGGCGTTGTGGTCGTTCTCGCCGGGCAGTGGGTCATCGTTGATGATGGCGTCGAACAGTGCCCGCATGTCATCCATCCGGGGGACCTCGTCGCCGTTCTCATCGGTCTCACTTGTCGGCACCGTGACGAAGGTGATGTGGCCGGCGGCGACCTTCTGCAAAGACTGGCCGAGGTTCACCAGGTCTTTGGTCGTGACGTTGTCCACCGAGCTGTCGCCGATGAACATGTTGACCACGTTGTTGAGCTTGGTCGGCGAGAAGAAGGTGTTGGTGGAGATCAACGAACGCAGCAGCGACGACAGGAACAGCTGCTGACGCTTGATGCGACCGTAGTCCCCGTTGTCCTCGGTGGTGACGTGCCGGGCTCGTACGTAGTTCAGCGCGGTGCCGCCGTTGACTCGCTGGCGTCCGGTGTCTTCGAGGACGCTGCCCAGCACCAGGTCGTATAGCGGGCTGGGGGTGCACACCTCGACTCCGCCCAGCGCGTCGACCATCTTGCCGAATCCGACGAAGTCGACGGCCATGAACCGGTTGATCGCCAGTCCGGACAGTTTCTGAATCTCCTTGACCAGGCACTTGGGTCCGCCGAAGGCGTACGTCGAGTTCAGCTTCGTCTCGGTGTAGACGATGTCGTCGCCGTAGGTTCCGGATTCCTCGTCATAGATCGGCCCGTAGGCACCGGTCGCGGAATTCCAGGCCTCGCACTGGATCGGGGTGATCGCCAGGTCGCGGGGGAACGACACCACCACCACGCGTTTCCGGTTCGCCGGGATGTTGACCAGCATGATCGTGTCGGAGCGAGCTCCGTCGGCGTCTTCGGTGCTGCCGGCGCCGATGGCGCTGTTGGCGCCGGCGCGGGTGTCGGCGCCGACGATCAGGAAGTTCTCGTCGCCGTACTGGCCGGCCGCATCGAGAATGTCGTGCGAGTTGGGGTCCAATGCGCTGACGTGGTTGAGGCTGCGGTTTTTCGAAGAGCTCCACTGCCAGGCCGACCCGGTCAGCACCAGGGCGAGGATCGCCATCATGGCCGCGACCGCCCGTCCGGCGAGCCGCGCCCGGTGATGGGGCCCGTGCGGGGCCGGTTCGGCGACCGCCGGCGGCGTGCGGCGAGGCGGGTCGATTCGCGCCGGCGGTTCAGCGAGGTTCGACGGAGGAGAGGCGAAGCTGGGACCGCCGTATAAACCCCGCAGCATGTCGGGTCCGAATGAACCCGGCAACTCGGTGGTGGCTGGCAACTCGTCCCAGTCGGGGGCACCGGCCGGCTCGAGTGATGTGCCGTGAATACGGTCGAGGTCGGGCACTTCCGACGGGTAGGCCACTTCGGCGATGTCGGGCATGGGGTCCGCTACATCGGCGAGTTCGAGCGCCGCATACTCGGACTCGGGCTCGAAAACGGCGGCGGCCTCGGCCGGCTCGACGGGTTCCACGGGTTCGACGAACTCGGCTACTTCGCGACGTTCGGGTGGCACTGCGGCGGCCCGGCGCTGACTGCGTCCACCGGATGGCGGAGGCTCGGCATTGACCCTGGCGATCAGGTCGGCGACGCTCACCGACCCGTTGCGACGCCGGGACGCGTTTCGCCGGTGCGGGACGGGGGCGTCCGCAGGCGAGTTCTGCCAGCGCTCCCAAGGTGCGGGTCCGGGCGGTGTCATTGTCATCAGCTGACGGTCGCCGTCATCGGGGCCCTCCGGAGCCCAGCGGCCAGGAGTGGCGCTATCGCCGTCACTCATGTCCTCAGGAGCCTCCGAGTCTTCGGTACCAGCGCGCGTCGCTCGCACGCCGATGCGGTACGGATGATCGGCATTGATCTCCGCACCTGGATCTGCCTCCGCAGAGACGATCCCTGCCTGGGGCAATAAGGTACTTAGTCTACTGAGAACTTTCCAGACACGCGATGTCGACAAAGTCTCATTTCAGCCACCAGAGTGCATAATGTCCGCGCCGGCCGGCACCGCACAGTCATCCGGGTCGTCCAACCAGCCTTCGGGCAGGGTGACCTTGGCCGGTGAGCCCTGACGTCCGCGAGGGCCGGTGGCGGCCGCGGGGAAAGGGACGGAGCCGTCCAGCTGCGTGAGCAGCCCGTCGAGTTCGGACAGCGTGGTCACCATCGCCAGCTCGCGCCGCAGCTCGGAACCGGCGGGGAATCCGTGCAGGTACCAGGCGACATGCTTGCGGATCTCGCGCATGCCCTTGTCCTCGCCGAAGTGTTGGGCCAGCAGGTCGCCGTGGCGGCGGATGATGTCGGCGACTTCGCCCAGCGTGGGCGGAGTGGGGGCGGGCCGGCCTGCGAAAGCCGCCGAGAGCTCGGCGAACAACCACGGGCGCCCCAGGCAGCCACGGCCGATCACTACCCCGTCACAGCCGGTGGCCGCCATCATGGCCAGCGCATCGCCGGCTTCGAAGATGTCTCCGTTGCCCAATACCGGAATCGACCGGACCTGCGCTTTGAGCGCCGCGATCTGCTCCCAGTCGGCGGTGCCGGAATAGCGCTGCGATGCGGTCCGGGCGTGCAGGGCCACCGCTGCGGCCCCTTCGGTCTCGGCGATGCGCCCGGCGTCCAGATGGGTGTGGTGGGCGTCATCGATGCCGATCCGGAATTTCACGGTCACCGGAATATCGGTGCCGGCAGTGCCGCGCACCGCCGCGGCGACGATATTGCCGAAGAGCCGGCGCTTGTAGGGCAGCGCCGACCCGCCGCCGAGGCGGGTCACCTTGGGCACCGGGCAGCCGAAATTCATGTCGATGTGGTCGGCGAGTCCTTCATCGGCGATCATCTTCGCCGCGGCGTAAGTGGTGTCGGGGTCGACGGTGTAAAGCTGCAGCGAGCGCGGTGACTCCTCCGGCCCGAACGTTGTCATGTGCAAGGTGGCGGGGTGTCGTTCGACGAGCGCGCGTGCGGTCACCATCTCGCAGACATAGAGCCCGCTCACCGTTCCGACCCGGGACTGTTCCAACTCGCGGCACAGAGTGCGGAAGGCGACGTTGGTGACGCCGGCCATCGGTGCCAGCACCACGGGACTGGCGAGCTGGAGCGATCCGATCCGCAGTGCAGGCTGCGTCTCGACCAGGCCGCCACCATTGACTACGGCGCTGATGGCTCCAACACCTTCTTGGCGGCGCGCTTCTCGGCCATCTTGGCCTCGCGCTCGAGCCGGCGTTGCTTGGCCAGCTCGAACTTCTCGCACGTGTCGTCCAACTCGGCGACGATCTTGCCGATCTCCTCTTGGTAGCGGGCTGCCTCGCCGCTGAACTCTCGCTCCAGGATGCCCCACTTCTTCAGCACCGGCATCACCACGTCGTCGCGGTGGATGATGGGGTCATAGACGCCGCCGACTGCGATGATCACGGCCTTGCGGCGAAACTCCGGGACGACGAATCCGGGCATCTGGAAGTTGGCCAGCACCCGGTGCAGCGAGCGCATCGCCTGTTCCGGCGCGATGTCGAAGCCGACGGCACTGACATCGCGGTAGAAGATCATGTGCAGGTTCTCGTCGTGCGAGATCCGGGCCAGCAGCTGGTCGGCAATCGGGTCGTTGCAGGCCTGGCCGGTGTTGCGATGCGAGATCCGGGTGGCCAGTTCCTGGAAGCTGACATAGATGACCGAGTCGAACAGGCTCTCGGCGAACAGGTCGCCGGAGACCTGGTGGTTCTGGCCCGGGCTGAAACCGCGGTTGACGGTCTCCATCCGCAGCGTTTCCAGTTCGATGGGGTCGCAGTTGCGGGTGACCACCAGGTAGTCGCGCAGGGCGATACCGTGCCGGTTCTCCTCAGCGGTCCAGCGGTTGACCCAGGTGCCCCAGGGGGCGTCCATGGTGAAGTTCATCGCGATCTCGCGGTGATACGAAGGCAGGTTGTCCTCGGTGAGCAGGTTCTGCACCATTGCGGTCCGAGCGACCTCGGACAGTTTCGACTGCTCAGGATGCCAATCTTGCCCACCGAGCGCGTAGTAGTTCTTGCCCTCCGACCAGGGGATGTAGTCGTGGGGGTTCCAGTCCTTGGCCATCGAGAAGTGTCGGTTGATGAGCTTCTCCACGACAGGCTCGAGCTCGTGCAGCAACTCTACGTCGGTCCATTCCCGCGTCATGCCAGCTCCCCAGATATCTGTGTCGACTAGTTGCAGGCAATATATCTGTACCTGTCGGTAGCATCAAGTTTTCCCGATGCGTGTTTGGCTGTGAACTTGCGGCCCCGGCTTAGCGCGAGATCTGAGCGCTGAGCAGCATGCCGACGCAGAAGTCGATGAACTGGCCGCGGCTGGCCTGGAGTCGGCCGTCCAGGTAGGCCGCGAACAGGGTGGTCAGCGCGCCGATCAGGCCGGTCGCCACCATCTGCTGGACTGCCGCATCATCGATACGAGTCAGGGTGCGCTGCAGCATCACGATAAAGTCCGGCATCCATTTGGCGCCCGCGCTGGCCAGCGCAGGCTCGCGCTCCGGGGCCAGTAGCAACGCCCGGCCACGCGCTGGGTCATCGACCATGAGGGTGATGAAGCCTTCCACGGCTTCTCGGGGGCTGCGGACCGACAGCATCGCCGCCAGCGCCCGTGTGCACACGTCGTCATATACCTCGCGCACAAACTCGTCGCGGTCGGCGAAGCTCTCGTAGAAATAGCGCTCGGTCAGTGCGGCCGCGCGACATACCGATCGGATAGTCAGCGTGGGTCCACGTGCATCACCGAGCAGCTGCACCCCGACGGCGAGAAACTCGTCTCGGCGTAAGGCCTGACGCTCTGCCAGTGGGACCCCGGACCAGCGGTCCCGGCGTTGACTGGAAGACAATTCGCATCTCCCCTCGGCTCGATTTGACAACGTGCGTAGTCAAATTCGGCGACGCTCGATGTGGGTTCCATCATGACGTAAGGCGTTCGGGCCAAGTGAACGCCCCGCCGGGGCGTGTCGGCCGGTGACGCCGGGCCGTGGCGGCCACACGACGCCCCATTGGTCCAGACAATAAGGCCGACAGGCCCGGAGTCCTCGCTCTTGACTCTGCGCTCGCCGCTGCGGAATAGTGTTCTTCTGAAAGAAGAATGACGTATGTTGTCCGGACAAATCCGCGATCTCGGTGCCCGGCGGGCATCCGAATCGCGGGCTGTGCCAGGTGAAAGCGGGTCATGGCGGATCATTGCACTCCTCCCAGCCTGTCGAGCGATTTCAACCTCCTGGACCTTCGCGGCCGGATCGTGGTGGTGTCGGGCGCCGGCGGCGGCGGGATCGGCACGACGATCACCGCGATGGCCGCCCAGGCGGGAGCCACCGTGATCGCGGTGAGCCGCTCGCAGGAAAACCTCCGCGAGCACATCACGCCGCTGGCCGAGCGGGGCCTGGCGGTGATACCCGTGGCCGCCGACGCCTCCACCGACGAGGGTGTCGCCACGGTGCTCGAAGTGGCGCAACGTGCCGACGGCCAGCTCTACGGACTGGTCAACGTCGCCGGTGGTGCAGAGCCGGCGACCTGGATGCCGTCGACCCGGGTGGCGCGCGCCGATTGGCGAAAGATCTTCACCCACAACTTGGAGACCGCCTTTTTCATGAGCCGTGCAGTGGCTGCCGCGCTGGTGGCCCAGCACCGGCCGGGCTCGATCGTGTCGATCTCCTCGATCAGCGGGATGAACACCGCGCCGTTCCATATCGCCTACGGCACCGCGAAGGCCGCGATCGTCGCGATGACCCGCACCATGGCCGTCGAGCTGGCCGCGGCCGGCATTCGGGTCAACGCGGTGGCTCCGGGAGTCACCAACACCGCAGCCTCGGCCACCTACACCGACGATGACCCCGATCGCGACCTGCAGGCGATCGCCATGGGGCGCCGCGGGCGGCCCGAGGAGCAGGCCGGGCCGATCCTGTTTCTGCTCTCGGACCTGGCCGGTTACATCACCGGGCAGACCTTGCTGGTCGACGGCGGGCTCAACCTCAAGTGGAGTCACCTCGACTCCGACAACACCTCGCTGTTCCTCAAGGACGACACCTTCCGCGCCGCGATAAGGAGGATGTGATGACCGATCCGGTTCAGGGTTCCGACGAAGAACTCGCACGTCCGGTCACGATCGGTGTTGAGGCCTACACGTGTCCGAACTACGCGCGTGCCGAGCGAGACAAGTTGTGGCGCAAGGTATGGCAGCAGGTCGGACGGGTCGAAGATCTACCGGAGGTGGGCAGTTACCTCACCTACGACATCCTCGACGACTCGGTAATCGTCGTCCGAAGCGGGCCGGACGCCTTTCAGGCTCACCACAACGTCTGCATGCATCGTGGCCGCCGACTGGTCGACACCCCCGCCGGGGCGAAGAACGCCTGCGCGCGCACCCGCAAGTCGTTCGTGTGCGGTTTCCATGGCTGGACCTACGGACTCGACGGCGCCTGCACCCATATTCGCGAACAGGATGACTGGCAGGGGACTCTGACGCCTGCGAACACTCATCTGCGCTCGGTGCGAGTCGCCACCTGGGGCGGCTGGCTCTGGATCAACATGGATCCCGACTGCGAATCGTTGGCCGACTACCTGTTCCCGGCCGCGAAGATCCTCGAACCGTTCGGCCTGGAGAACATGCGCTACAAGTGGCGAAAATGGCTGGAGTTCGACTGCAACTGGAAGGTCGCCATGGAGGCCTTCAACGAGACCTACCACGTCTACACCACCCATCCGGAGTTCAACAGGTTCGGCGAGTTCAAGGGCTGGGCGCGGGTGCAGGGCAAGCACAGCAACCTCGGTTACGACGCTCCCGACGATCTGGAGGCGACCAAGTCGAAGATTCGGCTGGGGACCGGCGCCGATCCGCGGGTGTCGACCGCGGAGATGCAGGTTTACACCATGGAGGAGACCAACGCCACCACCACCGCCACTCTGGTGAACGCCGCCAAGCGACTGGTCGACGAGCTACCCGAGGGCACCCCGGCCGAGAAGGTCCTCGAACACTGGCTCGCCTCGGCGCGGCGCGACGATGCCGCCCGCGGCGTCATCTGGCCGACGATTCCCGCCGACGTGCTCGGGCAGGCCGGCACCGCATGGCAGATCTTCCCGAACTTCCAGATCGGCCAGGGGCTGACCAGTGCCCTGTGCTACAGCGCTCGGCCGCACCCCAGCTACAACCCCGACAAGTGCATCTTCGAGGTCTCGGTGTTCGAACTCTTTCCCAAAGGTGAAGAGCCGCGGACGGAATGGGAGTACACCCCGGTGGGCGACCCGGGCTGGCGTTCGGTTCTCCCGCAGGACTTCTCCAACATGGCGGCGGTGCAGCAGGGAATGAAATCCCTCGGCTATCCCGGCGCGAAGCCCAATCCCTACCGGGAGCGCGCCATCGTCAACCTGCACCACCAGTTATCGAAGTACATGGGCGCCGGTGCACCCCAAGAAATCCCGACAGGAAACGATCGATGACGGACTGCGCGCCGACCCGGACCCCGGACGACTTCGACATCGAGGCGCTGCGGCGCAAGTACGCCGCCGAGCGTGCCAAGCGCGTTCGCTCCGACGGCTCGCAGCAGTACCTCGAACTCAAGGATGACTTCGTGGAGTTCGCCGAGGTCGATCCGCACACCGCGGTGACTCCGCGGGAACCCCTCGACGCCGACATCGAGGTGGTAGTCCTCGGTGGTGGCATTGCCGGACTGCTCGCCGGCGCCTATCTGAAGAAGGCCGGCGTGGCCGACGTGCGGGTTATCGAGATGGGCGGCGACTTCGGCGGTGTCTGGTACTGGAATCGGTTCCCCGGAATCCAATGCGACAACGACGCGTACTGCTACGTTCCGCTGCTCGAAGAACTCGACTTCATCCCGTCCAAGAAGTTCGCCGACGGCGCCGAGATCTTCCAGCATTGTCAGAACATCGGAAAGCACTTCGGCCTCTATGACGGGGCGATCTTCTCGACCCAGGTGCGCACCGCCCGCTGGGACGAGGAGATCAAGCGCTGGCGGCTGACGACGAACCGGGGCGACGACTTGCGGGCGCGTTTCGTGGTGATGGCGCAGGGGTCCTACAACCGGCCCAAGTTGCCCGGCATCGCCGGCATCAAGGACTTCATGGACGCGGGCGGCCACGTCTTCCACTCGGCCCGCTGGGATTACGACTACACCGGCGGTGACGCGAACGGTGGCCTGGACAAGCTGGCGGACAAGCGGGTAGCTCTGGTGGGCACCGGCGCGACCGGGGTGCAGCTGGTTCCGCACCTGGGCCGAGACGCCAAACAGCTCTATGTTTTTCAGCGCACGCCGTCGTCGGTCGACTTCCGTCGCAACGAGCCCACCGACCCGCAGTGGGCCGCGTCGCTGCAACCGGGTTGGCAGGCCGAACGCAAGCGCAACTTTCACCGCTGGTCGCCGTTCGAAGGCGTGGTGTTCGACGCCCCCGATATGGTGTGCGACTTCTGGACCGAGTTGGGGCGCAACCTGACCGCTCGTATCGGCGCCAGCCCCGACCCGACGGCTCTGAGCGTCGAGGAGATCATGGCGATGCGGGAGGAGGAGGACTACAAGATCATGGAGCGGCTGCGTCGCCGCATCGACGGTATCGTCGAGGATCCGCAGACCGCTGAGGCGCTCAAGCCGTACTACCGCTTCATGTGCAAACGCCCGACCTCTAGCGACACTTACCTGCCCGCGTTCAATCGGCCCAACGTCACGCTGGTCGACGTGGCCGAATCCAAGGGTGTCGAAAAACTCACGGAGAAAGGCATTGTCGCCGGCGGCGTCGAGTACCACGTCGACTGCGTCATCTTCGCCAGCGGTTTCGAGATATCCACGGAGATCAGCCGTCGGTACGCGATCGACGTGATCGAGGGCCGCGACGGGGTATCGCTGTTCGACCACTGGCGCGACGGGTACCAGACCCTGCATGGGATGACCAGCCGCGGGTTCCCCAATCAGTTCCACACCGGCTTCATTCAGGGCGGTGTGTCGGCCAACACCACCGCGATGTTCGAGCAACAGGCCGAGCACATCGCCTACATCATTGCCGAGGCTGTCAAACGGGAGGCGACGGTCGTCGAGCCCAGTGCGGAGGGACAGAACGCCTGGGTCAACACCATCCGTGAGTTGGCATTCGACAACTCGGCCTTCGACTTATCCTGCACACCAGGCTATTACAACAACGAGGGCCGCGGATTCGGCGACGCCAGCCGCTCGTTCTTGGGTGAGGTCTACTCGCCGGGCTTCTACGCCTTCGATGATCTGTTGAGGCAGTGGCGCGACGCCGGCGACCTGAAAGGCCTGGATCTGCAGTGACATCGACGTCGAGGGCTACGACACTGCCGATACGAGAACGCAGCGAGCGGATCGAAACTTCCGTACTGGCAGACCGGATGCTGCACCGAACCGAGGAACCGTTCGCTTGAGCCGACACCGGACTGCGGGTCTGAACTTCGATGGCCGTGTTGCCGTCGTGACCGGTGCCGGGCGGGGACTGGGTCGCGCCTATGCGCAGCTGCTGGCGCAGCGAGGTGCCGCTGTCGTCGTCAATGACACCGGTGGTGACCTCACCGGCGACGGCCTGCACGCAGGCCTCGCCGAGCAGGTGGCCGCCGAGATCCGTGATGCGGGCGGCGCCGCGGTGGGCTGCACCGCGTCGGTCGCCACACCCGAGGGCGGGGCGGCCATCGTCGACGCAGCGCTGAAGCGCTACGGGAGGGTCGACATCCTGATCCACAATGCCGGAAACGTCCGCCGGGCGCCGTTACGTCAGATGAGTTCGCACGACTTCGAGGCGGTCCTGGACGTGCACCTGCGTGGCGCGTTCCATGTGGTGCGGGCGGCCTTCGGCGCCATGTGTGACGCAGGCTACGGTCGCATAGTGCTGACCTCGTCGATCGGCGGAATCTACGGCAACGCCGATGTGGCCAACTATGCGGCCGCGAAGGCGGGCGTGATCGGGCTGAGCAACGTCGCGGCGCTGGAGGGCGCGGCTCACGGAGTCCGCTGCAACGTGGTGGTCCCGGCGGCGGTGACCCGGATGGCCGAGGGGATCGACACGTCGGCGTACCCGCCGATGGAACCCGAGCTGGTGGCGCCCGTGGTGGGGTGGCTGGCACACGAGTCCTGTTCGGTCACCGGTGAAGTGTTGATCGCGCTGGCCGGGCGGGTGGCGCGCGCCGCATTGGTTGAGAGTCCCGGTGTTTACCAACCGTCCTGGACGATCGAGGACATCGACGCGCGGATCGAGGCGATCCGCGACGTCACCGAGCCGGTGAGCTTCCCGGTGGTGCCCGACGGGCACGCCGCGCATATCCGCTACAGCTTCGGGATGGCCCAATCAGACGGAACCCAAGTAGTCGAAGGAGAGTTGTGATGCGCGATTACACCCAGTTCTACATCGACGGCCGGTGGGTGGACCCGGCCGAAGCGAAGACGCTCGACGTCGACAATCCGGCCACTGAAAAGGTCTGCGGGAAGATCGCACTGGGCTCGGCGGCCGACGTCGACCTCGCGGTCGCGGCGGCCCGGCGGGCCTTTGACAGCTGGTCGCAGAGCAGCCGCGCGGAGCGGCTGGAGCTGCTGCAGGCGATCCTGGCCGAGTATCAACGTCGCAGCGGCGATCTTGCCGACGCGGTGAGCGAAGAGATGGGGGCACCACCCAGCCTGGCCGCCGGAGTCCAGGTCAATCTCGGGGCGGGTCACCTCGTCACCGCGATCGATGCCCTGAAGAACTTCTCGTTCAGCGAGCAGCGCGGTGACACCTTGGTGGAACGCGACCCGATCGGGGTGTGCGGTCTCATCACACCCTGGAACTGGCCGCTGAACCAGATCGCGGTGAAGGTGTACCCGGCGTTGTCCACCGGCTGCACCATGGTGCTCAAGCCGTCGGAGGTCGCGCCGTTCTCGGCCTACGTCTTCACCGAGATCATGCATGCCGCGGGTGTCCCGGCCGGCGTGTACAACATGGTCAACGGCGACGGCCCCGGGGTGGGGGTGGCGTTGTCGCGGCACCCGGACGTCGACATGGTGTCGTTCACCGGCTCCACCCGCGCCGGCGTGGCGGTGGCGGAGAACGCCGCACCGACCGTGAAGCGGGTGACCCAGGAGCTGGGCGGCAAGAGCGCCAACATCGTGCTCGACGACGACGCGTTCGTCGACAGTGTCACCGCCGGGGTTTCGACCATGATGGTCAACTCCGGGCAGAGCTGTAATGCCCCGTCGCGGATGCTGGTGCCGAACTCGCGCATGGACGAGGCCATCGCGATCGCCCATGCGGTCGCCGAACAGGTCAAGGTCGGCGACCCCGTCGATCCGAAAGCGATCGGTCCGGTGGCGTCAGCGGCGCAGTTCGCCAAGGTGCAGCGCCTGATCGAGCAGGGTATCGCCGAGGGCGCTACGGTCGCCGCCGGCGGCGTGGGCCGGCCGGACGGGATTGAGACCGGCTACTTCGTCCGGCCGACTGTCTTCGCACGGGTGACGAACCAGATGACGATCGCGCGCGAAGAGATCTTCGGCCCGGTGCTGTGCATCCTCGGCTATGACGACCTCGACGAGGCCGTCGAGATCGCCAACGACACCGAGTACGGCCTGGCCGGCTACGTCTCGGGCGCCGATCTCGACGCCGCGCGGGGCATCGCCCGCCGGATCCGGGCCGGCTGGGTGGCGATCAACCACGCTTTCGACCTGAACGCACCGTTCGGCGGCTACAAGCGCAGCGGCAACGGCCGGGAGTGGGGCGACGCCGGATTCCACGAATACCTGGAGACCAAGAGCACTTTGGGCTACGGGGTGGGTGCCGCCGGCTGAGATGGCGCCCGCGCTATTCGTAGTGCACGGTGATCGAGCCGCCTTCGGGAAGGGCCTGGCAGGTCAGGATGTAACCGTCGGCCACTTCGTCGTCGTCGAGCACGGTGTTGTTGAGCATGGTCGCGCTGCCCTCGGTGATCTGGGCGATGCAGGTGCCGCAGTTGCCCGCCTCGCAGGAGAACGGCGGAGCCAGTCCGGCGCGGCGGGCGCTCTCCAGCAGGGTCTCGCGAGGGACCCGCGGCACCGATTCCTTCTGGCGCCCCAGGTGGATCGTGACGGTCCCCGACACCTCGGTGTCGGGCGCCGGGGCCGCCGACGACGGGGCCGGCGCCGGGACGGTCGCCACATCGAAGTCCTCGATGAACAGCCGGCCCGGACCGGGCCAGGCCGCGCGCACCACATCCATGAATCCGGCCGGCCCGCACACGTAGCAGTCCGCGCCGGTGTCGGCGCCGACGAATTCCGTGACCGCCGTGGCGTCCAGGAGTCCGTCGTCGGCGTCGCGGTGGCGGTGCACGGACAGTCGCCCGGGGTAGCGGGCGGCGAGTTCGTCCAGCGCGCGTTCGAAGATCGCCGCGGTAGCGTCCCGATCGGCGCAGAGCAGTCGCACGGCGCGGTCGGTGGTCGCCAGTGCGCTCTTGGCCAGCGAAAGGATGGGAGTGATCCCGCTGCCGCCGGAGAACGCCAGCAGCGGAGCCGCCGACTCTTGCAGGCAGAAGGTCCCCGCCGCGCGGGTCATGACCAGCTCGTCGCCTTCGGCGACGTTGTCCAGCAACCAGTTCGACACCTTGCCGCCGGGAACACGCTTGACCGTGGTCGTCAGCTCGGTGTCGGTCTCTGGCGCGCTCGACATCGAGTAGGACCGGTACAACTCCTCGCCGTCGACCCGTACCTGGAACGTCGAATACTGGCCGGCCCGGTAGGGAAACGGTGTCTCGTGGGGCGCCAGCACGAAGGTGTAGGCGTCGGCGGTCTCTTTGACGATGCGCGTCACGGTCGCTCGCTGGAAAACATGAGTGACCGCCATGCCCACCCCTTCTGGTTTGCGTTCTTCACTTGAGAGAATACTATTCTCTCAAACCGATAGGATCTTCTCAAATGTCGCCAGGATCGTCCACAGCAGTGCTTGCGTTCGAGGATCGGCAGTGGCGGCTGCCCGAACTCGACGCGCTGGCCGGCGACCTGGCCGCCGTGCTGGCGACCGACGGCGTGCGCACCGGAGACCGGGTGGCGCTGATGTCATCGAATCGCCCGGAGTTCGTCATCGCGGTGCGCGCCATCTGGCGCCTGGGTGCGGTCGCCGCCCTGATCAGCCCGGCCTGGAAGCGCGACGAGGTGGCGCACGCGCTCGCGCTGGTGCAACCCCGGTGCGCCCTCGGCGACCACCCGGTACTGGCCGAGCTGATGCCGATGCGGCACCTCGATGAAGTGATGGCCGAGATTCCGGCCGCCACCTGGGAGGGTGATCCACCGCAGGCCGGCTCCGACGCGCTGCTGGTGTTCAGTTCCGGCACCACCGGGTTGCCCAAAGCCGTCCGGCACACCCACGCCTCGCTGGCCGCGGCGGTGGGGCACTGGCGGGATGCCTTGGGGCTGAGCGCCGCCGACCGGATCCAAGTGGCGACACCGCCGTCGCACATCCTGGGGCTGCTCAACATCCTGACCGCGCTGCAGGTCGGGGCGTGGGTGCGGTTGCACCGCCGGTTCGACATCGACGCGATGCTCACATCGATCGGTACCGACAAGATCACCGTGGAGATGGCCGTGGCACCGATCGCCCTGGCCATCGCCGCGCATCCGGACCTGGAATCATTCGACCTGTCCTCCCTGCGTTTCATCATGTGGGGTGCCACCCCGGTGACCGCGGTCGTCGCGGACACCGTCACCCGGCGCACCGGCGTGCCGTTTGTGCCGGCCTACGGCACCAGCGAACTGCCGGTGATCGCCTGCAATCCCGTCGATGGGGCGCGACGCAACCTGGCGGTTCCGGACACCGTGGGCCGGCCCGTGCCCGGGGTCGAGCTGAAGGTGGTGGACCTGGATGCCGACGATGCCGACCCCGAGCCGTTGCCGCCCGGAGCTCTCGGCGAGATCCTGGTCCGGTCCGAATCCCTGATGGCCGGCTACCTTCCCGCCTCGGCGACCGCAGAGGTGGTGCGCGACGGATGGTTTCATACCGGCGACGTGGGCTACCTCGACGCCGGCGGCCGGTTGCGGATCACCGATCGCTGCAAGGAGATGATCAAGGTCCGCGGCTTTCAGGTCGCCCCCGCCGAGATCGAGGCGGTGTTGCACGAGCACCCGGCGGTCGCTGACTGCGGCGTGTTCGGGGTGCCCGACGAGCGTGACGGTGAGGCCGTCGTCGCCGCGGTCGCACTGCACGCCCCGGTCAGCGCCGAGGAACTGTGCGCGCTGGTCGGCGACCGCCTCGCGTCCTACAAGCGGCTGCGCCGGGTGGTGTTCGTACCTGAGATCCCTCGGTTGCCTTCCGGAAAGCTGTTGCGCCGACTACTGAAGGAGCGCCTATGGATGTCCGGCTGAATGCCGAGCAGCGTCAACTGCGAGACGCCTCGGCCAAGCTCGCCGACGATCTGGGGCCGGGCTCGGTGGCCGACCTCGACGATGCGAGCCGGATAGCCCGCCTGGAACGCGCCGTCGAGCAGACCGGCTGGCGCGCTTTACGTTCCGACGGCGCCTCGGGAGTCGAGGTGGCGATCGTCGCCGAGGAGTTCGGGCGCGGCCTCATCGATGTGCCGTTCCTCGGACCGGTACTCGCCGACGACCTGCACCGCCGGGTTGCCCTGGGCGAGGACCCGACCACCGTTGCGGTCGGTGACACCGCCATCGACGCCCGCGGTGCCGCGAAGGCGGTGACGGTACGCGGTCGCACGGTGCTGACCGCCCCCGTCGGCGCGCTGCGCACCAGCGCCGACCTGACCCGGCCCGTCGCGGGTCTTGCCGGTGCGCCGCAGCGGGTCGGTGAGCTCGGCGCCGAGGACGCATTGCGGTGGCAGGCGCTGGCGCTGGTGACGACGTGCGCCGATCTGGTCGGCACCGCGCGTGGTGCGCACGGTCTGGCATGCGATTACGCCAAGCTCCGTGAGCAGTACGGCAAACCCATCGGGTCCTATCAGGCCATCGCACACCTGCTCGCCGAGGGACTGGCGCTGATCGAGGGCTCGGTGAGCGTGCTGCGGCACGCGGCCTGGGCGGTTGACGAGGCGCCCGCGGCCGACGCGGTGCGTGCCGCCCGGATCGCCAAGATCTACTCGGCACGCACCGCGCGGACGGTCTGCGAGACCGCGATCCAGGTGCACGGCGGCATCGGCAACACCTGGGAGTGCGCGGCGCACGTCTACCTGCGGCGGGCGCTGACTTCGACCGGCCTGTGGCCCGTGACGATAAGGGAGATCGCAGATGGACTTTCGTGATTCGCCCGCCGAAGCCGACTTCCGCAGCAGGCTTCGGGCCTGGCTGACGGAGCGCGCCGGTACCTTCCCCGCCGCCGGCGACGACGAATACTGGGCGCGCCAGGGTGAGTGGCATCAGGCACTGTATGCGGGCGGATTCTTCGGGGTGTCCTGGCCGCGGGAGTACGGCGGCCAGGATCTGCCGCCGGTCTATGACGTGATCGTCGACGAGGAGCTGGCGGTCGCGGGCGCCCCGCCGCGGCCGAGTCTGGGGTATCTGGTGGTCGGGCTGGGCCGGCACGCCAGTGACGAACTGCAGCAACGGTTCCTGCCCGGCATGATCGACGGCACCCAGCGCTGGTGCCAGGGCTTCTCCGAACCCGGGGCGGGTTCGGATCTGGCATCGCTGACCACCACGGCGACCCGGGAAGGCGACGACTACGTCATTCACGGGCACAAGATCTGGACCAGTTACTCCGATGTCGCCGACTGGTGTCTGCTGCTGGCCCGCACCGACAAGGACGCTCCCCGGCATCGCGGTATCTCGGCGTTCGTCATCTCGATGCACCAGCCCGGAATCGAGCAGCGGCCGTTGCAGATGATCAACGGGGTCACCACGGAATTCGGCCAGGTGCTGTTCGACGGTGCGCGGGTGCCGGCGAGTCAGATGATCGGGGCTCCAGGGGAGGGCTGGGCGCTGGCGATGACGGTCGTTGGTCATGAGCGCGAACCGTCGACCCTGGGATACTCGGCGCGCTACGGCAAGTTGGTGCGCCAGATGGCGAACCGTGTACCGGGGGACGTGCCGGAGGAATTGGCCTGGGCAGCAGTCGAAACCGAGATGCTGCGGTTGCATGTGCGCCGGCGGCTCTCCGAACAGCTCGACGGCCTCTCGCACGGGCCGGAGGGTTCGTTGGACAAGCTGCTGATGACCTGGGTGGAGCAGTCCGTCGGCCACGCCGCGCTGGCGGTCGGCGGGGTCGACGACCCGGACCTGCTCAGCGCCTACCTGTACAGCCGTGCCCAGAGCGTGATGGGCGGGACTTCGCAGATTCAGAAGAACATCATTGCCGGCCGAATACTGGGGTTGTAGACCCGCGAAGGAGTCTGACATGTACGACATGCCCGCCGAGATCGACGTGCGCGCCGAGGGACCGCTGCGGATCATCACGCTGAATCGCCCCGACGCGCTCAATGCGGTCAACGATGCGCTGCACACCGGTCTGGCGAAACTGTGGCCCCGGTTGGAGGAAGACGACGAGGCGCGGGCGGCGGTGCTGACCGGCAGCGGGCGGACGTTCTCCGCCGGAGGCGATTTCGCCTACCTCGACGAACTCCGCCGCGATGAGAAGCTGCGTGCCAAGACGATCGCGCACGGCCGCGATATCGTGCTGGGCATGGCACGCTGCCGTACCCCGGTCATCGCGGCGGTGAACGGCCCCGCTATCGGCCTGGGTTGCAGTCTCGTGGCGCTGAGCGACATCGTCTACATCTCGGAATCGGCCTACCTGGCCGACCCGCACGTGCAGGTGGGTCTGGTCGCCGCCGACGGCGGCCCGCTGACCTGGCCGTTGCAGATGAGTCTGTTGCTGGCCAAGGAATACGCCCTGACCGGAGCACGTATTCCGGCGGCCCGGGCAGTGGAGCTGGGTCTGGCCAATCACGTAGCCGAAGATCCGCTGGCGGAAGCGATTTCGTGTGCCAAGCGAATCGCTGAGTTGCCTCGCCAGGCGGTGGAGAGCACCAAACGGCTGCTCAACATCCACCTGGAGCGTGCGGTACTGGCCACGCTGGATTTCGCCAATATGGCCGAAGATCAGTCCTTCAAGACCGACGACTTCGCGGCTATCGTCGATCGGCTCACCGCGAACAAGAACTGACGGTACCGATGACCATTGCCGAGTTGCTGGCCGCGGCGCGCGGGGGCTCCGTCCGCGCCACCGGCCGGTTGCTCAGCTTGGTCGAAAGCGGCCGGCGGGCCGAAGTCCTGGCCGCCGTGGGGCCGGCGGCCGCGCGCGTCATCGGGGTGACCGGGCCGCCGGGGGCGGGCAAGTCCACCACGATCGCTGCCCTGGTGGGGGCTTACCGACAGCGCGGCCTGCGGGTGGCGGTGCTGGCCGTCGACCCGTCCTCGCCGTTCAGCGGCGGGGCACTGCTGGGTGATCGCATCCGGATGGCTGCCCACATCAACGACCCGGAGGTGCTCATCCGGTCGGTGGCGGCCCGCGGCCACCTGGGCGGACTGGCCGAGGGGGTGCCCGCAGCCCTGCAGCTGCTCGCCGCGCTCGGCTTCGACGTGCTGCTGCTGGAAACGGTCGGGGTGGGCCAATCCGAGATCGAGATCGCCGCGATCGCCGATCCGACAATCGTGGTGCTCAATCCTGGCGCCGGTGACGCGGTCCAGGCCGCCAAGGCCGGATTGCTGGAAGTCGGCGACATCGTGGTGGTCAACAAGGCCGACCGCGAGGGTGCCGAGCAGACCGTGCGCGACCTTCGGGTCGAGCTGATGCACACCGGCGCACCGATTCTCACCCTGATCGCTGCGCGCGGCGACGGTCTCGACGAGTTGGTGGACACCATCGAAGCCCATCACCGCACCGACAGCCGGGAGCGTCGGCTGGCCCGGGCCCGGGCGCAGATCCTGTCCTTGGCTCAGACCCGGTTGCGCACCCATCCCGCGCTGGACCGGCTCACCGAACAGGTTGTCGACGGTGCCGATGATCCCTACTCCGCGGCGGAGCGGCTGTTGTCTGACTAGCCGACTGGCTACTCTCATCGCATGGCTTCCACTCCGGCCGCTGCCCAGTTCCGCTTCATTCCCCGCAGCGCGGCGCAGACGCGCATTCTCGACGCTGCGCTGCAGTTGATCGGCGAACACGGCGTCGGCGGAACGTCGTTGCAGATGATCGCCGACGTGATCGGGGTGACCAAGGCGGCGGTCTATCACCAGTTCAAAACCAAGGATGAGATCGTCGTCGCGCTCACCGAGCGGGAATTGGGGGCGTTGGAGGACGCGCTGGAGGCCGCCGAGGCCGAGCAGAGTCGGCCGCGGGCTCGAGAAGTGTTGCTCGACGGGGTCATCGACATGGCGGTGCGTAGGCGGGGTGCGGCCAGCACCCTGCAGTTCGATCCGGTGATCGTCCGGCTGCTGGCCGAGCATCAGCCTTTTCAAGAGTTCATCGCGCGGTTGTACGGGGTGCTCGTCGGCGAAGCCGGCGACGACGCCGTGGTGTCGGCGGCGATGTTGTCCGGTGCCATCGCTGTTGGGGTGATGCATCCACTGGTGGGCCACGTCGACGACGACACGCTGCGTGCCCAATTGCTGCGACTTACCAAGCGCTTCATCGAGGCGCCGGACGGCGCCGGAGGGTGAAGGCCATTGACCGTGAGATAGCCGATCGGCTATCTTTCGGGTAGTCGATCGGCTAGGGCGGTTCGGTCCCGACGGCCGCCCGGCTGGTGTCGCCGGGCGAGCAGCGGAGGAATCACGCCATGCAGATGATCGCTGAGGCGGAGGAGACTCCGCAGGCCACCGCATTCCGGGCGCAGTTGGTGCTGCTGTGGTCGGGTCCCGCGGTCGGCGCGGTGTTGCTCGTGCTGTTCGCGACCTTCCCGGGGTTCTTCCCGCCGATGTCACCGACCATGTCCGCGGCGCAGGTTGCCGAGTTCTATGACCAACACCGATCGTGGATCCGTCTCAGCATGGTCGGATTCAACCTGTGCGGGATCATGATCGTGCCGTTCCTGGTGCTGATCGTGGGCCAGATGAAACGGATGTCCACCCAGAGTCACGTGTTCGCCTACGGGTATCTGGCCGCGGTGGTCAGCGGGGCGACGCTTTTCGCGCTGTCCAACATCTTCTTCGGGGTGGCGGCCTTTCGGTCCGATCGCAGCCCCGAGGTGATCGAGGCGCTCAACGACCTGGCGTGGATGTCGTTCATCGCACCTGTCGGGATGATCGTCGGCCAGTTCGCGATGTTGGCTTGCGCCGTCTACGCCGACCGCGGTCCCGATCCGGTGTTCCCGCGCTGGGTGGCCCACCTGTCCGTGATCACCGCGTTGGCCATGCTGCCGTCGGTCGCCGCCACGGTGTTCAAGACCGGGCCGTTGGCCTGGGACGGTCTCATCTCGTTCTGGGTGCGTAACGGGGCCTTCGCGGTGTTCGTGTTCGCGATGTTCTTCGCGCTACGAGATGCCCTGTATCGGCAGGGCGTTGCCGAGGGTGTGCTGCGGTGAACGTCGCCACCCTGCTCTACGGCGACAGCAATATCGAAGCCACCCCGCCGCCCGGTGCGGGCAAACCCGATGTGCGCGTGGTGTGGTGGATCTTCGTGGTGTTCTACGGCCTGATGGGCCTGGGGGTGTGTCTGCTCGGCCGGGTGACACCGCCACCAAGACCCGACGTGGGCCCGGAGGCGATGCAGGCCTGGTTCGCCCAGCACGCGATGACCATGCACTTCGGCTTCGTGTTGTTGCTTGCCATCACCGGTGGGGCTGCGATCTCCAACGGCCTGGTCGGCTACCACATGATGCGGATGACATCGGGCAAAGTGTTGGCCTACGCCTACGTCGGCGGCATGGCGGTGGGAGCCGTCCCCGGCTTCCAGATGGTGATTCTGTGCTACTCGCTCGGGGCGTTCCGTCCGGACCGTGACCCGGAGATGGTGCGGTTCTTCTACGACCTGGGAATGTTGTCCTACAACGGCTCGCTGGGTTGCTTCACCGCCGCGTACTTCAGCCTGGCCATCGCGATCTTCTATGACAAGAACAACATCTTCCCCAAATGGTTTGCTTACGTGAGTATCTGGCAGATCGTTACCGAGGTGATCGCCAGCCAGATGTGGCTCTTCGACTCCGGTGCGTTCGCTTGGAACGGGGTCATCACGTTCTACATCGCCGTCGTGGTGTTCTGTGTCTGGCTGGCGGCGTTGATCGTATTCCTACAGGTGACGGGCGCCCGCGAACCCGTCGATTCACCACCGATCGTCTGACTCTCCGGCTGGAGGCGCATTGATGACTGACCAGAAAGCACCGACCGTGCGTCGGCTGGGGGCCGCCGGACGGCGCCCAGCGACTCATCTGCCCGGTGACGGGCACATGTGGTTCATGGTGCTGGGTGATCTGTTCATCTTCGGTAGTTACTTCGTGGCGTACATAGTGTTCCGGGCAACGGCTCCCGAGGAGTTCCTGGCCGATCAGCAACACCTCAACGTCACCCTCGGCGTCGTCAACACCATCGTGTTGATCACCAGCTCGTGGCTGATCGTCGAGAGCGTGCACGCGGCTCGGGACGGCAATCGGGCCGGCGCCATCGACCTGGTCCGCGGGGGAATGTTCTGCGGTGTGGTGTTCGCGGTCATCAAGGTCTATGAATGGACCGCTGAAATCCAAGCGGGATACACCAATTCGAGTACATTCTTCAGCTTCTACTACGTCCTGACCGGGGTGCACCTGTTCCATGTGGGTCTGGGCCTGATCATTCTCGGCGTGGTGATCCGCGACCTGCGCAATCCGCACCGGGCCCGGATCAGCATGGTCGAACAGGGCGCAACCTATTGGCACATGGTCGATCTGCTCTGGGTCGTGATATTCGCACTGCTCTACGTGATGAGGTGAATCGGCGTGACCGCACAGCCAGAATCGATACTCGAGCACCGGCCGGAGCGCCTGACCGCCGCCACCTGGCTTGTCCTGGTGGCCATCACCGTGCTGGCCTGGTGGCTGGCTCCGGGGCACAGTGCCGGCCCTGTCGAGCCCAGCATCCCGATCACCGTCACGGTGATCGCACTGTCGGCCGTCAAGGCCCGGTTGATCATCCGCAACTTCATGGAGGTGCGCAGCGCACCGATCTGGTTGCGCCGCACCACCGACACCTGGCTGGCGGTGCTGTGCGCGGCCGTGCTGGTGATCTACCTGTGCTGAGCGGGAAACCGGGGCAGGTTCAACGGCAGATCGTTGTAGGTGGCTATCCCGGGTTCGGCGGCGACGACGGCCGGGATGGCGTTGATCGGCGGCATCGCGGTCATGATGTGGCCGAGCTCGAAGAAGTCGTCCAGGGACTTGGCCGAGGCGATCAGGTCGGGTGGCGGAGTGAAGCCGACCTGCATGTTGACCGTTGGCCGGCCGTCGACGGTGATCTTCCAGCCGTCGCCGCCGAGCTGCCAGTCCGGCTCCAGCGTTTGACCTTTGCGCCACCGCACGTTGATGTCGATGACGCATCTGCCATTGACGATTCCCTGCCAGCTGGCGAACACCCCGGCCACCTGACCGGCCCGGATCGTCCATGAGGCCATCGGGAGATCCGCGGTGGTCTGGGCGTATTCGCAGGAGCAGGTGATCTCGTCGAGTTCGACGCCCATCGCGTCGGCGAGCAGCCGGACCGCCTCGGCGAAGACCGCCGTGCCGCGCGCGGCCATGGGTTCCAGCTCCGGGTCATCGATCGCGGTTCCGAAACCCACCGGCCGTTCGGTGTCGGGGGAGTCGTAGAGGGTGGTGTCGGCCGTCTCGGTGATGGTGATCTTGTCGACCCGGTCGCATGCCGTCGCCGCCACGATCGCCAGCAGTTCGGCGAAGCCCGGGCTGACGCCGGAGCCGAACAGGGTGGACCCGCCCTTGCGGCACGCCTCGTCGAGCCGGGCACGGTCGTCGCCGAGGTTATGCCCAGTGATGAAAGACGCTGACGTCACGACGTTTACGCCCGCCGACAGGATCTGCACCAGCTCATCGACGTTGATCCACATCGGGTTGTAGACCACGCAGTCGGGCTTGAGTGCCAGCAGCGCCGCGGCGTCGTTGGTCGCGGTGACGCCGAGCGGGTCGATGCCGGCCAGCTCGCCGGCGTCGCGGCCGACTTTGTTGTCCGACCAGGCGAAGAGGCCGACGAGTTCGTAATTGGGGTTGCCGGCGATCGCCCGGACGGAACTCTTGCCGACGTTGCCGGTCGTCCACTGGACGACCCGGTAGGGGGAGGCGGGTGAGTCAACCATGTCGTTATCGCGTTCCGCGGCTACATCTGCGCCCAGACGATCTTGGTCTGAAGATAGGTCTCGATGCCCGCCTTGCCGGATTCGTAACCCCAGCCGGACTGCTTGTATCCGCCGAACGGCATCGAGTGGTCGAACTGCATCTGACAGTTCAGCCCGACCGTTCCCGCCTTGAGCCGCTTGGCCAGTCGATGGGCCCGGCCCAGGTTGGACGTCCACGCGGTGGCGGCCAGTCCGTAGCTGCTGTTGTTGGCCAGGGCGATCGCCTCGTCGTCGTCGTCGAACGGCAGGATCGTGACCACCGGGCCGAAGAT
>NZ_AUWR01000089.1 GCF_000455125.1 Mycobacterium sp. UM_WGJ
ATTGGGGAGTTGTTTGCGCTGCGGTTGAGGTGCTGTGGTGAGACCGAGCAGTGGGCGGTCGATACCGAGGCGGCGGTGGCTGCTGAGGTGGCGGCGGCGTTGCGGATCAGTCAGGGCTTAGCGGCTAGTCGGTTGCACTATGCCCGGGCGATGCGGGAGCGGTTGCCGCAGGTGGCGGAGCTGTTCAAGGCCGGTGATATCGATATCCGGTTGTTTCAGACGATGGTGTATCGCACCGGGTTGATCACCGACCGGCAGGTGCTGGCGGAGGTGGATGCGCAGTTGGTGGCGCAGGTGCTGCGGTGGCCGTCGCTGACCGTGAGCCGGTTGGCGGCCAAGATCGACAAGATCGTGGCCCAGGCCGATGCTGATGCGGTGCGCCGCCGCAAGGAGCGGCAGGCCGAACGTGAGATCGTCTTCGGGAACTTTGTTGAAGGGGGTCTGTCGGAGATCCAGGGCAGTCTGTTCACCACCGATGCGCGGGCGGTGGACACCGCGCTGGATGCGTTGGCGGCCACGGTCTGTGAGCACGATCCCCGCACCCGTGAGCAGCGGCGTGCCGATGCGCTGGGGGCGTTGGCGGCGCGGGCGGACCGGTTGGGTTGTCGCTGCGGGCGTCCTGATTGCGCGGCGGGGGGTCGTGCGGCGGCCACGCCGGTGATGATTCATGT
>NZ_AUWR01000090.1 GCF_000455125.1 Mycobacterium sp. UM_WGJ
GCGATGCAGGTCCACGCCCCGGCACGGCCGCGAGCGTCTCGATGAGACCGGTTCGGCGAGTAGCGTCTGAGCTATGGCGAACCGCGGCCCCGAGCTGGTGACCGGCGACGCCGTCGTCCTCGACATCGCGATCGCGCAGCTGCCGGTGCGCGCGGTCAGCGCACTGATCGACATCACCGTGGTGATCGTGGGGTACCTGTGCGCGATCGTGCTGTGGGCCACCACCCTCGGCCGGTTCGACGACGCCTTGACCACGGCCATCATGATCATCTTCGCCGTACTGCTCCTGGTCGGCTACCCGGTCACCATGGAGACCGTCACCCGGGGCCGGTCGCTGGGCAAGATGGCGATGGGACTGCGGGTGGTTTCCGATGACGGCGGCCCGGAACGCTTCCGGCAGGCACTCTTTCGGGCGCTGGCGTCAGTTGTCGAGATCTGGGGACTGACCGGCAGCCCGGCGGTGATCTGCAGTCTGCTGTCACCGCGCGGAAAACGCCTGGGCGACATCTTCGCCGGCACCGTGGTGATCAGCGAACGTGCGCCGGCTGCGACGCCGCCGCCCATGATGCCGCCGGGGCTGGCCTGGTGGGCCTCGACGTTGCAATTGTCGGGCCTGCGGGCCGAATCTGCCGAACTGGCAAGGCAATTCCTGGGCCGGGCCGCGCAGCTCGACCCGCACACTCGGCAGATGATGGCCTACCGGATCTCCGGTGATGTACTCGCCCACATCTCGCCACCACCGCCCCCGGATGCCCCGCCCGAACTGGTGCTGGCAGCGGTGTTGGCCGAACGGCATCAGCGTGAGCTGGCGCGGTTTCAGGTCGTGCCGCCCGGTCCCTATTTCCCGCCACCTCCGATGCCGTGGCCGCCACCGAATGCGGGCGGGTTCTTCCCCCCGAGCTAGTACGCCGAGCTTGTGTTCCCTGCGACGCAATCGGCTGGCCTTGCCTGCCCCACCCTGCCCTGGCACGTCCGACGTTGCCGTTGCATCCCGATAGTTCCCGATATATCGTTTATGTATCGGGAGTGAATGGCGCTCCCCTTTTCCACGCAACGAGGTACGCATGAACACTCCTTTCGGTCCGCCCGGCGGACCATGCCCAGAAGATGCCGAACAGCACGTCGGATTCGGTTTCGGTCCCGCGACGCCGCATCAGCGCCGCGCCGCACATATCGCGCGCCGGCAGGCTCGGCGCGAGTTTCGCAGGCAGTTGCGCGACCACGCCGCCGAGCACTGCGCGCCGTTAGGCTTCGGTCCCGGCCAGCACGCCGCCGGATTCGGCCCGGATTTCCGGCACGGGTTCGGTCCGGGGTTCGGCCCCGGTTTCGGGCCCGGCGGCCCCGGCTTCGGTTTCGGCTTCGGCCCGGGCGGCCACCGTGGACACCGGCGCGGCAATCGCGGCCGGCGCGGCGACGTGCGACTGGCCATCCTGGCCCTGCTGGCCGAGGGCCCGATGCACGGCTACGAGATCATTCAACAGATCGGCGAGCGCAGTCAGCAGCTGTGGCGCCCCAGTCCCGGATCGGTCTATCCGACCTTGCAGATGTTGGTCGATGAGGGATTGATCGCCGGCACCGAAACCGACGGCAAGAAGCGCCTTTTCGAACTGACCGACGAAGGCCGCGGGGTCGCCGAGACGATCGAGACCCCTCCGTGGGAGCAGATCGCCGACGGCGCCGACCCGGGGCAGATCAACCTGCGCGCCGCGACCGGCCAACTGTTCGGTGCCGTCGCGCAGGCCGGCCAGGCGGCCACGCCCGAGCAGCAGCAGCGCATCGTCGACATCATCAACAGCGCCCGCAAGGAGATCTACGGCATCCTCGGTGAGACCGACTGAGTTTCACGGTCAACAGTGCCGCAGGACCCGATACATGGCGGACTTCTCGTTGGGTGAAACCCACAGTCCGTAAGCGGTTTTGACGGTGATCTGACGGGCCACGAATTCGCATTCGAACGCGGCGTTCGCCGGCAGCCAGCCGGCGGCGTCGCGGAATGCTTTGTCAAAGTTGGCCTGGGCACTGACCGCTAGCAGGTTGCGCGGGTCGTTGGCGAAATTCCGACGGCGGCTGTCGTCCCAGGTCCGCGCTCCCTTGTACCAGGCGTCGGCCAACGACACCAGATGGTCGACCTGCACGGCATCGGATGTCTCCGGGCCGCGCTGGAATGCGATGGTCTGCCCGGAGTACGGGTCATGCAGGACGCCGCGCTGTACCAGGCAGGTGCCCCGTCTGAGTTCGATCTGGGTCAGGTCGCGGCGCAGGATGTCGTCGCGGGTATTGCAGCCGTTGTGGCCGAATTCGACGTCGACGTCGTCGCTCCACCGCTCGCCGAACCGGTAACGCTTGAAGTCCTTCTCACGATCCCAGCCCTTGACCGGCAACGCCTCGAGCAGTCGGCGGGCCTCGCCATAGGCTGGGTCCGGTGGCGCCACGCTCGGCGGTGGCGGAGTCCATGTCGGCGAGGGTCCCGACGTTTGCGAAGACCGCCCGGCCTGCTGCCACCACGCCCAGCCGACAGCGGCCACCACGACCAGCGCAACCAGCGCGCCGGGCAGCACCCGCCTGCGTGCGGCCATTCTCAGGGCAACTCGACCCAGTCCAGCGTGCGCTGCACGGCCTTTCGCCACCCGGCATAGCCTTCAGCACGCTGCTCGTCCGACCAGTTCGGGGTCCAACGCCGGTCTTCGCGCCAGTTGGCGCGAAGATCGTCGGGCCCCTTCCAGAACCCGACGCCAAGACCGGCCGCGTACGCCGCGCCCAGCGCGGTGGTTTCGGGAACCACCGGCTTGACCACGTCGACCCCGAGCACGTCGGCCTGAATCTGCATACACAGATCATTGGCGGTGATGCCACCGTCGACCTTCAAAACACCAAGGTGCACACCCGAATCGGCTTCCATCGCCTCGGCCACATCCCGGCTCTGGTAGCAGATGGCCTCCAGGGTGGCCCGGGCCAGATGCGCGTTGGTGTTGAAGCGGGACAACCCGACGATGGCGCCGCGCGCGTCCGAACGCCAGTACGGCGCGAACAAGCCGGAAAACGCCGGCACGAAGTACATCCCGCCGTTGTCGGAGACCTGACGGGCGAGGCTCTCGACCTGCGTGGCACCGCTGATGATGCCCAGCTGATCACGCAACCACTGCACCGCGGAGCCGGTGACTGCGATCGAGCCCTCCAGCGCATAAACGGGCTTGGCGTCGCCGAACTGATAGCAGACCGTGGTCAACAATCCGTTATCGGAGCGGACGATCTGCTCACCGGTGTTGAGCAGCAAGAAGTTTCCGGTGCCGTAGGTGTTCTTCGCCTCACCTGCCGACAAGCAGACCTGGCCGACCATGGCGCTCTGCTGGTCACCCAGGATGCCCGCGATCGGCACCTCGCCGCGCAACGGCCCGGTGCTCGCGGTGACCGCATGCCGGCGCCGCGTCGACGATGCCGTGATGAGTGGCAGCATGGCCCTCGGGATCGAGAACAACGCCAACAGTTCGTCGTCCCAGTCCAGGGTCTCGAGGTTCATCAACATGGTGCGGCTGGCGTTGGTGACGTCGGTCAGATGCACACCGCCGCGCGGCCCCCCGGTCAGGTTCCACAGCACCCAGCTGTCGCAGGTGCCGAACAGCGCGTCGCCACGTTCGGCATCGGCCCGCACCCCCTCGACGTTGTCCAGAATCCACTGCAGTTTTCCGCCGGAGAAATAGGTGGCCGGCGGCAAGCCCGCCTTGCGCCGGATGACCTCGCCGTGGCCGTCGCGCTCCAGGGCGGCGGCGATGACGTCGGTTCGGGTGTCTTGCCAGACGATCGCGTTGTGGTAGGGCTGGCCGGTCTTGCGGTTCCACACCACCGTCGTTTCACGCTGGTTGGCGATGCCGAGCGCCGCCAGGTCCGACGCGTGGAGCTTGGTGGTGTTCAGCGCCGAGACCAGCACCGCCGCGGTGTGGTTCCACAGTTCGAACGGATCGTGTTCCACCCAGCCGGCGCGCGGCAGAATCTGTTCGTGTTCGAGTTGATGGCGGCCCACCACCGCACCGCCATGGTCGAAGATGATGCAGCGAGTGCTGGTGGTGCCCTGGTCGATCGACGCGACGAAATCGGCCAAGTCTGACTCCTGTCCATACCGGTGCCGGTCGGTGCCGGGTCCATCATGGCCCACCTGGTCCGATCGGGTGGCGCTACACGACGGGAACGCGAAGCCCGGGATGGGTTAGTCCACAAAATTAGACATTATTTACCAACCCATCAGACGCTATTCATTCACTCAGACGCATATTTGGATGTATTGCGAGTAGATCTCGTGATGGTGAACAAACGGTGTCGGAACGCCGCCGATGTCTGTGCCCCCCAGAGGCCGCCGTGGCCGACCACGGTGCAGGTCAGAACTGAATCGGAGAAGACATGGACGTCGTCCTCGGTGTGGCACTTGCGTCCAGCGCACCCACCACCATCCACACCGTGCTGGTCTGCGGAGAACGCGCGGACGGCGTCACGTTGGAAGAGCTCAGCATTGACGTGCCTTCCGACGACTCCGTCGAATTCGCCGCCGTCGACGCAGTGATCGCGGCGATCCTTCAGGCGCGTGACGCCGCGGACTCGGCCGGTCTTCACCTGGTAGCGACCGGCGTGACCGTCACGGATCCGCTCGACGCGGCCGCATTGAGTTCGCGGCTTTCCGGCGGCGCGCTGGACGGCTTGGAAAACGTAGCTCTGGTCTCTCCGGTGCTTGCGGCGGCAAGCCTGACCCGCAACCTGGGACAGACGGTCGGCTGCGACCAGATGGGGCTGCTGGCCGTCGAGCCGTCCACGGCGACACTGGCCATGGTCGACTGCACCGACGGCACCGTCACCAGGATCTTTCAGCAGCCCCTCGATGCCGGCGACGCCACCGCCGCGGTCGACACGGTCGCCGATCGGCTCAACGCCGCCCACACATCTCCGGACGGTCTGTTTCTGATCTGCGCCGAGGGCGATTCGACCGCGTTGCGGCCGCGACTGGAGGCGACGGTCGACCGCGAGGTGTGTGAACCCGCGGAGCCGCGTGCCGCCCTGGCCCGCGGTGCGGCACTGGCTTCTGCCCGCCTGGTCGGTGTCGAGGCGGACTCGGCTCCGCTGGCCTACACGCAAGAACCCAGCTTCGACGCTGCCGGGCCCTGCTACTACGACATCCCCGGCTTTGACGCCGACGATCTGGCCTACAGCGCAGTGCCCGACGACGAGGCCGAAGCGGCCACCGAAATCTTCGTCCCGGCGGGCCAGCCGGCCCGGCGCCCGCTGCTGGTGGCCGGAGCGGCGCTGGCGTCAGCCGCGTTCGCTGCGGCGTCGGCGCTGATGGTGGCCATGACGCTGGACATCACTCCCAACCTGGTCGCGCTGCGGCCGGATCTGGGGCGGGCACTGACCATTCCGCATCGGGCCCCGAACCTTCAGGTGCCCGCCGCCGAGCCGTTCGGGGGACAACCGCCGGTGCTGGGACAGGCGCCGGCGGACTCGATACCGCTGCCGCCGTTGCACCTTCCATCGCCGCCCGATCTGCCGGCGGCGGTGCCGCTGGATGCCCCTGCGCCCGGTCTGCCGGCGCCGCTGCCGGTGGCGGCCGGGGCAGCCAGCGGGCCGATTTTTGTGCCCGCCCCGGTCTTCGGTCCGCCGTTGCCCCCGCTTCCTCCGGCGGCGCCGGCGCCCTTCATGTTGGCGCCGCTTCCGCGGCCGGCCCCCCACCGGCCCGTCCTGGCTGGGCTGGCCGACCTGTCACTCCTGTGGGGATTGCCCGCGAAGAAACCGGCGGCTCCTACCCCGCCGGTGGTCAAGCCCCAACCGCCCGAGGTCAAACCCGAACCCCCGGTGGTCAATCCGATGCCGCCGATCGTGCTCCCC
>NZ_AUWR01000091.1 GCF_000455125.1 Mycobacterium sp. UM_WGJ
GGGACCGCCGCATGAATCCGGCGAGGACGAGGACTCGGCACCCGAAGTGGTGCCCAAACTCGGCAGCTTCGAGGTGATGAACCGAACCATCGATATCGCCCAGGCGGCGCTGGCCCGCCATCAGCTTGCGTCGCACCCGCCCGATCTGCTGATCGAGGTGCCTCGCGTCGCCTGCCGCAGCCTGGACTTCCACCGCGCCGCGGAGTTGATCGACGTGGGCCGCGAACTCGCCGCCCGCGCCCTCGACAGTGCGAAATCGCTCTGACCCAAGGGCACTAACCGGCCAGGAACTCGGCGATGGCGCCGGCCTGCCGCCGGCCCTGTTCACGCCCGGCCTGCGCCGACGGCAGCCGGCACGCCGGGTCGAGCGGATTGCCGCCGAAGGCGCGCAGCGCGTCATCGTCGGCCAGCACGGCGCACACGCGACCGGCGAATGCCGCGATCTCGCCGTCGACTCCGCCACCCGTGGGCACCAGCAGCACGGCTTCGTCGCAGTCGGCGGCCACATCGAGGTTGACCGTGCTGCGCACCCCGCCGTCCATGTAGCGCCGCGTACCGAGCACCACCGGAGGCCAGGCTCCCGGGACCGCGCAACTGGCGGCCACCGCGTCGATGAGTTCCACCCCCGAGTCGCGGTCGAAGACCGCCAGCTCCCCGGTGTCGATGTCGATCGCGGTGATCCGCAGCGTGCGCTCCGGCCAGTCGTGTGACGGCAGGCGGTCGGCGATGATGCCCCGCCGCACCGGTGCGGCAACCGTCTGCGCTGCCAGGGCGACCGCGCCGATGCCTTGCAGCTTCTGCGCGGTGGTGGTGTTGGGCTCGGTGATCGCCGCCACGAACAACTCGGTCAGCTCATCGGCACCGACACCGGGATCGATCTCCGAGGAGGTCGCCGTGATCTGCCGGGCGTACAACTGCTCCAGGCCCAGCCCGCTGCCGATCTGGGCGGCCACCGCCGACCCGGCCGAGGTGCCCACCAGCACCGCAGCGTCGAGCAGTTCCCGTGCGGTGTCGGGTGATTCGTCGGCGATGCCGCACAGCACGCCGGTCTCCCAGGCGATGCCCGCTACCCCACCACCGCCGAGCACCAGGGCACGTTTGACTGTCATCTCATTCCTTTCCAGGGGTGTTGGGCCTCCTGGGCAGCGGTGGTCAGATCTTCCCGGCGCAGCTGCCGGGCAGGAGCGTCGGGGAAGGCCAGCTCGGTGGTGACCGTCAGCGCGGCGTCGACGTGCACCAGCTCCCCGGGGTTGATCAACCGCCAGCGCGGGTCGATGTCCATCGGCTCGCTGGCGAACACCACCGCCGAGCGGCCCCGCAACTGCTCGGAGTGCGCGCGGATCCGCGGGGTCTTCAGGTCCAGTCCGACCGGAGCGGATCCGTCGCGGCGGTCCAACAGGTACAGCTCGTGGGTCTCGGGATAGCGCAGTGCCCACATGTCGGTGGCGGTGGTCAGCAGAATGTTGAGCGCATAGATCGGCACCTGGGCTGCCAGCCAGCCGACCGCGTCACGCAGACCTGCCCCGATGTCGCCGTCACGCGCCCGCACGCAACCGGTGATCAACGCGAAGACCCGCTCGGAATCGGTCTGTCCCCCAACCAGATCCGCGGTGCCGATCTCGCGGAGACGTTCCTCGACGGCATCGAGGCCACGCAGCACCCCGTTGTGCGCGAAGATCCGGCAGTCCTGCAGGAACGGGTGGGTGTTGGCGACGTCCCGCGCGCCGGTGGTCGCGTAGCGCACATGCGCGACGAACGTGGTTCCGGTCAGTTCGTTTGCTTCCGTGGAGAATTCGGCATCCTGCCACGCCGCGATCGGCTCCTTGTGCAGGTGCGGTACTCCGTTGGCGTCGAAGACGCCGATCCCGGTGCCGTCCGGGTTTCGTCGGCTCTGCTCGGCGAGGTTGTCCGGAGCGTCGAGCAGCCAGAACGTGGCGGTGACGGCGTCGGTCCCGGCGTGCAGCCCGAAAAGTCGGCACATCGGCGAGGTCAGTTCTCCAACAGGGCAGACAGTCGCGCCAACGCCTGGCGCGCGTAGCCCTTCCACAGCCAGCCGAACACCGGCAGCAGCGGCGCAGTGAGCTTAGACCGCGGGTGGATCACCCAGCTCCAGGTGACCGTGGTGCCCGAACCGGCGGGTGCGAACTGCCAGCGACCCTCGACGTGGTCCACCAGGGGTGCCAGCGGGCCGGTGAGGTCGGTGAGCCGGTAGCCGAATGCCCGGGGCGGATCGACCTCGGTCAACTCCTCGCGCATGCTGCCGCCGCCGGTCAGCACGACGGTGCGGGTCTGCCCGACGTTCGCCCAAGCACCGCGCTTATGCGGCGGTCCCAGCTTCGCCTCTGCTTCGTCGAGGCTCGCTGAACCACCAGTCTGGTCGCGGACTTCCTTGATCGGCGGGATCGGCCCGTACCAGCGGCGGAAGAGCTGCGGCAGCGGCAGCTGCAGTGTCCCGGCGAACGTGTCGGCGACGGTCGCAGGTACCGTCCGGGACTGTTCGACAATCAGGGCCATCAGCCGAGGGTAGCGCTCAGCGCGCCAGGTGCGGAGCGGCCCGGCCCGTGATCAGCGGCAGGTCGAAGAACCCGGCGATACCGGGCGGGGCCGCGCAGGTCGCCGGGACGGCGTTGACGCAGTGCGCTGCGGTTGCCACCACGCCGGGGTTGCTGATCAGCCCCTCTTCGACGCTTTCGGGCTGCCAGCCCTTGACGGTGACGAACGTGTCGGGATTGCCTCGCACCTCCATCTCGTAGCGCTCTCCCGCCGGACCGAAAGTCCATGCCGGATCGAGGTTCTCCTCACCCATCAGCCAGTTGACGGTGACCCGGACCACCACCTCGTCGCCGACGGTGGCTTCCCAGTGGAATCGCCGTCCGGCCACCTGACCGGGTTCGATCGAACCGATCGGCGAGGCGATCGGCGCGGTGGCCACCGCCACCTCCTGCGAGGAGCGGATCTGTTCGTCGGCAGCGAAACCGAGCCGGTCCACGCACAGCCGCACCGATTGGCGGAACCCGCCATCGAGCAGCTTCTGCATGGGGCCGCTCAACGCCTTATCCGGAGTGCCGCCGAAGCCCATAACGTGGCGCACCACATCCGGGGCGTCATAGGTGCGCAGGTCTGAATACTCTTCGCCGCGAATGAATGTCACGCCGGTGGACATCACCGACAGCAGCAGTGGGAACAACTCGGTCGCCGCGCCGGGGCCGATCCCGGCCCCGTGCAGGGTCACGCCACCGTCGCGCGCCGCGCCTTCCAGCGGGCCTGCTTCCTTCTCGGTCGGATAGAACCAGCCGACCGGGGTGACGACGTTCTTGCCCGAGCGCAGCAGCGCCGCGACCTCGTCGGGGTTGGGAAGCAGCGGTGCGTAGATCACCGCGTCGGCATCCAGCGCCAGGATCTCCTCGACGCTGTTGGTGGCCGTCACACCCACCGGCTCGGTGCCGATGATCTCCCCGACGTCCTTGCCGCTCTTGGACTTCGAGTGCACCCAGCACCCGACCAGCTCCAGGTCGGAATGCTCGAGCACGCCCTTGATCGCGGCGACTCCCACTCCGCCGGTTGCCCATTGGATGACACGCAGGCTCATCAGTTGTGCACCTCGCTCACTTGGTATTGCTCCTCGGCGTACCGGGCACGGATGGTCTTCTTGTCGTACTTGCCGACACTGGTACGCGGGATCGCCTCGACGAACGTCCAGCGCTCCGGCAGCCACCACCGGGCGACCTTGTCGGACAGGAAGGTTCGCAGTTCGGCGCCGCTGATCGAGGCACCGGCGCGGGTCACCACGACGGCCAGCGGTCGCTCCTGCCAGCGTTCGTCGGGCACCCCGACCACCGCGGCTTCGACGACGTCGGGGTGGGCGATCAGCTCGTTCTCCAGTTCCACCGAGGAGATCCACTCCCCGCCGGATTTGATGACGTCTTTGGCCCGGTCGGTCAGCGTGATGAAACCCTGCGGGTCGATGCGGCCGACGTCACCGGTGCGCAGCCAGCCCGAGGAGAACTTGGACTCGTCCTGGCCGCGATAGTAGGCGCCGGTGATCCACGCGCCGCGCACCTCAAGCTCGCCGACCGCTTCGCCGTCGTGGGGCAACACCGCATCCTCGTCGTCGACGATGCGGGTCTCGACCCCACACACCGGCCGGCCTTGGGTGCCGCGCAGCGCCCAGTGCTGTTCAGGCGGGGTGCCCGGCGGCGGCCAGGCCATGGTGGCCATCGGCGAGGTCTCGGTCATGCCCCACAGTTGGCGCACCTGCACGTTGTGGCGCTGCTCGAACGCCTGCATCAGCGAGACCGGCACGGCTGACCCGCCGCAGGCCGCCAGCCGCAATGACGAGATGTCATGGCCGGGTTCACGTTCCAGGTAGTGCATAACGTCGTTCCAGATGGTCGGCACCGCGCCGGCCACCGTGGCCCGCTGCGATTCGATGAGGGCGACCAGCGACTTGGCGTCCAGATGCCGGTCGGGCATCGCGAGGTCCGCACCGGCCATCAGCGCCGAATACGGCAGCCCCCAGGCGTTGGCGTGGAACATCGGCACGATCGGCAGCACGCAGTCGACCGCGCCGATCCCGGTGCCGTTGGTGGTGCATCCCGCCATGGCGTGCAGGTAGCTGGACCGGTGGCTGTACACCACACCTTTGGGGTTGCCGGTGGTGCCGCTGGTGTAGCACATGGCGGCTGCCGAGTTCTCGTCGATGACCGGCCAGTCGAACTCTTGCGCCTCGGCCGCCAGCAGCTCGGCGTAGCCCAGCACGGTCTTGCCGGAGGCTTCCAACGCCGCGACATCGCCATCACCGACCAGGATCACGGTGTGCACGGTCTCCAGTTCCGGCAGCACCGGCGCCAGCAGCTGCACCAGTGACCGGTCGACCAGGATCACCCGGTCCTCGGCCTCGTTGGCGACGAAGACGATCTGCTCGGCGAACAGCCGGATGTTCAGCGTGTGCAGCACCGCGCCCATCGCCGGCACCGCCAGGTAGGCGGCCAGGTGTTCGGTGTTGTTCCACATGAAGGTGGCCACCCGCTCGTCGCCGGTGATGCCGAGACGCCGCAGGGCATTGGCCAGCTGGGCCACTTCCCGGCCGAGTTCGCGATAGGTGGTGACCCGATATCCGTCGTCAGCAACGGTGGTGACGGTGCGATCACCGTGGACGGCCGTGACGTGGTTCAAGATGGCGCCGACCGTCAACGGCCAGTGCTGCATGGTGCTGTGCATCGGCCTATTCGATCACGCCACCACCGGAAACGTGGCGTGGGTTACACCGCGGGTTCGAGTTGCAGCATGCGAGTGACGGCGTCGTCGAGCTCCAGCTGCTCGTGCAGCAGCGCCGACGGGGCCGGCAGGTCGGCCAGCGACGCGATGGTCACCTTGCCGTCGAAGCCGGCGATGTAGAGCCGGCTGCCGTCTGGGCTCTCCGCGGCGCAGGACGGCGCGGTGACGCCGGGCAGCGTGCCGAGCGGCTCGTTGGTGCGCGCACACAGCACAAAGACGGCGCCGTCGGTGACCAGGTAGACCCGCTGGCCGTCGCGCCCGGCGATCAGCTGGATCAGCTGGGCCTCCAGGACGCGGGTAGCGCTGACCGCGTGGGTGCGGGCATCGACGACGTGCACGCGGCTGCGGCCGTCAGGCCCCAAGGTCGCCACGTACAGGCGGGCACCGTCGGGACTGACTGCGACGTCGATGATGCTCGCGCCGATCGCGATCGTGTCGACGATGTTCAGGTCGCGGTCCAGCACCGTGACGGTGTCGCCGGTGGGCTGGCGTACCGCTGCGTACAGCCGTCGGCCGTCCGCGCTGATCCGCAGGCCGGCCGCTGCCGCCCCGGGATGCGCGGACACTGCGGCGGACGCGGCGGGACGCATGGCCGCGTCGAGCGCGAGCACGTCGACACCGGCCGAGCCGGTACGGGTGAGGTAGACGCGGCTGCTGGTCGGGTCGGCGACCAGGTCGCCGATGTCCATGGCCACCGGGTAGCACCCGGCGACCTGCGCGGTGTCGACGTCGATCGCCAGCACGGCGTCCAGCGCGGTCGAACCCGCGGTGATGTAGGCCCAGCCGGTGCCGGCGGGGCCGGCGGCGATCGAGAACGGCTCGTCGGCCTGGAAGACGGTGTTGACGATCTTGCAGCTGACGGTGTCGATGATCGAGACGGTGTCGTCGCCGTAGTTGGTGGCCAGCAGGCGCTGGCCGTCCGCGGTGACCGCGAGGCCGCCGATGGGGCCGCGATCCAGTGTCACGGTGCGCGCGACGCGGGATGCAGCGTTGGCCAATCTATATGCCGGCACGTCGTCCACATCGCTCCTATCAACCACTGTTCGTATCGCTTCGTTCGTATCGTCACTGCCCTCGCACCTCGCGGCTACCGCAGTGCGGTCCGGTCGAGACCGGGACGCCGAGGCGGGGCATCTGGTCGATACTAGCGGTGAATTCGAAGTAACAGGAAAATGTCCTAATTATTGTGATCGAGGTCGCAGGCTAATCCCAACCGTCCCACGTCACACCGGGCGAAACGCAACATCCGCCCCTTCCAGCAACCTCAGGCATATGCTCTGACCAGGTTGTTATCCCGCCTCGGACAACTTGTGATGGGTATCGCGATTAACATTGAATAAGAAATTAAGAACTCCCACCAGAAAATTCCGCGCTTCTTGCCAAAGGCCCTTGCAAATGTTCGGGCGGGCGGGTATGCACCGGACAAAGCTGCCGGTCAGGCGGTGCGGAGGGGTCGGCCGAGGCCCCACGGGCCTGGGATTCGCGCCACGCCGTGGCCGCCGCGGTCGAGTTCCTAGCTGTCGTTGCCGGCGACCGTGACGGGGCCCGGGACGTGCGCCGGGCCGGTCCCGAATCCAGCTGTCAGTGCCCCCAGTCGGACTCGAACCGACACTGGGCGGATTTTAAGTCCGCTGCCTCTGCCAATTGGGCTATGGGGGCTCGCGGCGAATCTAACGCGACGGCCTCGACAGCGCCCTACCGGCACTCCGAGAAGAGGCAGAAATCAGGCGTGCTCGGGGCAGTAGTTCTGCGCGGCGATCCGGGCGAACTCCGCGGCACGCTGCAGCGTGAAGCCGGGGTTGGTGGTCTGCACGGCGACCACAGTGTCCATCGGGGAGAGTCCGGCGTCCATCAGCTGACACACCGAGTGACCGGCCGAGATGGCCACCTGGTCCGAGCCCTTGTGGCTCAGGCCGGCGCCGGTCAGCTGGGTGAGAAAGGCCGCGTCGCTGCCGACCGGTTCTGCGTGCGCCGGGGCCGCCAGACCGACCATGGCGGTGAGGCCCGCCAGCAGCAGAAACCGTTTCATAGCTCGTAGTGTGCTGAGCATTCGTTAATAACATGTTACGGACCGTTTACTCCGCCGGATCCAGATGTTAAATCCGCGTTACCGGCCCCTCACCACCCCCAGCTCGGCGGTCGCCAGAATGGCTGATGCGGACTAAAAATGTTGCCCTTCAAGCCAATTGACAACCAGCCATGCTGGACCGAAATGGCAGCGACCCCGCACCGCCGACGCAGAGTGACCTGGACCACGCGGGCGGGACGCGAAAGCCCTTCGGCGAACGTCCAATACCGGCACGCACGGCATTTGCATCCAAGCCGTCGTTCGGTGTCGAGCCCGCGAGACCGTGACGCCTCACACACCGCGAAACCACCGCCCCCGAGGTGCATGTAAAGAGTTCCGACACCGCCGTTAAGAAGCGGTTAACCAGCTTTCACAATCGCCCACTGATGCGCAACGGTGATCCCAGGAGTCGGTTCGCCACCGGCCTCCGTAAGGAGAACCCCATGTCTTTCGTGACCACCCAGCCGGAGGCGCTGGCATCCGCGGCCAGCACGCTGCAGGCGATCGGTGCGGCGCTCAACGCCCAGAACGCCGCGGCGTCCGCTCCCACCACCGGCGTCGCTCCCGCGGCTGCCGACGAGGTCTCGGCCCTGACCGCCGCGCAGTTCGCCGCGCACGCCGGCCTGTACCAGACGGTCGCCGCGCAGGCTTCGGCCATTCACGACATGTTCGTGGCCACGCTCAAGACCAGCTCCGAGTCGTACGCGGCCACCGAGGCCGCGAACGCGGCAGCGGCGGGTTAGGCGGCAATCATGTGGGACTACGGAGCACTGCCCCCCGAGATCAACTCCGGGCGCATCTACAGCGGACCGGGATCGACCCCGATGCTGACCGCCGCCGCGGCCTGGCGCGGACTGGCCGCCGAACTGAGCGCGGCCGCCCACTCCTACGAGACGGTGATCACCGAACTGTCGGGTGAGGAATGGCTGGGCCCGGCGTCGTCATCGATGGCCGCCGCCGCGGCCCCCTACATCGCCTGGATGAACGACACCGCCGCACTGGCCGAACAGGCCGCTGTCCAGGCCACCTCCGCCGCCGCCGCCTTCGAGACGGCACGGGCGGCCACGGTGCCGCCGGCGGCGGTCACCACCAACCGGGTGCAACAGGCGGCGCTGGTCTCGACCAACATCCTCGGCATCAACACCCCCGTGATCGCGGCTCTCGACGCCCACTACGCGCAGATGTGGGCCCAAGACGCCGCGGCCATGTACAGCTACGCCAGCGGTTCGGCCGCCGCGACGCAGGTCACCCCGTTCAACGAGCCCGCCCAGACCACCAACTCGGCGGGGCTGGCCAACCAGGGAGCCGCGGTCGCCCAGGCCGGCGGCTCCAGCACCGCCAACAGCACCGCGCAGACGGCGCAGATGATTTCGTCGCTGCCGAACGCCCTGCAGAGTATGGCCGCGCCGGCCGCCTCGACCGACTGGATCGAGCAGGTCATCGAATTCCTCTACAACGACCCGGTGAACGGCTACGCGTTCCTGTTCGGCACCCCGCTGTACAACCTGTTCAACACCGCCGGCACCGGCGCGGCCTTCATTCCGTCCGCGCTGCTGCCAAGCCTCATCGGTTTCATGACCGGCGGCGGCTTCAGCGGCACCACCGGTAGTGCGCTCGGAGGCGGTCTGGGAGCGGCGTTGAGCCCCGGTGGTGCGCTCGGCGCGTTGGGTGCACTCGGCGGAGGCCTGTCCAGCGGCGTCAGCAGCGCGTTCGGGGTCAGCGCGGTCACCCCGGCCGTCACCGCCGGCATGGGGAAAGCGTCGCTGGTCGGAACGTCGTTCTCGGCCCCGGCGAGCTGGGCGGCCGCCACCCCGGGCGCCGCAGCGCTCACCAGCGGGCCCGGTGGTTGGGCGGTCCCCACCGAGACCCACAACAACATGGCCTCCATGCCTCCCCCGGTTCCGACCGGCGTCGGGCAGCGCGGCATGAACTACGGCACACCGCGTTACGGGTTCCGGCCCAAATTCATGCCCAAGCCGATGGTGGTCTAGGAGCAACGATGATCGACTACGCACTGCTGTCGCCGGAGATCAACTCCGGGCGTCTGTACGCCGGTCCCGGCTCCACGCCGATGATGACCGTCGCCTCCGCCTGGCGCGGGCTGGCCGCGGAGATCTCCTCGGGGTTGACCTCGTACGAAACGACGATCACCCAGCTCGTCGACGAGGAGTGGATGGGTCCGGCATCGGCCTCGATGTCGGCGGCCACCAAGCCGTATCTGGCGTGGATGGCCGACACGGCGACCAAGGCCGAGGAGGCGGCCACCCAGGCCACCGCCGCAGCGGCCGCGTTCGAGGCGGCCCACGCGGCCACCCCTCCCCCGGCGGTGATCGCCGCCAATCGCGCCCAGCAGAAGCAACTGGTGGCAACCAACGTCGTCGGCCAGAACTCGGCCGCCATCATGGCAAGCGACGCACAGTATTTCGAGATGTGGGCTCAGGCCACCGACGTCATGTACAGCTACGCCGCGTCCTCGGCGACCGCGACCAAGGTCACGCCGTTCAGTGAGCCCACCCAGACCACGAACCCGGACGGAACGGCCAATCAGGCCACCGCAGTGAGTCAAGCCACGGGCAACACCGCCGCCAACAACACCGCGCAGACGGCGCAGGCCATTTCATCGCTGCCGAACACGCTGCAGACGCTGACCTCGCCGGGTCCCGCGGACGCCGGCCTGCCCCCGCCCACGCTCGCCGGACTGCTCGAAGCGATCGGCCGAAACGCGTCGATCAATGGTGCTGTGTCACTGGTGACTTACCCGCTCAACGGCCTGATGAGCTTCACCGGAACCTCCGCAGCATTCACCCCCGCCAGTTTGATCCCGACCATGACCACGTTCTTCTCCGGCGGTGGTTTCAACGCCCTCGGCGGCGGCGCGGCAGGTGCCGGCATCGGCGCCCTGCTGGCCCCCGGTGGTCCGCTGAGCAGCCTGGGGGCGCTGGGCGGCGCTTCCGCCTTCGCGGCGAGCGCCCAGACCGTGACAGCCGGCGTGGGTCAGGCCACCCTGGTCGGCGAGCTGTCCACACCAGCGACGTGGGCCGCAGCGGTTCCCGCTGCCGGTGCCGTCGACACGGCCGCGGCCTTGCAGGGCAGCAGTTGGGCCGCCGCGCCGGAACAGATCGAATCGATGGCGGCCATGCCCGGCGGGATGCCGATGGGCGCCGAGCGGGGCGGCTTCGGCCTGAGCACCCCGCGCTACGGCTTCAAACCGACCGTCATGGCCCGTCCGGTAGTTGCCGGGTAGACCCCCTCACCGCAAAGCGGAACCGCAGAAAAGGAGACAACAGTGGCAACACGTTTTATG
>NZ_AUWR01000092.1 GCF_000455125.1 Mycobacterium sp. UM_WGJ
TTTCAGCGAGCGCCATCACTGTCACCAGCAGCTCAAGGATCTGCTCCGGTGTCTGCGGCGGGTTGGTCCGGCGGTTCGACATCTCTCGCAACGCCCGCACTCCAGCGCGCGGGTGTGCTGAGACGGTGTTGGTGGCGAATTGATGGGGATGCACGGTCTCGATGTCGGCCTCCACGAGCACGGGTGCTGAGCTGAACCCGGCACGTCGATCATCGGTGACGATCGCGTCGGCTTTGCCAATGATCGCCGCGTGGGCGACGTGGCCGTCATCGGGATCGTTGAGGCCGTAGCTGTACTCGCGGTCTTTGGGTGCGTGGACCTCGGAGCCCGGAAACACCTGCTTCAGCTGGTCGAAAAGGTGCTGCCGGCGACTGGCGCTATCACTGATCCCGCGCTTGTCGTGCAGGCGGGCGAGTACGTAGTCCAGCTCGAAGAGGATCCCAGACCCCCACAGCGGCGCGTACGCCTCCTCGGTGGCCAGCTGCAGCAAGAAGTCACGCTGAAGGCTCGGCACAAGGGCACAGGTGTCGAGGACAGCGCGATACACGGAGGCGAGTCTTTCAGACGCCGCGGACGGTCAACGCTTGCGTTTCGCCTCGGTGAGCAACTCGGCGACCTCGTCGGCGCCGGCATCCGCAAACTCTGCCGAGCTCTCGGTGATAAACCGGTTACGCCGGGCGCGAAGCTCCTCGCGGTAGGCAAGGACATCGGCAAGCCGGAGCTTGCGCCGGACTGCGCCTGGCACGTGCGCGTGCAACTCGCCGTCCTGGATGAGGCGAACCACCGTGGGGCGGCTCAGGCCGAGGATCTCGGCGGCCTGCTGGGTGGAGATTTCCTGGTCGCGAGTCAGGATGCTTATCGACTGGCCGTGGCTGAGGGCGTGGACGACGCGCTTGAGAACCTCGTGAAGCTGCTCGGTCAGTTCGACGCGGTCGTGTTCGCCCGCGCCGGACAGGAAGAAGGCGGGCTCAGGAGAGGCCCCGTGCCGAGCCTCGTGTGCCTCGATGAAGCTGAGGACGCTAGCAAGCCCATCGGCATCGGCTGGAACCGGGCTGACAATCTCCGCGGAGGCGGTGCTCATGGGTCTCACTTCCTTTCGTCCCACCCTCGTAACTTCACCCAGCGTAGCGCAGTTGCGAAAGTTACGAAAGATGACGGTCTGCTGGACGCGGGTGGCACCTACGGGTTTCAGCAGCGCATCCTTTGCGCCGTAGACCTCGTGGATCACGCTCTTCAGGTCGACTGCACGCGAATCCACGGACATTGCGCCGCCCTTGTCCCCGGCCCAGGGATGTCAGCCGCCCGCTTCGTTTCCCACAATCGGAATCAGCTTGTCGCACAGCCACAGCACTCCGTCGTCGTCGATGCCAGCGGCGAGGCCGCGAAAGCATTGATCGACCGGCGCAACTCCGCGGGTGTCGCCGCAGGGGTTCGGAATCTCCTCGCCGCCACGGCTGACCACGATGGCCGTCAGATGCATGCCCGCGCCATTGGTGATCGGACCCATGCCAGCCTGCTTGTCACGCAAGCTGGCCTCGTCCGGCCAGTACGGCTGGTCGACGCTCAGGTAGATGTCGACGTGGATGACGTGGCCCTCTTTCGGGACGGGCAGCACCGCTTTGAACGTTGCCTTTTCCTTGGGCCAACGTGACCCGCCGGCCGGCGGGTCACCGACGGCGAACGCGTCGTACTCCACCGCGTAGCGCACCACGAGAGCGGCGTCGGCGCGGACCTGGCGCCCGGTGAAGTACGCGGGCAACATGGAGCCGTCGAGCCACCGGCCGCCAGCGCGCTTCGACTTCTCGACCAGCTTCGCGTCGGACACAAGGTCGAAACGGAGGTGCTGCTTGCCCGGATGTTTCGGGTCCGGTCCGTGCAGACTCACCTTGGCCTGCTCCATCGCTGGGTTCAGCGACTTGATGTAGAAAGACGTCGTCGACCATTCGATGAGCCAGTGCCAGCCGTCGATGGCTGTGCCGTCCTGCGTGGCTGCGAAGAACTCGACGGCCTGCTGTTGGTCCATGCCCGGCCAGTGCTTCGGCCCCGGGTCGAGGACGTCAATCGACATTCCACCAGCGTATGTTCCAACTTCGCGGCGGCCGAGAAAACGCCGATTCTCGCCACTACGACCCTATCGGGGTTGCCGGGGTTGTCGGTCCGGCCGCGTACCTTTTGATCGGTGGGCAAGAAGGGTGACAGGAAGCGCTTCAAGCAGCGAGAGAAACAACGCGCAGAAGCGCAACGCCGGCGAACGGCGGACGCCGCCCCGCGCGAAGCAAAACCCCGACGCGAGCCCAAACAAGCCAGCGCAGCTGAGGGGCAGCAATCGCGGTGGATGGGACCACCCCAGCCGCCCGACCCCGAAAGCCCGGAAGGGCCGCTGACGCCGCGCAAAGTGTCCGAGTCCCAGTACGTATCGATGGAGTGGCCGCCGGACGATGGTGCGCCGCCCGGTGCACCGTCGATCCACTTCCTGTTCAAGATCACCCAGCGCACGCTCAACATCACTAGCGAGAAGTTGACGCTCGACATGAAGCCAGTCGAGGACACCATCCATCCCCGCGAGCTGACGTTCGAGCCGCCGCTTCAGAAGTTCGGCAAGGACGGTGCCAAAGGTTTCCGGCACTACTGGGAGAAATTGGATTACGTTTTCGGGCTGCCGGACCCCAGTGCCTTCCCGCAGTTGAGTATCCAGGGCGACGACCGCGACAGCGTTCTGCGCTTCATCGAGGTCTGCCTCCGGCTCGCCAAGTTCAGCATCATCAACGACGACACGAGGCTGAAGAGCTACAAGGACGCCGAGGACGGCGAGTGGCATCTCCAGGTGTCCGACTACCCGAGCGACGAGAGTTTCTTGGGTGCATCGGCGATCTTCCGACAGCTGCACAACGATGGAGAGACTGCTTGCTTCACCAGCGCACACAACGCCCTCTTCAAGGCAATGAAAGCACTACCCGACGACCAGCGAGACGCGGCTAAAAACATTGTGCTGCAATGGAAAGAAGCGCGCGCAAAACTGATGAACCACACGCTCCACACGTTGACGGCACTCAAGGCGGCCAATGCCACGCCGGACAATCCACTCAGCTATGGCAACGTCATACCCGACACCCTGATCCGGACGTTCAACTACGGCGACTCGTTGCACTTCGGTGATGCCAGGGCACAGCTGGACGACCTCATGGCCGATCCGTTCCACGAGGCCTACTACAAGTACGCGGCCCTGCTATCCATCGTAGGGCTGAGCCACCTCTACTTCGGGTTCGCCGTGTTGCTCGCTGCCGCGCTCGGGGACATATGAACGCGGCTGAACTGGACGTCGCAGATCGAAGATAGGGCGGAGGCAGGCGGATTCACGCAAGCGCACGAGCAAGTTGAGAAGCGAACGTCAGCCCGTCGTTCACAAGCGCGTACCCACCAGCAAGTGCGCCCTGATCACACAGAGGCCGTCGTCTGCGGACTTTTCGGTGGTGTACCTTGCCGGTCGTGCTGTCCAAGCGCACGACGACGCGGTGGGCCGTCCGCGGCACAACTGAGGTGGGGAACCGCTGGGTGACGTCGCCGTATACGGCTTGGGACCGTGACCAGCGCCGGATGATCCGGCGGGCGGCCAGGTACGCATCCTGGGCCACTTCGACGACCGCGGTTGCCCGATGTAGCCCGTGGACACCCCAGAACCGGCCGGGCCCGTGACCCGGCTGTCGCCACAGTTCCGGCACGATATGCTGGTATTCCTTGTTGCCGTCCATGTTTGGCGATGAATGCTTAGTGAAGTAGATGGCCAGACGTTTGGGGTCGCAGGCTCGCAGTCCGTTGCGCACGTCGATGGCGGTGCCGGCCAGGCGGTGCCGTGCTTTCTGCTCCGGGTCGGGGTGGTCGACGACTTGCGCCCATGTATCGGACAGCCACTGAGCGAAGCCACGACCTGACCTGCCTGGTGACATCGGCGGTGCCATCCACATATGGATGTGTGGCGCGCCGCGCCGCTGAAACTCCAGCTTCCAGATGTAGCGGGCCGGTTCGCCGTACTCGCGTTGAAAGCGCTTGCGCCATAACACCATGTGTCGCTTCACACTGGCGCCATCCGGGGCGACGGCCTCCCAGGCGCTGGGGTAGGTCAGGGTGATCATCGCTGGTACCCGCCCGGATTCCACCAGCGGGCTGTAGTCGAGTTCAGCGAAGGTGCGACACATTGCAGCACGCGACTTCCGGGACCATTCGGTGATCGAACGGCCAGGTAGGCCAGGTTCGTCCCGACCGGATTTGATGCGGTCTTCTTCGACCGCCACGTCGAACCGGTGCCGGTCGACTTCGCGCTGAGATGATCTTTCAGCGCGGACCGGGTTCGTCCAGCTCAAGCGGATCACACCGGGGCCGACGGTGATCCGAAATCGACCGGACTCCGGTTCCACGCCGAGCCGGTCGCTGCCGTCTGCCCACGGTGGCGCCGGCTCGAACAGTGCCGCCGCCGAGGCGACCATCTCGGGGCTCGGGAACCGCAGCCGCAGAGCGTCGGAGGCCGACCAGCTCGCGTCGTCACCGGACTCGGCGTCGTCGCGGACACTTTTGGGACATATAACAAGCCCGGGTGTCCCAGCCGGATCACGGCCTACGCCGCTCCCGCCTCCTGGCCGGCTGTCGCGTCCTGCGGCCTGGCGGCCTCGGGCGCTCGCGGCCTCCCGGCGTCCGCGGCTCCGGCCGTGTTCCGACTGGCCGTTCGGGTGGTGGCTGGCCAACCGGTGGACCGCTGCGCCGTCGTGGGTGTCGTGCCCGCCGGTCGATCCGGTGATTTTGGGCATCCGGTACCTGCTCCCCGGGAGCCCGCTGCGCGCATCACGAAGTAATGGGCGGTCCGGGAATCCCTGGTCGGGAGTGCAAGCACCGTGTCCGGTTTATGTCCGTTCGCCGGACAGCGTGAGTACGTCAGCCCTGCTCAATGCGGCGCATACGACGCACAGAAGCAGATAAACCGCAGGTCAGTGGCTATTCTGCCCGCCTGAAAAGCGGAAGGTCGCCGGTTCGATCCCGGCCCTGGCCACTTCAGAGGCGGTTTTGGCCTTGGCGTTCAACGTGACTTGTCATTTATTCGTCGCGGGTCATCTCACCAAGCGACCGTCACCGGCCGGGTGTCTCCGGCCTCTTGACGGCGGCGTTGCTCGGCCTCGACCCAGTCGCGGGCCGCGCTCGCCCGAGACCTGTGCAGCTTCCGCTCCTTGGTTGGCGGCGGCTCGCCGATCCAGCCCTGCTCCGCGCTCATCAGCTTCGGCTCCTGTCGCTGTTGTTCACCGGCCTCGCCCGAGGGGAGGCGCTCTTGCCGACACCGGCTGGTGTGGGCCGCTTCGTCATCCGAGCCACCCACGAGCGTGGGGTTGGCGTGCCGTCCAGTCGGAGCTTGGCGACGCCATCTCATGAAGCCACTCCAGGGTACCGAGGTGCACCGACAGCACCCTGATACGGCGGTGGGAGATGCCCACCGGGATCGTCTCGGCCTGGCGCCACCTCGCTTCGGTGTACCCGGGCCGGCGGCGAACGCGTGATGCATCAGCGGCGGGACACCGCGGTGTCAGTCGTCTCAGGCAGAGAGTTGTTGCCTGGCGTGCCGCAAGACTGATCCCGCCGTCAAGCATGCGGGTTTGTCGCGGTCCGCAGCGGCTATCGGTAGGCCTGCGGCGCAGCGCATCACCATCAAGGCGAGTGCGCTGTGGGTCGCGTAGGAGATGACCAGCAGGTTGACGCAGCCCTGCGTGCCGCTGACGGTCATGACGTGCTGGCGTTTGCCCTCCCACCCCGGCCAGTTCAGGTCAGGAGGACGTTGCAGCGCGGGCCAGTTGACGTTGATGGTGGTTATGTCTCCGAGCAGGGGAGTCAGGATGGCCATCAGACTCGGCAATTCGTTGGTGATGCGGTCCGCGTGCGGCCACCAGGCACCGTCTATGGCGCGGCCGAGCTCGCGAGCAACCGTGACCCGGGTAGGGCGGGATTGGCGTGCGCCGCCGAGCGGGTGGATCATTGCTCCCGCCGCCTTTGGGGTCTCCCGCCAGCCATGGAGCTGGGTATGTCTAAGTGTCGCACCAAATCTCACAATCCACGGGCGGTTCCGTCACAGTCGGAGTCGTCTGGCCCGCGGGTGCAGGTAGGCGGAGGAATCGCAATTGCCCGGCGGGATCGCCCGGGTCGATTCTGGGTGGACCACCGCTGACAAGTGAGGCAGCTCGCCTTCGACCGTACGCCGCCGGCATCGTTTCGGAGACAGTTCGGCAAAAGCCTGGATTGCGAGGCGAAATGCGGATAGCGGATAAGTGCAGCCCCCTAGACTGGCCCGCTGTGCACCGTGACTCGACTCGACGCGCGTCCTCGATCGTCATCGCCGCGTTGCTCACCGCCGCCGGGCTGCCGACCGCCGCGGCCGTAAGTGACAAGATCCAGCTCGGCGGCGGCGCCGCGATCGTCCTGCACGACGACACGCTGTGCACGCTGACCGCGATGGGTCACGACAGCGCCGGCCGGCTGATCGGCTTCACCGCCGCGAACTGCGGGGGGCCGGGTTCGTCCGTGGTCGTCGAGGGAGCCGAAGACCACGGTGCCGTGGGCACGGTGGTGGCCGCCGACGAGGGACTGGGTTACGCGGTGATCGAGTTCGACGCGGTCAAGGTGAAGCCGATCGGCGACTACGAGGGCTTTGGGATCTTCGGCCTCGGACCCGTCGAACCGAAACCGGCTGCCCCGGAACCGGTCAACCCAGAGCCCGCGAGCCCAGAGCCCGCGAGCCCAGAGCCCGCGAGCCCCGAACCCGCGGGCCCAGAACCGGCGAGCCCGGAACCCGCCGGCGCAGAACCTGCTGCCCCAGAACCTGCTGCCCCCAAGCAGGCCTGCAAGCTCGGCCGCGGCACCGGCCTCAACTGCTACGAGCTGGGGCCTGCCGGCGTGGACACCGCCGGTGAGGATTGGTGGAAGCCCGGTGACGACGGGTCGCCGATCACCATCGACAATCTGCTGATTTCCATGGTCCGCGACGGAAGCTTCCCGACCGCGCCGCTGGACCAGTCGGGGCCGGGGATCGTGATGTTCAAGGCGATCCTCGATGACCTCAACGCCAAGGGCGGCCCGGGCGCCGGGTTCGGCCTCGGCTAAGCCTCAGGGCCGCAACGTCTCCGGGCAGATCTCGGCCTGCGCCGCCTGGATCTGAACGTCCGCGGCTTCGGGGCTGTAATAGAAGGTGTTGGTCAGCTGCCGCACCAGATCACCCGGCGAGATGCCGGAGCGGTAGGTCCCGGTGTGGCCGTACATCCGCAACTGGGCGCAGATGTAGTGCCCGGAGGTCACCTTGACGTGATCGGCGACCGGGATCGCCACCGGGGCGGCATTGACCCGGGCCAGATAGCTCGCGTCATCGGCGTGGGCGGCCGGTGCGGCGGTCAGTGCCGCGGCGGCCAGCAGGGGAGCGGCAATCCGGACGGTCACATGCATGACCTCCATCGTGCCACCGCCGCCCGGCGAGGGGGCGACTCTCGGAGGGCCCAAATCCCCACGCATCACCGCCCGCCTGGTTAGGGTGCCAGCCATGGCAGTCAAGGATTCCCGCGAGGTGGTCATCGAAGCGAGCGCCGAGGAGATCTTCGACGTTCTCGCCGACGTCGAGTCTGTTCCGACCTGGTCACCGCAGTACCAGAGCGCTGAGGTGCTCGACACCTACGATGACGGTCGCCCGCGCCGGGTGCGGATGAAGATCAAGGCAGCGGGCCTCACCGATGAGCAGGTCGTCGAGTACACCTGGACCGACGACAGCGTCGGCTGGACCCTGGTGTCGGCCGGTCAGCTCAAGGCGCAAGACGCCAAGTACACCTTGACGCCGCAGGGTGACAAGACCAAGGTGCGGTTCGACATGGACGTCGACCCGTCGATCCCGATTCCGGGGTTCCTGCTCAAGAGCACGCTCAAAGGCGGCATGAAGACCGCCACCGACGGTCTGCGCGACCAGGTGCTGAAGCTCAAGAAGAGTCGCTGACACCACCTGCGATGAAATCCCGCCTCCGGCAGGGCGCGGCGTTAGGCTCGATCTAGTGGCTGTTCGAGCATCGCGGGAAATTGTGATTGACGCGCCGCCGGAGAAAATCCTCGACGCGCTCGCTGATGTGTCCGAGTTGGCGTCGTGGTCGCCGGTGCACAAGCGGATCGAAGTCCTCGACAAGTATGAGGACGGCCGTCCCCATCACGTGCTGGCCACCATCAAGATTCTGGGCTTGGTGGACAAGGAGCTCCTGGAATACCACTGGGGTCCGGACTGGATGGTTTGGGATGCCAAGGCGACGGCCCAGCAGCGCGCCCAGCACGTTGAATACACCCTGACCCGCGAAGGTCCCGACAGCACGAGGGTGCGCTTCGATATCACCGTCGAGCCGTCCGGGCCGATCCCGGACTTCATCGTGCGGCGCGCCAGCAGGCTGGTGCTGAGCATCGCCACCGAACGGCTGCGTCAGCAAATCATGGGAGACGACGCCACTACCGAGCAGTAGCGGGCCCGTCGCGCAGCGTCTCCAGCCGCCGGATCGCCTCGTCGATGGTGTCCTCACGTTTGACGAAGGTGAAGCGCACCAAGTGATTCCAGACGTCGGGGGCGGTCGCTTCCGAACCGGGCACGCAGAACGCCGACAGCGGGATAGCGGCCACCCCGGCCCGATGTGGCAGCTCGGCGCAGAACGCCGTGCTGTCGGCATAGCCCAGCGGGCGGGGATCGGCGCACAGGAAATAGGTGCCGAAGCTGTCGTGCACCTCGAATCCGATGCGCCGCAGGCCGTCGGTCAACCGGTCGCGGCGGGCCTGCATGGTCGCTCGCAACGCCGCCACCCAGGCGTCCTCGGTGTTCAGCGCCAGTGCCACCGCCGGCTGAAACGGCGCACCGCTGACATAGCTCAGGTACTGCTTGGCGGCCCGCACTCCGGCCAACAGTTCCGCCGGTCCGCACGCCCACCCGATCTTCCAGCCGGTGCAGTTGAACATCTTCGCCGCACTCGAGATGGTGATAGTGCGCTCCGCCATTCCGTCGAAGGCGGCCAGCGGCCGATGGGTCCGTCCGGCGAAGACCAGGTGCTCATAGACCTCGTCGGAGATCACCAGCAGATCGGCGGCCACCGCGATGCGCGCGATCTCGGCCAATTCGGACTCGGTGAACACGGTGCCGGTCGGATTATGCGGTGAGTTGACGATCAGCGCTCGAGTCGCCGGGGTGATGGCGCGGCGCAACGCGTCGGCATCCAGGGCGAACCCCCGCCCGTCGGGCACCAGTGACACGCTGACCCGTCGTGCCCCGGCCATGGCGACCACCGGGGAATAGGAGTCGTAGAACGGTTCGAGCAGCACCACGTCGGAACCCGGCTCCACCAGCCCGAGCACCGCGGCGGCGATGGCCTCGGTAGCCCCTACCGTCACCAGGACTTCGGTGTCGGGGTCGTAGTCGATCCCGTACTTGCGGGCGCGCTGCCCGGCGATGGCTTCGCGCAGGGCGGCGATGCCGGGCCCGGGCGGGTATTGGTTGACGCCGTCGGTGATCGCGGCCCGGGCGGCCTCGAGCATGGCCGGCGGCCCGTCCTCGTCCGGGAAGCCCTGGCCGAGGTTGACCGCGCCGATCCGTGCGGCCAGCGCCGACATCTCGGCGAAGATCGTGGTGGCATAGGGCTCCAGTCGTGAGACCATCCGCGCCGTCATGGGACCCGAGCCTAAAGCGCAGGCGACGAGGTCCGGGGAGCGGCCGGAAACAGACCTCCAGACGGACCAACCATCCGGTTGATAGGCCACCCTGTTAGGCTGGGAATTCGGGGACTACGCTCCGACCAAGACGCAGTCGATCCGCATCGAATACCAATACTGAAGAGGAATCGCCCATGTCCGAAGAAGCCTTCATCTACGAGGCCATTCGCACCCCGCGCGGCAAGCAGCGCGGCGGCGCGCTGAACGAGGTCAAGCCGATCAGCCTGGTCGTCGGCCTCATCGAAGAACTGCGCACCCGCCACCCCGACCTGGACGAGAGCCTGATCAGCGACGTCGTGCTGGGCTGCGTCTCGCCCGTAGGTGACCAGGGCGGCGACATCGCCCGCACCGCGGTGCTGGCCGCGGGCCTGCCCGACACCGTCGGCGGCGTGCAGCTCAACCGGTTCTGCGCCTCCGGACTCGAGGCCGTCAACGTCGCCGCGCAGAAGGTGCGCTCCGGCTGGGATGACCTGGTGCTGGCCGGCGGGGTGGAGTCGATGAGCCGGGTGCCGATGGGCTCCGACGGCGGCGCGATGTTCTCCGACGTGCCCTTCACCTACGACAACTACATCGCCCCGCAGGGCATCGGTGCCGACCTGATCGCCACCATCGAGGGCTTCTCGCGCGAGGACGTGGACAACTACGCGTTGCAGAGCCAGCAGCGTGCGGCCGCGGCCTGGTCGGGCGGCTACTTCGCCAAGTCCGTCATCCCGGTGCGTGACCAGAACGGTCTGCTCATCCTGGACCACGACGAGCACATGCGCCCCGACACCACCCTGGAAGGCCTGGGCAAGCTGCGCACTGCCTTCGACGGCATCGGCGCGATGGGCGGCTTCGACGATGTGGCGCTGCAGAAGTACCACTGGGTCGAGGGCATCAACCACGTCCACACCGGCGGCAACAGCTCCGGCATCGTCGACGGTGCCGCCCTGCTGATGATCGGTAGCGAGAAGGCCGGCGCTTCGCAGGGCCTGACCCCGCGCGCCCGCATCGTGGCCACCGCCACCACCGGCGCCGACGCGACCATCATGCTCACCGGCCCCACCCCGGCCACCGTCAAGGCACTGGACCGGGCCGGGCTGACCGTCGATGACATCGACCTGTTCGAGCTCAACGAGGCGTTCGCCTCGGTGGTGCTGAAGTTCCAGAAGGACCTCAACATCCCCAACGAGAAGCTCAACGTCAACGGTGGCGCCATCGCGATGGGTCACCCGCTGGGCGCCACCGGCGCCATGATCACCGGAACCATGGTCGACGAGCTTGAGCGTCGCGGCGCCAAGCGTGCCCTGATCACGCTGTGCATCGGCGGCGGCATGGGCGTGGCCACCATCATCGAGCGCGTCTGAGAGGGTTTGTAAAAAATGGCAGAGAACACCATCAAGTGGGACAAGGACGCCGACGGCATCGTCACGCTGACCCTGGATGACCCGACCGGGTCGGCCAACGTCATGAATGAGCACTACCGCGAGTCCATGCACAACGCGGTGCAGCGCTTGATCGAGGAGAAGGATTCGGTCACCGGTGTCGTCATCACCAGCGCGAAGAAGACCTTCTTCGCCGGCGGTGACCTCAAGGCGATGATCCACGTCGGCCCGGCCGACGCCCAGGCCGTCTTCGACCAGTGCGAGGGCATCAAGGCCGACCTGCGCGCCCTGGAGACCCTGGGCAAGCCGGTCGTGGCCGCCATCAACGGCGCCGCTCTCGGCGGTGGCCTGGAGATCGCGCTGGCGTGTCACAGGAGGATCGCGGCCGACGCCAAGGGCAGCCAGCTCGGCCTGCCCGAGGTCACCCTGGGCCTGCTGCCCGGCGGCGGCGGTGTCGCCCGCACGGTGCGCATGCTGGGCATCCAGAACGCCTTCATGAACGTGCTGGCCCAAGGCACCCGCTTCAAGCCGGCCAAGGCCAAGGAGATCGGCCTGGTCGACGAGGTGCTGCCCACCGTCGAGGAGCTGGTGCCCGCCGCCAAGGCGTGGATCAAGGCCAACCCCGACGCCGGTGTGCAGCCGTGGGATGCCAAGGGTTACAAGATGCCCGGCGGTACCCCGGCCAGCCCGGCGCTGGCGGCGATCTTGCCGTCGTTCCCGGCCCTGCTGCGCAAGCAGGTCAAGGGGGCCAACATGCCCGCGCCGCGGGCGATCCTGGCCGCCGCGATCGAGGGCGCGCAGGTGGACTTCGACACCGCCAGCCGCATCGAGACCCGCTACTTCATCTCGCTGGTCACCGGCAACGTCGCCAAGAACATGATCCAGGCGTTCTTCTTCGACCTGCAGCACATCAACGGCGGCGGCAGCCGGCCCGAGGGCATCGCGCAGACCCCGATCCGCAAGATCGGTGTGCTTGGTGCCGGAATGATGGGCGCCGGCATCGCCTACGTGTCGGCCAAGGCCGGCTACGACGTGGTGCTCAAGGACGTCTCCCTCGAGGCGGCCCAGCGCGGCAAGGGCTACTCGGAGAAGCTGGAAGCCAAGGCGCTCGAGCGGGGTCGCACCACCGCCGAGAAGTCGCAGGCGTTGCTGGACAAGATCACCCCGACCGCCGACCCGCAGGACCTGGCCGGCGTCGACTTCGTGATCGAGGCCGTGTTCGAGAGCCAGGACCTCAAGCACAAGGTGTTCCAGGAGATCGAGGACATCGTCGAGCCCAACGCGCTGCTGGGATCGAACACCTCCACGCTGCCGATCACCGGTCTGGCGACCGGCGTGAAGCGCCAGGAGGACTTCATCGGGATCCACTTCTTCTCCCCGGTCGACAAGATGCCGCTGGTGGAGATCATCAAGGGCGAGAAGACCTCCGACGAGGCGCTGGCCCGGGTGTTCGACTATGTGCTGGCGATCAAGAAGACCCCGATCGTGGTCAACGACAGCCGCGGCTTCTACACCTCGCGGGTGATCGGCACCTTCGTCAATGAGGCGCTGATGATGCTCGGCGAGGGCGTGGAGCCGGCCAGCATCGAGCAGGCCGGTCTGCAGGCCGGCTACCCGGCGGCCCCGCTGCAGCTCTGCGACGAGCTCAACCTGGAGCTGATGCAGAAGATCGCCATCGCCACCCGCGAGGGTGTCGAGGCGGCCGGTGGCACCTTGGAGCGGACCCGCAACGAAGAGGTCGTCGACAAGATGATCGAGATCGGTCGTCCGTCGCGGCTGAAGGGTGCCGGCTTCTACGAGTACGTCGACGGCAAGCGCAGCGGTCTGTGGCCGGGCCTGCGGGAAACGTTCAACTCGGGCAGCTCCACCCCTCCGCTGCAGGACATGATCGACCGGATGCTCTTCGCCGAGGTGCTGGAAACCCAGAAGTGCTTCGACGAGGGCGTGCTGACCTCGACCGCCGATGCCAACATCGGCGCGATCATGGGCATCGGGTTCCCGGCCTGGACCGGTGGCACCGCGCAGTTCATCACCGGCTACCCCGGCGGCAAGGCCGCCTTCGTGGCGCGGGCCAAGGAACTGGCCGCCACCTACGGCGACCGGTTCAACCCGCCGGCATCGCTGCTGTAATCAGGTGACAACGTGGAATCCCCCGAAGCCCCGTGGTTTCGGGGGATTCTGCGTTTCCTCGACCGCCGGGTGAGCGTTGGGGCGCTGATCGAGTCGGCGCTGTGGCTCGGCCTGGTCTATGTGATCGCCGGCGTGGTGTGGCTGTTCTTACACCCCGACGGCGTCGAACGCCTCCAAGCCCAAGCCGAGCGGCAGTACGGCATACCACCGTCCAGCGTCTACGAGGTGGCGACGGTGACCTCGGTGGCGCTGTGGCCGGTGCTGCTGCTGTTGCCCGCCGACGTCTGCGCGCGCTGAGCCGCGAAATCGGGCTCAGATCGCCCCCATGTCGGCTGAAATCCAATGCTGGGGACGCAGATAGATGGCCACGTACTCGCCCAGTTCGGTCCGTACGTACTCGAGGAACTTCTCGGCCCGGTCGGGGGGAAGGTAGCGGTGGGCCAGCTCGGCGTGTTGGTCGTCGGTGCCGGGCTCGATGCGGCTGACGGCACCGTCGACGGCGACGTAGCGCACGGTCGGCTCGGTGCGCTCCACCATGAGCGAGAAGCAGCCGGCGGCCTCGATGAGCTGCGTCTTGCGCGAGTCGGCCCCGGTCAACACCCAGGGCTCCCCGCCGGGTTCGTACTGATACCAGATCGGCACCGTCAACGGACCCCGGCCGGCGCCGGCGTTCACCGACAGCGCCGCGATGTGGGGCTCGGCCAGAAACTGTTCGCGTTCGTCTTTGGACAGTGCCATGTTTTCGAGGCTAGCCGCGATCGGCGTGGGATTCCTCAGATCGCCGGACCGAGCAGGTCGTCGGCGTCGCGGATGATGTAGCCGTAGCCCTGCTCGGCCAGGAACCGCTGCCGGTGTGCGGCGTATTCGGCGTCCAGACTGTCGCGAGCGACCACCGAATAGAACACCGCGCCGCCGCCATCGGCTTTGGGCCGCAACAGCCGGCCCAGCCGCTGGGCCTCCTCCTGGCGCGATCCGAAGGTGCCCGAGACCTGCACGGCCACTGAGGCTTCGGGCAAGTCGATGGAGAAGTTGGCCACCTTGGAGACCACCAGGGTGGAGATCTCACCCCGGCGGAAGGCGTCGAACAGCTTCTCGCGCTCGGCGGTACGCGTCGATCCCTGGATCACCGGCGCGTTCAGCTGCTCGCCGAGTTCTTCGAGCTGGTCCAGATAGGCGCCGATCACTAGGGTCTGCTCGCCGGGATGCTGCTTGAGGATCGAGCGCACCACCGCGATCTTGGAGTGCACCGTCGAGCACAACTTGTAGCGCTCCTCGGGTTCGGCGACGGCGTAGCTCATCCGCTCGCTCTCGGTCATGGTGACCCGCACCTCGATGCATTCGGCCGGGGCGATCCAGCCCTGCGCCTCGATGTCCTTCCACGGTGCGTCGTACCGCTTGGGCCCGATCAGCGAGAACACGTCACCTTCGCGGCCGTCCTCGCGGATCAGCGTCGCAGTCAATCCGAGGCGGCGGCGGGACTGCAGATCGGCGGTCATCCGGAACACCGGCGCGGGCAGCAGGTGCACCTCGTCGTAGATGATCAGCCCCCAGTCGCGACTGTCGAACAGTTCCAGGTGCCGGTACTCGCCCTTGGTGCGCCGGGTGATCACCTGATAGGTGGCGATGGTGACCGGCCGGATCTCCTTGCGCTCACCGGAATACTCGCCGATCTCCTCTTCGGTCAGCGACGTGCGCGCCACCAGTTCGCGTTTCCACTGCCGGCCCGCGACGGTGTTGGTGACCAGGATCAGCGTGGTGGCCTTGGCCTTTGCCATCGCCGCCGCGCCGACCAATGTCTTGCCGGCACCGCAGGGCAACACCACCACCCCCGAACCACCCGACCAGAACGAGTCGGCGGCCATCTCCTGGTAGTCGCGCAGCTGCCAGCCGTCCTGATCCAGGTCGATCGGATGGGCCTCGCCGTCGACATACCCCGCCAGATCCTCCGCCGGCCACCCGATCTTGAGCAGCATCTGCTTGACCCGGCCGCGCTCGCTGGGATGCACCACGACGGTGTCGTCGTCGATGCGGGCGCCGAGCATCGGAGCGATCTTCTTGTTGCGCAGCACCTCCTCGAGCACCGCGCGATCCAGGCTGACCAGGGTCAGGCCGTGCACCGGGCTCTTCACCAGCTGCAGGCGCCCGTAGCGCGCCATGGTGTCGACGATGTCGACCAGCAGCGGCTGCGGCACCGCGTACCGGGAATGGCTGACCAAGGCGTCGACCACCTGCTCGGCGTCGTGGCCGGCGGCGCGGGCGTTCCACAACGCCAGCGGGGTGATGCGGTAGGTGTGGATATGCTCCGGGGCGCGTTCGAGTTCGGCGAACGGCGCGATGGCAGCGCGCGCCGAACCGGCCTGTTCGTGGTCGACCTCGAGCAGCACGGTCTTGTCGGATTGGACGATCAGCGGCCCGTCGGTGCTCATGCGCCCATTATCCGGAGAGCTCTGACACCTCGCTCAGCGCTAGGCGTCTTCGCCCGCCGACGACACCGACGTGATGCGGTGGATCGCGAAATCTTTCATCTGCCCCGACGTGGAATCGAACGCCACCAGCCGCCCACCCAGCACTTGGGTGGGGGCCACTTCGCGCTGGGTGGCCACCCCGGCGGCGTCGACGTAGCCGATCATCACCGTGGCTCGCTCCAGCGCGGCGCGCTTGAGCATGATCATCGCGGTCACCGGGTCCAGCCGGATGTTGTCGAACGGCGCCGACGTCACCGTGCGCAGCACCCGGACCAGCGCGGTCAAGCTGTCCTCGCCAGGACCGGCGTGCTGCCGGTGCCCGCGACGCTCCGCGGGGGTGTGCACCCGCAACCCGCGCGGCCGGATGTCGACGATCGTTCCGGTGGCATCCTCGGCGGCCGGGGCGAAACCGGCGTCGCGCAGCGCCGCCAACACGTCGGCAAGCGGAGCCTGCGCCACGGCCACCGTCGGGGCCAGCATCCGCAGCCCCAGCGCCTCGGCGGCCGGAACGGCGACCGCCTGGGCCAGCAGCGCGGGATCCTCGCACCGCACGAAGGAGGCCGCCAACCCGATCCGCAGCTGCCCGTGCCGGCGCGCGACGTCGTCGATCAGATAGCTGAGTCCTTGCGGCACGGGAGTCTTGGAGTGCTTCTCGAAGAACGCCCGCAGCCCGGCACCGGTGCGGCCCACGTCCAAGGCGGACCGGATGGTCTGTTCGGAGACCCGGTAGACCATTGCGGCGCCGGCCGATTCCACGGTCGCGACGACGGCCAGCTCCTCGGCGAGATCACGTTTCAGCGGGCCCGGCACCACCACGGTCAGGTCGGCCTGCACCAAGAAGTGGTCGATCGGCTCGGGCAACGCCTTGGCCATGGCGGCCACCGCGGCGGCATCATCGGCGTCGGACGTAGCGCCGTCGGCGCCGGCGGCCAGCAGGATCCGTCCCGGAGAGCTCAGCGCGCCGCGGCCCAGCACACCCAGCGCGTGCGCCTCGTCGAGCAGCTCGCCCACCGGGCCGGGCTGCAGCCGGCTGGCCCAACGCGGCCGGCGCCAGATCAGCGCCTGCGACGCGGTCACCGCGTCAACCCCGGCGCCCGCGGGCAGCTCGGCGAGCATGCCCAGCAGCAGCCGGCGATCCAGCGGGGCGGCGGTGGAGAACAGCGGGGTGGACAGCGCGGCCCGGGGTTTGCCGTCGGCGCCGCGGCTGCCGATCAGACCCGGCCGGGCCGGCAGATCCAGCCAGGTGGCGGCCAGCAGATGCCAGCGTTCCGCGGTGGACTGCTCGGCGAACCGGTCGGCGAGCACCGTCGGCGCCCAGTACGGGCCGTCGGCGTCGGGCCAGTCTCGTTGATCGACGCGCGCCGGATCGGGAAAGTCGGCCGCGATCAGGCGGGCGGTCGCCGCGACCTCCAGTAACAGGCCCAGCCGGATCTCGTCGACCCCGGTGGTCTTGGCCAGTCGCTTGACCTCGCGCACGCCCAGCCCGCCGCTGCGCAGCTCCGGCACCGGCGTTTCGCCCAGATTGGCCAGGATCACGTCGAGTTCACGCAACACGTCGATCACCGAGCCGGCCGCCGCCGCGTCGACATCGGCCGCGGTGGTCTGCGACACCACAGGGTCGGGCGCGTGCAACGCGACCGGGCCCGGCTGTTCGCCCCGCAGGATCTGCCCGACGAGCCGCGGCAGGATCACCGTCTCGTCGTCGATGCGGCGCAGCAGTCCGGCCGCCAGCAGCCGGGGCACCGGACGCTCCGGGGGTGCGTCGGGGGCGGCGTCGCGGGTGCGCCCGATCGGGGAGCCGGTCAGCAACTTGTCCAGCAGGTCACGTTGCGGTGCGTCCAGATCGTCGATGGCGCCGTGCAGTGCAGCGAAGTGCGCATCGTCCTGCGCCGGTTCTTCCCGGGTCACCTGACCCGGATGCCAGGGCAGGCCCGCGCCCGCCTCGGCGACCACGCGCAACACTCCGTTCGGTTCTGTCGAACCCCAACACAGCCCCCGCTCGATCAGGTCGGCCAGTGCCTCGGCCACCGCGTCGGCGGGGGCGCGCGCGCCGATCAGGGCCAGCAGATCGGCGACCGGCACCCCGGTGCCGTCGGCATGCAATTCCAGCAGCGCATCGAGGAGGGCAAGCCGCAGAAAATCCAGCTCATCGGTGGCAGCCCGAACCGACTGGCGAGCCTGGGCCCGCGCGGCCAGGGCGGCGATACTGCCCGGCGGGGGTTGGGCGAGGTCGGGCCGTAGCTTCAGAAGCCGGATCAGATCCTCGTCGGGCAGCTCGGCCAGCCACGACCCCAGTGGGACACCCCGGGCGCGTTCGGTCATCGACGACCAGCGTAAGGCCCAACCGGTGAACGTCGTCGATCGCGACCTGTCAGAATGGTGCCGTGGCTGGAAACCAGGACAACAAGAACCGGTACGTCGACAACGGTTGGCCGAAGACCGACGGCGAACCGGCCGTCAGCGAGCTGCGCACCGATCGGACTGGCGCACTGTCGCCGTTCGGGGACCTCGTGTTCCCGCTGCCGTCCGAGGAGCTGCCCTACCTGCATCCGGTCACCGTCGTCAACCGGTAGCGGTGACGCTATGACCGGGCCGCTCTCACATCTCGACGACCGGGGTGCGGCCCACATGGTCGACGTCAGCGCCAAGGCGACCACCAAGCGTGTTGCGGTCGCCGGCGGGGTGCTGCGCACCACCGCCGAAGTGATCCAGCTGATCTCGGCCGGCGGACTGCCCAAGGGCGACGCGTTGGCCACCGCCCGGGTGGCGGGCATCATGGCCGCCAAACGCACCAGCGATCTGATTCCGCTCTGCCACCAACTGGCTCTGACCGGCGTCGACGTGGACTTCACCATCGGCGAGTCACAGATCGACATCACCGCCTCGGTACGCACCACGGACCGCACCGGTGTGGAGATGGAAGCACTGACCGCGGTCAGCGTGGCGGCCCTGACCCTCTACGACATGATCAAGGCCGTCGACCGCGCCGCCGTCATCGACAACATCCGGGTGCTGAGCAAGGACGGCGGCCGTACCGGCGCCTGGGAGCGCTCGTGAGCGCCCGGACCGCCCGCGTCATCATCGCGTCCACCCGAGCATCGGTCGGGGAGTACACCGACCGCACCGGGCCGGTCATCGCCGACTGGCTGGTGCAGCGCGGCTTCGCCGACGTGCAGCCGGAGGTCGTGCCGGACGGCGAGCCGGTCGGCGCCGCTCTGCGCGCCGCGGTGGCCGACGGGACGGACGTGATCATCACCTCCGGGGGAACCGGTATTTCACCGACGGACGACACCCCGGCGCAGACGCGTACGGTGCTCGATTACGAGATCCCCGGCCTCGCCGATGCGATTCGCCGGTCCGGGCTGCCGAAGGTGCCGACCTCGGTGCTGTCTCGTGGCCTGTGCGGGGTGGCCGGCCGCAGCCTGGTGGTCAACCTGCCCGGGTCGTCCGGCGGGGTGCGTGACGGGCTTGGCGTGCTTGCCGACGTCCTGGATCACGCCTTGGACCAGCTCGCCGGCGGAGACCACCGATGACCGCCTCCGCCGCGGTGGTTCTGCGGGCCGCGATCACCGAGCAACCCATCGTGCTGTCCGAACACGAGGAGCTGGTAGGCCACCGGGCCGCGGGGGCGATCGTCGGATTCGTCGGCATGATCCGCGACCACGACCACGGCCAGCAGGTGACCCGGCTGGAGTACTCCGCGCACCCGTCGGCGCAGCAGGTGATGGCCGAAGTGCTGGCCGAGGTTGCCGCGCAGGCCGCAGGGGTCCGTGCGCTGGCCGCCAGCCACCGGGTCGGCGCGCTGCACATCGGTGACGCCGCCCTGGTGGCAGCCGTGGCGGCCGATCACCGCCGAGAAGCCTTCGAGGCCTGCGCGTTGCTGGTGGACACCATCAAGGCGCGGCTGCCGGTATGGAAGCACCAGTTCTTCGCCGACGACACCGAGGAGTGGGTCGGCTCGGCCTGATCGTGTGAACACAAAAAGCGGGGGCCGGTTATCCGGCCCCCGCTTTTTGTACGAACTTGTGACTACATAACCCGGCTGGGCTGCAGCGCGAACGCGTCCAGCGCGTCGTTGCCGCTGATGTTCTCCGACCGAACGGCCTGCCACAGCTGCTGGTGGAAGCCGACCGAGACCGCTTCCTGGCGGTTGCCGTCCTGGCCGGGAGCCGGAGCGACCTCGTCGCCGGGCGCCGGGGCCTCGGGCGCCGGAGCCTCCGGGTTCCACCACGGGGCCTCGGGGGCCGGCGGCGGGACATCTTCGGCGATCGGGGCCGGAGCCTCGGGTGCCGGGGCCTCGGGTGCCGGGGCCTCCGGTGCGGGGGCCTCCGGAGCGGGAGCCTCGGGAGCGGGCGGCAGGTCCTCGGCGATCGGGGCCGGGGCCTCGGGTGCCGGTGCTTCGGGTGCCGGAGCCTCGGGAGCCGGGGGCATCCAGCCTGCGGGAGCCGCCGGTGCGGCGCCTTCCTCAGGAGCCGGAGCCTCGGGTGCCTGCGGAGCCCACCACGGTGCGGGCTCGGGGGCGGGCGGGGGAGCCATCGGGTTGTCCATGGCCACGGTCTCGCCGTTGACATCCGGGTTGTCGATCGGGGCGTCGGCCGGCGGCGTTGCCGGAACCTCGCGCTGCGATGCGCCGGACAGCCCGCGGCCGCAGACCGGCCAGGCGCCACGGCCTTGGGTTGCCAGCACGTGCTCGGCGACCGCGATCTGCTGTTCGCGGCTGGCCAGGTGTGCCGACGGGGCGTACTTGCCACCACCGTGGCTGCTCCAGGTGCTCGGCGAGAACTGCAGCCCGCCCTGGTAGCCGTTACCGGTGTTGATGCCCCAGTTGTTGCCGGATTCGCACCGGGCTACGTGGTCCCACTCGTCATCGGTAGCCGCGGCTGCGGTCCCGGCGAGGCCCAGGCTGCCGCCACCGATCACAGCTCCGGTGAAAGCGATTTTGGCGATGTTGACGTTCGATTGGGTGGGCTTGCGATGCCGTCCACTCATACGGTGGTGAATTCCTCTCTGTCTACGCCTGCGAGGTCAGCGTCGGGTTCGGACAGGGGGGACTGCCCGGCCTTGACGCACACGGTGCGTCTCGGCTTCACCCCGAGAGGCCGGTTAAGGCCTCAGGGCCGCTCTCGGCGGACCCGGTGGGTCCCCCGCCTCCATCCATCAGGTATTTGTGGTTTTCCTCGCCCGTTGGATGGAGCTCGGCGCTACGGGTGAAGAAAGGTGGATCGATCGGAAGATTTTCGATACACCCGGAGATGTACCGTAACCGCTCTTACCCGCTGAGTCACCCAGGGTGCTCCCGGGTGTTTTCCTCGCCGCTTCTTCCCAAACCACCAGGAATCACTAGCGTTTGTGCAGGTCAAAGCCTGCTCCATCAAGCTGTTGTCGGCTCGTAATCAATTCGTTATGTGACGCAGATCATGCTCTCCGCCGGGTCTGATTCGGCGGTCCAGCGTCGTCTCTCCTGCGTCGAGCCTCGCTAACCGCCGGCGAACGGCGGCAGTACGTCCACTGTTTCGCCGGGCCGCAACGCCGCCTCCTGGTCGCGCACCGCGACCCCGTCGCGCAAGTAGGAGCACCGGCTCAGCACCGCCGCCAGCCGTTCGTTACGGGCAGCGAGGGTTTGCGTTAAGGCAGCCACTCCGCCCCCGGCGGGCACGTTGACGGTCTCCGATTCGGCTCCGGCGGCGGCCCGCGCCGCGGCGAAGTAGCGGACCGTCACCGCGACGCCGGTACCGGTGACATCGGTCTGATGAGTCATGGATCAGCCGCCGATCGCGCTCATCGGGCGGTCCGGCTGGATGAAATCCGGATCGTTGATGCCATGGCCGGCCTTCTTGGTCCACATCGCGGCCCGCCACGCCTGCTCGATGGCGTGGTCATCGGAACCGTCTCGCAGTAGGGCGCGCAAGTCATGCTCCTCGGTGGCGAACAGGCAGTTGCGAATCTGGCCGTCGGCGGTGAGTCGGGTCCGGTCGCAGTCTCCGCAGAACGGCCGCGAAACCGAAGCGATGATCCCGAACGTGCCCGCCGGTGTCTCCGGACCCTCGTCAACCAGCCAGAGTTCGGCCGGGGCGGAGCCGCGCGGCTTCGGATCGGGCCGCAGCGTGAACTGGGCCTGCACCCTGTCCAGCAGTTGCTCGACGCTGAGCCCGGCGTCACGGTTCCAGTTGTGGTCGGCGTCCAACGGCATCATTTCGATAACCCGCAGGTGGTAGCCGTGCAGCAGGCAGAAGCGCAGCAGGTTGATGATGTCGTCGCCGGTGACCTTGGGAGCCAGCACGGCATTGACCTTGATCGGCCGCATCCCGGCCTGTGCGGCCGCGCCCAGGCCGGCGAGCACGTCGGGCAGGCGGTCACGCCGGGTGATCTCGGCGAAGTGGGCGCGGTCGACGGTGTCCAGCGACACGTTGATGCGGTCCAGTCCCGCGGCTACCAGGGCGCCGGCCCGGCGTGCCAGACCCAGACCGTTGGTGGTCAAGGCGATCTCGGGCCGCGGGCGCAGGGCCGCGGCGCCGGCCACCACGCCTTCCAGATGGCGGGCCAGCAGCGGCTCGCCTCCGGTGAACCGGATGTCGGTGATGCCGAGGTGCTCCACCCCGATCCGCATCAGCCGAATCAGTTCATCGTCGCTCAACAGGTGCTGGCTGGGGATCCAGTCCAGCCCCTCGGCCGGCATGCAGTAGGTACAGCGCAGGTTGCAGCGGTCAGTCAGCGATATCCGCAGATCTGTGTGCACTCGCCCGAAGGTGTCCACCAGCGGCCCGGTCGTCGGCATCTGCGCGGCGACGGCGCGCTCCACGGCTTCGTGGAAGGCGGCCTTCCGGGCCGCCTCCTGGTGGTCCGCGTCGGCAGCATCCGCATGCGGTGGCGGTGTGCGCAGACCCGCTTGCCTCAACGTCATATCCGTAATCCGATTCGGTCGGCCGGGGAGCGACCACATCGACTTCGGTGTCCGGTCCTTGTCTCCTCTAGCGGCTGCACCAGCCTACCGAGGAAACCTGGGTGTTTTGCGAGTCTCCGTCCGAGTAGGATCGGCTGCTGACGCGTCCTGCGCAGGCGGGACGCTTCCTTTATGTCCTTACATACGTCATCAAGCAAGACAAGCAGGTGAGACCAGTGCCGACCGGCAAGGTGAAGTGGTACGACGCCGCGAAGGGCTTCGGCTTCCTGTCCCAGGAAGAAGGTGAGGACGTCTACGTCCGCTCCTCGGCCCTGCCGGATGGCGTGGAGGGTCTCAAGGCAGGCCAGCGGGTCGAGTTCGGCGTCGCCGCCGGACGTCGCGGGCCGCAGGCGCTGACGGTGAAGCTGATCGACCCCCCGCCGAGCCTGTCGCGGACCCGACGCGAGGCGGCGCCGGCTGTCGAGCACCGGCACACCCCCGACGAGCTGCACGGCATGGTCGAGGACATGATCACCCTGCTGGAAGGCACTGTGCAGCCGGAGCTGCGCAAGGGCAAATACCCCGACCGCAAGACCGCTCGGCAGATCTCCGAGGTGGTCAAGGCAGTGGCGCGCGAGCTCGACGCCTGAGCCCGGGCCGGTGCTGACGATCCCGCCGCGGGTGGCGGTCGTCGCTGACTGAGTAGTGAAAACGCAGCAGTGACCTCCCGTCGCCAAGCCAACTGGTCTGACCACCAGACCTCCGGCCAATTTGGTGCTAGGCTGCGCGGTATGACCCTCAAGCCGATCACCCGGCAATCGATCCCGGACGAGATCTTCGCCCAACTCGCCGGCCAGGTGCTCTCCGGTGACCGGACCCCCGGCGACACCCTGCCGAGTGAGCGAACCCTGTCCGAGGCGCTCGGCGTATCGCGTGCCGCGGTCCGCGAGGCGCTGGGCCGTCTAGACCGGGCGCGCCTCATCCAGGTCCGCCAGGGCGGTTCCACAGTGGTGCGCGACTTCCGTGTCGAGGCCGGGTTCGACGTGTTGCCGTTGCTGCTCGTGCACGGCGGCGACGTCGACCGCGCCACCTTGGCCAGCCTGGTCGAGGCCCGCGCCATCATCGGTCCTCAGGTGGCTGCGCTTGCCGCGGCCCGCGCCACCGACGACGCCCGCACCCGGCTGCGCGCCATGGTGGACGAGTTGGAAGTCGAATCAGAACCCGTGCAACGGATGTGGCGCGCTCTGGGCTTCTGGGAGCTCATCGTGGACAGCGCCGACTCCATCGCGTTTCGGCTGCTGTTCAACACGCTGAACCAGGCGTACGTGCCCGCGCTCGACGCGCTCGTCAACGTGATGGCTGCCGAGGTCAACGATATCGAGCACTACCGAGCGCTTTCCGATGCCATCGCCGCCGCGGACGCGGATGCCGCGCGGCTGGCTGCTGCGGCGATGTTGGAGCTGGGCAGCGCCGCGTTCAGCGCGCTCGCCGACCAGTTGGAGGGTCGGCAATGACCCGCAAGCAGCTGACGCTGGGTGAGGCCTTCGCTGAGTTTGTCCGGCACCCCACCCCGTGGATGCTCATCACCTGGGCGGGCGCACTGTGGGCAGCTCGCCTGACGGTGGGCGGCTGGTCGGTAGGTGACGCGGTCATCGCCGTTGCGCTCGTTGCCTTTTCGCCGGTGGGAGAGTGGTTGATCCACACCGGAATCCTGCACTGGCGTCCGCGCACTCTGGCGGGCGTCACGATCGACTCCCGGCTGGCCCGTGACCATCGGCGGCATCACCGCGACCCGCGTGACATCCCGCTGATCTTCATTCCGTGGCCCAGCCTGATCGGGATCATCGTACTGACGCCGCTGGTGTTGCTCGCGTTCAGCGACACCGGAAAAGGCCTGACGTTCGTCGGCACCATCGCGACTTTCCTGGTGTTCTACGAATGGATTCACTACCTGGTCCACACCGATTACAAGCCCCGCCATGCGATCTACCGCGCCGTGTGGCGCAACCACCGGTTCCACCACTTCAAGAACGAGAACTACTGGTTCACCGTGACCAGCTCCGGCACCGCCGATCGACTGCTGGGCACCTACCCCGATCCGCGGACGGTGGAATCTTCGCCGACGGTACGAAACCTGCACGCACCGACGGCAACCGGCTGACCGGCCGGGCCGCCGGCGGCCGCGGCCCGGGAGAGCACCTCCTGGGCACAGCACAGTCCGGTGTGAGCCGGACTGGGCAGCCGGGCGCTGCGGGCCGTCTGCATCGCCCGAACGTGGCACTCTGGTAGTCATGGCCAGCTACCTCGCCGGCGGCGACTTCACCCGCGACACCAATTACATCTCCACCCGGATCACCGCCGACGGCCGTGATGGGTATCCCGTCGAACCGGGCCGATACCGTCTGATCGTCGCGCGGGCCTGCCCGTGGGCCAATCGCACCATCATCGTGCGGCGGCTGCTCGGCCTGGAAAAGGTTATCTCCATAGGGTTTTGCGGACCCACCCACGATCAGCGCAGCTGGACCTTCGATCTGGACCCCGGTGGCGTGGACCCGGTGCTGCAGATCCCACGGCTGCAAGACGCGTACTTCAAACGCATCCCGGACTATCCCAAGGGGATCACCGTTCCCGCGATGGTCGACGTGCCCACCGGGGCGGTGGTGACCAACGACTTCGCCCAGATGACCCTGGACTTCTCCACCGAGTGGACGGCCTATCACCGCGACGGGGCGCCGCAGCTGTACCCCGAACCGCTGCGCGAGGAGATCGATGAGGTGGCCGCGCGGATCTACACCGAGGTCAACAACGGGGTCTACCGGTGCGGCTTCGCCGGCACCCAAGAGGCCTACGACGCCGCCTACGACCGACTGTTCACCGCGCTGGACTGGATCAGCGTCCGTCTGGCCGATCAGCGATACCTGGTCGGGGACACCATCACCGAGGCCGACGTGCGACTGTTCACCACCTTGGCCCGGTTCGACCCGGTCTATCACGGACATTTCAAATGCAACCGGCAGAAGCTGTCCGAGATGCCGGTGCTGTGGGCCTACGCCCGGGATCTATTCCAAACGCCCGGGTTCGGCGACACCACCGACTTCGTGCAGATCAAACAGCACTACTACATGGTGCATGCCGACATCAATCCGACGAAGATCGTCCCCGACGGGCCGGACCTGGCGAATTGGTTGTCGCCGCATGGCCGAGAAGCGCTGGGCGGCAGGCCATTCGGGGATGGAACCCCGCCGGGGCCGGTGCCGGACGGCGAGCAGGTGCCGGCTGGCCACGGAGCTCAGTCGGCGCTTGTCTGACTATTCCAGCGTGTTCCCACCGCCCACTCGGCGTGCGATGCCGTGAACAGCTCGCCGGTTCTGGCGTCGACGACCAGGGTGGGCAGCTGCACCACCAGCCCGCGCAGCAGACCGCGCTGCGGATCCACGGTGTGGACGGTGACCGCCAGGGTGCTGCCTGCCGGATATGTCTCTTTAGTGGTGTCGGCCGGGTTGTCGTAGAGCCGCCATAGTTGCCACGGCGCTCGCCCGATGGTCTCGTCCACCGACAGCTGCACCGGATGACGCGAGTCGACCGCCAACGTGCCTTGCGCTTCGGTCAGCAGGCACTCATCGAGGTTGAGCACGTTGCAGTACATGTACGGCCCAGTGCGGGTGAGATGGCCGTTGGAGTACGCGCTGATCTGCGGCGGCAGCGGCTCCTCGGACCGGGTGAACCACCAGGTGCCGAATCCGGCCAGCGCCGCGGTCACCACCGTCAACGCGGCCACCAGCACGGCCGTCGAGCGTTTCACTCCTACATCACCCCTGTCTAGCCGGGTCGAGGCGGGCGCCGTCCTGCTCGATCAGCACCGGCCGGTTGCCCCCCAGCCCGGGAATCAACGAGTCGCCGTGGAACGACAGGATGGTCTGGGCCAGACCCGGGATCAGCAGAGCGGTGATCGCGGTGAAGCCCACCCACAAGTCGGTATATACCAACACGCCCAGTGCACCACCCGACACCCAGGCCAGTTGCAGGGTGGACTCGGTGCGGCCGAATGCCGATGCCCGGGACTCTTCGGGCAGGTCGTCCTGCAGCGCTGCGTCCAACGACGCCTTCGAGATCGCACTGGCCCCCGACGTCACCAACGCGGCGATCGCCGCCATCGCCAGGGTCCCGGCCACCGCTGCGGCCAGCGCGACAGCCGTCACCGCCATGGTGCACCGCACCACCAGCACCGCGGGGCGTCCCAGTTGCAGTCGAGCGCTGGTGAAGTTTCCGGCGAAGTTGCCCAGGCCGGCGGCCGCTCCGATCAACCCGAGAATGCCCAGCTGTACCCAACCGCCGGCGTTGTGCTGCTTGGCCACGAACGCCGGGTACAAGAACAAGAACCCGACCATCGCCTTGATGGTGCAGTTGCCCCACAGCGCGGCGATGATGTTGCGGCCCAGCGGTTGCCGCAGCGGCTGGCTCAGCGCCCCGCCGGCCCGCCGGACCTGTTCGGGCCAGCTTCGGGGCCGTTCGTCGAAGCGGTATCTCAAGGTGGTGGGGACTTCGCCGGCGGTCACTTCCACCCATCGCGGGATCCGCATCGACAGGACTGCTCCGGCCACCGAGACCGCCACGAGCACCAACAATGCCCCCGGTAGCTCTAGCAGCCGGGTGAAGATGTACTCGGCTGCCGCGGCTACGCCGCCCCCGACGATCGTGCCGCCGAGTAGACCGAACATTGTCAGTCGGGAATTGACCCGCACCAGGTCGATCGACGGCGGCATGACCCGTGGCGTGACGGCGCTGCGCAACACCGTGAACGATTTCGACAGCACCATCATCGCCAGGGCGCACGGATAGAGCACCCAGGAGCCGAAGGTGCCCGCGACACCGTCGTAGTTGGCGATCAGCACCAGGGCCAACAGGGTTCGCAGTGCGAACGACATGGCCAGCGCGGCGCGCCGGCCATGCTGGACGCGATCCAGGGCGGGACCGATCAGCGGCGCGACCACCGCGAACGGCGCGATAGTCACCAGCAGATACAGCGCCACCCGGCCCTTGCTCTCGCCGGCGGCCGCCGCGAAGAACAAGGTGTTGGCCAGTGCGACGGCCATCGCCGCGTCCACCGCGAAGTTCGCCACCACGGGCCAGGTCAGTGCGGTCAGTCCAGATTTGTCGGCGCCGTCGGCGGTGGCGGCCCGTTGTACGAGCCCGTACATCCGCGAGCCCATTTCGCGACTGCGCGCCGCGGCCGCTCGGGTGACCGTGACGCGATCGCCGGCGCTCGAACCACTTGGAGTCTCGGGGCGACGAGGCGTGCCGGTGTGTTCGCGCAGCGGGGGCAGGTACCGGTTCTCGCTGGGCATGGGCTTGCGCTGCCGCTGGTCACCGGCGTTGTTACTGGGGTAGTTGGCCATGCCGGGGTGCTGTCCGGCCGAACCGTTGCGCGCACCTCGGCCGGGGACCGGTGACGGACGGCTTCGCCGGCCCGGTTCGGGGAGATCACGACGCCGTGCAGACACATCCGCGATTCTTCCCTATGTCCGCCGCACGACCGCGTAGGCCATGATCGTGCCTGCATGTGGCTGATGGAGCCGCGCTGCGGCAGTATAGGGACGTCATTGAACGGAAGGGACCCGCGTGACCGGACCCAGCGCAGAATCAGCCACTGCGACCATCGCCGTGCCCACGGTGCTGGCCGAGGCAGTCGAGCACGCCCGCTCGGCCGTCGCCGAGTTCAGCGGCGCCGACACGGTCGGCGAGCACCTGGGGGTCGATTACGAAGACCCGACTGCCGCCACGCACCGGTTCGGTGCGGTGCTGCCCGGTTATCAGGGCTGGCAGTGGGCTGTCGTCGTCGCGGCGGTCCCGGGCGCCACGGTGCCCACGGTCAGCGAGGTTGTGCTGGTGCCCGGCCCCACGGCCCTGCTGGCCCCGGAGTGGGTGCCCTGGGACCAGCGGGTGCGTCCCGGCGACCTGGGGCCGGGGGATCTGCTGGCGCCGCCCGCCGACGATCCGCGGCTGGTGCCCGGTTACACCTCGAGTGGCGACCCCCAGCTCGACGAGGTGGCCGGCGAGATCGGCCTGGGCCGGCGCTGGCTGATGAGTCCGGTGGGCCGCGCCGAGGCGGCGCAGCGCTGGCACGACGGCGAGCACGGTCCGGATTCGGCGATGGCGCGGTCCACTAAGCGGGTCTGTCGCGACTGTGGTTTCTATTTGCCGCTCGCCGGCGAGCTGGGCACGGTGTTCGGCGTCTGCGGTAACGAAATGTCCGCCGACGGACACGTGGTCGACAACCGGTACGGCTGCGGCGCGCACAGTGACACCCCGGCCCCTCCGGGCACCGGTTCCCCGGTATACGAGCCCTACGACGACGGTGTGCTGGAGATCGTCGATGTCACGACGGTCCCGGCCGCCGAACCGGTTGACGAGGTGAGCGAACCGGTTGACGAGGTGACCGATGCGGCTGCGGATGTGACCGAGCCGGCTGAGGACGTGGCCGAGGCGGCTGCCGACGTGACCGAGCCGGCTGAAGACGTGACCGAGGCGGCTGCCGACGTGACCGAGCCGGCTGAGGCCGTCGTCGAAGCAGCGGCCGAGAGTCCCGCCGAAACAGCAGCGGCGCCGGAACCGGTCGAAACCGGAGCCGACGCCGAAGCTGACGCAGCAGAGACTGTTATCGAAGCGTCTGCCGACATCCTCGGCGCCCCAGGGGAATCCGAGGAACCGGGCGAGCCGGAGACGTCCTAACCGAAGTTGAACAGGTACTCGCCCGGGAGCACGAAGAGCATGTTGAAGGCGGTGTTGAGCACCGCTCCCGGTAGGCCGACCACGTAGTTGAAGATGTCCAGCGGGATGGTGGCCGCCTGACTGAAGGCCATCCCGAAGTCGAGGTTGATCAGGCTGGTGAACAAGTTCGTGAAGTCGTTGTACAACGTGAACGGCAGGCTGATAAAGCGGTTGAACAGTCCTACGGCGGCCGCCACTTCCGCGTTGAACAGGCCGACGATGTCGAACGCGTCGGCAGCGCCGGGCACGTCCAACGCATAGGCCGCGCCGGGCAGGACTTCGGACAGGTCGAGATCGCCCGGGACGTTGAGTTCCTCAGCAAGGCTGGACATGTCGACAGGCGCGAGTCCGGCGAGGGCTTCGAAACTGTCGACGACCGTGTTGGCGGCCAGCGTCACCTCGGCCGACACCGCGGCCACGGTGCGAGTGCTGATTTCGGGTGCCGCGGCCACCGGGGTCAGGCCGGCGGCCACCAGGGCCGTCGCCGCGATGGCGATGCTCGGCAGTCGCACTGCGGATTTCACGGTTTCCATGGATTCCTCCCAGTATCCTGCCCGTTTCAGGGGACGTTACTCTGCCGCCACGGGGGCGTCAGGCGTTCTCCGCGGCGGCCTTGATCTTGCTCAGTGAAGCGTTCATACCCTCGACCAGCTCGCGTTCGAAGGTCGGCGTCCCGCCCATGAACTTGCCCACCAAAAACGCGGAGACCGCGGTGGTGTTGCCGTTCTCGACGTGCCGACTCTCGACGACCCGCGTGCCGGTGGCGGTCGGCTCGAGCTCGTAGCTCCACACACTGTGGTTCTCGGTGACGCGGAAGGCCAGCTTGCGCTCCGGGATGTACTCGGTGATCACAGAGCTGGTGGGCCAGTACATCCGTCCGCGTCGGTTGAAGTTGATCGTGCGGGTGCCCGGGCGCACCACGCCGAGCGGCTTCATCCACCGGCACTGCGGGCTCCACTCGGGCATCCGCCGGAAGTCCGAGATCAGTGCCCAGACCTTGGCCACCGGGGCATTGATGTCGACCTGTGCCGTCAACAGCGGGGCTGCCATGGCATTCCTCCTCGAATTGTCGGTTCGTAACTCTATTCGTGTTCCAGTCCGGTTTGGGCTCCCCGCGCGCCGCGTCGTGCTGCCGCGCGCTGCCACAGAAAGACCGAGGTGCCCACCATGCCCGTCGCCAGGCCCGCCAGGCTCACCGGCCGCCACCCTTCCAGCGCCGGCACCGTGAACGCGGCGAGGGTTGCCAAGCAGAAGCCGGCGGCGCCGGCGCCGATCACGGGCCAGACCCGCAGCAGCGCGGTCGGCAGCGGTGGCGGCTGAAGGGAGGGCTCCGGGGAGTGCTGAGGGGTCATCGCCGTTGACGTTAGCGCCTCGCCGGTAAAGTTCCCGCAGTGGCCAGGCGCGTCGATGTTGTCGATATCGACGACCCCGGCGATTCCCGGCTGGATGACTTCCGCGATCTGAACAGCATCGATCGTCGCCCGGACCTGCCCACCGGCAAGGGGCTGGTGATCGCCGAAGGGGTGCTGGTGGTGCAGCGGATGCTGGCATCGCGGTTCATCCCACGGGCGCTGCTGGGCACCGATCGGCGGCTGACCGAGTTGGCGCTCGACCTGACCGCACCTGATGCCCCGGACGTCCCGTATTACCGGGTGTCCGCCGAGGTGATGGCCGAGGTGGTGGGCTTTCACCTCAACCGCGGTGTGTTGGCCGCCGCCTCGCGGGTGTCGGAGCCGTCGGTGGGTGATCTGGTCGCCGGGGCCAGGACGATCGCGGTGCTCGAAGGCGTCAACGACCACGAGAACCTCGGTTCGATCTTCCGCAACGGTGCCGGGCTGGGTGTGGACGCGGTGGTGTTCGGCAGCGGCTGCGCCGACCCGCTCTACCGGCGCTCGGTGCGGGTCTCGATGGGGCATGCCCTGCTGGTGCCGTTCGCCCGTTCGGCGGACTGGCCCGGGGATCTGACGATGCTGCGCGAGCAGGGTTTCCGGCTGCTGGCGATGACTCCGGACCCGCGGGCGGAGCTGTTGTCGAGCGCGATGACAAAGGTGCGCGACGAACCGATCGCGGTGCTGGTCGGTGCGGAGGGTCCGGGCCTGTCGGAGCGGGCGATGCGCGCCAGCGACATCCGGGTCCGCATCCCGATGTCGCGGGGCACCGACTCGCTCAACGTCGCCACCGCCGCCGCGCTGGCGTTCTACGAGCGCATTAGGCTGCCGGAATGACGCCCGCCCCCAGTACGCCGTGGGGGACGGGTCTGACTGTGGCGGGGTTCGTTGCGGCGGTGACCGGCACCGCGACCGCCGTGTTGAGCCTGGGCCTGCTGCGGGTCCACCCGGCGCTGGCGGTGGCGCTCAATCTGATTGCGGTGGGCGGGCTGGCGCCCACGGTGTGGGGCTGGCGGCGCACACCCGTGCTGCGATGGTTGGCCTTGGGCGCCGGAATCGGCGTAGCGGGCGCGTGGCTCGTGCTGCTGGCGCTGGCTGGTCAGCGCTGACCGGTCGAGCGCACCCCGAGCAGGACGTCCTCCCAGCCCGGGACCTCGGGCTTGCTGCGGCGGGCGCGAGTCCCCGTCCGCTGCTGCACCGGCTCCTCTTCGACCACCGCGGGGGCGGCCGGAGTCTCGAAGTCCAACTCGGCCACTGCGGCCACCGGCCGCAGCGGGCGGCCGAAGCCCGGGTCGATCAATTCCATGGCGGCGTCATCGACCGCGGTCACCGTCCCGCCGTGCGCACCCGGACTGAATAGGAAGTGCGCGACGTTGTCCGAGCGGCCGGCCTTCCACGCCAGCTGCACCGTCCAGCGCCCGTCGTCGTTGCGCCACGCGTCCCAGTTGCTGCTGTCGGAGCTCAAACCCCGCGACACCAGTGCGGAGGTGACGACCTCCAGCAGGGTCGGCACTGCCGGGCCGTCGGCCAGCACCGGGTGCGCAGCGGTCGCGAGCTCCGCGGCACGGGATCGCTCCAGCAGCACCGGGTGGGCGAAGCGTTCCACGCGGGCGACGTCCACGCCGGCCGCGGCGGCCACCTGCTCGACCGACGCCCCGGCACGGATGCGCGCCTGGATGTCTTTGGGACGCAGCATGCTGCTGCCCGCATCGGCCGGATGCTGTCCGACCCGGTGTCCCTCCCCACGGACCGCGCCGCGCAACCGGTCATCGATACGGACCCGGAACATCTCGGTGTGGTCTTCGCCGTCTCCGGCGCTCTCGCAGATGATGTGCTTGCCGTCGACGTCGAGGCCGATGGCCCTCAGTTCCCGCATGACTTCTCCTTGCGAACGCCCGGTTACGTGCGGACTCTAGTCCAGTGAACGACCCCACCCGTCGTGACACGCGGGCGTTATAACGATCTGATTACAGGCGCTCAGAGCCTCGCTCAGAGGCGTTCGACCACCCAGTCCACGCATTGGGTCAGGGCGCTCACGTCGTCGGGCTCCACCGCCGGGAACATCGCGACCCGCAGCTGGTTGCGGCCCAGCTTGCGATAGGGCTCGGTGTCGACGATGCCGTTGGCCCGGAGCACCTTGGCCACCGCGGCCGCATCCACCTCGTCGACGAAGTCGATGGTGCCCACGACCTGCGAGCGCAACGCCGGGTCGGCGACGAACGGGGTGGTGAAGGACCGCTCCTCGGCCCACGAGTACAGCCGCTGCGACGAGTCCGCGGTGCGCTTGACCGCCCAGTCCAGTCCGCCGTTGCCCAGCATCCAGTCCAGCTGTTCGGCCAACAGCGCCAGGGTGGCGATCGCCGGGGTGTTGTAGGTCTGGTTCTTGGTGCTGTTGTCCACCGCGATCGGCAAGGACAGGAACTCCGGCACCCACCGGCCGGATGCGGCAATGGTCTCGATGCGGGCCAGCGCGGCCGGGCTCATGATGGAGAGCCACAGCCCGCCGTCGGAGGCGAAGTTCTTCTGCGGCGCGAAGTAGTACGCATCGACCTCGGTGATGTCGACCGGCAGGCCGCCGGCCCCCGAGGTCGCGTCGATGACGACCAGGGCATCCCCGGAACCGCTGGGCCGGCGCACCGGCACCGCCACTCCGGTCGAGGTCTCGTTGTGCGCCCAGGCGATCACGTCGACCGACGGGTCGGACTGCGGCTCGGGGGCGCTGCCCGCGTCGGCCTTGATGACGATCGGGTCGCCGACGAACGGGTTCTTGGCCACCGCCGAGGCGAACTTCGCGCTGAACTCGCCGTAGGTCAGGTGCAGTGAGCGCTTGTCGACCAGACCGAACGCCGCAGCGTCCCAGAAAGCCGTCGACCCGCCGTTGCCCAGGACCACTTCGTAGCCGTCCGGCACCGAGAACAGTTCGCGCAACCCGGAGCGGACGCGGCCGACCAAGTCTTTGACCGGCGCCTGACGGTGGGAGGTGCCGAACAGTGGCGCCGCGGTGGTGACCAGCGCGTTCAACTGCTCAGGGCGGACTTTCGACGGCCCGCAGCCGAACCGTCCGTCAGCGGGCTTGATGTTGTCCGGGATCGTGAGCTGCTCAGCCATGGGCTCTAGCGTAGACAGCGGGCGGCGCTGCCTCGCAGGGCAGGTTTATTGTGATGTAGATCACCCAAAGTGCTCGACACCTGTCACGCCCACAGTGTTGATTCGGAGTCTGGACGGGTACCCAGTACCTGCGGTACCGTTGTACATACGCCTAGCAAATGTAAACGACTGGTGGAGGTGTCCCCGATGGCTCAGAAAGCCGCTCGAACCCGAATCGTGCGCCGGTGGCGAGCCAACATGGAAGTGACCGACGACGCGAACTACGTCGAGATCCTCAACACGTTGTCGGAAGGGTCGGTGCGACGGAACTTCAATCCGTATACCGACATCGACTGGGACACGCCCGAGTTCAAGGTCACCGAAAACGACCCGCGCTGGATCCTGCCCGGTACCGACCCGATCGGCCGGCACTGGTGGTACCAGGCCCAGCCGAAGGACGTCCAGATCAAGATCGGCATGTGGCGCCAGGCCAACGTCGCCAAAGTCGGGCTGCACTTCGAGTCCATCCTGATCCGCGGCTTGATGGAATACGCGTTCTGGGTGCCCAACGGCTCGCCCGAGTACCGCTACTGCCTGCACGAGGCGGTGGAAGAGTGCAACCACACCATGATGTTCCAGGAGATGGTGAACCACATCGGCGCGGACGTGCCGGGTATGCCGCGGTTGCTCAAGTGGGTGCAGCCGTTCATCCCGCTGGTCGCCGGACCGCTGCCGATCCCGTTCTGGTTCGGCATCCTCGCCGGCGAGGAGCCCATCGACCACATTCAGAAGGCCATCCTGCGCGAAGGCAAAACCCTGCACCCGATCATGGAACGGGTGATGGCCATTCACGTGGCCGAGGAGGCGCGGCACATCTCCTTCGCGCACGAATACCTGCACAAGCGCATTCCGAACCTGCCCCGTCGCAAGCGGTTCTGGCTCTCGCTGTACGTTCCGATCGTGATGCGGATCCTGTGCTCGGCGATCGTGGTGCCGCCCAAGGCGTTCTGGACCGAGTTCGACATTCCGCGTGAGGTCCGCAAGGACATCTTCTTCCGGTCGGCCGAGGCTCGACAGATGTTGCAGGACATGTTCGGCGATGTCCGGATGCTCTGCCACGACACCGGCCTGATGAACCCGATCGCCAAGTTGGTGTGGCGGATCTGCCGGATCCACGGCGCGCCGTCCCGGTTCCGCAGCCAGCCGCAGCGTGCGCATCTGACGCCCGTTGCCGCCTCGGTCGCGTAGCGACACCCACAGGTCATGCCGCACGTAATTACCCAGGCGTGTTGTAACGACGCGTCGTGTGTGTTCGCCTGCCCGGTCAACTGCATCCACCCCACGCCGGACGAGCCCGCGTTCGCCACGTCGGAGATGCTCTACATCGACCCGGATGCGTGTGTGGACTGCGGAGCCTGCGTGCGGGCCTGCCCGGTCGACGCGATCGTCCCGCACACCAAGGTGATGACCGAACAGTTGCCGTTCGTGGAGATCAACAGGTCGTTCTACCCGGAACGGCCTGAAGGGGTGAAGCTCCCGCCGACCTCCAAGCTGGCGCCCATCCTGCCGGCCGCCGAGCTGCATCAACGCGGCAAATATCCGCTGACTGTGGCTATCGTCGGCTCCGGCCCGGCGGCCATGTACGCAGCCGACGAACTACTGACCCAGCAGGGCGTGCTGGTGAACGTTTTCGAGAAGCTGCCCACCCCGTACGGGTTGGTGCGGGCCGGCGTCGCCCCGGATCACCAGCGCACCAAGCTGGCCACCCGGTTGTTCGACCAGATCTCCGCGCGCCGCGGATTCCAGTTCTTCCTCAACGTCGAAGTGGGCAAGCACCTGAGCCACGCGGACCTGCTGCAGCACCACCACGCCGTGCTGTACGCCTCGGGTGCCCTGCACGACCGGCGACTCGAGATCGACGGGATGGATCTGCCTGGAACGGGCACCGCAACCGAGGTCGTCGGCTGGTACAACGGACATCCCGAATTCGCTGATCTACCGGTCGATCTCAGCTGCGAGCGGGTGGTGATCGTAGGCAATGGCAACGTCGCTCTCGATGTGGCACGCGTCCTCACCGCCGACCCCGACCGGCTGGCCCGCACCGACATAGCCGACTACGCGCTGGCGGCGCTGCGGGACTCGGCTGTTTCCGAAGTGGTGATCGTCGCCCGGCGCGGCCCGGCCTCCTCCGCGTTCACCCTGCCCGAGTTGGTGGGGCTGACGCAGACCGCCGAGGTGGTACTCGACGCCGAGGACCATGCCCGGGTGCGCGAGGACCTGGCAACCGTTCAGGACACCTTGACCCGGCAGAAACTGGAGATATTGAGCAAGCTGGGCGATGCCTCGGCGCCGATCGCCCGTCCCCGGATTCGATTCGCCTACGAGTTGACCCCGGCCCGGGTTCTCGGCGATGACCGTTGCAGCGCAGTGGAGTTCACGCTCACCGGAACCGATCAGGTGCGACGCATCGACGCCGGCCTGGTGTTGACTTCGATCGGCTACCACGGAACGCCCATCGCCGACCTGCCGTTCGACGACGCTGCCGGCGTCGTCCCGAACGAGGGCGGCCGCGTCATCGACCCGTCGACCGGGGAGCGAGTTCCGGGAGCGTACGTCTCGGGTTGGATCAAGCGCGGTACCAACGGGTTTATCGGCTCCAACAAGTCCGACTCGCTCAAGACCATCCAGACGCTGGCCGCCGACTACAACGCAGGCCTGCTGACGGAGCCGATCGCCGGACCGCGGGCAGTCGCCCGGATGGTGCACGCCCACCAGCCCGACGTCATCGACGCGGCCGGCTGGAAGGCCATCAACGACGCCGAAATCGCCCGCGGCGAAGCCCAAGACCGCCCGCGGGTGAAGTTCACCCGGGTGCCGGACATGCTCGACGAAGTCAAGGACCACTCAGATCTGCCGCTGTTGCAGAACCTGCTCGGTGCGCTGCGGCGGCGCTGAACCGCCCGTCAGCTCTTGGTGACGTGCTCCCAGCCCGCAACGGATTCCGCGCTGCGCGGCCCCGGCCCCACGTAGATCGCCGACGGGCGCACCAGCTTGCCCAGCCGCTTCTGCTCCATGATGTGGGCGCACCAGCCCGCGGTACGGCCACAGGTGAACATCGCCGGCATCATCGCCGGGGGAACCTCGGCGAAGTCCAGGATCACCGCCGCCCAGAACTCCACGTTGGTCTCGATGGCCCGGTCGGGGCGACGCTCCCGAAGCTCGTCCAGCGCCGCCTGCTCCAGTGCCGCTGCCACCTCAAAACGCGGGGCCGACAGACGCTTGGCGGTGGCCCGCAGCACTCGGGCGCGCGGGTCTTCGGCGCGGTACACCCGGTGTCCGAAGCCCATCAGCTTCTCGCGCCGGTCCAGGATGCCCTTGACCACCGCGCGCGCGTCACCGGTGCGCTCCGCCTCGGCGATCATCGGGATCACCCGCGCCGGGGCGCCGCCGTGCAGCGGGCCACTCATCGCGCCGATCGCTCCGGACAGCGCGGCGCCGACGTCGGCGCCGGTGGAAGCGATCACCCGGGCGGTGAACGTCGAGGCGTTCATGCCGTGCTCGGCCGCCGACACCCAGTAGGCGTCGATCGCCTCGGTGTGCCGCGGGTCGGGCTCGCCGCGCCAGCGGGTCATGAACCGCTCGGTGATGGTGGCGCACCCGTCGATCGTCTGCTGCGACACCGCGAGCTCCTGGCCCCGGGCCGACTGCGCGACATAGGACAGCACCATCACCGACGCGCGGGCCAGCTGATCGCGCGCGGTGGCGTCGTCGGTGTCCAGCAACGGCTCAAAACCCCACTGCGGCGCCAGCATCGCCACTCCGGCCTGGGCGTCGACCCGGACGTCACCGGTGCGAATCGGCAGTTCCAGCGGCTCGGCGGGCGCCAGCGGGCGGTTGAAGTCGCCGTCGACCAACAGGGCCCACACATCGCCGAAGCCGACCTTGCCGGCCAGGTCCTCGATGTCCACGCCGCGGTAGCGCAGTGCGCCGCCGTCCTTGTCCGGTTCGGCGATTTCAGTGGTGAAGGCAACGGTGCCTTCCAGGCCGGCGACAAAGTTCTCCGGGACCGCAGCAGTCATGCCCTGGATTCTTCCACCCCGGTGCCCAGCCGTTGCTACCGGCCGGTAACGACGGCTGGTCTGCGGCGGGGCGTAGCGTTGTGCGGTGCACAGGACCGGCCCCGACAACGAGCACCTGGCGGCGATGCGAGTGGAATATCAGGAGAAGGACAACAGCGGTGACCTTGACGCGGGCTGGCTCGAGGAGGGCTGGGAGGTTCTGCTGCGCAACTGGATCGGCGACGCCGAGCGCGCAGGGATCTCCGAACCCAACGCCATGGTGCTGGCGACGGTCGAAGCCGGCCGTCCGGTCAGTCGCTCGGTGCTGTGCAAGAACCTCGACGAGAACGGTGTGACGTTTTTCACCGACTCCGACTCCGCCAAGGCTGCCGAGCTGGCGTCGACACCGTACGCATCGGCCACTTTTCCCTGGTACCAGTTGGGCCGCCAAGTCCACATTCGCGGACCGGTCACCCAGCTCGACGAGTCGGTCAGCGCCGAGTACTGGGTGCACCGACCGCGGGCGTCGCAGCTGGGTTTCTGCGCATCGCAGCAGTCGCAGCCGATCGCGTCGCGAGCCGCACTGCTGGCGCAGCTGGACGCCGTGACGGCCCAATTCTCTGGTGCCGAGGCGATCCCCGCGCCGCCGAACTGGCGTGGCTATCGGATCGCCCCGGAGGTGGTGGAATTCTGGCAGGGCCGGGAAGGCCGGTTGCACAACCGGATTCGGGTGACCGGCGGGCGGGTGGAGCGACTCCAGCCGTGACTCCGGTGCCGCCGCGATGAGAATCTTCGCCGACACCACCCCGCTGCGCAGCCCCGACTTCCGGCGGTTGTGGGTGGCCGGAATCCCGACCGTCATCGGGGCGAACCTCACCATCTTCGCGGTGCCGGTACAGATCTATGCGCTGACCCGCAGCTCGGCCTACGTCGGGCTGTCGGGACTGTTCGCCCTGGTGCCGCTGGTCGTCTTCGGTTTGCTCGGCGGCGCCTGGGCCGATGCCATGGACCGGCGCAAGCTGCTGATCATCGCCTCCTGCGGGCTGGCGGGGGCCTCCCTGCTGTTGTGGGTTCAGGCCGCGGCCGCGCTCGACAACGTGTGGGTGGTGCTCGTACTGCTGGGTGTCCAGCAGGGGTTCTATGCGGTCAATGCCCCGACCCGGTCCGCGGCGATTCCTCGACTGGTGGCCGGCAAGGACCTGCCCGCCGCCAATTCGCTGAACATGACCGTCATGCAGTTCGGGGCGATCGTCGGGCCCCTGCTGGCCGGGCTACTGCTCGGCTGGGTAGATCTGTCCACCCTGTATCTGATCGATGCGGCGACGTGCATCTTCCCGATCTGGGCGACGTTTCGGCTGACGCCCATGCCCCCGATCGAGCGGGCCGGACCGTCCAGCTTCGGGATCACGGCCGTGCTTGACGGGTTCCGTTACCTGGCCGGCAACACCGTGGTGCTGATGTCGTTCGTGGTGGACCTGATCGCGATGATCCTCGGCATGCCCAGAGCGCTGTTCCCGCAGATCGCGAGCGCGGACTTCGGCGGCCCGGTCGAGGGCGGCACGACCATGGCGCTGCTGGCCGCGGCGATGTCGGCCGGGGCGGTGCTCGGTGGGGTGTTCTCGGGGTGGCTGCCGCGGATCACCCGCCAGGGCCTGGCCGTCGTGGCCGCGATCGTGGTCTGGGGAGTGGCCATGATCGGTTTCGGATTTGCGGTCGGGCATGGCGGCGGGCACGCGGGCCGAGCGCTGTGGGTGGCGCTGGTGTTCCTGGCGGTCGGTGGTGCCGCGGACATGGTCTCGGCGGCGTTCCGCTCGACGATGCTGCAGCAGGCCGCCTCCGACGAGATCCGCGGCCGGCTGCAGGGGGTGTTCACCGTGATCGTCGCCGGTGGCCCACGGCTCGCCGATGCGGTGCACGGCGCGGCCGGGGCGGTGGTGGGGACGGCCGCGGCGTCCGCCGGTGGCGGGGCGCTGGTGGTGGTGGGCGTGATGCTTGCGGCCCTGGCAGCGCCCGCCTTCCTGCGCTATCGCCGGCCCGGCGATGTGCACCCGCTGCCGCCACCGTAACGCCGATACGGGATACCTCGGCCCCGGGCGGGCGCGCTGGGCTGGAACCGACTACCTTTTCCTATACACGCCCAATCTGGTCAGCCGAATAGCGCAAAGGGGTTCCTTGTGGCCGCAACCGATGACACCGCCACTCTCCGGTATCCGGGCGGCGAGCTAGAACTGCCGATCGTCGAGGCGACCGAGGGGTCCGACGCTCTCGCCATCGGTTCGTTGCTCGCCAAGACCGGCTACACCACATTCGACAATGGCTACGCCAACACCTCGCCGGTCAAGAGCGCCATCACCTACATCGACGGTGACGCCGGCATCCTGCGCTACCGCGGTTACCCGATCGAGCAGCTGGCCGAGAAGTCCACCTTCATCGAGGTCAGCTACCTGCTGATCTACGGCGAGCTGCCCACCTCCGACCAGCTGGCCGCGTTCACCGGCCGGATTCAGCGGCACACCATGCTGCACGAGGACCTGAAGCGGTTCTTCGACGGCTTCCCGCGTAACGCCCACCCGATGCCGGTGCTGTCGAGCGTGGTCAACGCCTTGAGCGCCTACTACCAGGACTCGCTGGACCCGTCGGACAACGACCAGGTGGAACTGTCGACTATCCGGCTGCTGGGCAAGCTGCCCACTATCGCCGCCTACGCCTACAAGAAGTCGGCCGGCCAGCCGTTCCTGTACCCGGACAACTCGCTGAGCCTGGTGGAGAATTTCCTGCGGATGACCTTCGGCCTGCCCGCCGAGCCCTATGAGGCCGACCCCGAGGTGGTCCGGGCCCTGGACATGCTGTTCATCTTGCACGCCGACCACGAGCAGAACTGCTCGACATCGACGGTGCGGCTGGTGGGCTCCTCGCGGGCCAACCTGTTCACCTCGATCTCCGGCGGCATCAATGCGCTGTGGGGCCCGCTGCACGGTGGCGCCAACCAGGCGGTATTGGAGATGCTCGAGCAGATCCGCGACCAGCAGAACGGCAACGTCACCGACTTCGTCCACAAGGTCAAGAACCGCGAAGACGGCGTCAAGCTGATGGGCTTCGGCCACCGGGTCTACAAGAACTACGACCCGCGGGCGCGCATCGTCAAGGAACAGGCCGACAAGATCCTCGGCAAGCTCGGCGGTGACGACGAACTGCTCAACATCGCCAAGGACCTCGAAGAGGCCGCGCTGACCGATGACTACTTCGTGGAGCGCAAGCTCTACCCGAACGTCGACTTCTACACCGGCCTGATCTACCGGGCGATCGGTTTCCCGGCCCAGATGTTCACGGTGCTGTTCGCGCTGGGCCGGCTCCCCGGCTGGATCGCGCACTGGCGCGAGATGCACGACGAGGGCGACAGCAAGATCGGCCGGCCCCGCCAGATCTACACGGGCTACACCGAGCGTGACTACGTCGGCATCGGCGGACGGTAACCACTATGGGTGACCCTGCCAAGCCACAGATCACCGTTCCGACCGGACCGGCACCCGCCGAGCTGGTCATCGAGGACATCGTCGTCGGGGAAGGCCCGGCGGCCGTCCCCGGCGGGGTCGTCAACGTGCACTACCTCGGCGTCGACTACGACAGCGGCGCGGAGTTCGACAGCTCGTGGAACCGCGGGGAATCGCTGGAATTTCCGCTGGACGGGCTGATCGCCGGGTGGCAGGACGGCATCCCGGGCATGAAGGTGGGCGGCCGGCGTCAGCTGGTGATCCCACCGGAGCTGGCCTACGGTCCCGATGGAACCGGCCATCCGCTGGCCGGAAAGACCCTGGTCTTCGTGATCGACCTGCTCGGCACCCGCTGAGTGCGCGCCCGGCTGATCGGGGCGGCGCTGGCAACGGCGCTGCTCGCTGCGATCGGTTACGGCCTACTGGAACGCGCGCACCAACCCGCCGCCGACCCGCAGCCCGCCGCCGTGCCGGCAGCACCGGTGCCGGTGTCGGTGATCCGTCACGGCAGCGAATTCACCCTGGCCGGAGACGTGGCCGATCCGGCGGCAAAACGAGAGCTGTTGGACGCGGTTTTGACCTTGAGCGATGAGGTCACCGTTATCGACCATCTCGCGGTGGTGCCGACAGCGGTGCCCGTCGACTTCTCCGGCGCGGCCCCGGTGTTCGAGGCGGCCGCGGACATCGGCGATTTCACGGTGGCGATCACCGGCGACACCGTGACGCTGGGCGGGACCGCGGCGAAGCCGGACGAAGCGGCCGCCGTGCAGGCCGCCGCCGAAGATGCCTGGGCTCCGGCCCACATCGTCAACGAGCTTGCGACCAGCTCCCAGGGCGGGCAGAAGTCCACCGCAAACGGCTGATTACCCGGGCGCAGTGCGTTCAGCGCGGCGGCGGGAGCCGCAGCAGCAGGCGCACTCCGCCCAGCGGACTGTCTTCCAAAGTCGCCGTGCCGCCGTGCAGTTCGGCTTGCTGTGCCACCAGCGCCAGCCCGAGTCCGGACCCCGAATGCGACGCGGTCGACCCACGCGAGAACCGCTCGAAAACAATGCGGCGCTCTTCCTCGGGAAGCCCGCCGCCGTTGTCGTCGATGGCGATCTCCACGCCTTCGCGTGAAGTGACTGCCGACAGCTGCACCTCAGTCGCACCGCCGTGCTTGACCGCGTTGGCGATCGCGTTGTCCACGGCCAGCCGTAATCCGGCCGGCAGCCCGACGATGATGCAGGTCGGTGACGGCACCAGCGAGACGTTCAAATCGGGGAAGACCCGCATCGCGTCGTGGGCCGCCCGGTCGAGCAGATCGGTGATGTCCACCGGTACGTGATCGTCGGAGGTCGACAGTTCGCCCTGCGCCAGCCGCTCCAGAGCCGACAGCGTCGCCTCGATCCGCGTCTGGGTGCGCACGACGTCGTGCAGCACCTCCTTGCGCTGGTCGTCCGGCAGGTCCAGGGTGGTCAGCACTTCGAGATTGGTGCGCATCGCGGTCAACGGGGTGCGCAGCTCATGGGAGGAGACCGCAGCGAAGTCCCGTGCGGAGGCCAGTGCCTCTTGAGTGCGGTCGCGCTCCTTCCAGATCCGTTGCAACATGCCGCGCATCGCCTCGGCGATCTCCACCGCCTCGGTGGCGCCGCGCACCTCGATCTCCGGCCGTTCATCGCCGGCGTCGATCGATCGCGCCTGCTGCGCCAGCCGTCGCAGCGGTCGTACCGCGAACGCGGTCAGCAGCCAGCCCAGCAGCGCGGCCGCGCCGATCGCGACGGTACAGAGCAGGATCACCCGGCGGTGCAGGTTGTTGGTGTCGGCGAGGGTGGCTTCGTAGGTGGCGCCGACGGCGAGCGACCGTGGCCCGGGTCCGGGAATGTCGACGGTGCGCACCCGGTAGCTCACGCCGTCGATCTCGGTGTCGGCGTAGCCCGGCTCGAGCTCCGGCAGCACCACCGAGGAGTTCGACGTCACTTGGTTGGCCCGGCGCAGGGTGATCACCGCATCGGTGGCGCCGGCCGAACGGGGCAGTTCACCCAAGCCGATCAGCGGGACGGTCAGCCCGGCCGCCTCGTCGAGCCGGCGGTCCAGCCAATACTTGCGGTCGTTGGTGATACCGACCCACACGATGGCGCCGATGATGACCGTCACGATCGCGGTGCCGATCGCCGTGGCGAGCATCACCCGGGTCCGCAGCGACGGTGTTCTGGCGAAGATGCGTCGCAGCAGTTTCATGACGTTCACGCTTGTCCTCACTGCGTTCGCAGGACGAAGCCGACCCCGCGCACGGTGTGCAGCAGCCGCGGAGCGCCGCCGGCTTCCAGCTTGCGCCGCAGGTAGCCGATGAACACGTCGACGACGTTGGTGTCGGCGGCGAAGTCGTAGCCCCAGACCAGCTCGAGCAGCTGAGCGCGCGACAACACCGCGGTCTTGTGCTCGGCGAGAACGGCGAGCAGGTCGAACTCCCGCTTGGTCAAGTCCACGTCGACGCCCTTGACCCGCGCGCGACGGCCCGGGATGTCGACTTCCAGCGGACCCACCGTGATGGTTTCCGAGGAGGAGCTGGCCGCCGACCCGCGCCGCCGCAGCATTGCCCGGACCCGGGCCACCAGCTCGGCCAGCACGAACGGCTTGACCAGGTAGTCGTCGGCACCGGCCTCGAGGCCGGCCACCCGGTCGTCGACCGAACTGCGTGCGGACAACACACAGACCGGCACGTCGTCACCCATGGCCCGCAGTGCCGTCACCACGCTCACGCCGTCGAGCACGGGCATGTTGATGTCGAGCACGATGGCGTCGGGACGGGCTTCCTTAGCGCTGCGCAACGCTTCGGCGCCATCGGCCGCCGTCGCCACCTCGAAGCCGGACAGTCGCAGTCCGCGTTCCAGCGAGGCGAGCACGTCGGAGTCGTCGTCGACGACCAAGACCCGGGGAGAGGCAGCGGCATTGTCCATGGTCGCCATTTTGCCTGAACATGGCCGTTGAGCGCGGGATGTGCTGCGGGTCGGCGCTCTGGATCTAGGGTCGAGTCCGTGAAACCGGCGTCCGCGCTGCGCAGCCTGCTGCCCTACCTGCGCCCCTACCGGGCGCGGTGGATCACCATGGTGACGGTGGCCGTGCTCTGCCTGGCCGCCGCCGTGGTGATCCCGCTGATGACCAAGGCCGTCATCGACGGGCCGGTACTGCACCGGGACCAGCCCGGGCTGTGGACGCTGGGCACGGCGGCGACCGGGCTCGGCGTGCTCGAGGCGCTGCTGTGGTTCGTACGGCGCTGGCTGATCGCGCACGGCACCATGGGTGTGGAAGCCGACATCCGCAAGGACCTCTACGCCCGGCTGCAGGTCCTGCCGCTGACCTTTCACGGCCGCTGGCAGTCCGGCCAGCTGTTGTCGCGGATCATGAACGACCTGTCCGCGGTGCGCCGCTTCCTGTCGTTCGTGGTGGTGTTTCTGGTGCTCAACACGGTGCAGATCATCGTGGTGACGGTCATTCTGCTGGTGCTCTACTGGCCGCTGGGTGTGGTGGTGTGCGCATCGATCGTGCCCGTGATGCTGGCCATCCAGCACTTCCGGCGCCAGTACACCCGGCTGACGCGCCAAGCGCAGGACCAGGCCGGCCAGGTCGCCACCGTCGTCGAGGAGTCCGCGGTAGGACTGCGCACCATCAAAGCGTTCGGGCGTGAGGACTACGTGTTCGCCGGCTTCGACGCCCAAGCGACCAGGCTGCGCGACCTGGGCGTCGAGAAGGTGATGGTGTCGTCGAAGTTCTGGACGCTGCTGGAGGTGATCCCGAACTTCACCCTGATCTCCGTGGTCGGGTTCGGCGCGTACGCCGCCGGCCACCACCTGGTGACGATGGGCACCCTGGTCGCATTCATCACGCTGATGCTGTCGCTGATCTGGCCGCTGTCGGCGCTGGGCTTCCTGCTGTCGGCCACCCACGAGGCGATGACCGCCGCTGATCGGATCACCGAGATCTTCCGCGCGCCCCTCGAGATCACCGACGGGCACGACCCGGTGCCGCCGGTGGGCCGCCTGGAGTTGCGCGACGTCGGGTTCCGGTTTGCCGCCGAGGCGGATGCTGCCGGCCCGGGTGCGCCCTGGGTGCTGCGCGGGGTCAATCTCACTGTCGAGCCGGGCGAGACCGTCGCCCTGGTTGGCGCCACCGGCTCGGGGAAGTCGGTGCTGGCGATGCTGCTGTCCCGGCTCTACGACGTCACCGAGGGGCAGATCCTCATCGGTGGCCGCGACATCCGGGCGCTGACACTGGCGGCGCTGCGCTCGACGGTGGTGACAGCCTTCGACGACCCCACCCTGTTCTCGATGTCGGTGGCCGAGAACCTGCGGTTGGGGAGGCCCGATGCGAGCGAGGCGGAGCTGGCCCGCGCCCTGGCCGTGGCGTCGGCCGACTTTGTCTACGACCTGCCGTCCGGGCTGGACACCCGCATCGGAGAGCAGGGCATGAGCCTGTCGGGCGGGCAGCGGCAGCGACTGTCGCTGGCCCGGGCCCTGGTCGCGGCGCCAACGATCCTGGTGCTCGACGACACGCTGTCGGCCCTGGATATGCACACCGAGGCCGCCGTGACCGATGCGCTGCGCCAGGCGCTGGCGACCGGGCCGCAGCCGATCACCGCGCTGGTGGTGGCCAATCGGGCGTCCACCGTGGCGCTGGCCGACCGGGTGGCGCTGGTCGAGGACGGGACCATCACCGCGGTCGGCACCCACGCTGAGCTGCTGGCCGCGGTGCCGCGGTACCGCTACCTGCTCGCGGCAGACGACGAGCTCGACGACGGCGCCGAACACCTCGTCGACTGGGCGCGCCGGTGACGGCCGAGCCGGGCCGGGCCGCGGCGCGGGCCCTGCTGTGGTCGCTGCTGCGTCCCTACCGCGGCGTCGCGTTGTTGCTGGCATTGGCCGTATTGGTGGAAAACGCTGCCCGGCTGGCGGTTCCGTTGCTGGCACAGCGTGGCATCGACCGGGGAATTCCACCGATCGCCGCGGACGGTTCGACCCGGCAGCTGAGTGTGATCGTGATTGCGCTCGCGGGGGTTGTGCTCACCCAGGCCGGCACCCGGATGGCCTTTCTGCAGTGGTCGGGCAAGATCGGCCAGCAGGTGCTACTGGAGTTGCGCAGACGGGTCTTCCGCCATTTCCAGCTGTTGGACGTGGAATTCCACGAGCGCTACACCTCGGGGCGGGTGGTCAGTCGGCTGACGAACGACGTCGATGCGATCCAAGAGATGCTGCAGTCCGGGCTCGACGGACTGGTCAGCGCCGCGCTTACGATGGCGGGTACGGCGGTGTTGCTCATCATGTTGGACTGGCGGCTCGGCCTGATGTGTCTGACCGCGTTCCCGGTGCTGGTGGTGTTGCTGCGTTGGTTCCAAGAGGAGTCCGCCAAGACCTACACCGAGGTTCGCGAGCATGCGGCGCGGGTGATCGTGCAGTTCGCCGAGACCATGACCGGGATCAAGGCGGTACAGGCCTATCGGCGTGAGGCCCGCAATCAGGAGATCTTCACGGCGGTCGCCGACCGCTACCGTGCGGTCAACGAGCGGGCCTTCAAACTGGTCGCGATCTTCTCGCCCGGCATCAAGCTGGTCGGCAATCTCACCACCGGTGTGGTTCTGCTCTACGGGGGCTGGCGAGTTCTGCACGGGCACATGACGATCGGGACGTTCACCGCGTTCCTGCTCTATCTACGGATGTTCTTCGATCCGATGCAGGACATCAGCCAGTTCCTCAACATCTTCTCCTCGGCGACCGCGGCGCTGCAGAAACTGGCCGGAGTGCTGGCCGAAAAGCCCGCCGTCACCGATCCGGTTGGTCCGCGGACCATGCCTGGTGAGGTGCGTGGCGGGATCGCTTTGCACGACGTGCATTTCGGCTACCGGGATGGCCAGTCGGTGCTGGCCGGCCTGTCGCTGAACATCCCGGCCGGCCAAACCGTGGCACTGGTCGGCAGCACCGGCGCCGGCAAGTCCACCATCGCCAAGCTGATCGCCCGGTTCTACGACCCGGCGTCGGGAGCGGTGATGCTGGACGGCGTCGACCTGCGCGCGTTCACCCAGGCGGCGCTGCGGCGCCACGTGGTGATGGTGACCCAGGAAAACTTTCTCTTCACCGGCACCGTCGCCGACAACATCCGCTTCGGCCGCCCCGACGCGACCGACGCCGAGGTGGCCGCCGCGGCCACAAGCGTGGGCGCCGACGCGTTCATCACCGCCCTGCCCGACGGGTACGACACCGACGTCGCCAAACGGGGCGGGCGGCTCTCGGCCGGTCAGCGTCAGCTGGTGGCGTTCGCGCGCGCCTTCCTGGCCGACCCGGCAGTGCTGATTCTCGACGAGGCGACGTCTTCGCTGGACATCCCCGGCGAGCGGATGGTGCAGAGGGCGCTGCGCAGCTTGCTGACCCGACGGACCGCGCTGGTGATCGCCCACCGGCTCTCTACCGTCGAGATCGCCGACCGGGTGCTGGTCATCGAGGGCGGACACATCGTCGAGGACGGGCCGCCGGCCGAGCTGATCCGCGCCGAGGGACATTACGCTGCCCTGCACGACGCGTGGTTGCGTTCGCTGGGTTGACCTGCGGGCGCGAACGCTCGCGGGGTTAAATCCACGAGAATTTAAATTCGGCGACGTGCAAACATCGGTCGTCGGCTGCAAAGATCCCGCAAACGCCGGGGGTTCTGGGTTCACCGCGCACTTAGGCTTTCCGCCGTGATGGTCACATCGAACGTTAAGGGCGCCGCGACTGCCGAGGCTGCCAAGGCAGCCGCGTGATCGGCTCGCCTACCGCGCAGGGACTGGCGTTGGCGTCGGCCACCAGTTTCGGGATCAGCGACTTCGTGGGCGGTGTCGCGTCGCGGCGGGTTGCTGCGCTTCGAGTGGTATTGGTTTCCACCCCGGTTTCGATGGTGATGCTCGGTTTGCTCGCGCTGATCGGCGGCGGGCACATCACCACCAGCACGGTCGTCTTGGGCATGCTCGGTGGACTCAGCCAGGCCCTGGGCATCTGGTGGTTCTATGCCGCCATGGCCGCCGGTCCGATCTCGGTGGTTTCGCCCCTGGCTGCGGTGGTGGATGCCAGCGTGCCGGTGTGCGTCGGGCGGATGCTGGGGGAGCGGCCCGGCATGCTCGCCAGCGCCGGTATCGCGGTGGCATTGGGTGCGGTGGTGTTGATCAGCTGGCACGCCGGCGACGACGGTGTCCATCGGCCGGGGCTCAGCCACCGCGTGCTCTGGTTGACGGTCGCCTCGGGGGTGGCCCTGGGGTTGAACTTCGTCTTCCTGGACCGCACTCCGTCCGATTCCGGGCTTTGGCCGCTGTTGTTCGCGCGTGGCGCGGCCACAATCCTGGTGATCGCGGTGGCGGCGATGAGCCGCAATCTCAGCGTGCCGAGGGGCATCCCGTTGCGGTTGGCGTTCCTGATCGCCCTGCTCGACACCGCCGCCAACGTCACCATGCTGTTCGCGTTGAAGCTCGCGCTGCTGTCGCTGGCCAGCGTGCTGATCTCGCTGTACCCGGCCGCCACGGTGATCTTGGCAGTCGTCCTGCTGGGGGAGCGGGTGCGTTTGCGGCAGGTGATGGGGATGGTGCTGGCCGGGGTGGCCGTGGCGATGATCACCGGTTAGGGATTCGGCAAGCCGATCCGCCGGTAGCGCTCCAACCGGGCCGCCATCCGCTGCGCGGCGGGCACCCCGCGCAGCGCGTTCAGCTCGACGGCGATGGCGCGCGACATTCGCTTGGCGAAGTCGATGGGCTCGTCGGCGGCGTCCGGGTGCTCGGCCACGATCACATCCACAATCCCGTGGGCCTGCAGATCCGCCGACCGGATGCCCTGCGCGGCGGAGAGTTCCGGGGCGTGGCCAATGTCGCGGAACACGATGGCACTGGCGCCCTCCGGCGGCAGCGGCGCCAGCCAGCCGTGCAACGCCGCCAGCACCCGATCCGCGGGCACCATCGCCAGCGCCGGCCCGCCACTGCCCTGGCCCAGCAGCACCGACACCGTCGGCACCTCCAGGGTGACCAGCTCGGCCAGGCACGCCGCGATCTGGGCCGCTAGTCCACCCTGCTCGGCCTCCACCGACAGCGCCGGGCCCGGGGTGTCGATCACCGACACCAGCGGTAGCCGCAGGCCGGCGGCCAGCGCCATGCCGCGGCGGGCATCGCGAAGCGCAACCGGATCGGTCAGCCGATCTGCGCCCCGCAGCTGCCCCAACACCACGGCGGGCTGGCCGCCGAAGCGCGCCAATGCCAGCAAGGTCGTGGCGCCGCGTTCGGTGCTGCCGGTCCCCGACAGGAACACCCGCTCGGTGGCGCCGTGCCGCAGCAGAAACCCGACGCCGGGCCGATCGGGACGCCGCGACGCGCATACGGAGTCCCACGCCGGGATGTCAGGAACCGGCACGGGAGCCGGGTCCAAAGCCGCCGTCGCCGGAGCCGGTCCCGGATCCTCGAGCATTACCTTCAGCGCCCGCGAGCAGGTGCGCCGTAGCCACTTCAGCGGGATGACGCCGTCGATCACTCCGTAGGCCTGTAGGTTCTCAGCGGTCTGGACACCCGCCGGGAAGGGGGCGCCGTAGAGCTGTTCGTAGACCCGCGGCCCCAGGAAACCCACCAGTGCGCCCGGTTCAGCCAGCGTGACGTGCCCCAGTGAGCCCCAGGAGGCGAACACCCCGCCGGTGGTGGGGTGGCGCAGGTAGACCAGGTAGGGCAGGTGAGCGCGCTTGTGCAGCTCGACGGCGGCGGCGATCTTCACCATCTGCAGGAAAGCGACCGTGCCCTCCTGCATCCGGGTTCCGCCCGAACTCGGCGACGCCAGCAGGGGCAGTCGTTCGGCGGTGGCCCGCTGGATCGCGGCGGTGATCCGCTCGGCGGCCGCCACCCCGATGGAGCCGGCCAGGAAGTCGAAGTCGCTGGCGATCACCGCGACCCGGCGACCGTTGATCCGGCCCTCGCCGGTCAGGACCGCCTCGTCGCGGCCGCTGGCCGCCCGGGCCGCGGCCAGCTCGGCGGCATAACTCTCACTGACCGGCACGGCCAGCGGCGCAGCGTCCCAACTGAGGAACGAACCGCGGTCCAGCACCGCGTCGCGCACTTCGTCGGCCCCGGTCCGGCTCACAGCATGAGGCTAACCATCAAGTGGTGTATCCGCCGTCGACGTTCCAGTTGGCTCCCGTCACGAAGCCGGACTCCGGGCCGGCCAGGAAGCTCACCACCGCGGCGATGTCGTCGGTGTGCCCGTAGTGGTTCAACGCCATGATCTGCCGCATGGCGTCGGCGAATTCGCCCGCCGCGGGGTTCAAGTCGGTGTCGATCGGGCCCGGCTGCACGTTGTTGACGGTGATGCCGCGCGGACCGAGTTCGCGGGCCAGCCCCCGGGTCAGCGAGGCGACTGCGCCCTTGGTCATCGCGTACACGGCCAACCCGCCCACCGGGACGCGGTCGGCGTTGATGCTGCCGATGTTGATGATCCGCGAGCCCTCGCCGAGGTGGCCGATCGCGCTGCGGATCGCCGAGTACACCCCGCCGATGTTGATCGCCACCAGGCGGTCGAACTGCTCCTGCGGGTATTGGTCGATCGGCGCGACGTATACGGTGCCGGCGTTGTTGACCAGGATGTCCAGGCCGCCGAGGTCGGCAACGGTCTGCTCGACCGCGGCGCCGACCTGCGCCGGATCGGCGCTGTCGGCCTGGATGGCCACTGCCTTGGCTCCGCCGGCGGTCAGTTCGGCGGCCAGCTTGTCGGCCTCGACGGCCGATGAGGCGTAGGTGAACGCCACTGCGGCGCCGTCGGCAGCGAGCCGGCGCACGATTCCCGCGCCGATACCGCGCGAACCTCCGGTCACCAGTGCTCGCCGTCCGGCGAGGGGTGCTGTGCTCATGTCGGGTGCCCCCAAGTCATTTCGAACTGATCGGTTAAGCCTGATCAGGTCAAGCAAGCCGGCCGGCGGGAGATTCCCATTGTGAGCGGGATCACTAGGGTGGGGAATGGCGGGTTTCGATCCGGGTCCGCACGGCTGCAGACCGTGCAAGGCGCGGTGTTGAAGACCCGACCACCGTCGCTCGACACGCTTGAATAGGCTGGCATCTCATGATCGGTGTTACCCGCGATGAAGCCGTCACGACTATCGAGTTGCAGCGCCCCGAGCGTCGCAATGCGTTGAACTCTCAGCTTGTCACCGAGCTGCGCGAGGCGATCGTGGACGCCGCTACCCATGATGTTCGGGCCATCGTGCTGACCGGGCAGGGCACGGTGTTCTGTGCCGGCGCGGACCTGTCCGGGGACGCGTTCGCCGCCGACTACCCCGACAAGCTGGTCGCGCTGCACCAGAGCATCGCCGACGTCCCGGTGCCGGTGATCGGCGCCGTCAACGGCGCGGCGATCGGCGCCGGCCTGCAACTGGCGATGGTCTGTGATCTGCGGGTGGTGGCTCCCGAGGCGTTCTTCCAGTTTCCGGTCGCCAAGTACGGCCTGGCGCTGGACAACTGGAGCATCCGGCGACTGACTTCACTGGTCGGCTACGGACGGGCCCGAGCGATGATGCTGACCGCGGAGAAGCTGCCCGCCGACACGGCGCTGCTGACCGGGATGGCCAACCGGATCGGCACCCTTGCCGACGCGCAGGCCTGGGCGCACGAGATCGCCGGGCTGGCGCCGCTGGCCCTGCAGCACGCCAAGCGGGTGCTCAATGACGACGGCGCCTACGAGGAGCAGCAGCCGGTGCACAAGGAGCTGTTCGACAAGGCCTGGGGAAGCCAGGACGTCATCGAGGCTCAGGTGGCGCGGGTGGAGAAGCGGCCGCCGAAGTTCCAGGGCGCTTAACCGGCGGAGTCCGCGGCTCGCCACCATAGACTCGTCGTCATGCTGCGTGGGGCACTTCGACTGGCGGGAGCCACAGCGTCGCTGGCCGCTGGCGGCTGGACGCTTCGTGCGCTGCGCGGCACGCCCGCAGCGTTGGGTGCAGCACCCACCGCGATCAATGCGGTGGCCAGCCGATCCAGGCACTACCGCGACGGCATCTTCCACAACATCGAACGTGCCGCGATGGTGAACATGGACCGCGAACAACAGCGGCTGATGGTGCGCGAGTTGTTCGCCGACCGCATCGGGCGACTGCCCTCGGTGCCGATCCCGCTCGAGGTGCCCGATTTCAGCGCCGACGTCGAGCCGCTGGCGATCACCTGGCTGGGGCACGCGACGGCACTGGTGGAGATCGACGGTTATCGGGTGCTGACCGACCCGGTCTGGAGCGAGCGCTGCTCGCCGTCGGACGCGGTCGGGCCGCGACGACTGCACCCTCCGCCGGTACGTCTCGGGGCGCTGCCCGCCGTCGACGCGATCGTGGTCAGCCACGATCACTACGACCACCTCGACATCGACACCATCACCGCGCTGGCCCGCAGCCAGCGGGCGCCGTTCATCGTCCCGTTGGGCGTCGGTGCGCACCTTCGGGCGTGGGGCATCCCGTCCGAGCGGGTGATCGAACTCGACTGGGACGAGAACACCACGGTGGGCGATCTCACCGTGACCTGTACCCCGGCGCGACATTTCTCCGGACGATTCCTGACCCGCAACCAGACCTTGTGGGCGTCGTGGGTGATCGCCGGTCCCGACCATCGGGTCTACTTCGGTGGGGACAGCGGATACACCAGCAGCTTCGGCACGATCGGCGCCCAGCATGGACCGTTCGACGCAACGCTGTTGCCGATCGGTGCCTACAACACCGCCTGGCCCGACGTCCACATGAACCCGGAGGAGGCGGTGCAGGCGCACCTCGACCTGAATGGTTCGGGGTCGGGCCTGCTGGTGCCGATCCACTGGGGCACCTTCCGGTTGGCGCCGCACCGCTGGGCCGAACCGGTGGAACGGTTGCTGGTCGCCGCCGACGCCGCGGGGATAGCAACGGCAGTACCCCGGCCCGGCGGTTCAGTGA
>NZ_AUWR01000093.1 GCF_000455125.1 Mycobacterium sp. UM_WGJ
CCGCCGTTACCGCCGGCCCCGCCGTTACCGTCGCCGTCCTCGGCGAAGGTACCGGCCAGGCCCGCCACGCCAGCGCCACCGTTACCGCCGGCGCCACCGACACCGCCGGCACCACCGTTACCGGCCGCACCGGGAGTGTGCACCCCGAAGAAGCCGCCCGCGCCACCGTTACCGCCGACACCACCGTTGCCGGCAAGGCCACCAACGCCGGCATCGCCGCCGTCGGGCTCGTTCTCGTCACCGGCAGCACCGTCACCACCAGCGCCACCGGTACCACCCACGCCACCGGCACCACCAGCACCGGAGTTACCGAACAGACCGGCCACACCACCGTTGCCGCCGGCGCCACCGTTACCGGCGGCGCCACCGGCCTGACCGATACCACCGGCAGCACCCGTGCCACCGGTGCCACCGATACCGCCGGCGCCACCGTTGCCGATCAGGAAGCCACCGTCACCACCGGTGCCACCAGCGAAGCCGATCAGACCGATGTCGCCGATGCCACCCTGACCACCGGCGCCACCGTTGCCCATCAAGAAGCCACCGGCACCGCCGTCGCCACCGAGGCCGAAGAAGCTACCGCCGTCGCCGCCGTTGCCGATCAGGCCCGCGTTGGCGCCGTTGAGGTTGAAGTCGGTCGAGGCGAACGCGTAGGTGCCGTTCTCGATACCGGCCAGGGTGACCGCGGTGTCGCCGTCCATCAGCACCGCACCATTGGCGCCCAGCACCTCGCCGTCGGCGTTGACGAACGCACCGCTGCCGCCATCACCGAACAGGAAGCCACCGGCCGAGGCGGCGTTGTAGACCAGGTCACCGTCGCCGTTGATGCTGACGAAGGCGTTGTCGCCGTTGTCGAAGACACCGTCGATACGCAGGCCGCTGTCGATCAGGAACTGGTTGATGCCATAGATCGGCTGGTAGATCAGCGCGTTGAGGGTGTTCGCCACCAGGGCGTTGAGGCCATCGAGGGGGGTGGCGGCCGCCGAGCCGGCCAGGTCCCCGTCGAAGAGCCCGCTCAGGCCCAGCCAGTCAAACGCCGAGGTGTCCACCGACGACGGCTCGATCCAGCTGAACAGATCGCCGAAGAAGTCTTCGAAATCGGCGCTGGCGGGCGCTGCGGTGACCGGCGTCATACCGAACGCGAGGAAAGCACCGGCAGCACTGGTAGCACCCACGGCGCGGCTGAGACGACGAGTCCTGCTCTTGGCGGCGGATCGATTCGACATGTCTTCCCTTCGGTAAGGATTAGCCCCTGGGCGGCTGACAGAGACGTAAATTGCTAAGCCGTCGTTAAGGTAACAGAGCGCCGACAAGGCGGGCAACCAAAAGAGAATCACGAACCTGTGAACTTGTTGCAATGCTTGTGAACAGTCGGTTTCCCCGGGGAGCCACCGGTTTAGTTGGACACGTGTCTAAATATGGCAACGGATCGCGCGGACGGCAATTTTTCTCATGCCCAGCGACAACCTGTGAGGCTCATAGTGTTTCTTTCATGTTCTCGCCGATGTAGTTAGCTACCGGCCGCAATCCCGATCGTGCTGCGGCGTGCTGGGCACGAGAGGCAAGGACCGCTGATTAGGATTCGCAGGTGGCCGAGATGACCCCCCGCCCCTTGCAGCTGTCGACGCAGGTGTGGCGTTTTCTGGTCACCGGAGCCCTGTCAGCGATCGTGGATTTCGGGCTTTACCTGCTGCTTTACCTGGGGGCCGGCGTCCCGGTCGACATCGCCAAAGCGATCAGCTTCGTTGCCGGAACCACCACCGCTTACCTGATCAACCGGCGCTGGACATTCCAGTCCTCGGCGAGCACCGGGCGATTCGTCGCGGTGATGGCGTTGTACGCCTTGACATTCGCGGTCCAGGTGGGGATCAACCACCTGGTTCTGAAGCTGCTGGACTATCAGCATTGGGCGCTGCCGGTGGCGTTCGTGATTGCACAGGGCACCGCGACCGTCATCAATTTCGTGGTGCAACGGACGCTGATCTTCCGGGCGCGCTGAGCGCCCCGGGCTTTATGGTGTGACGCCGGGCCGCCACCTCCGCACGCACGCCTGCCCATCTGGATGAAGTCGAGTCGGATGTCGCCGGCGCTATCGCAGTGGGTGACTCGTCCGGCCCACACCACATCTACGGTCCGAACACCACCGCGGCCCGGTCCAAAGACTGGGCCGCGGTGATTCGGCAGGGTGCGGGTTACGGGTTGTTCGCGCCGTTGGCGCCCGTCCAGGTTTGGTTGTTGGTGTGCTGGCCTGGACCGGCATACAGTTCTCCGGAGACGCCATTGCCGCCGGTGTTGCCCAACCCCGTACCAGTGCCGCCGTTACCGGCCTGGGCCACTCCGTTCTGATACACACCCGCATTGGCGGGGTCGCCCAAGCCGTTAGTCGCGCCGGCCACGGCGTATCCACCAGTGCCGCCGACGCCGCCGTCACTGCCGACACCACCATTACCGCCGGTGACCGAGTTGTTCAATGCCTGAGCGCCCGCTCCAATCGCGGTGATCTGGGTGACCAGGCCAGTATTGCCGTTTCCGCCCGTTCCACCGTCGATACCGTCACCGCCGTTGCCACCGGTGACAGTGCCGCTGGCCACAGCGCCCACACCACTGGCTTGGATGGCCGCCCTGTTCGCGTCACCGCCCACAGAGTCGGCGCCGATCGCATCGCCGCCACGGCCACCTTGCACCGTCCCGGACGCCACGCCACCGCTGCCACTGCTTCCGCCGAAGTCCCGGCCCGCACTGATGTAACCGATCGCACCGTTGCCGGCGTCACTGCCGAGGCCATCGGCGTTACCGCCATCGCCACCGGTTGCCTCACCTGCCACGGTGCCGCTATTGACCGACCACAGGTAGCCCCGGCCCGCATCACCGCCCGCACCACCGTCAGCGCCGCTACCACCGACACCGCCGGTGCTGGTGGCGTTCTGCACGATGCCACCGGTAGTCGCTTCAACATCAGCGTTGCCGCCCTTGCCGCCAACACCACCGTCGGTGCCGAGACCACCCGCACTGGCGGTCGCCTCAGTGTTAATAACGTTGCCGCCGCTCGCGGCGATGATCGTGGCGTTACCACCAGCACCACCGGTGCCACCATCCGACCCGTTACCTCCGACACCGCCCTGGGCGGTGGCACCGTCGACACTGCTGCCGCCGGTCGCGCTGATACTGGCGCTACCGCCGGTACCACCGCTGCCGCCGGTGGTCCCCTCCCCGGCGTGACCGCCGATGGCGTGACTGTTGGTGACACTGCTGCCTGCGCCGGTGGCCGTGATGTTCGCCGCACCGCCCGCGGCGGTGTCGCTGGCATCGCCACCGGTCACCGTGCTGTTGGAGATGCTCCCGCCGTTACCGATGACCGCGCTGGCCGCACCGCCGGCGAAGTTATCGGAATTCGCACCGCTGGTGATCGTGGTGTCGGTGACGCTGCTCCCGGCACCACTGACAATCAGCGAGTTATTGGCG
>NZ_AUWR01000094.1 GCF_000455125.1 Mycobacterium sp. UM_WGJ
GCGCGGCGGGTCGCCCGCTACCGGGCCGGCACCATCGCCAACTGACGCGTCTGCACCACGATGCGGCCTTCGCAGTCGACCACGGTGTGGTCCTCGTCGAACCAGTCCTGGCCGATCTGCACGCAGCTGCAGATCACCCGCAGCCAGCCGTCGGCCGGGATGGCCCGCAAGTAGGCGGTGAGTTGCACGGTGGGCGCCCAGCCGTTGCGGTTGACGGCGTAGGTCACCGGAGCTGACACATCGCCGCACAGCAGCGCGAAGAGCACGTCAGGCACGGCATCCTTGGGCCGTACCCACATCTCGATCACCGGCGGCCCGCCGTCCGAGCGGGGGCCCAGCGTGGTCAGTGCCGGCCGGATATCGCAGCCGTGCGCCAGGTGCACGATGTGTTCCATCGGGTGCCCCGGACCGATCGGCTCCAAGCCGGGCGGAGGTTCCGGCGTCATCAACGGCACCACCGGGTTGAACGACAGCAGTGGCGGCGCCTGGTGCTCGGGCTCACTGAGCGTGATGGCGGCGCGCACCGCGGTGCGCTCGCCCTGGTTGAGTTCGACATCGACGAGGCTGACCCGGCGTCCACGCTTGCGGATCGTGGTCACCAGCTGCATCGGGCCGGGGTCCGGTGCCCACAGATAGCTGGCCGACACCGCGACCGGCTGCAGGGCCCCGCCGTGGGCGGTGCGGGCGGCATTGGCGCACAGCGCCAGCATCGCGCCACCGTGCACCTTCGGGCCGATGGTCCAATGCTCGTTGAGCTCGCCGGTAAACGACGCGACATCATCGCTGTGGTCATGACCGTCGATGCGCACCAGGCGCATGGCATCGGTGAACAGCGTGGATGATGAAGTCACGCGTGGCTCCTTGTAACTCAGCGATCGGGCGATCAGCGCAGCAGATGCGTTCGGGCGAACTGCAGCGATTCGGTCAGCAGCGCCTCACGCTCGTGCGGCGAGCGCGCCTGCGAGGTGGTCACTTCCAGCACCACGTGACCGGTGAAGTCGCTGGAGGCCAGCAGCTGACACACCTCGGCGGTGGGCTGGTCACCGCGTCCGGGCACCAGATGCTCATCGGCCGGCAGCCCGGTGCCGTCACACAGGTGCAGGTGCGTCAGCCCCGAGCCCATCCGGCGGGCCATCTCCAACCCGTCGGCGCCGGCGGTCGCGGTATGCGACAGGTCCAACGTGTAGTGCGCGTGGTTGCCGTCGAGTGGGTCGTGGGACGGTGCGAACGCCGAAATCCCCGCTCCCGGGCCGCCTCCGCGGCGACGCATCCGCTCGCGGGACTGATCGGCGCCGAAGAACCGGTCGGCGCGGAACGGGAACATGTTCTCCACCGCTACCGCCACATCGCTGGCGGATTCCAATTCGGCGACTTGATCGCTGAAGCCCTCGGCATAGCGTCGCTGCCAGCGAAACGGCGGATGCACCACCACGGTCTGGGCCTCGAGCTGCTCCGCGGCCCGGACGCTGCGCTCCAGTTTGGAGATCGGGTTGGAGCCCCACACCCGTTGCGAGATCAACAGGCACGGTGCGTGCACCGACAGCACCGGCACCCGGTACTTGCGCGACAACCGTCGGACGGCGCCGATGTCCTGGCTGACCGACTCCCCCCACACCATCAATTCGATGCCGTCGTAGCCGAGCCGAGCCGCATATTCGAAGGCAGCCTCCGCCCGCAGCGGGTAGACGGAAGCGGTCGACAATCCGACCTTGATGGCAGGGCGCACGAAGTAATAGTGAACGGCTAATTGGCGTGCAACGCCAGCGGCCCCAACGTAACCAGCAAACCGACCGCGACCGCGATCAACGTACTGACGATGTCGACGGTCTTACGGACCGCCTGCACCGCGGCCACCAGGCCGAGTGTGACCAGGACCGTGAGCACCAAGGCCACGATGCTGTTCCACCGCCACAGCTGGTCGAAAACGATGAATAGGCCGCCGCCGAATGCCACCGCCAGGAGCGACTGCAGCACCACCAGCAAGCCGCCCACCACGCCCGGGCGACCGACGTAGAGGTCGGCCGGCTCGACGTCGGCGGCCGCCTCGGCGCTGTCGGCGTCGGCGAGCTCGGCCTGTCCGTCGGCGACCAACGCTGAGCCGCCCGCTCGCTCGGTGGAGCGGCCCTTGGTCAAAAACGACCGCACGAATGCGGAGTCCCCGGCCGGCAGATCGGCATCGCGAACGTCGCTCTCCATGACATCGACGGCTATATCGGTATAGGTGTCAACCGGATCCGGCCGCATCCGTTCGGCCCCCGAGCCTGTCGGCCGGGTTTCGTCCGGCTGGCCGTTGTCTGCCGCCGGCGGCGGGTCGGACCGCCGCATCGGCCGGGGGTAGGGGCTTTGCTCGGGTCCACTGCCGCGTGGCGCCTGCGGCGGGGACTTGGGCCAGCGCGGCTCGGCTGCCGGCCGCTTGGCGGGTTCCACCCGCTGCACCGGACGCGGCCCGGTCGCGGGCCGGTCCTCCTCGACGAATCCGGGTGCCGGACCGACGGGCAGGGCACCGCTCGGCTCACCGTCGGCCGATGCCGATGGCGGAGCCGCGACCTCGAGCTGGGGCGGCGCCTCGTCGCGGATGATCGGGATCTCCCCGGTCAGTTCCGCGACCGTCACGGCGTCGGCATTGCCGCGCCGGCGCCGGCGTCGCCCGGTGACCGGCGGGGCACCGATATTGCCGTTCTTGGCGAGCAGTTCGGCTACCGAGATGGGTCGCGTCTCGACGTCGCGGGGGTCAGGCTTGGGTCCACTCATCGGTGCCCTCCCTTTGACCGCGCTGCGGCCATGCCCGCCGCTGGAGATCCGAACAGGGTGACGCCGTCGGCCTCACTGTCGAGTCTGCGCAGGATCAAACCCTCCCGCAGCGCCCACGGGCAAATCTCCACCGTTTCAATCGACAGCGCTCGCATGCTCGCTTCCGCCACCAGAGCACCCGCCACGATCTGTGGCGCACGCTCGGCGCTCACCCCTTCCAATTCGGCCCGATCAGCCGTGGTCATCCTAGAGATGAATGATATGAGCTGCCTAAGGCCAGTGGCGGTCAGTGTGCGCCTCACGCGCGGGCCGGCGGCCGATGGCGCCGCCCCGGTCAACCGCGCCAGCGAACGAAACGTCTTGGAGCTCGCGACCGCCAGATCGGGCGGCCCGACTTCCAGCACCTCCGCAGCGGCACCTGCCAGCTCGGTGTCCAACCAGTCCCGCAGCATGGCCACCCGACGCCGGCCAGGGGGGTCTTCGGTGAGCCACTCCCGGGTGAGCCGCCCGGCGCCCAACGGCAGGGACAGCGCCACGTCCGGCTCCTCGTCGACACCGCTGGACATCTCCAGCGAGCCACCACCGATGTCGAGGTTGTTGATCCGTCCGGCACTCCAGCCGAACCAGCGCCGCACCGCCAGGAATGTCAGCCTGGATTCGTCCTCGCCGGCGAGCACCTGCAATTCGACACCGGCCTCCGATCGAACCCGGGCCAGCACGTCCTCGGAGTTGGACGCGTCTCGCACCGCCGAGGTGGCGAACGCCACTAACTCCGCACAGCCCGAACTCGCTGCGATGGTGGCGAATTCGCCCACCGTGGACACCAGTTTGTCAGCTCCGCGCCGGGTGATCTTGCCGGAGCTGTCAGTCGCCTCGGCCAGCCGCAACGTGGCTTTGGTCGAGCTCATCGGAGTCGGGTGACCACCCCGGTGGGCATCGACCACCAACAGGTGGACGGTGTTGCTGCCGACGTCGAGCACCCCTAATCGCACGCACCCAACTTAGTGGGGACAGGCCCGGACATGGTGAGGCAACGTGAATTTCTGGTCTAGCGTGGAGATTCGTGACCCCCGCGCAGCACCGTTCCCATCCCGGTGAAGTCGAGCTGGACTTCCCCCGCGAATGGGTGGAGTTCTACGACCCCGACAACCCCGAACACCTGATCGCCGCCGACCTCACCTGGCTGTTGTCCCGCTGGACCTGTGTTTTCGGCACCCCCGCCTGCAAGGGCATCGTGGCCGGCCGCCCCGACGACGGGTGCTGTTCACATGGCGCCTTCCTGTGTGACGACGACGACCGCGCCAACCTCGATGACGCGGTCTCCCAACTCACCGACGCCGACTGGCAGCTGCGCGACAAAGGTCTGGGCCGCAAGGGCTACCTGGAATACGACGAGAACGACGGCGAGCAACAACTGCGCACCCGCACCGTCAAGGGCGCCTGCATCTTCCTGAATCGGCCGGGGTTCGCCGGCGGCGCGGGTTGCGCCCTGCACATCAAGGCTGTCCGGCTCGGCGTGGAACCCCTGACGATGAAGCCCGAAGTGTGCTGGCAGCTGCCGATCCGGCGCAGCCAGGACTGGGTCACTCGCCCCGACGACACCGAAATCCTCAAGACCACGATCACCGAATTCGATCGGCGCGGCTGGGGCCCGGGCGGCGAAGACCTGAACTGGTACTGCACCGGCGACCCGGCAGCACACGTCGGCGCCCGGCAGGTCTGGCAGAGTCTGGCCCCGGAACTGACCGAGTTGCTCGGGTCCAAGGCGTACGCCGAGCTGGCCGCGATCTGCCAGCGACGTAACGAACTCGGCCTGGTGGCTGTTCACCCCGCCACCCCAGAGGCCCGGCGCACCTGACCGGAGCATCGTGCACTTGGGTGGCCGCAAATCCATGCCTTGGATCGCCGCAGCTCAGCTGGCGCTTTCTGGCCCATCCGGGGTCGCCGGGGATGTCGGGTTCCCGCGACATCGGTCCGGGAGCGCGACGGCCACGGGTGGCGGGGGTCACGACCAAACGATTTTCAGCAGGCGACCAGCGCCGGTATGCTCGGCCCATAGCGCCGCGTAGCGCACCAACTTCGCGGAGTGCGTACTGAATTGAGAAACGCGCCCAACGCGGGCATGATCGGTATTTTACGACGCCCGCCGGAGATTCATGATCAGGACCGAGATGCATACCGTAGATATGGAGCTCAACCGGAACGGACACACGTCGCCGGTCGTCCTTAGGCCTCCTGTGGTCCTTGAAGCGCGCAAACTCAACAAACAGTTCGGCGAGGGCGATACCGCCACGCCGATTTTGCGCAACATCGATATCCAGATAACTCGCGGCGAATTCGTCGCGATGGTCGGCCCGTCGGGCTCGGGCAAGTCCACCCTGCTGAGCATCCTCGGCCTGCTGGACTTGCCTACCAGCGGCGATGTCCTCATCAACGGCCAAAGCGTCTCGCAGCTCTCACGCAAGCAGCTGGCCACTGTGCGATGTCAGACGCTCGGCTATGTCTTCCAGGCCTTCAACCTTCTGGCGGGCCTCTCAGTGGTTGAGAATGTGATGCTCCCGGGCCTGCTGGCAGGTAAATCCGGCCGCGCCCAGCACGCGCATGCAATGAGCCTGCTCGACCAGGTCGGCCTGGCCGCCAAGTCCAAGCGTGTCCCGTCGGAATTGTCCGGCGGCGAACAACAGCGTGTGGCCGTCGCCAGGGCGCTTTTCATGAAGCCCGACGTGATTCTCGCCGATGAGCCGACCGGCAACCTCGACACCGTAAACGGTCAGCGGGTTATTGACGCGTTGTATAACCTGAACGCAGCCGGCCAGACAATTGTTTTGGTGACCCACGACCGGAAAATAGCTGACGACGCTCCTCGTCTGATCTCATTGCTTGACGGTGAAGTTGAGACCGACAGCGGAATGGCTCACGCGGCAAATAATGTGACATGGCTCGCGGAACATTAGCCGCGACGTTCGGCCTGCTGCGGATAATCAACTTCCGCGCCGTCCGTAAACACGCATTCCGGGCCGCACTGGCGGCATTCTCGCTCGGCGGCGGAGTGGCAGTCGTCGTGGCCGTCATGATCGAGGTCACCAGCGTCTCCAAGGCCGTCGAAGACGTCGGCTACCAGATCGCCGGACCCGCGCCGCTGCGCGTGGTCGGGGCCGCCACCCGCGGCGGCATCAGTCCCGCCGTCGTCGAGGACTCCCGGGCGGTGCCCGGGGTGGCAGCCGTGGTGCCGGTCATTCGCGGTGTCACGATGATCCGCAACGACGGCAAAGAGAGCTTCGGGCTGGCGCTGGGCGTGGACTGCTCGGCCCAGTGGATCGTCGACCCGAAGGTCTGCCAGACGGGTCAGCAGGAGCCCCCACCGGCGACCTCGAAGTCCCTGGGCGACTCCCTGAATGATTCGGCGACCTTGGTCACCGACGTCGGGCAGCTGTCGTTGGAGAAGTTCCAGCGGGTGGCCGATCTCGACGACGTCAACAACGGCCTGGTCGCGGTGCTGCCGCTGAGCATGGCGAAGGTGCAGTTCGCCCGCGGCGACCGGGTGGACATGCTGTACGTGACCCTGGACAAAGACGCCAACGCCGGCGAGGTTCAGCAGCGCCTGAAGACCACGCTCGGCCCCACCTACACCGTGCAGCCCCGCAGCGAGCCCGCGAAGGGCTACAACGTGAACGACGTGCTGCTGCCCCTGCTCGGGATCTTCGCCCTGATCTCGATCGGTGTCGGGGTCATCCTGATCACCCAGATCACCCGGCTCTCAGTGGAAGAGCGCCGACGCGAGATCGCGATCGCGTCGGCATTGGGGGCCTCACCGGCGTCGATCATGACCGGATTCCTCAGCGAGGCCGCACTGTTGGGTGCGGTGGGCTCGGCGATGGGTGTGCTGACCGGCATCGTGATCTCCGAACCGATCGTGGCCAGCGCCAGCGAGCTGACCGAACGCTTCGTCGGCGTCACCGTCCCGGTGATCCTCAAACCGGCGATCCTGGTGATCGGCGTCCTGGCCGGCATCTTCCTGGCGGTGGGCGCCGCGATCGGCCCCGCCCTGTCGGCCTCCAACACTCCCATCGCGGCCGAACTCTCCGGTCGAGCGGCCCAGGAACAGACCACGCAGCGCAAGATCTGGTTCAAGGCGTTACTGCTGCTAGCGATCGGGCTGGCCGGGGTGATCGCCGCTCGGCTGGCTACGCTCTCCGGCGCGCTGGTCGCCTGGCAGGCCATCATCGCCGATGTCGGGGCGGTCGTCGCCCTCATCGGTCTGCTGCTGGCCACGGCGTACTTGAGCGCGCAGGCGATCACCAGCCTGCGCCCGCGACCGGACAAGTCGAGCGGGGCCACGCTGACCATCGCGCTCAACGCACTGCGCTCAGACAGGTCCCGCACCGCGGCCATCTCCGGAGCCATCGCGGTTCCTGTCGTAGTCGCGATCCTACTGTCCGGATTCCTGGTGGCGATCCACATCGGTGCCACCAAGGTCGCCGAATCGCAGGCGGACGGCCGCATTGCCATCACCACTACACAGTTCGCCGATTACGGCCCCATTGATGCCCGATTCGCTCCGCAGACGGTCAACAAACTGAACTCCGTGGCCGGGGTAGAAAAAACCGAGCGGATGGCTGAAATCGAGATCAGCCTCAAAGACGGATCGTTGGCCCATATTCAGGCGCAGGATCGACCGACATTTCCGTTCGGATTACTCGCGGGGCAATCCCCGGAGGCAAGCCAGAAAGCCAATCAGGTCGTCATTGGCAGCGTGCTGGCACGCGAGAAAAATCTCCACATTGGTGACACTCTCGTATTTGGAAGTGGACTCGACGCGCAGGCGATGAGTATCGGCACCATTGTGGCTACGCCCGAATACGGTGGACGCCGGATCTACATGCCCTATGCGATCGCCGAAAAGATCTACGGTCCCCAGCCCGCCGGCCTGATCTTCGCCACCCCGGCCCCCGGACTCAGCGCCGATCAGGTCATCGAGAACATCAAGGCCACGCAGTTCGACCAGCCGGTGACGGCGGTGGACACCGACGGTTACGCCGCCGACATCGCGGCCTCCATCGGTCGCTACCTCACGCCGCTGAACACCCTGAAGTACGGGCTGCTCGCGATCGCCTTCATCTCGGTGCTGTCGACGTTGTTGCTGGTCGGTATCCGCCGCAGGCGCGAAGTGGCCCTGATCCAGGCGCTGGGTGCCACCCGGCTGCGCGTGTTCAGCATCACCACCGTCGAGGCAGTCATCGCCGGGGCCGCCGGCGGCCTGTTCGGCGCGGTACTCGCTATCGCGATCTCCGAGGCGGTGCGCCGGGCAGCCGTGGTCAACGTCGGGCTGGTCACGCCGCTGGTGTTCCCCTGGTCCGACGCGGTCCTCTACGCGGTGTTGGCCACCATCGCCGCGGTGTTCGCGGCCATCATTCCCGCCTGGAAGAGCACTCGGTCCACTCCGGCGACCGAACTCCGCGACGAGTGAGCTCGCCGCGCTGACCCGCTAAGGATGCGATGACAGCCACCACCCCCACCGTGCCCGGCTTCACCGGTGATGCCGTCTACCCCGGCGACGCCCGCTACGACGAGGTGCGCCAGGTCTTCAACGGCCTGATCGACAAGCGCCCGCAGGTGGTCCTGCAGTGCCGCTCGCAGGACGACATCGTCGCCGCTGTGCGCTATGCCGTGGACTCCGGTGCCCAGATCGCCGTGCGCAGCGGCGGTCACAGCGTCGCCGGCCACTCGGCCACCGATGGCGGCATTGTCATCGACCTCACCCAGATGCGTGGGGTGCGGGTGGACGCCGAGGCGCGGATCGCCTACGTCGACGCCGGTGCCACCTGGGGTGACGTGGACCCGGTCACCAGCAGGCACGGCCTGGCCTGCCCCGGCGGCGTGGTGTCGACGACGGGCGTCGGCGGATTTTCGCTCGGCGGCGGCATCGGGTGGCTCTCCCGAGCCCACGGCATGACCTGCGACAACCTGATCGGCGCCACCCTGGTGACCGCGTCCGGCGACGTCATGACGGTCAGCGAGACCGAGAACGCCGACGTGCTGTGGGGGCTGCGCGGCGGTGGCGGCAACTTCGGCGTCGTGACCCAGTTCGTGCTGCGCCTGCACCCGGTCGACGGTGTAGTGGCCGGCGTGCAGTCCTACCCCGACGCCGACGCCGAGGCAGCCCTCAAACACTTCCGAGCCCAGATGGACAACGCGCCCGACCACCTGGCGTCCATCCTCGACTTCTCCAGTGACCTCACGACGGGCCAGTCACTGGTCAACGTTCTGGCCTGTTCCACACGGACCGACCAGACCGGTAGCGACGACGTCAGCGCCCTGCTCAATGTTCGCGGCGTGGCGGCCAAGCCGGTGGTGGCCCTGCAGCACAAACTGGACTACTCGACCTGGCAGCAGGCCCTGGACTACACGGCGCCCTACGGCTGGCTGAACTACTGGAAGTCGCTGTTCGTCACCGAGCTCACCGATGAGGCCATCCGGCGCATCGCCCTGTTGGGGCGGTCGCGCCCGTCTGCGCAGACCCGGCTGCACCTGATCCGGTTGGGCGGCTTCGCCAGCCGGGTTCCGGCGGAGTCGACGGCCATCGTCGCCCGCGAACACCCCTACATCATTCATTTGATGGCGACGTGGACCGACCCCGCCGAGAGCGCGCGATGCACGGCGTGGGCCCGGCAGGCCTTCGAGATCCTGCGACCGCTGGGACCGGCCGGTGCGTACTTGAACTTCGTCGGCGACGAGGGCCAAGACCGCATTCGCGCGACATTCGGTGACGCCGGATACCGCCGTCTCGCCGAGCTCAAGGCACGCCTTGATCCGGCCAACCGATTCACCCTCAACCACAACATCGAGCCGGCGACGGGGAGCTGACCGCTCGGCAGTTCTCAGTGTGTCGCCAACGCGGACACACGGTTACGCCAACGCACGGTGGGTATTGTTGTCCGCGGGGGAAAGGACGCAAGGATGCCTGCCGCGCACGATGATGACTTGGCCTTCGCCGGCGTCGCGCGCTTGGCGCAGCTGGTACGCGCGCGTGAGGTGTCGCCGCGCGAGCTGGTAACCCTGTATCTGGATCGGATCGCCCGGCTTGACCCGGTGTTGAACGCCTTCCGCACGGTGATGGGCGACCGAGCGATGGCCGAGGCGGCAGACGTCGAGCAGCGATTGGCCGCCGGCGAAGCCCTGCCGTTGGCCGGTGTGCCCATCGCCGTCAAGGACGACACCGACGTGGCCGGCGTTTCCTCGATGTGCGGCACCGGAATTGACGTCGGCCCGGCAAGCACCGACAGCGCCGCCGTGCGACGGCTGCGGGCCGCCGGCGCGGTGATCATCGGCAAGACCCATTTGTCGGAGTTCGGCGCCTACCCGGTGAGCGAGTCGGCGACTTGGGGTGTGACCCGCAACCCGTGGGATCTCTACCGGACCACCGGCGGCTCCAGCGGCGGCTCGGCGGCCGCCGTCGCCGCCGGCATGGTGCCCGGCGCCACCGGCAGCGACAGCGGCGGGTCGGTGCGTATTCCGGCGGCCTGCTGCGGACTGGTCGGCCTGAAGGGCCAGCGCGGCCGGGTCAGCACCAAGGAGTCACCGGAGCGGGCCTACCGGTTCCACGGGCTCAACCACATCGGGCCGCTGGCGCGCAGCGTCATGGACGCCGCCCTACTGCATGACGCCATGACCGGCCCCGAACCCGACGACGAGATTCCTTCGCCCCCACCGGCGCCCCCGCTGATGGAGACACTGCTCGCGGCTCCTCGGCCACTGCGGATCGCGATGTCCTTCAAGCCAGTGGTCCCGGTTCACGTCAGCGATGAGGTACGGCGACCGGTCCTTGAGACCGCAGATTTGTTGCGCTCGCTGGGCCACGAAGTGATCGAGCGTGACCCGGTCTATCCGGTGCTGGGTATCGCCGCGGTGCTCGCACTGTTTATGAACGGGTTCGCCCACGAGATCGAGCGGCTCCCGAAAACCGAACTGCTGGAACGGCGTATGCAGGCTGAGGCCCGAACCAGCCGACTGGTGCCGGATTGGCTGGCTCGCCGGGCTGTCGCCGCGGAGTCCCGGATCACCGCCCGCTCGCAGCGCAGAATCGCCGACTTCGACATCCTGATGACCCCGGTGCTGGCGATCCCGCCGGTGCGGGTGGGCTATTTCGAGGGGCTCGGGCCGACCCGGGCGATGCTGAAGATGCTCAAGTTCATCCCGTTCACCTTCCCCCAGTGCTACAGCGGTCAGCCGGCCATCTCCGTGCCGACCGGTATCGCCGACGACGGCCTACCCGAGGCGGTGCACCTGGTGGCGCGGGCCAATGACGAGGCCACCCTGGTTTCCCTGGCGGCGCAGATCGAATCGGTGCAGCCCTGGACCCAGCGCCGACCACCGACCGAGGCGCTGCTGTCGCAGGTGGGCTAGGCCGGCGACCCGGGCTCAGCAAGGCTGGTAGCTCTTCTACCAGAGTCAGGGGCAGCCACGGGTCTTCACGCGCGGATCACTCGTCTGTCCCAAATTCATGGTCTGCTCGCTTGGCGGAACGTTGGTCGCGTCGCCGCAGTTTGGTAGATCCAATATGCATAACCGTTGACGCAAAAAGTGCCGTCAGCGATGCCGATAGAGGGGCTTGTCAAGATAAC
>NZ_AUWR01000095.1 GCF_000455125.1 Mycobacterium sp. UM_WGJ
CGGTAACGGCGGTAACGCTGGTGCGGGCTCGAGTGCCACCAATGCCAGTGGTGACGGCGGCAACGGTGGCACCGGCGGGTCCGGCGGAGATGCACTGTTCGGTGCCGGACCGAACTCGGGTTCGGCCGGTGATGGCGGTAAGGCGTGGGGAACCGGCACCGGCGGCGCTGGCGGTAACGGTGGCAATGCCGGGCACAGCGGCAACGGTGGTGATGGCGGTGACGCCACGGGTGCGGGTAACGCCGGCAATGGCGGCGACGCCGGCGGGACGGCACATCTGGGTGGCGGTGTCGGTGGCCGCGGTGGTGACTCGGTGGCCGGTGACGGCGGCGCCGGTGGCAACGGCGGCAATGGTGGTGACACCGGTTCGGTGGCCGGCAACGGTGGCGACGCACTGGGCACCGGCAACGGCGGCAACGGCGGCTGGGGCGGCCTGGGCGGTTGGGGCGGCACCGGTGGTGTCGGCGGTAACGCTCTGGGGGCCACCGGCACTGGTGGCGCCGGCGGCAACGGCGGTAATGGCGGTGACGCACTGGCCACCGGCGGCACCGGCGGCGACGCCACGCTCGTCGGCAACGGCGGTAAAGGTGGCGACGGCGGCTGGGGCGGCGTGGGCCGCGAGGGTGCGGCCGGCGGCAATGCCGCTGGATCGGGCAGCGGTGGCCAGGGCGGCAACGGCGGTGACGGCGGGGTCAACACCGGTGGCGGCCACGGCGGTAACGGTGGCGATGGCACCGCGACGCAAAACGCAGGCAATGGTGGCGCCGGCGGCGATGGGGCCGGTGGTGCGCTGACGTTCGCTCCGCCGTATCAGTTCGGTCAGGGCGGCAACGGTGGCGCCGGCGGTAGCTCGGTGTCGGGTACTGCCGGTGGCGACGGCAATGGCGGCCAGGGTTCCAGCGGTAGCCGCGGTGGCGACGGTGGCAACGGCGGCACGGGCTTCACTGCCACGGCGGGCAGTGGCCAGTCCGGGACCGATGGTGGCAATGCCGGTGCCGGTGGCGCCGGTGGTGCCGGCGCGGTGGGTGGCTCCAGCGCTGATGGCACCAACGGTAACGGCGGCAACGGCGGCAACGGCGGCAACGCGGGTGTCGCGGGCAACGGCGGTGGCGGTGCCGGCGGCGGCGGGGGCAGCAACGCCGGTAGCGGCGGCAACGGTGGCGAGGGTGCCGACGGCGGCGCGGCGGGCGCCTTCGGTTTGGCCGGCACCGGTACGGGCGGCAGCAATGGCAGTGCGGGTAATGCCGGCACCGACAGCGCCGGTGGGCAAGGCGGCAAGGGCGGCGATGGCGACGGCCTGATCGGTGCCACCACGGCCGCGCAGAACGGTGGCACCGGCGGCAATGGCGGCACCGGTGGCTCGCATGCTGACGGTGGCACCGGCGGCACCGGCGGTAAAGGCGCGACCGGTCAGGCGGGAATCAGCGGCGCCACGCCCGGCGCTTCGGCGACCAGCGCCGGCGGTACCGGTGGCAACGGTGGTGCCGGTGGTACCGGTGGTGCCGGTGGAGCGATCTCCGGTGTCAGCGGTGATGGTGGTCAGGGCGGCGAAGGTGGCACCGGTGGCATGGGCGGCTCCGGGGTCGATGGTGCCGCCGGCACCGACAACTCCGGCAACACCGGTGTGGACGGCGGCAACGGCGGCACGGGTGGTAACTCCACCGACGGTGGCGCCGGTGGTGTGGGTGGCGCCGGTGGTGCGGCCGGCGCGGCCGGCGGCGGCGGCACAGGCCAGCACGGCCTCGGAGGCGAGGGCGGCGACGGTGGCTCCGGTGGCACCGCCGGCAATGGTGGCAAGGGTGGCGACGGCGGCGACGGTGACGCTGCTTCGAACACCGAGGCCGGGAAGGGCGGTAACGGCGGGACCGGCGGTCTGGTCGGTAAGGGTGGCGCCGGTGGTGCCGGCGGCGACAACGGCGACGGCACCAATGCCGCGGCCGGGGAGCACGGCGCGGTCGGCCTCGGTGGCGACGGCGGTAACGGCGGTAACGGCGGCGACGGTGTCGGCCAGTACGCCAATGGTGACGGTCAAGCGGGTGCGGCCGGTGGTAACGGCGGTAACACCGGCACGAACGCCTACTACGGCTTGAAATCGTCGGGCAATGGCGGCGCCGGTGGTAACGGTGGTGCGGGCTCGGCCGGGGCGGACAGTGCTACCGGTGACGGCGGCACCGGTGGTGCCGGCGGTGCGGGCGGCGACGGTGGCCAGGGCGGTTTCCAAAATGGCCACGGTGGTGACACCACCGGGCAGGGCGGCGCCGGCGGTAAGGGTGGCGCTGGCGGTGCTGGTGGCGCCGCGACGGGCTCGACCGGTAACGGTGGCGGCGGTGGTGCCGGTGGCAAGGGCGGCACCGGTGGCTGGGCCGGCAGTGCTCAGACTGCTGGATCTGTCGCTGGCGGCGGATATGACTACACCGTGGTCGGCGGCACCGCCGGTGCCGGCGGTGACGGTGGTCTCGGTGGCGGCGGTGGTGCTTCCAACGCGGCTACCGGTGGCACCGGTGGTGCGGGCGGTCTGGCCGGTGACGGTGGTCGCGGCGGTTGGGGCTCCGACCTTGGAACCGACGGCGGTGCCGGTGGGGCGGCAGGCAACGGCGGCAACGGCGGTGTCGGTGGCGAAGGCGTCTTCGGTGGCACCGGTGGTGCCGCCGGCGACGGTGGTGTCGGCGGCCACGGTGGGCACGGCGGCTACGGCGGGGGCACTGCGGCCGGGAATGCCGGTGCCGCAGGCGTCGGCGGTAACGGTGGCACCGGCGGCAAGGGTGGTGCCGGCGCCGACGAGACCAGCGGAGGTGGCGGTGGTGCCGGCGGTACCGGCGGCGAAGGCGGCGAGGGCGGTACCGGGGGCAATCCAGCCGCGGGCAGCGGCATGGACGGCGGCGCTGCGAGTGACGGTGGTAAGGGGGGCAACGCCGGGGCCGGCGGGGCCGGCGTTGGCGGCGGCGCGGACGGTGCCAATGGCCACGGTGGCGATGGCGGCCTAGGCGGCCGCGGTGGCCAGGGCGGTAGCGGTGCCAGCGGCACCGCCGCACACCTCGACGGCGGCGACGCGGGCAACGGTGGTGCTGGTGGCAACGGCGGCGCCGGTGGTGCGGGCATCAATGGTGTCGGCGGCGGCAACGGCGGTCGCGGCGGCCAGGGCGGCCAAGCCCTCGGTGGTGGTAGCGGTGCCAACGCCCCGGCAGGCAGTGGCCTCGACGGCGGTAACGGTGGTGCCGGCGGCAACGGCGGTGCCGGGGGCCAGGGCGGCGCCGGTACCGACGGCGGCCAGAACGGCAACTTGGGTACCGGTGGATGGGCCGGCAGCGGCGGTGCGGGCGGTAAGGGTGCCGCCGGCACCGCTACGGCGGACGCCGGCAACGGCGGTAAGGGTGGTGCGGGCGGTAACGGTGGTGCCGGCACCAACTACTGGGCGACACCGGATGACTACCACCCGGGCCAGGCCGGTAACGGCGGTGCCGGTGGTGCCGGTGGTGCCCAGGGCACCAGCAGCAATGCTGCCGGCAACGGTGGTGACGGCGGCGCCGGTGGTACGGCCACCGGCGGGCCCGCGGGTAACGGTGGCGGCGGCGGTGTCGGGGGTACCGGCACTACGGCTGCCGGCGGTGCCGGTGGTGACGGTGGTGCAGGTGGCAACGCCACATGGGGTGCCACCGGTGCTCCCGATGGGGCAAACGGCGTAGCCGGGGGCAACGGTGGTGCAGGTGGTGCCGGCGGCAACGGCGTGGGCGGTGGCACCGGCGGTAGCGGCGGTAGCGGCGGTGACGGCAGCGACGGTGGTAACGGTGTCGACGCGGTCGTCCCGGGTGCTGCGGGCGGTAGCGGTGGTAACGCCGGCGCTGGCGGCAACGGCGGTTCGGGCGGCAAGGGCGGCACGGGCTTGTCCAGCAGCGCCGGCGGCGCGGGCGGTAACGGTGGCTCCGGTGGTGACGCCGGTGAGGCCGGCAACGGCGCCGACGGGCTCGGTGGCGGCGGCGGTGTTCTGGCGGGCAATGGCGGCAACGGCGGTAACGGCGCCAATGGCGGTGCCGGCGGCGCGGCCGGCGCCGGGGGCACCGGTAACAGCACTGGCGCAACCGGAACAGTCGGAGATGCGGGCACCAGCAGTGACGGTGGCAACGGCGGTCGCGGCGGTGATGCCGAAGGCATGAGCGGGTTGATTCCGCAGTCCGGTGGCACCGGCGGTAACGGTGGCAACGGCGGCACGGGCGCTAAGGGCGGTACCGGTGGTGTCGGCGGCTCCGGTGCCTCGGTCGGTGACGGCGCGGTCGGCGGCGACGGTGGTGCCGGCGGCGTTGGTTGGCTCGGCGCCGGTATCGGCTACGGCGGCGGCGGCGGTGGCGGCGGTGGTGGCGCCTACGTCGGTGGCAGCGGAACGGCCAGCGGAGTCACGGCGACCGGCGGCAACGGCGGCAACGGTGAGAACGGCACCGCGACCGGGCCTGGCGCTGCCGGCCAGACCGGTGGCATCGCCGAGGTCATCATCGACGGCAACGTCTCCAACGTGACGATCACGGGTGGCAATGCCACCGCTGATTTCGCGGGCGGCAGCGCCACCGTCACGATCGATTCCGGCAGCACGATCGAGGACAGCTCGGTCACCGGTGGTAACGCCGGCAGCGGCGGCGCCGGCGGCAACGCCGTGCTGAGTGCCACCAACGGCGGGGCCATCTCCGAGAGCCACGCGACCGGTGGCAACGGCAGTGACAGCGCCGCCGGCGGTAACGCTTACGTCACCGCCGACGGCGCCAACAGCGCCGTCACCGACAGCTCCGCGACCGGTGGTAACGCCGGCGTCGGTGACGCCAACGGTGGCGCCGGGGGTACTGGTGGTGCGGCGGTCGTGGGCGCCACCAACGGTGGCAGCGTCGACGGCGGCACCGCCAACGGTGGTACCGGCGGCGACGGCAGCAATGGCGGAACCGGTGGCGGCGGCGGAATCGGCACCGTCACGGCCGACGGTGCCGGCAGTGCGGCCACCGGTACCGCGACCGGCGGCGATGGCGGTGCCGGTAAAGCCGGTGGTATCGGCGGCGACGGCAACACCGGTTACATCTCGGCGACCGATGGCGGCAAGGTCATCGACGACCCGGCGGTGGGTGCACCCGCCACCACCGCTACCGGCGGTTCCGGTGGCACCGGGGCCAACGGTGGTACCGGCGGCAAGGGTGGCCTCGGCGGCGTCGAAGCACACCAGGATGGAACGTCGTACGGGCAGGCCACTGGTGGTACGGGCGGGACCGCCACCGACGCCGACAGCCTGGGCGGCAAGGGCGGCAACGGCGGTATCGATGCCGGCGAGGCGCACAGCGGCCTGGGTGGACCTGGCGGCACCGCGCACGGCACCGCGATCGGCGGCGACGGCGGCGCAGCCACCGGTGGCGGCAAAGGCGGCAACGGCAGTTACGGCAGCATCAACGCCGGTGGTGCCGGCGCGGAGGCCAGTGGCACCGGCCACGGCGGTAATGGCGGCGACGGCCTCAATGGCGGCACCGGCGGTAACGGCCAGAACGGCCAGGTGGCGGCGCTGGGCGACGGGACATACGCCAGCGGGACCGGCCAGGCCGGCAACGGTGGTGACGGTGACGGGTCGGGCAGCAAGGGCGGCGACGGTGGCCTGGGTTGGGTCCGCGCGCTGGCCCAGGACAGCACTATCACCAACGGCAGCTCCACCGGTGGTGACGGCGGCACCGGAAGCGCCGGTAAGGCCGGCGGCGCGGGCGGTCAGGCGTACGTGCAGACCAACGCCACGGGCGACACGATCACCAACGGCACCGCGGACGGCGGCAAGGGCGGTGACAGCGCCAACGGGGTCGACGGTGGTCAAGGCGGTCGGGCACAGGTCTTCGCCGGTGACCCGAACACGGTGACCTCCGGCGGCGACACCATCACCAACAGCGGAGCCACCGGCGGGGACGGTGCAGCCGGCCACAATGGCGGGACCGCACTGCTGCAGGCCACCAACGGCGCCAGCATCTCCGGTAGCCAGGCAACCGGACAGGACAGCAACGCCACCGCCAACGGCGGATCGGCCAGCCTCACGGCCGATGGCGCCAACAGCAGCATCACCGACAGCTCAGCCACGGGCGGTAAGGCGGGGGTGGGCGACGCCACCGGCGGCACCGGCGGCAACGCCGGCAACGCCAGCGTCACCGCCACGGCGGGCGGCACCATCACCGACGGCTACGCGGTCGGTGGTGACGGTGGTGCCGGAAACAACGGCGGCAGCGGTGGCATCGGCGCTATGGGCGCTGTTAGCGCTGACGGGACCGGTAGCTCGGTCACGGGTGTCGCCACGGGAGGTAACGGCGGGAACGGCAACGCCGGCACCGGTGGTGCAGGCGGCACGGGGTACCTCGATGCCAGCCACGGTGGCAAGGTCACCGGCGACCCGGCAGACCCGACCAGCGCCACTACCGGCACGGGCGGCAACGGCGGCGACGGAGTCAGCGGTGGAAAGGGTGGCACCGGCGGCCTCGGTCACGTCACCGCCGGCCAGGACGGTACGTCGTATGGCCAGGCAACCGGCGGGACCGGTGGTCAGGCCACAGGTATCAACAGCGTGGGCGGCAACGGCGGCAACGCCGATGTCACCAGCGCCAAGGTTGCACCTGGCGCGGGTAACCTCGCCGGCGGCGGCCCCGGCGGGACCGCCCACGGAACCGCGATTGCCGGAAACGGCGGCGACGCAACCGGCGGGGGCCAGGGCGGCAACGGCAGCTACGGCAGCATCCTGGCGGGTGGCGTGGGCGCTGAGGCCAGCGGCACCGGCCACGGCGGCAACGGTGGTGATGGCTTGAACGGTGGCACTGGTGGTAACGGTCAGAACGGCCAGGTGTCGGCGCTGATCGACGGGGCGACGGCCAGCGGTATCGGTCAGGCTGGCAACGGCGGTGACGGCGACGGTGCTGGCAGCAAGGGCGGCGACGGCGGTCTGGGGTGGGTCCGTGCGCTGGGTCAGGACAGCACCGTCACCAACGGTCACGCGGTCGGTGGTGACGGCGGTACTGGCAGCCTCGGCCACAAGGGCGGCGCTGGCGGCCAGGCGTACGTACAGACCAACGAGGTCAACGACAAGATCATGAACAGCACCGCAAACGGTGGGACCGGCGGCAACAGTGCCAATGGTGCTGACGGGGCCGGCGGAGGCCGCGGTCAGGTCTACGCCGGTGATCAGGGCACGACGACTGGCCTGCCCGGCGTGAATGCCATTACCGGCAGCAGTGCCACCGGCGGCGACGGCGGAGCCGGCCACACCGGTGGCAATGCGATGGTGCGAGCCACCAATGGCGCCAGCATCGCCGATGCCCAAGCCAGCGCCGGTGACAGCACCGACACGGCAACGGGCGGTTCGGCGACGCTGACGGTCGATGGCGCCACGAGCGCCGCCAACGGCGCCAGCGTCACTGGTGGTAACGCGGGGGCTGGCACCGGTGGCAGCGTGGGCGGTAACGCCGGCAGCACCACTATCGCCGTGACCGGCGGCGGCAGTGCCACCGATGTGCATCTGTCCGGTGGTGCCGGCGGCGCGGGTGGTGCGAACGGCACAAACGGTGGTGTGGGCGGTAGCGGCGGTACGGGCGTCGGTATGAGTCTTTCTGTCGGTGCGGGCACCAACTACAACGGCCTCAGCATCAACGGCGGCAACGGCGGCGACGGTGGCACCGGTGGCAATGGCGCCAACGGCGGCGCCGGCGGCAACGGCGGGACGGCGAGCATCAGCGGCGGCAGCACCACCAGCGGCACCGTGACCGGCGGTGACGGCGGCAAGGGCGGTGCCGGTGGCACCGGATTCGCCGGCGGCAAGGGCGGCAACGGTGGCGCGGCCAGCCTGTCCACCAGCACCGGTGGCACCATCTCGTCCGACAGCTCTTCGATCGGCGGCAACGGTGGCGACGGAGGTGCCGGCTCGGCGACCGCGGCCGGCGGCACCGGTGGTCTCGGCGGTTCGTCGACGATGTCCGCCCTGAACAACGGCGTCATCGACGGTGGTCACGTCACCGGCGGCGACGGCATCGACGGCGGTCCCAACGGTGCCAATGGTGGCGCGGGAGCAAATAACTCGCTGATCGTCGACGGTACCGGCAGCAAGGTCGTCGACACGACCATCACCAACGGCCACAACACCGCGAACTTCGCCGGCGGAGCGGCCACCGCGACTGTCAGCGACGGCGGCGTCATCACCGGCAGCACGGTCACCGGCGGTAATGCCAGCGAGACCGCGGCCGGCGGCGCGGCCACCCTGGCCGCCATCGGCAACGGCAGCCTGATCTCCGGCAGCCACGCGACCGGCGGCAATGCTGGGGACACCGATGGCTCAGTCGGGGCCACGGGTGGTGGTGGCGGCGCGGCCGGCATCACCGCGGCCAATGGGGCGCAGGTCACCGACACCACCGTCAAGGGTGGCGCGGGTGGTTATGGCCAGGACGGCGGCTCAGGTGGCGAAGGTGGTGTCGCGGTGGCCGGGGCGACCGGGGCCGGCAGCACCATCACCGGGGAGGCGTACGGCGGCGCCGGCGGTCTTGGCAATGCCGGGACCGGCGGTGACGGCGGTAAGGGCGAGTTGCTCGTCGACGTCGCGGGTGGCTCGGTCGGTGGCGGCGGCAATACCGCTGTCGCGGTCGGTGGCGACGGTGGTGCCGGAAACTACGGTGGGGTCGGCGGTAACGGTTCCTGGGGTGAGCTGGAGTCCAATGGCCCGGGAGGCAACTCCTACGGTGTGTCCACGGGTGGTTCCGGCGGTGAAGCGACTGGGAACGGCAGTATCGGCGGCAACGGTGGCAGCTCTGACATCCAGAGCTCCAAGACCACGTACTTCTTCGGGAACCCGAGTGCCGGCGGCGATGGCGGGACGGCGAGTGGCACGTCGACGGGCGGTGACGGTGGTGCCGCCTACAACGGCGGACACGGCGGTAATGGCGGCAAGGGCAGTATCGCCGCCGGTGGGACGGCCGCAGTCGCCAGTGGCACGGCCAACGGCGGTGACGGCGGTGTCGGCAACGGCGGTACTGGCGGCAACGCCGGAACGGCTCGGGTCAACGCGCTGGGTGAGAACAGCAGTGCCACCGGTAGTGATGCCAACGGCGGACAGGGCGGTGTAGGGATCAACGGCGGCACCGGCGGAAACGGCGCCGATGGCAACGTCGCGGCCGGGCTCGACAGCGCCGGAACATCGAGCGATCACCCGTCGGCGAACAATGCCACCGCCACTGGCGGCAACGGCGGTACGGGTACCGGTGCCACCGGCGGTAACGGCTCCGAGGGTGATGTCTACGCGGTCAACAGCCAGAACGCGGACGGGCAGACCGCCACCGGCGCCAACGGCGCGAACCACCCGTAACCCAACCCGCCTAACCCATCACGGCCCGGTCACTCGACCGGGCCGTGATGGTGTCGTCGATGTCGCCGCGGGCCGTCGCCTGACGGAGCCGACGTGCGGCGCTGACGCGCATCCTGAGAAGTCGACCCCGGCACCTCGTGCTCCGGATGTTTGCCACGGGGAACTGCCGTTTAGGGCAGAGGACGCTGGGCGCGATACGAGGCACCGCTGGCTTGCGTCTGGGGCGGGAAAGAACGTCGCGGACGCCCCTGGAGAGGCCAGGCCGACGTGATTCTTCCAGCCTTCGGACGGCAGACTCCCAGGTTAGCGGGCGCAGAGTGAGCCGTAGTCGAGTTATGTGGTCTGGTTAACCACTATTACCCACTTGCTAACCGCAATTACCGAAGCGTAGTTCTATTTAATGAACTCGGATTGACTCTTCCGGAATCAGTGTTAATCTCGCAACGCAGGGCTCGCTGTGGGCTATCTGTGTAATCGTTAAGGAGAAGTTTGGTTATGGGCCGTCACCGCCAGGACAAGGGTCGTCGTAGCAACCGGATCATCGGTGCGGGTAGCGCGGTTGGTGCCTTCCTCACGTTCGGGATGGCTCCGATGGCGGCGGCTCCGACGGCGCGTGCGGACTTCGACGACGTGCTCATCGATCTGTTCGGTCAGGACCTCGGTGACGCCTTCAACGGCCTCGCCCTTGACTTCGGCGATCAGGACGCCTGGGCGACCGTCCTGGACCCCTCCAGCTGGTCCTTCGTGTTCGACAGCTTCGGTGCGCCGGCCGCCTGGGACGCGGTGCTGGCCGACCTGAACCTGAACATCTTCAGCGGCGCCACCGACTTCAGCCTGCCGGGTTCTGCCCAGTTCAACTTGTTTGACTACAACTTGCTGATGCCGTTCGGCAACGGCGCCGATGGCACCGCCGATAACCCCGACGGCGCTGCCGGTGGGTGGATCTATGGCACTGGTGGCGCGGGCTGGGACGCCGATGGCATAGCCGGCATTGACGGTGGCGCCGGCGGCCAGGGCGGCTTGTTCGGTGGCGATGGCGGCGCCGGTGGCGACGGCTGGGGCACGGGTGACGGTGGCGCCGGTGGCAGCGCCGGTTGGTTCGCCGCCTTCAGCCAGGCCGGCGCCGGTGGTGCCGGCGGTCTTGACGGTGGTACCGGCGGTATGGGCGGCGACGGTGCCATCCTCGCCTGGTTCAGCGACGCCGGTGTCGGTGGTGTCGGCGGTGGTGTCGGCGGTGCCGGTGGTAAGGGCGGCAACGTCGGGTTGTACTCCTGGTTCAGCAGTGCCGGCGCCGGTGGCAACGGTGGTAACGGCGGGAACGGCGGCGACGGCGGCAACGTCGGCTGGTTCTCCTGGTTCAGCGACGCCGGCGACGGTGGTGACGGCTACAACGGCGGCGACGGTGGTACGGGAAGCCTGCTTGCCCTATTCAGCAGCAGCGGTGGCGCCGGTGGTGACGGCATCGGTGGTAACGGCGGTGACGGTGGTGGCGTCGGCTGGTTCTCCACGCTCAGTGACGCCGGCGCCGGTGGCGACGGCCACACCGGTGGCAATGGTGGCGGAGGCAGCCTGTTCGGCGGCTGGAGCAACGGTGGTGCCGGCGGTAATGGCAACGACGGTGGCAACGGCGGTGACGGTGGCAGCGCGGGCCTGTTCTCCTGGTTCAGCCGTGGCGGAGCCGGCGGTGACGGTGGTACCGCCGACGACTTGGGCACTGCCGGTGGTAACGGCGGCACCGGTGGCGACGCGGCCCTGTGGGGCGTGTTCAGCACCGCCGGCACGGGTGGTGCCGGCGGCAACGGCTTCGCCGGCGCGGCGGGTGCGGCCGGCAGCTTCGCCAATGGAGGCGACGGCAACGGTGGTGCCGGCGGCAACGGCGGGAACGGCGGGAACGGGGGTGCCGGTGGTAGGGGCGCTTACCTGTTCGGTGCCGGAGGTAACGGTGGTGCGGCCGGTGACGGCGGTAAGGGCGGCGCCGGAGGGGCGGGCGCCGACGGCACCGACGGCGCAGTGGCCGGCGCCGACGGCACCAATGGTGGTAACGGGGGCGTCGGCGGTAACGGCGGCGCGGCGGGCAAGGCTGGTGTCGGTGGTGCCGGTGGTTGGTTCATGGACGACGGCGCGGCTGGTGCGGCCGGCTCGCAGGATTCCGGTGGCCAGGGCGGTAACGGTGGTAACGGTGGCGCCGGCATCGACGGTGCGGACGGTGATGCTGGGACCGCAGCGCACCCCGACGGTTTCGACGGTCAGGCCGGCGGACACGGCGGCAACGCCGGCCAAGCCGGTGCGGGTGGTCAGGGCCCGGCGGGTCAGGCCGCCAGCGGTACGGCGGGCACGGCCGGTAAGGGTGGCAGCGGCGGCGTCGGTGGCGCCGGGTATGACGCCGCGTCGGATGCGACTGCGGTAGCCGGTACCGCTGGTGGCAATGGCGGCGCCGGCGGCGACGCGGGCCTGGGTGGCTTGCAGGCCGATGGCATCACGCGCGGGGCTTCGGGTGCGGGCGGTGTTGGCGGTGCCGGTGGCGACGGTAAGGACGGTGCTGCCGGTGCCGCGGGGACCGCGCTGAGCCCGGACGGCAAGGCCGGTGGCGCCGGTGGTGCCGGCGGTAACGGCGGCCAGGGTGGCCTTCAGGCCAACGGCGCCCATGCCGCGCAGGGTGTTGGTGGCGACGGTGGCGCCGGTGGCGCGGGCGGCGCGGGCTATGACGCGCTCGCCGCGGGTGCCGCCGCCGGTACCTCGGGCGGCAATGGTGGTGCCGGGGGCGCTGGCGGTACCGGTGGCACCGGTTCCGCCGCGGGCCAGCACGGTGCCGGTGGCGTCGGTGGCAAGGGTGGTTCGGGCACTGACGGCGCCAATGGTGGCGCCGGTACTGCCGGAGATGCCACCAACCCCGATGGTGGCGCGGGCGGCAACGGCGGTAACGGCGGTAACGCTGGCGTCGGTGGTGCTGGTGGTGACTCCGGTGGCGGTAACTACGCCGCCAGTGGCGGTAATGGTCTTGCCGGTAAGGGTGGTAACGGTGGCGTCGGCGGCGCCGGTTATGACGCTGCGTCCGACGTCGGTGCGGCTGCGGGCACCGCGGGCGGCAACGGAGGTGCGGGCGGCAACGCAGGCGTGGGTGGTCTGCAGGCCAACGGCACCACCCGTGCGACCGGAGGTACCGCCGGTGTCGGTGGTGACGGCGGTGACGGCAAGGACGGCTCGGACGGGATCGATGGCACCCAGGCCAACGCGAACGGCACGGCGGGTCAGGCCGGCGGTGCCGGTGGCAACGGCGGTCAGGGCGGTCTGAGAGCCGACAACTCGCGTGCTGCTGATGGCGATGGCGGTAACGGCGGTGCCGGCGGTAAGGGCGGCGCCGGCTACGAGGGCCAGAACGCGGCCACCGCGGGCGCGGCCGGGGAGAACGGCGGCAACGGTGGCGCCGGTGGTGCCGGCGGTGTCGGCGGAACCGGCACGAATGCCGGAGCGCACGGTGTCGGCGGCGCGGGTGGTGACGGCGGATCCGGCGGCAAGGGCGCCGATGGTGCGGCCGGCGCGGCCGGAACGGCCGCGAACATCGATGGGGCCGCAGGTCAGGCCGGTGGCGCCGGCGGCAACGCCGGTAAGGGCGGCGCCGGTGGCGACAGCGGCAACGGAGCCACCGCCGCTGACGGCAGCGACGGTTCCGCCGGTGTCGGCGGCAAGGGTGGCGCCGGCGGTCAGGGCTTCGACGGTCTCAACGGCTCCAACACCGGCGTCGGGCGCATCGACGGCACCAACGGTGGCGCCGGTGGCGCCGGTGGCGCCGGTGGCTTGGGTGGTTTGCAGGCCGACGGCGCGACCCGGGCCACTCAGGGCGATGGTGGCGCCGGTGGCGCTGGCGGTAAGGGCGGCAATGGTGGCAACGGCGTGGCCGGAGCTACCGCGGGTGCTGCGGGCACCAACGGTGGCGTTGGCGGCAACGGTGGCGCCGGTGGCGTCGGCGGCCAGGGCACCAACATCGGTGCGGCCGGTCTCGGTGGTGTCGGTGGTAACGGTGGTAACGGTGGTGCAGGCGCGGCCGGTGCGGTCGGCAACAACGGCACGGCTGATCACGTAGACGGCACGGCTGGCGGCAATGGTGGGGCCGGCGGTAACGCCGGCAAGGCCGGCAGCGGTGGATTCAGTGGCGCCGGGGTCCAGGCGGCTGGCGGGAACAATGGCACGGCCGGAGTTGGTGGTGCCGGCGGTCAGGGTGGTACGGGCTTCGACGGTGCTGATTCCACGAGCGCGGGTGTGTCCGGTGGCAACGCTGGTGCCGGCGGTAACGGTGGTAATGGTGGCCTGGGTGGCCTGCAGGTCGATGGCAGCACGCGCGCCACGCAGGGTGCCGGTGGCGCTGGT
>NZ_AUWR01000096.1 GCF_000455125.1 Mycobacterium sp. UM_WGJ
ATCAGCGGGACGCTATCAACACGTCGGGATGTGGGTCCGGCACCGGCATCAAAACCTTGGCCAGGCCGGTCGGCTCCTGCGTCTGCTGCATCGGTGCTCCCGTGGTCTTCCCTGAGCGGATCATGCCATGCCAACAATGCGAATGCGGCCTTCACAGCAGGTAGGGTCGATCAGGTGGCCAAGACGTATGTCGGCGCCCGGGTGCGCCAGCTGCGCAGCGAACGCGGGTTCAGTCAGGCTGCATTGGCCCAGATGCTGGAGATCTCCCCGAGCTACCTCAACCAGATCGAACATGACGTTCGTCCGCTGACCGTCGCGGTGCTGCTGCGGATCGCCGAGGTCTTCGGTGTGGATGCCAGCTTCTTCGCCTCCCAGGACGACACCCGGCTGGTCGCCGAGTTGCGCGAGGTCGCCATGGACCGCGATCTCGACATCGACGTGGACCTGGCCGAGGTGGCCGAATTGGTCAGCGCCCACCCCAAATTGGCCCATGCGATGGTCAACCTGCACCGCCGCTACCGCATCACGACGGCCCAACTCGCCGCGGCCACCGAGGAGCGCTTCTCCGACGGCAGCGGCACCGGCGCGATCACCATGCCGCACGAGGAGGTCCGCGACTACTTCTACCAACGCCAGAACTACCTGCACGAACTCGACACCGCCGCCGAAGATCTGGCCACCCGGATGCGCAGGCACCAGGGCGAATTGGCCGTCGAGCTGGCCAATCGACTCACCGAGGTGCACGGAGTGCACATCAACCGCCGCATTGATCTGGGCGAGACGGTGCTGCACCGCTACGACGCCGAAACCCGCACTCTGGACATCTCCAACCATCTGTCCTGGGGACAGCGCGTCTTCAAGATGGCCGCCGAACTGGCCTACCTGGAATTCGACGACCAGATCTCGGCCATGGTCGAAGAGGGGAAGTTCACCTCAAAGGATTCCCGCACTCTGGCCCGGCTCGGGTTGGCCAACTATTTCGCGGCGGCGATCGTGTTGCCCTACGGGCAGTTCCACGACAGCGCCGAGACATTCCGCTACGACATCGAACGGCTGTCGGCCTTCTACCGAGTCAGCTACGAGACCATCGCCCACCGGCTGTCCACCCTGCAGCGGCCGTCGATGCGGGGCGTGCCGTTCTCCTTCGTCCGGGTCGATCGGGCCGGCAATATGTCAAAACGGCAGTCAGCCACCGGTTTTCACTTCTCCTCCAGTGGCGGCACCTGCCCGCTGTGGAACGTCTACGAGACATTCGGCAACCCGGGGAAGATCCTGGTGCAGATCGCCGAGATGCCCGACGGCCGCAAGTACATGTGGGTGGCGCGCACCGTCGAACGCCGTGCCTCCCGCTGGGGCCAGCCGGACAAGACGTTCGCGATCGGGCTCGGTTGCGAACTGCGCCACGCCCACCGGCTGGTCTACTCCGAAGGCCTGGACCTGGCGGCCGGCCACGATGTGCCTGCCACGCCGATCGGAGTGGGTTGCCGGGTCTGCGATCACGACAACTGCCCGCAGCGGGCCTTCCCCGCGCTGGGCCGTGACCTGGATCTCAACGAACATCGCAGCAGTGTCTCGCCGTATCTGGTAAAGCAACAGCGGTGACTTCTCGTATCCCCGAATCTCCCGGCCTGCGCGACCTCGGTCTCGCCAACTGGCTGGTCTGCAAGGTCATCGCCCTACGCCAGCACGTCCCCCGGGCGCACCTGTTCACCACCCTCGGCCAGCACAAGCGGCTGATGTGGGCCTGGCTGCCGTTCGGCGGCGTGCTCATGCGGGGCGGCAAGTTCTCGGCCCGCGACACCGAGTTGGTGATCCTGCGGGTCGGGCACCTGCGCGACAGCCAGTACGAACTGCAACACCATCGCCGGATGGCCCGCGCGGTCGGTATCGACGACGCCACCCAGACGCGGATCTTCGAAGGCCCCAGCGCCGACGGGCTCACCGACCGGCAGCGGGCATTGCTGACCGGGGTCGATGAACTGGTTCAGACCCGCACCCTCTCCGATGCCACCTGGGCACAGCTGGCCGAACACCTGGATCGCCCCCGGCTGATCGAATTCGTCATGCTGACCAGCCAATACGACGCACTGGCCGCCACCTTGAGCGCACTGCGGGTGCCGCTGGACTTCGATGAGTAGTCCTGCGTGACGGCTACCGTGAGCCACGACCTGGCCGTCGCCGGGGGCGGGGTGCTGCTGATCGCCGCGGTCTTGATCGTGGTGGGACGCGCACTGGCACGACGCGGGGCCAGCCCTTTGGTCACCCGCAAGATCCCGCACGCGCTGTGCGGGTTGTTCGCCGCCCTGGCGGCCTTCCAGCTCTCGCATGGGGTGGTGGTTGCCGGGGTGCTGGCGACGGCGACGGTGGCCTTGACGGTCATCGTGGAGCGCGGTCTGATCCCGGTTCCCGGCGTGTTCGACGGCACCCGGTCGCGCGACTACGGACTGGTGGGCTTCGCCGCCGGGGCGTTGGTCGCGGTGCTGGCGTTCTGGCCGGACCGGGTCGCCATCGCCGCGGGTGTGGTGGTGCTCGGGCTGGCCGACGCCGGTGCGGCGCTGATCGGGGACCGCTACGGCAGACACCGGGTCGAAGCCGGTGGCGGGGTGCGCTCGCTGGAGGGGTCGGTGGCCTTCGTGGCCATCGCGTTCGCCGTGTCCTGGGTGTTCTGCCGGGACGGGCTTGAACTGAATACGTTTATGGCGGTGTCGGTTTCGCTGTTCGTCGCGATGACCACCGCCGCGGTGGAACTTTTGGTGCTGCCCGCGGCGGACAACCTGCTGATCACGCCGTGGGTTGCCCTGCTGCTGCACCTGGCGCGGGAGCTCTCGACCGACGACGCGCTGCGATGGCTGGCGGCGGTGGTATTCGGTTGCGCCATCGTGCCGTTCATGCTGCGGATGCGGTGGCTGGATATGCCGGGCGCGCTCAGCGGTGGCCTGATCGCCGGGGTCGCCGTCGGCCTCGGCGGGTGGGGCTGGATCATCCCGGCCGCACTGTTCTTCTCGCTGACCAGCCTGCTGACCGCGTATCGCCGCCCCGTCCGGTCCGGGGGCATGCGCACCATGAGCCAGGTCGCGGTGAACGCCGGCCTGCCGGTGCTGATTCCGGTGATCGGCTATGCGTTCACCGGGGACCAGCTCTGGTACGCCGTGTCGATCGGCGGCATCGCGGCCGGTATCGCCGACTCCTGGGCCTCGGAGATCGGCCGCTTCTCGTCCCGAGAGCCGCTGTCGCTGCGCACCCGGACGCGAGTGCCCAAGGGCACCTCGGGAGCGGTATCCCCGTTGGGTTCGGCTGCGACGGTGCTGGGCGCACTGGCCGTCGGCGCATTCGGCGCCCTGTTCGGCGGGCTCGCGATGGTGCCGGTGGGCCTGGCGGCCGGCGTCGCCGGCTCCCTGGTCGACACCCTGATCGGCGCTACCGTGCAGGCCCGCTTCGTCTGCGCGTCGTGCGGTGCGACCGTGGAAGACGGCCTGCACTGCGGCGCGCCGACAACGGCGTCGACCGGCTGGCGTTGGATGGGCAACGACGCGGTCAACGCCTGCGCGAACGTGGCCGGCATGGTCGTGGGGTTCGGGGTTTTCGCGGTTTTCGGGGGCTGACCCGGCGAATCTTCGAGCTTGGCCGGTGTGCCGCTCCCGCGCAGCATCTGCGGTATATCTGCACGCTCGGGCACTCGGCACCGGCTACCTGAACGTGGCACCCGTTAAGTGCCAAAAACTCACAGCGCGCTCCTATCTTGGGGGGCGTAGTGTCGGCCCCAGTGTTGAGCCACCAGCACGTCATTTCCCTGACATAGGTCTCTCCCGAGAGGACCAACGGTGGCACCTCCCACACGCGCACCCCAAGCCAAGTCCCAATGGCTGTCGCAGTCCGCAGCACAGACTCGCGGATCAGACAAAGGCGAGGTGCAGTTCCACTACGACATCTCCAACGACTTCTTCAAGCTGTGGCAGGACCCGTCGCAGACCTACAGCTGCGCATATTTCGAGCGCGACGACATGACGCTGCAAGAAGCGCAGCTGGCCAAGGTCGACCTGTCGCTGGGAAAGCTGGGCCTAGAACCCGGGATGACGTTGCTCGACATCGGCTGCGGCTGGGGTTCGACGATTCGGCGGGCCGCCGAGCGCTACGACGTCAATGTCATCGGCCTGACCCTCTCGGAGAACCAGAAGCAGCACATCGAGGACAACGTGTTCGCGAACTCCACCAGCACGCGCCACATGGAAGTGCGGCTGCAGCCCTGGGAGGAGTTCGACGGGCAGGTCGACAGAATCGTGTCCATCGGCGCGTTCGAGCATTTCGGCTTCAGCAAGTACGACGACTACTTCAAGAAGACGTTCAGTTGGATGCCCGACGATGGGGTGATGCTGCTGCACAGCATCGTCATCCCCAGCGACGAGGAGATCAAGGCCAAGAAGCTGCCGCTGACGATGTCGCGGCTGCGGTTCATCAAGTTCATCATGGACGAGATCTACCCTGGCGGACGCCTTCCCTTGGCCGCGCAGGTAACCGACCATGCGGCCAACGCCGGCTACACCGTGACTCGCGAGCAGCACCTGCAGCCGCACTACGTTCGCACCTTGAGCACATGGGCGGCCAACCTCGAGGCCAAGAAGGACGAGGCCGTCGCCATCACGTCGGAAGTCGTCTACGAGCGGTTCCACAAGTACCTCACCGGCTGCGCCGAACTGTTCGAGACGGGCTATACCGACGTCGTCCAGTTCACCTGCGAGAAGGCGCCCGCATGACCGGGTTTGCCCGAATCCGCCGGCCGGATCGGGGCGGCGGGTAAGTGGCGGGGCAGATGGGCGACAGCACGCGCGGTGCACCGACGATGGCGGTGGCCTACGCCGATGTGCAGGCCCACTACGACATCTCGAACGACTTCTTCGGCTTGTTCCAGGACCCCACCCGGACCTATAGCTGCGCCTACTTCGAGCGCGAGGACATGTCGCTACAAGAGGCGCAACTCGCCAAAATCGATCTCGCCCTGTCCAAGTTGGATCTCGCCCCGGGGATGACGCTGCTCGATGTCGGGTGCGGGTGGGGGTCGGCGATGCAGCGGGCAATCGAAACCTATGACGTCAACGCGGTGGGGTTGACGTTGAGCAGAAACCAGTGCAGCCTCGGCCAGCGACTGCTCGACGACGTCGACAGCGAACGCTCACGCCAGATCCTGCTGCGCGGGTGGGAGGAATTCGACCAACCGGTCGACCGTATCGTCAGCATCGAAGCCTTCGAAGCCTTCCCCAAGGAGCGCTACGCCGCGTTCTTCGGGTTGTGCCACCGGCTGATGCCCGACGAGGGCCGGATGGTCCTGCAGACCATCATGGGCCACCCCCTCAAGCGCTGGCCGGAAATGGGCATCCCGATCACGATGACGGACCTGCGGTTCATGCGCTTCATCGCGAAGGAGATCTTCCCCGGCGGCTCGGTACCGTGCGACGAGGACGTCGTCGAATTCGCTTGCGCTGCAGGGCTCTCCATCGCCGACCGCCAGGATCTGACGCCGCACTACGTGCGCACGCTGGACACCTGGGCGACGCGACTGCAAGCGGCCCGCGAGCAAGCGATCGCAGTGACCTCGCCAGAGGTCTACGAGCGGTACCTGAAGTACCTGCTGGGCTGCGCAGACTTCTTTCAACGAAATGTCAGCTATGTCGCCCAGTTCACGCTGGCCAAAGGCTGACAGCCGCGCCGAGCGCACCGACTCGAGGAATCAGAAGTTGATCATGTGTCCCGTCAGCCCGTGGAAGCATTCCTGCAGCGCCTCCGACATGGTCGGGTGGGTGTGCACGTTGCGGGCCAATTCGTTTGCCGTCAGATCCCACTTCTGTGCCAGGGTCAGTTCGGGCAGCAGCTCCGAGACGTCGTGGCCGACCAGATGACCGCCGATCAGCTCACCGTAGCGGGCATCGGCGATCAACTTCACGAACCCGCTGGGGTCGCCTACGCCGTGCGCTTTGCCGTTGGCGGTGAACGGGAACTTGACCACTTTGACGTCGTAGCCCTCGGCCTTGGCCTGCTCCTCGGTGAGCCCGAAGCTGGCTACCTGCGGCTGACAGAAGGTGGCCCGCGGCATCATCCGGTAATCGCCCAGCGACATGGTTTCAGCCCCGCCGATGGTCTCGGCTGCCACCACGCCCTGCGCCTCGGCGACGTGCGCCAGCTGCAGCAGCCCGGTGACGTCACCGATGGCATAGATATGCGGCACCGAGGTCTGCAGGTATTCGCCGACACCGATGGCGCGACGCTCGGTCAGCGCGACGCCCGCCGCCTCCAGCCCGTAGCCGTCGACGTTGGGGGCAAAACCGATGGCCTGCAACACCTTGTCGGCCTTGAGTTCCTCGGTCTGACCGTCCTTGCTGACCGTGACCGTAACCTGGCCACCGGCGCCGCTGTCCACAATGGACTCGACCTTGGTTCCGGTCCGGATCTTGACGCCCAGTTTCTTGAACTGCTTCTCGATCTCTTTGGACACATCGGCGTCCTCGTTCGGCAGCGCCCGGGGCAAGAACTCCACCACGGTGACGTCCACGCCGTAGTTGGCCAGCACGTAGGAGAACTCCATACCGATCGCTCCGGCGCCGGCGATGATGATCGAGCTCGGCAGCTCCCGGCTCAGGATCAGTTGCTCGTAGGTGACGACGTTGTCCGACAGCGAGGTGCCCGGCACCAGCCGGGTGCTCGACCCGGTGGCAATGATCGCGTTGGTGAACGTAACCGTCTCGCTACCACCGTCGTTGAGCGCCACCGACAGTGTGTTCGGGTCGGTGAAAGTGCCGTAGCCGTGGATCTCGGTGATCTTGTTCTTCTTCATCAAGAAGTGCACGCCGGCCACCCGGCCCTCGGCGACCTTGCGGCTGCGGTCGAACGCGGCGCCGTAGTCGAAGGTGGCCGTGCCGCTGATCCCGAAGGTCTGGGCCTCCTTGGTGACGATGTGCGCCAGCTCCGCGTTGCGCAGCAGCGCTTTGGACGGAATGCAGCCGACATTGAGGCAGACCCCGCCCCAGTACTTCGGCTCGATGATGGCGGTGTTCAAGCCCAGCTGGGCGGCACGAATGGCCGCGACATATCCGCCGGGACCTGCTCCAAGAACGACGACGTCATAGTGGGTCACGGACCCACCCTAGCGGGAAGGGGCTGCGCGCCGCCCGGGCCCGCGCACACCGGCCCGCTGTTTCCCGGCCACGGTCTACGGGTATCCCGCCGCCGAACTTTGCCGCAGCCGCGTTCGTGTAACCCGATAGCAGCTCCGAACACCTGCTGTGGGGTTGACATGCAGAACAGATAGCTCGGCGCCGCCGAGCCAGGGGGAAGGCGCGGCCGGTCATCTGACGGACCGCGTAAACAATTTGAGGGGGAAAAATTTCATGATGAGCTCACTGCGGCCGCATTTCGAGGATGTGCAGTCGCATTACGACCTGTCCGACGAGTTTTATCAACTGTTTCTGGATCCGACGCAGACCTATAGCTGCGCGTATTTCGAACGCGAAGATATGAGCCTGGAGGAAGCTCAGCTCGCGAAAATCGACCTGGCGCTGGGCAAGCTGGGGCTGCAGCCCGGGATGACACTGCTTGACGTCGGCTGTGGCTGGGGGGCCACCATGCGCCGGGCCGTGCAGCGTTACGACGTCAACGTGATCGGGCTGACCTTGAGCAAGAACCAGGCCGTTCACGTCGCGGCGGCCTTCGACGCGATGGACAGCCCGCGCAGCAGCCGCGTGCTCCTGCAGGGCTGGGAAGAGTTCGACGAGCCGGTCGACAGGATCGTGTCGATCGGAGCTTTCGAGCACTTCGGTTATGACCGCTACGACGACTTCTTCGAATTCGCCTACCGCGCGCTGCCGGCCGACGGGGTGATGCTGCTGCACACGATCGTGGCGGCCGGAAGCGCAGAGTTCCAAGAACGCGGGCTGAAGATCACGATCGAGTTGCTGCGATTCGTGAAGTTCATCATGGAAGAGATCTTCCCGGGGGGTCGGCTGCCACAGGTGTCCCAGGTGGACCGGCACGCGACCGCAGCCGGCTTCCATGTCACCCGGGTTCAGCCGCTGCGACTGCACTACGCGCGCACGCTGGACCACTGGGCGGCGGCGTTGGCAGCCCACCGGGACGAGGCGATCGCGATCCAGTCCGCCGAGGTCTACGAGCGCTACATGAAATACCTCACCGGCTGCGCCGAACTGTTTCGAAACGGCAACACCGATGTCTGCCAGTTCACCTGCCAGAAATAGCCCACGGCGCGTTCGCGGCATTTCGAAAGGAAACCGGACCATGGTTGAGGAATCGATTCGCAATAGACCCATGCGCCCCCATTTCGAGGACATCCAGGCGCATTACGATCTCTCCGACGACTTCTTCGGTCTGTTCCAGGACGCCAGCCGCACCTACAGCTGCGCCTATTTCGAACCGCCGGAGCTCACGCTCGGCGAGGCCCAGATCGCCAAGATCGATCTGAACCTGGACAAGCTGGAACTGCGGCCGGGCATGACGGTGCTCGACATCGGCTGCGGCTGGGGCGCCACCATGCGACGTGCGGTCGAGAAGTATGACGTCAACGTCATCGGGTTGACGCTGTCGAAGAACCAACTCGCCTATACCCGCCAGCTCCTCGACCAGCTGGACAGCGAGCGCTCACGACGGGTGCTGTTGCACGGCTGGGAGGAATTCCACGAGCCGGTGGACCGGATCGTGTCGATCGAGGCGTTCGAGCACTTCGGCTTTGAGCGCTACGACGACTTCTTCGGCAACTGCTTCAAGATCCTGCCCGATGATGGGCGGATGACGATCCAGAGTAGCGTCAGCTACCACCCTTACGACCTCAATGCCCGCGGCAAGAAGCTCAGTTTCGAGACGGCGCGGTTCATCAAGTTCATGGTCACCGAGATCTTCCCGGGTGGCCGGCTGCCGTCCACCGACATGATGGTGCAGCGCGGCGAGAAAGCGCATTTCGTTGTGCCCGAACCGCTCTCGCTACGTCCGCACTACATCAAGACACTGAAGATCTGGGGCGACGCACTGGAAGCCAACAAGGACATCGCCGTGCAGCTCACTTCCGAAGAGGTCTACCAGCGCTATATGAAATACCTGCGCGGGTGCGAACACTACTTCGCCGACGAGATGCTCGACGTCAGCCTTGTGACGTACCTCAAGCCGAAGGCGCCTAGCGACGTTTCGGCGCACGGAGCAGCACGACCCGTTTCGCCGCAGCCTGCGGATCGGTCGGTGCCGCCGGGGCGAGCGCCTGATCCACCGAAAGGCGAGGCCGCCATGGCCAAAGAACTGACACCACATTTTGAGGACGTCCAGGCACATTACGACCTGTCCGACGACTTCTTCCGTTTGTTTCTGGACCCGTCGCAGACCTACAGTTGCGCCTACTTCGAACGCAATGACATGACGCTCGAAGAGGCCCAGCTGGCCAAGATCGACCTGGCGTTGGGCAAGCTCGACCTGCAACCGGGAATGACGCTGCTCGATGTCGGCTGCGGCTGGGGCGCCACCATGTCTCGGGCGATCGAACGCTACGACGTCAACGTCATCGGCCTGACCCTGTCAAAGAACCAAGCCGCCTATGTACAGCGGACTTTCGACGCGATGAACAGTCCCCGTGACCGAAGGGTGTTGCTGCAGGGGTGGGAACAGTTCGACGAGCCCGTAGACCGGATCGTCTCGATCGGGGCCTTCGAGCACTTCGGCCACGACCGCTATCCCGCGTTCTTCTCGATGGCCTACGACGCACTTCCCTCCGACGGCGTGATGCTGCTGCACACCATCTGTGGCATGAACCCCAAGTACGCCAAGGAACTAGGCATTCCGTTGACGTTCGAGTTGGCTCGCTTCATCAAATTCATCATGACCGAGATCTTCCCGGGCGGCAGGCTGCCGTCGGTCTCGATGGTCGAGGAGCGCGCCGCCGAGGCCGCCTTCACCGTCACCCGGGTGCAGTCCTTGCAACCGCACTACGCCAGGACCTTGGACTGCTGGTCGGAAGCGCTGGAATCGCATCGCGAGCAGGCCATTGCGATCCAGTCGCAAGAGGTCTACGACCGCTACATGAAGTACCTGACGGGCTGCGCGAAGATGTTCCGGCAACGCCAGGTCGATGTCAACCAATTCACCTTGGCGAAGTAGGCATTCGGGATGAGCTGCCCGTCAGCTCAGTACGGCAGAACCCCGGCGACGCAGCGACTCACATGCTGGCAGTAGTAGTGCCCGTAGAGCGGCGCAGCGGCGAGCGCGGCGGCGAACACCGCCGACATCAACGCGATTGCCACCGCCGACATCAGCGGTTTCTCCCCCACCATCGCCGCGATCACCCCGGCGACCACGCACACCGCGACATAGATCAGCACAACAAAGACGGCCGGCGTCTTGTCGGCCAGGCTGTACCACCAGGCGAAAAGGCCCAGGCCGATCCCGGCTGCCGGAATCCACACCGCCAACAGCACCAGGGCCAGCTGCCACCACTTCAGGTATTGATACTGACCGGTGAGGACCACCGGTTTGGGTGGTTTGGCCGCCGGCAGCGCGGACGGCGGCGTAGCGCTTTCCGGGTCGGCCCACGGAATCGGCTCGGCACCGGTGTGCGGTTCGTCCGGCGCCTCAGCCGGCCCGGGCAGCGGTACCGGGTGCGGCCCGGTGTCGAAGATCGGCGCCATATGCGGCTCGGTCATCGGCAGCGAGCCCGTGTCGGTGGTCTCAGACACCCGACACCACCTGAATCGCAGCCAGCGCGCCGAACCACCCGACCGCCATCGCGAGCAGAAACGCACCCAGGGCGACTACCCACCGGCGCGAGGAGACGAACACCAGCACCAGGCCCGCGATGCTGGGGGCGCCGAGCACCAGCGTGATCGCGACGTCCGGACGCAGCGGCGTGGTGATGACCAGGCTCAAGCCGATCCCGGCCAAGATGCCGACCGCTACGCCGACCAGCATGGCGCTGCTCAACAACCAAGGCCGTGGCAGCGGAATCACACCGACAGATTTTACGGCGTTCGCGCCGGTCAGCGTGGTAGCGACCCGGTGATCACCGGGACTGTTTCCAGCAGCGTGTTCTCGTCGCCGGTAAAGGCCCGGCTGCGCGTCAGAAACCGCATGCCCTCCGGCGCCTCCAGGCTGAACCCGGCCCCGCGGCCCGGGACCACGTCGATGATCAGCTGAGTGTGCTTCCACGCGGCGAACTGCGGGCCGGAGATCCAGACCGGCACTTCGATGCCGGCTCCCCCGTTTTCCAGGTCAAGTACACCGAGCAGCACATCGTGGTCACCGACGATGAAGTCGCCGTCGGGGTAGCACATCGGCGCCGACCCGTCGCAACAGCCACCGGACTGGTGAAACATCACCGGACCGTGGCGTGCCACCAGCCGCGCCAGCAGTTCGGCGGCGGGATCGGTGACCAGCACCCGGTCCGGTGCGTCCATCAGAGCATGCCCATCAAAAAAGACCCTGTGCCGTCTGCGAGTAGGACACCAGCAGGTTCTTGGTCTGCTGGTAGTGGTCGAGGACCATCTTGTGGTTCTCCCGGCCGATGCCGGACTGCTTGTAGCCGCCGAACGCCGCGTGCGCGGGATAGGCGTGGTAGCAGTTGACCCACACCCGTCCGGCCTGGATGTCGCGGCCGGCCCGGTAGGCGGTGTTGCCATCGCGGCTCCATACCCCGGCGGCCAGCCCGTAGATGGTGTCGTTGGCGATCGCGATCGCGTCGTCGTAGTCGGTGAAAGACGTCACCGAGACCACCGGGCCGAAGAT
>NZ_AUWR01000097.1 GCF_000455125.1 Mycobacterium sp. UM_WGJ
GAGTTCTACTACGTGATCTGCGGTCAGTACCCGGCGTGGGGATACTTCGACCACCCGCCGCTGGTGCCGCTGATGGCCCGGGCGGCTGCCCTGGGCGGCTTGCTGGGGCTTCGGCTGTTGGCCATCGCGATACACCTGGGCTGCATCGTGCTGGCGGCGCTGTTGGCCGCCGAACTGGGCGGGCGGCGCGTTGCCCAGGTCATCAGCGCGGCCGCGGTGGCGGCCAGCCCGTTGTTCATGGGTGCCGCGATGTTCTTCGGGACCACCGTGGTGGACCAGCTGGTCTGGATCGCGGTGCTGCTGCTGGTGGCGCGGGCGCTGCGGATCGAAACGGTGCTGGCCTGGCTGCCGGCCGGCGTGGTGGCCGGTATCGGGCTGGAGGCCAAGCAGACCGTCGCGTTGCTGCTGATCGGCATCGGGGTCGGCTTCGTCATGTTCCGGCGTGATGCGCTGCGCTCGCCGGGGCCCTGGCTGGGCGCTGCCGCGGCGATCACGCTGGCGG
>NZ_AUWR01000098.1 GCF_000455125.1 Mycobacterium sp. UM_WGJ
ATGACTCAGGACACTAGATGTCGGTGCTCCTCACCACCATCGACCCATGTTGGAGGTGTTCAAAGGAACCGAGGCGCTCGCCGGCGGCCTCACTCGCGGCACCCTGCGGTGGAACTACTCCGCGCTCTTCCCCGACGTCTACCTGCCAAAGGAGGCGTCACCGACATTGCGCGCCCGTACCGTGGGCGCCTGGCTGTGGTCGGGGCGCAGGGGCGTGATCGCGGGCCGTGCCGCGGCGGCACTGCACGGCGCCCGGTGGATCGACGCGGCTACGCCGATCGAGATGATCTGGCGCAACGGCCGGCCACCGACGGGAATCATCGTGCGCAACGAACGCATCAACGCCGACGAGCTGGTCGACGTCGACGGGATGCTGGTGACCAGTCCGGCGCGTACGGCGCTGGACCTCGGCCGGCATCTACCCCGCGACCTGGCCGTGCGGCACCTCGATTCGTTGAGCCGTGCCACCGGTGTTCAGGCTCGCGACGTCCTGGTGCTGATCGAGCGGCATCGCAAGGCGCGCGGATTGCGTCGGGCAATACGTGCACTCGACCTGATGGACCCCGGCGGCGAATCGCCCAGAGAGACCTGGCTGCGGCTTCTGCTCATCGACGCGGGGCTTCCGCGGCCCAGGACACAGATCCGGGTGAGCGATGGCTTCAACAACGCCTTCATCGACATGGGGTACGACGAGACGAAGATCGGCCTGGATTACGAGGGCAAACACCACAGCACGGATCGAGCGCAGTACGTCCACGGCATCGGGCGTGCTGAGCTGCTCTACGGCCAGGGGTGGATAGACCTGCAGGTGGTGGCCGAACATAGCCAGAGTTTCATCCTGCATCGGCTGTCGGAGGCGTTCGCCCGCCGCGGCCAGCCGTTGAGATTGCGTACTGGGTCGTGAAATCGGGCCGCGAACAGCCGTAGACGCAATCTCGACGAATCGAACGGGTGTGCGATAAACTGCGGGCGTGGCGATACCGGTACAGGAGTCGCTGTTCGACCTCAGCGAACGCCGACAACTCGGTGAGGGCGCCTGGCTCGACGTTCGGCCGGGCTGGCTCTCGGAGGAAAGCAGCGAACTGGTCAGCGAGCTGCAGTCGGTGATTCCGTGGCGGGCCGAACGCCGCCGGATGTATGACCGGGTGCTCGATGTCCCGAGATTGGTGAGCTTCCACGACCTGGCGACCGGCGAAGCGCCGCACCCGGTGATCGCCAAGCTGCGCCGCCGGTTGAACGACATCTACGCCGGGGAACTCGGCGAGCCGTTCACCACGGCGGGGCTGTGCCTCTACCGCCACGGCGGCGACAGCGTGGCCTGGCACGGCGACACCCTCGGCCGCGGCGCCAGCCAGGACACCATGGTCGCGATCGTCAGCGTCGGCGCCACCCGCACGCTGGCCCTGCGCCCACGCGGGGGCGGCGCGGCCCTGCGCTTGGCGCAACACCACGGCGACCTGGTGGTGATGGGCGGCTCGTGCCAGCGGACCTGGGAGCACTCCATTCCCAAGACGGCCACGCCCACCGGCCCGCGGATCAGCATTCAGTTCCGCCCGCGCGGCGTGCGCTGAGCGAACGCGCTAGTTCCGGATCGCGTCGACCGCGGCCACCAACAGCTCGCGGGCACGGGCGGTGTCTACCGGGGCGATGGGCTCGCCCGGCCGCACCAGCGAGTTGGCGGTGACCAGCACCTGGTAGGGCCCGAAGTAGGCCGAGTAGTTGTACAGCTCACCGACGCGGGGCTTGCCCCCGGCGACGGCTTCGATCACCCGGTGCACACCCAGGGTCTTCACCCCGTCGATGTGCGGCACGTCGACGGTCTCGATCAAGCCGCGCATCGCACCCCCGGAGAAGCCGATCCGCCGGCAGGTGCGGCCCGGCTCATTGACTGAAACCGGCTCGGAGGTCTCCAGGGCGATGGTGATGAACCGGTTGCCCTGGCCTTCGGCGGCAACGGCGGCCATGTTGCCCTGCACACCCTGCGGCAGCTGCTGGCTTATGGCGAACTTCGAGCAGTCGGCGGGATCGAAGGTCAGGCCCGAGGGCAACGCGGTGCCCGCCAGCAGCTTGGGGTCGATCCCGGTGCGTGGGACGGCCTTGGCCTCGAATTCCGGGCCGAATGACGACCTGAGCTCGACTACCTTGCCGATGTCGGCGGACACCTCGGCGGGGCTGGAGCTGCAAGCGGCAAGCAAACAGACGCAGCCGATGGCCAGTACCGCGCGAAGGGTCAACATCGCAGCCAATTTACCCAACGCGACCTGCGGCGTTGGCAGCGGTTACCCCACAGCTTGGATCGCTTGGCGGCCAACCTCTTTGATCTGATCGGCGATCGCGCGGCCGAACGGCAACTGCTCCTCGCCAGGCACATCGAGCACGGTGGTGACGACGCCCGGATCGTCGCGCTCCCAGTAGGCGCCCAGATGATCGAGGATGGCGCGCATGGGCGCATTCTCCGACAGGACCCGCGCGGTGAACTTCTCAATGCCTTCGAGCCGCGCGATCACGGCCACCGCTCCCATCAGATAGGTACCGATGCCGCGGCCCTGGTAACTGTCGCCGACGATGAAGGCGATCTCGGCGAACGTCGGATTCTCCGGATCGCGGACGAACCGACCGTCGGCGACGAACGAGCCGTCGAGTTCAGTGATCACCCAGACGAAGTGATCGACGTAGTCGACCTCGAACAGGTAGTGCATCAGCGCCGGGTTCGGTATCCGGGTGGTCTGGAACCGCCGGTAGAGCGTCTCGCCGGAGAACTCGACATGGCCCGTCACGGTTCGCGCGCTGTCGCCGGGCAGCACCGGCCGCAGCAACAGTTCGGTGCCGTCACGAGCCCGGATCGGCACTGCGGTGAGGTAGGCGGCCAAGCGCTGGCGCGCGATGCGCACCAGCCGTCCCATGACCTCGGGCACATGCACCATCGCGTGGAAGGCCTGCTCGTCGCCGATCCAGCCGGTCAGCGGCGTCGAGGTGGTGACAGTGGCGGTTCGCAGGCCCTTGCGCAGCAGCGCGATCTCCCCGACCACCATGCCGGCCGCCACCTCGTTGACTACCACGGCACCGTCGTCGCCGATATGCTTGACCTGGGCTGATCCCGATGAGATCAGGAGGAATGACAGCGCCTGCTCGCCTTGCCGCATCAGTTCGGCACCGATGGGTGCCTGCAGGGGACGCAATCCGGCGGCCAGCGGAGCCAGATCAGCCGCGGAGCATCCGGCGAAGATCGCCATCTCGGCGAGGTCAGCGGCGGGTAGCGCTCCATCGGACGCTGCGGTAATCGGGTCCCGCCGCGACATCGCCATCGAAGTGCTCCGCCCCTAGTCCGCCAACTTAGGTTAACCGGCGCCCCGCAAATGTTAATGATTTAACAACGATGTAACGGCCAGGATTCGGCGTTAGCGATTCTGGCCGCTAGCCTGTGGCCGCTGACTGCGACACGCGAGGAAGAGATCATCCAATATGACCGAACTGAATCCGAAGCTGCACGACATCTACGAAGAGGTGCTCCGGCGCAACCCCGGTGAGGCCGAGTTCCACCAGGCCGTTTTCGAGGTGCTCAGCAGCCTCGGCCCGGTGGTGACCAAGCACCCCGAGTACGTAGACCGCGCCGTCATCCGGCGGATGTGCGAGCCCGAGCGCCAGATCATCTTCCGGGTGCCGTGGCTGGACGACAAGGGCGACGTGCAGATCAACCGCGGTTTCCGGGTGGAATTCAACTCGGCCTTGGGCCCCTTCAAGGGCGGCCTGCGGTTCCACCCCTCGGTGTACCTGGGCATCATCAAGTTCCTCGGTTTCGAGCAGATCTTCAAGAACTCCCTGACCGGCCTGCCCATCGGCGGCGGCAAGGGCGGGTCGGACTTCGACCCCAAGGGCCGCTCCGACAACGAGATCATGCGGTTCTGCCAGTCCTTCATGACCGAGCTCTACCGCCACCTGGGCGAGTACACCGACGTGCCGGCCGGTGACATCGGCGTGGGCGGTCGTGAGATCGGCTACCTGTTCGGCCAGTACAAGCGCATCACCAACCGCTACGAGTCGGGCGTGCTGACCGGCAAGGGCCTGAGCTGGGGCGGGTCGCAGGTCCGCACCGAGGCGACCGGGTACGGCGCGGTGTTCTTCGCCGACGAAATCCTCAAGACCTCCAAGGACTCCTTCGAGGGCAAGCGGGCCGTGGTGTCCGGCTCGGGCAACGTGGCGATCTACGCCATCGAGAAGATCCACCAGCTCGGGGGCACCGTGGTGGCCGCTTCGGACTCCAGCGGCTACATCGTCGATGAAAAGGGCATCGACCTGGAGCTGCTCAAGGAGATCAAAGAGGTCAAGCGCGAGCGGATCGAGGCCTACGCCAAGGCCCGCGGCGGGGCGACGCAGTTCGTCAGCGACGGCTCCATCTGGGACGTGCCCTGCCAGATCGCGCTTCCTTCGGCCACCCAGAACGAGCTGGACGGCAACCACGCCGCCACGCTGGCCAAAAACGGCTGCAAGATCGTCGCCGAGGGCGCCAACATGCCGTGTACCCCGGAGGCCGTCAAGTTGTTCGGTGACGCCGGTGTGACGGTGGCCCCGGGCAAGGCGGCCAACGCCGGTGGTGTGGCCACCAGCGCACTGGAGATGCAGCAGAACGCGTCGCGCGACTCGTGGAGCTTCGAGTACACCGAGCAGCGCCTGGCCGCGATCATGCAGAGCATCCACCACCGCTGCCTGGTCACCGCCGACGAGTACGGCGCCCCCGGCAACTATGTGCTGGGCGCCAACATCGCCGGCTTCATCCAGGTCGCCGACGCGATGACCGCGCTGGGCATCATTTAATTCCTTTTGACTCTGCGTCCATGG
>NZ_AUWR01000099.1 GCF_000455125.1 Mycobacterium sp. UM_WGJ
TCATAAAACGTGTTGCCATGGTTCTCTCCTTGGTTCCGCGAAAGTTGTTGGAAATTAAAGATATTTGGAACTACCCGGCCGACGCGGCGTTAGCCGCCTCGGTGGCCGCGTAGCTGTTGGCGCTGGTGTTCAAGGTGGCCACGAACGCCTGGTGGATGGCCTCCGCCTGGACGCTGATGGCCTGGTACATGCTGGCGTGCGCGGCGAACTGCGCAGCAGTCAGCGCCGAAACCTCGTCAGCGGCGGCCGGAACGACACCCGTGGTCGGCGTTGCCGCCGCGGCGTTCTGAGCGCTCAGCGCCGCGCCGATGGCGGCCAGGTTGCCCGCAGCCGCCGTCAGCGCCTCCGGTTGGGTGTTCACAAAAGTCATGGGGCTCTCCTCCAAGATGCCGGCCGCAGCGGACCGACGCTCACCGACTACGCCGAAACAGTGGCCCCGTGACGACGTCGTACCGGGGCGTGCTCAACGCAACATGGTTCAAGTAACAGAAACGGTGCCGGAGCCAGATCGGGACCAAACAGTCGCCGAATCCGGGCGGGCATTATCGCCGGGACGCAATCTCGTCCTCACCTCCTGACACCTGTAGAGGCCAACTGGGCCGGATACACGAACCGGCCCCCTTACCTGCGCAATGGTGGCATCGGCACCGGTAAGCGTCAACCCAGACAGGGGGCCTTGGGCTGTGAATCAACTGTCGGGCGGCTGTTAAGTCAGGGCGTGTTCTTCTCGGCAACCGCCGCGCTGAGCCCTTCGGCGAGGTCCTCGCGGGTCAGTTCCTTGAACTTGTGCAGCCATTCCTCGCTGAAATCGGTGACATCGCCGGAGAGCACCGCGTCCAGTTCAGAATCGTCGAGACGGAAACTGCGGTGGTCACGGGCCTTCTCCACGACGTTGCGCACGAATCCGGCGTTACCCAACACATCGATACCGCGGATCAGGTCACCGTCTTCGGAATAGTTCTCGTCGGCATAGAACCTGGTGTAGTGCGGCAGCAGTCCCTCGACCGCCTCGTCACTGACCACGTCCTCGTTCTCCGCCCCCATCATCTTGGTCAGTTCCAGCAGTTCCGGCGGGGTGTAGCTGTAGAACTCGATCACCGTCGAGAACCGGCGCCGCAGGCCCTGGTTCACCTCGAGCATCTTCTCCATGGCGTTGGCATAGCCGGCGCCGAACACCACCAGCTCGTCACGGTGGTTCTCCATGTACAGCAGCAGCGTATTGATGATCGCGTTGCCGTACGCGTCGCCCTGGCTGTAGCCGCGTTCATGCAGGGTGTGCATCTCGTCGAAGAACACCGCACCACCGAGCGCACCTTCGAGCAGCTCTTCGGTGTTCTTCTCGGCATCGGCCATGTAGCGGCCCAGCAGCTTGGACCGGTTGGTCTCCACCACCAGCGGTTTGCGCAGCACGGTCAGGCCACACAGCTGCTTGGTGAATGCCCGCGCCACCGAGGTCTTTCCGGTGCCGGGCGGACCGAGCAACAGGGTGTGTCGCGACGTCACCGGAACCGGCAGGCCCATCTTGGCCCGCGCCAGATTCACCTTGGTGGTCGCCTTGATCAGCTTGATCTCTCGCTTGGCCTGCTCCATACCGAGCATGGCGGCCAGCTCCGCGTCGCCCTCGGCCAGGTAGCGCGCGGCTTCCTCGGCATGCCGATCGGCTTCGGCCTGCTCACGCGTGGGCGCGCTGTCCGGGTCCCACGGGTCGGTGCGGGCCTCGATGGTCTCCGGGTCGGTCAGCACCAGCCGGAAGTCGGGATTGTCCAGTGCCTCGCGCGCGGGGGTGAATTTCGAGTCCCGCGAATAGACCCGGCGCAGCAGCTCAGCGGCCTCGTCCTCACGGCCCAGATGCCGCATACACATGCCCTGGGTGTAGAGCGCGACGTTGGCGGCACCGGGCACCCGGTCGCCCTCGATGGCCTCCTGCGCACGCCGCGTCGCTTCCTCGAACACCCCCAGCGAAGCCAGCGCGGTGGTGGCCATCGCCGCCGCAGCCGCCTTGAGTTCGGGTTGGCGCCAAGGAGCCGACGCGGGGAACTGCTTGAGCACGTCCGGCCAGCGGCCGGTCCGGAAATAGAGCAGGCCCCGGACGTAGCTGACCAACTCGGCCTCGAACGGGTTCCGCGGCTCGATGCCGTCGAGCAGCTTGGCGGCCTCTTCGTAGCGTTTGGCTCCGGCCAGCGTGGCGGCGTAGGCGGCGGCCAGCGATTCCACACTGGTGATCAGCAGCCGCAGGAACATCCCGTCGGAAACCTCGGGACGGAATTCCAGGTCGGACAGGCCAAGTCGGCGGGTCTCCCAGCCGAACGTGCGCACCGTCGACCAGGCGTTCGCCAGTACCTCGATATCGGAGTCACCGGCCAGCACCCGGGCCAGCCAGGCATCGCACATGCTCGGGTCGATCGAGCTGGCGGTGGTGAACATCTGCAGCGCGACCTGCGGATTATGGCTGGGCTGCAACCCGTTGACCGAAATGCCGGAGGCCAGCATGCCCGCAACCATGGCGTTGCGGGCGTCGGTCGTGGATGGACCGGTCACCCGCGCGCTCCAGCTGCCGCCGCGGGCGTGTACTCCTCGATAACGTCGACCGACAGCGGCAGCTGCTCACCGTCGCGCAGGTCTCGTCCCGGCACCGACATCCGCCGGTGGGCGGTGGGCGCCGGCAGGCTGGCGCAGACCGCTTCCAGCTGGCGCCGGCCCACGAACCGGTTCAGCGCGGACCGGACGTTTCGGCTGGGCTTGTCGGCGGTGTGGTACCTCGCCAGCACCGAGACCTGGGTGGTCCGGCCGCCACCGCGGGAAAGCCGCACCGTGACCACCGTTGCTTCGCTCTCCGGGTACCACAGGTGTTCGAGGTTCTCCGGAGTGATGTCGTTGGGCGACACCCAATAGCTGCTGATCTGGCCGGCCGGGCGTTCGCGGAACAGCCGGTGCCGCAACTGGGTGGCCGCCAGGCCCGCCAGTACCGCCTCGTCGACGGCGTCGAACTCGCCGGCGTGCAGCACCTGGGCGCTGAGCTGACGCCCGTCGATCTCCTCGGCCAGCCGCTCGGTGGCGGCGGCCAGGGTGGAAGCCAGCGAGTCGCGGGTGGCGACCGCGTTGACGTTGTGTTGCGGGTCCATCCGCAGCACCACCCAGGTGTGGCGGCGGTCGGGCATCGACGGGTTCTCTTCGACGTCGGGGTCGTCGGCGGGGCGGGGATCTTTGCGGGTCCCGACCGAGACGACATCGATGCTGTCCAGCCGCACATCGAACTGACGCAGCCCGGCGGCCAGGCGCTCCACCGGCAGCGCCGCCTCCGCGGCGCGGCCGTGCCGGCCGGTCGCCGACGTGGGCCGCCCGCCCACGGCGATGACCGTCACCAACCGGCCTTCGTGTTCGCGGACCCCGATCGACTCCCGGCCGAAGCGCCGGTGGTGATCGATTGCGGTGCCGCGGCCGCGGTTCAGGGCCGCTTCGGGGTCGGTGAACTGATCGGCCACCCAGGCCGCCCACAGCGTGCTGACCGGGACCCGACGGTAGGTGAGCAGCGCGATGAGCGCGACCAGCACGGCGATGGCGACGCCCGACCACCATGCGTAGTCAGCGGCCTTGGGGTCACCGGGCCAGCGACCGGCGAGGACCAGGATCCCCACATCGATCAGAAAGACGACGGTGACCCGCATCCAAGACAGGTTCAGACCTAGTGCGTGCTGTGCCTTCATCGGTTCCTTGACGATCGTCGCAGTGCTGCCACTCCCAGGGCCACTCCGGCCGCCGCGAGAGCCGCCAACAGCCCGGCTCCGGCGACCCAGGCCGGCGTCATGTCGCGTTCGGGCGGCATCGGCGGCACCTCCAGCGGTGCCGACAGCCGCTCCGGCGGCTGGGCCGGAACGTCGGGAACGTCCCAGGTCAGTGCCGCGACCGGGTCGACGATGCCGTAACCGACCACATTGTCGACCCCACGCGCCGGTGGCCGAGCCGTGCGGGTCAGCCGGTTGATCACCTGGTGTGCCGACAGTTCCGGGTATTTGGCCCGCACCAGCGCCGCCACACCGGAGACGATCGCCGTGGAGAAGCTGGTGCCGGACGGGACCAGCAGCGAGTTCTCCGGGCCGTCGACGGCGTTCATCAGCCCGTCATCGCGCGGTGAAAGGCCCTCGATGTCGGTACCGGGCGCCGCGATCGACACCCACGGGCCGGCCACACTCGACTTGGCCATCGGTGCACCCGCGGAGTCGACCGCGCCGACGGTCAGCACGTACTCGTCGTACCAGGCCGGGGTCACCACGGTGTTGACGCCGTTCCAGTCGCGGGGGTCATCGGGGCGCATCGCGTTGTAGACGGGGTTCTGCTTGCAGTCCCGCCAACTGACGTCACCGGCGGCCGCGACGATCACCGCGTTCTTCTCCACCGCGGCGTAGCGCACCGCCGCACCCAGATCGGCCTGGTCGATGAGCGTGCGCACGTTCATGCAGATGGCCGAGGAGATGTTGATGACCTGCGCACCCATGTTGGCGGCGTGCACGATCGCCCGTGCCATGGTGCGGATGCCGTCGGTCTTCTCCCGCAGCTGCGGGTCGCGTCCGTCCGCGAACGGCTCCTTGGGCCCGAAGGCCGCGCTGTATTGCCGGATGGCGATCAGCTGCACGTCAGGGGCGACGCCACTGAACGCATCCGGCGCCCCGCCCGGAGGCGGTGCGCTGGGGGCGCGGAAGTCGACCGGCGCAGTCTGGGCCTGCCCGGAGAAGCCGGCCGATCGCACCGCACCTGCGCTGGTGCGATGGGGAACGTGCGCCGACGAGGCTGCCGCGCCGGGTCCCGGGGCCGGCCCGGGCGCGGGTCCAGGTGCCGGAGCAGGAGCGGGTGCCGGCGCGGGAGCGGGAGCGGGTGGCGGCCCCTGACCCGGGGGCGGTTCCTCGCCCTCGACGGGCGGTGGCGGCGCTGCCGGCGGGGGCGGCATCACCAGGATGGTCGTCGCCGGCGACGGGGTCGGCGGCGGCGGCTCGTTGGTGGGAACCGACGGCGGCCTACGGGTCTGACGGGGCGGTGGCAACGGGGCGACCCCGTTGTCCGGCATCGCGGCGATCAGCGACGCCACCAAGGTCCCGTGCGCATCGCAGTCCGACAGCCCGTCGCCGCCGGCCATCACGTAGTCACCGCCGGGCACCAGGTTCGGCAGCCGGGGGTGCGGGGTCACGCCGGTGTCGATCACCGCGACGGTGACGCCTCCCCCGCGACCGAACTTCCAGGCCTCCTGCAGGTTGAGCATGTCCATGTAGGCCGGCTGCACGCGGAAGTCGGAGTTCGGCAGCACCCCGACCTCAGTGCAGTACGAGGTCTGCCGCATGGTCTGCGGAGGCCCGGGCGTGCCGTCCGGCGGCAGCGCCGCGGGGTCGATCATGGGCGGCTCGATCGCGCCGGCAGCCGGCATTCCGGCCAACGAGCCACTGGCCACCATGATCATCGCGGCGCCGGCGGCCGCGGTGCGCTGCAGCCGACGCACGCCCCTACCGGTACCGGATTGCTTCATAGGTATTCATCAACCACAGTGCCAGCGGGAACAACGGCATCAGGCAGAGGTATTCGATCCACTCGACGAACTTGCGGAACAACGGGCTGTAGATGGTGTTCGGCACGATCACCGCAGACAGCAGGCCGAACATCGGCACCAGCACCAGCACGGCCACGCCGACCACCAGTGCGGTCGGGGTCCACAGCACCACCGCGAAGCGCAGCACCACAGCTGCGATGATCACCAGCCCGGTGAGCGTCACCGTCACCGCCTGCAACCGGTCGCGGAAGGACCGGCCCCGCAGCACCAGGAACCCGGCGGTCAGGGCGGCCAGCAGCACCGGCAGCCAGGTTCGGTCCGAGTGCGGGTCGCACAGCCCGGTCATGCACACCGCGATCAGCACGCCCAACCCGGACAGCAGGCCGGTCATGAACGATCGCGCCCGCTCCGCGCGCAGCACCACTTCGCGGACCGACTCCGGGCCCTCCAACGACGGCGGGGCGCCGGGAGTGCTCACCACCGTGGTGGGCAGGTCGGGGCGGGCCTCGAAGACCCAGCGGCTGGTGGCTGACGGGAATACCGGCAACCGCAGGCCGGCCAGCCAGCGCGACAGCGACGGAGCCCACTGGTAGGCCAGCACGCAGACCAGGTAAACGCACGTCATGAGGGTCACCGCGCCGGTCAGGAACAGCATCCGCAGCACGCCGGCGAACATCACCGCCACGCTGATGGTGGCGACGGCCGAGTAGGCGGCCAACTGCCTCCCGGTGAGCCGGATGACAGCCAGTGCGGCGATACCGGCGACGCCGAAGCCCAGCGCGGCATGCGCGGCGCCCACCTCGCCGGGCACCGCCGCCGCGGCCGCCACCACCAGCGGAACCAGACCGGTGGCCAGCAGAATGTCACCGACCTGCCGGTCGGACGCGTTGCGGGCCTGCATCAGGATCAGGGCGGCGGCGATCAGCACCAGGAAGGCCAGCCCCGCGCCGAAGCCCGCCGTCAGCCAGCCTTCGTGCTGGACCCGCCACGCCGCGAGCAGCCCGGTGGCCACCAGCACGCCCAGCGACAGGGTCGACACCCCGACCCGCACCGCGGTCGCCGCGTCGACCGGAGCGAATCGCTTCGCGAGGTTGACCGAGACGGCGGTGGAGATGTGCTCGATGACCGGCGAGCGCCGCTCCTGGTCTTCGATGAAGCGCAGCCACAGCCGGTCGCCGTCGTAGACGTCCTGTTCGGTCAGCGACTGGTTCGGCCGCAGCGCGGTGCCGTCGACCAGGCACAGCACCCAACGGCCGCGGCCCTCGGCCTGCAGCGTGGGTTCTTCGAGTTCCTGGAGCCGGCCGTTGATCACCTTCAGCAACGGGTCCAGCATCACCGAGACCGGGGCGTCGGCGTCGAGCAGCGTGCCGATCTGAACGCCATCGCCCGCCATGACCCCGACCACCACGGCCCGGGGTGCCGACGGCGCGAGTTCGCCGCCGGCCTGTGCCGACTCGATCGCCGCGGTCATGATTGCATCACCCGACCGACGAATACTGACCGCATAGAACCCATAGGTGCCGCCTCGCAATTTGTCATTTTTAAAGTCAGTCCAATTCTAAAGGCACTTCATGCAATTCGCACGACCCGCGTTTACCCGCAGTTTTCCGTTGCGACACTTGGCATTCGACGCCCAGATCTATCGAGCAGGCCGCTATACCCTCCGATGCGTTTTCCAAGCGCCGTAGGGCAGGGTGTCCAGGACGGTCTTGACGCCCACCTGAACCAACTGCGGGGTGGCGGGGCAGATCGCCAGCCATGCTTCGCCCGAGCCCGCGGTGCGCGCCTGCTGATACAGCGCGATCCGTCCGCCTGAGCCGTCTTTGATCGACAGCACCGAGGCGCTCGGCCCCTTCGCGTCGTCGCGGTATTGCCGCGCATAGACCGCGGCTTCGGCCGCCGGCTCCGAAAGCGCCTGACCCAGCGCCGCGACGGTGGCAGCACTGATGCCCATCCGGCGCAGGTCTCCCCCGGTGAAAATGTTGAAACCGGAGTCCTGCCAGCTCTGGGTGGCCTCCAGCATCTCCTCCATCGGCACGTTGACCGCGGTGATCTGGGCCGGGTCGGCGTGGTGAATGGATTCCATCCCGTCGATCACCAGCGCGGCGATCGAGGCGGCATCGGTCACTGAGACATCGTCGACGGTGATGTCGGTGCCGACACGTACCGCCGACACCCAGTGCTCACCGCGCCGCGCCAACAACACCCGGAACTCGTTGTCGGGGATGTCGCGGGTGCCGGGTTCCTGGTCCTCGGCGTCGATGACGCCGTAACGCAGCTTGCCCAGCGACAGCAGCGCGACCACCTCGAGGTCGGGCGCGGCAAGCACCCGCATTCGTGCCGCGACGGCCTCATTGACCTCACCGTCGACGACGATGCCCTGTTCGCGCATCACCGCCATCCCGGGGTGTTCCGACAACCAGTCGCTTGAGTCGGTGGAAACGTAAGGACGACACCGCAACTCGGGAGCAACGTGGCGGATGTCCAGCAGTGCCTGCAGCATCCAGAAACCCTCGACGTTGACGGTGATGTCGGTGCGAGTGCTCGGGTCCATCACTACCCTCCTCTACCGGATTGTTCGCTGGACGTGGCTAGTGGAGTACTTGGCTATTGGATCACGCGAGAGGGCGTGACCGCTCGGCACCACCCGCCAATTGCAGCACGCGGCAGCACACCCATGGATCGGGTGTGCTGCCG
>NZ_AUWR01000100.1 GCF_000455125.1 Mycobacterium sp. UM_WGJ
TTACGGCACAGCGGACCGATAAGGCATCAGTCGACTCTGCGCTGAGGGCGAAGAAGTGCGAGAAGCGCACGCTCTCAGCGCAGAGTCGCGAAGAATCAGTCGGGCCGGAACACCAGGCTGGCTTTGAGCTTGGTCCTGTTGCCGACCATGCCCAGGAAGTTCCCCTCCACCGCGAACTGCTTGCGGGTGACGGTCGTCTCGGTGGTCAGCCGTACCCCGCCGTCGTTCAGCGCGGACACCTCGACCTTCAGCGGCAACGGTCCGGTGATGCCCTTGACAGTCAGTTCGGCGTCCAGCCGCGCGACATCGCCGCCGGCCGGCTCCCCACCGGTAACCACCACGGTGATGTCCGGGTAATGGTCGGTGTTGAAGAAGTTCGATCGGCGCAGGTCGTGGTCCCGGGTGCCCAGGCCGGTGTTGATCGAGGCAGCCTTGATATTGACCCTGCCCGTCACCGTCTTGTCGTCCTTGATCTCGCCGCTGCCGCTGAATTCGGTAAACGCGCCCCGGACCTTCAGCGCACCCCACATGGTTCCGTTCTCAAATCGGACGCTTGACTGCCCCGGATCCAGACTCCAGGTTCCCACTGCCTTCGGACTGCTGAGAAATGTTGCGACAGATGACATCTCATCTCCTCTGTCTCTGGCGTGGCAAGCCAGCACTACGGATATTCAGGGGTATCAGCTCGTTTTCGATAATACGCAGCAGCGGCGCTTTAATCTGGCACTCGGTGCATATGCTGATCCCATGACCACCTTGTTCACCAAGATCATCAACCGGGAGCTACCGGGCAGATTCGTCTACGAGGACGACGACGTCGTCGCCTTCTTGACCATCGAGCCGATGACCCAGGGCCACACGCTGGTGGTGCCCCGCGCCGAAATCGACCAATGGCAGGACATCGACGGCGCCGTCTTCGCCCAGGTGATGGCCGTGGCGCAGAAGATCGGCAAAGCGGTGTGCCGCGCCTTCGACACCGAACGGGCCGGCATGATCATCGCCGGCCTAGAAGTTCCTCACCTACATGTCCACGTTTTTCCGACGCGCAGCCTGTCCGACTTCGGTTTCGCCGGGGTGGATCGCAATCCGCCCGCGGAGTCGCTCGATGAGGCGCAGGTAAAGATTAAGGCCGCACTGGCCGAACTGGGCTGAGAGTCAGACGATCTCAGCGGGCACCTCAGCCGCGCGGGCTGAGGTGTCCGCTTGACGGGGCAGTGATACCCGGAAAGTGCAGCCCTGGCCCGGCGGAGAGCTGACGGTCACCGAGCCGTGGTGCGCCCGGGTCAGCGAGTCGACGATCGACAGCCCCAGCCCGGTGCCGCCGCTGGCTCGCGCCCGCGACGAGTCGGTCCGGAAGAACCGTTCGAAGGCCCGCTCCACATCCTGCTCGCTCATCCCGGGCCCCTGGTCGATGACCTCGAGGATGGCGTCGTCGCCCTCGGTGCCGACCCGCACGGTGATCGCGGTGTCGTCCGGAGTGTGCTGCAGCGCATTGGAGACCAGGTTGCTCAGCACCTGCCGCAGCCGGGCTTCGTCGCCGAGCACCTCTGGAGTGCCGGGGCCGTCGAAGACCTCGAGTTCGACGGCGCGATTCGGTGCGATGGCCCGCGCGTCGTGCACCGCGTCGGTGGCCAACACCAACAGGTCGACCCAGTGCCTCTCCAACGGACGCTGAGCATCGGTTCTGGCCAGCAGTAGCAGGTCCTCGACGAGCAGCCCCATCCGGCGCGCTTCGCTTTCGATGCGCGACATCAGTAGTTCCACATCGCGGGCCGCGCCCTGCCGGTACAACTCGGCGAAGCCGCGAATCGTGGTCAGCGGGGTGCGCAGTTCGTGGCTGGCATCGGTGATGAACCGCCGCATCCGCTCCTCGGAGATGCGCGCGCTCTCCGCCGAGGCCGCTGAAGAGGCCACTGCCTCCTGGATCTGCGCCAGCATGCCGTTGAGCGCCAACGTGAGCCGTCCGACTTCGGTACGCGGATCACGTTCGGGCACCCGACTGTCCAACTGACCGGCAGCGATTGCCGCCGCCGTCCGTTCGACCTCGGTCAGCGGCCGCAGGCTGCGGTTCACCACCACATAGCCGGCGGCGCCCAGCACCAGCAGCACCCCGACGCCGATCGTCACCCGCCACCAGGCCAGGTAACGCAGCGTGGCCCGAGGATCGGACAGATCCCTGGCCACGGTGATCAGCCTGCCGTTCTCGCCGTGCACCGACAACGCCCGCCACTGCACGCCCGACCCGTCGACGGAGCCGATGGTGATCGGCACCGATCCCACGTCGTTGTCCGGGGGCAGCAACGGCTCGGCGTTCTGGTCATTGACGACGGTCCAGATGCTGCCGTCGGGGTCGACGTCGCGAACGTAGAAGCTCGTCGGCGGCCGGCCGGGGCTGGGGTCCTCGCCCTCCCTCGACGGCAGCCGCCCGCGCTGTTCCAGCGCCCAGCCGTGGGCGGCGTCGATGAGCGTGGCGTCGATCCTGCCGATCAGCCGGTGCCGCAAGATCGTGGTCACGGCATACCCCTGCGCCAGCAACCCGATAGCCACCATCGCCAGGGTGGCGGCCACCAGGCTGACTTTCAGCGGCAAGATGTCCCGAAGGGGTTTGACCGTCCCCATCTGTGTCGACCTATAATCCGTTTCCGGCCCTCACCGGCCACAGTCGTTCGTCGCGGCTAGCGTTCATCGCGGCTCGCGCAACACATAACCGACTCCACGCAGCGTGTGCAACAGGCGCTTTTCGCCGGTGTCGATCTTGCGCCGTAGGTAGGAAACGTAAGACTCCACCACATTGACGTCGCCACCGAAGTCGTAGCGCCAGACGTGATCAAGAATCTTCGGCTTGCTCAGCACCGTGCCGGCATTGATCACAAAGTAGCGCAACAGCGTGAACTCGGTGGGCGACAACGAGACCGGCTGGCCGGACTTCCACACTTCGTGGGTGTCCTCATCGAGTTCGATGTCGGCGAACGCCAGCCGGGAGTTGCGCGGCTCCTGGGCGCCCTTGCCGGCCCGGCGCAGGATGACCCGCAGCCGCGCCACCACCTCTTCCAGGCTGAACGGCTTGGTCACGTAGTCGTCGCCGCCGAGCGTCAGCCCGGTGATCTTGTCCTGCAGCGAGTCGCGCGCGGTCAAGAACAGCGCCGGCGCGTCGATGCCGTCGGCGCGCAGACGGCGCAATACCCCGAAGCCGTCCATGCCCGGCATCATCACGTCCAGGATCACCGCGTCCGGCCGGATCTCGCGCGCGCGGTCCAGCGCCGCAGGCCCGCTGGAAGCGGTGTAGACCTCGAACCCCTGGAATTTGAGGCTGACCGACAGTAGCTCGACGATGTTCGTTTCGTCGTCGACGATGAGAACGCGGGCCTCCGGTGCAGCGTCATGCGCAGCTGTTGCTCCCATAGCGTCAATTCCCTCGCGGTCCGGTGAAAACCACCTGGATATCGGCTGTATGTTTACTGGCAATCAATCTAGCTGATGCGCGCTCCCCATGCCCCCTACACTGGCCTCGTGAGCCTGGTCAAACAGCTTATTGCCGTGTCCACCGCCCCGGCGCGCGTCGGCCTGTCGATCGCCGACGCCGGTCTCGGTGTCGCTACAACGGCGCTCGGACTGGCTCGACAGACCCTCGGCGACGCCGGAAAGCAGGGCTCGAACAGCTCGATGGCGCAGATGCTGGGCTTGGACGACACCCTCGCCCGGGCCAACCGGCTGGCCAAGTTGATGGACGACGACGCGCCGCTGGGCCGTGCGCTGGCGCCGGGTGGGCCGGTCGACCGACTGCTGGCGCCGGGCGGCCTGGTCGACCAACTGACCGGGCCGGGCGGAGTGATCGACCGGCTCACCGCCGAGGGCGGCGGGCTACAGCGGGCCCTGCAGCCCGGCGGCCTGGTGGATCAGCTGACCGACGAGGACGGGCTGATCGAACGACTGCTGGCCGAAGACGGCCTGGCCGACCGGCTGCTGGCCGAAGGCGGACTGATCGACAAGCTGACCGCCCGTAACGGACCCTTGGAGCAGCTCGCCGGTGTCGCCGACACGTTGAGCCGGCTGGCCCCCGGCATGGAAGCTCTGGAGCCAGCGATCGAGACCCTGCAGGAGGCGGTGATCGCGCTGACGCTGGTGGTCAATCCGCTGAGCAACATCGCCGAACGCATCCCGCTGCTGCCTCGCCGGTCCAGCCGGCGCTCGTCGGCCCGGCCGGTGCGCTCCCAGCGGGTGATCGACCAGGACCCGACCGATCCGCAGGGTTGAGCCCGTTGACCGCAACGCTCCGGAGGCCGGAGCCTCAATAGGACCGGCCATCGGCGTACCGCTGTCGCCGGTAGTAGCGCCCCTGCCGCGATTCCTGGCTTTAGCGACGCCGCATCCGAGACAGGTCCCCGACACAAGGCGACGCTATTCCCAGGACCGACAGGAATGGAGCCGCGTGAGAGACTCGAACTCTCGACATCCGCTTTACAAGAGCGACGCTCTACCAACTGAGCTAACGCGGCCGGGGCCGGCTCTATGAGCCATGGCGATTGTACGACGGGGTGATGCCGTCCAATCTCCCGCTCCCCGCCGGACTCGAGCCGACGGGAGGTGCGAGCCGACGCTGTCGATGTCGTCTGGTCGGCAGACGCCGAAATCGCGCACTAACCCCAGCGCACGACCCAGCGCAGCGATTCGCCCGGGCAGGCAACCAGTCGGCCCCGCCGACTAGTCGCGGGTCAGGTACTCCAGCACCACGCGGGTAAAGGCGTCCTTGGCCTCGATCATGGTCCAGTGCCCGCAGTTGGGGAACACGTGCACCTCGGCGTCGGGAATGGTCCGCATCGGGATCAGCGCCATGTCCAGCGGGCTGACCCGGTCATCACGGCCCCAGGTGACCAGCGTCGGCGTCTTGAGTCGGTGCATCATCGCCCACGGCAGCGGCCCCTTGGACGCCTGCATCATCTTCACCATGTTGGCGAAGGACTCTTTGCCGTACATGAGCCGGGCGCTGGCCAGGGTGTCCGGGTCGGTGGCCAGTGCCCACCGCTCCTCGATCAACTCTTCGGTGATCACCGACGGGTCGTAGACCATCGAGTGCAGCCAGCGCACCAGCGCGTCGCGACTGGGGTTGTCGACGAAGTCCTGCAGCAACCGAATACCCTCGGCCGGCCCCGGGCTGAGCAGGTTGGTGCCGATGCCACCGATGGTGACCAGCTTGCTCACCTTGTCGGGGTTGCCGATCGCGTAGCCGATGCCGACGCCGCCGCCCATCGAGTTGCCCACGATGCTGAATTGGTCCAGGCCCAGCGCTTCGACGAAGGCCGGCACCGCGCCGAACGCGGTCACCATGGGGTGCCCGCCGAAGTCGTCGCTGACCCCGAATCCGGGGAACTCCAGCACCAGGCAGCGGAAGTGCTCGGCGAACGCGGGCAGCACGCCACGGTAGTTGCGCCATCCGGTCACGCCCGGCCCGGAGCCGTGCAGCAACAGCAGTGTCGGGCCGTCACCGGCCTCGTGGTAGCGCAGCACCCCCTGCTCGGTGGTGACCTCGCGCAGCGTCTCGTCGTGGCTCAACTCGGTCGGCATATGTCTCCTCAAAGCTCCCGAAAGTCTTTAGACACGCTAACGCCGGACGCCGCCCGTCGCGGTGTCGGGGTCCGGATCTCCAAGCGCCGCGGTTATTTCGTGGCCCGCTCTCGCTGGATTTCCAGTGCGATGTCGATGAGCTGGTCTTCCTGGCCGCCGATCAGCTTGCGCTGACCGACCCGCAGCAGCAACTCATGCGCCGGCACCCCGTAACGCTCACCCTGGCGCACGGCGTGCTTGAGGAAACTCGAGTACACCCCGGAATAGCCCATCACCAACGCGTTGCGGTCCAGCACGCACTCGGCGGGCATTGCCGGGCGCACCACGTCCTCAGCGGCATCAGCGATGTCGAAGAAGTCGATACCGGTCTTGACACCGATCTTGTCGAACACCCCGATCAACGCCTCCACCGGAGCATTGCCCGCACCCGCACCGAACCGCCGCACCGAACCATCGATCTGCTTGGCCCCGGCACGCACCGCCTCCACCGAGTTAGCCACCCCCAGCCCGAGGTTCTCATGCCCGTGAAAACCCACCTGCGCGTCATCACCGAGCTCAGCGACCAACGCGGCCACCCGGTCGGCCACCCCTTCGAGCACCAGCGCACCAGCCGAATCCACCACATACACACACTGACAACCCGCATCGGCCATGATCCGAGCCTGCGCAGCCAGCTTCTCCGGAGAGATGGTGTGGGCCATCATCAAAAACCCCACCGTCTCCAACCCCAGCTCACGGGCCAAGCCGAAGTGCTGAATGGAGACATCAGCCTCAGTGCAATGCGTGGCGATCCGGCAGATCGCGCCACCGTTGTCCTGGGCCTCTTTGATGTCCTCCTTGGTGCCCACCCCCGGCAGCATCAAAAAGGCGATCTTGGCGTCTTTGGCGGTCTGCGCCGCCAGCTTGATCAGCTCCTGTTCCGGGGTCTTGGAAAACCCGTAGTTAAAGCTCGACCCGCCCAACCCGTCACCGTGGGTCACCTCGATCACCGGCACCCCGGCAGCATCCAGGGCGGCCACGATCGCGCCGACCTCATCGAGAGTGAACTGATGCCGCTTATGGTGGCTGCCGTCGCGCAGCGAAGTGTCGGTGATCCGCACA
>NZ_AUWR01000101.1 GCF_000455125.1 Mycobacterium sp. UM_WGJ
GCCCTCGAAACCGAATAGACGATTCTGCCCAGACCGCCGGTTTAGCTCACCGGGAATGCAATGCGGTACCCGTCGGTGGGGTTGCGTTTCCGATATCGCGAATCATGTGGCCGCGGAAGCGCGTTCGGAGAACAGGGCGGCCGCATAGATCAGCACCGCGGCTTGGCCTCTTCGCGGGCCGCTGCCTTTGCGTCATTTCCAGCCACATAGCTACGCTAGCTGCACTACATCGGTGTAGTCGTTTGACTAGTGGGCGCGCGTCGTGGCGGGCTCGACATTGATCCATCAGCTCATGGAGGTCCTGATGGCCGCTTCCGCGCAGGCCGCTGGCCGAGTGGTGCCCGGTTTCCGGGAGTTGCGGGATCCTCAGCTGCACCGCCGGGGGCGATGTCGCCCCTGCTTCCTGTGACAACACGGGACCGGTTACCCGGTCGGTGACCGCCGCAAAGCGGGACACCCGCCGATATGCCACGGTCGGCTACGTCACGTTCTGACTGTGCGCCTTCTCGCGTTCTTACGCCGTTCGCGGCCCTTTATGCTCGCCGGCTGATCTACGGCAGCCGCACCCTCGGCCCGAATCGTCCTGTCGTCGAGGCCATCACGCTGTTGAGGCTAACCACGCGTGCGAATCGACGTGCGCGGTTCGCCCTTTGAAGATGACGTTAAAACGCTGTGTTGCAGCAGTATTCAGCTCTCACCCATCTAGCCGGTTCGCCCGCCGCCTCGATATGGCCGCATTCACCGGCGTCAGCGCCCAGCGATACCTGTCTGTCATGTCCGATGTTTAAGTGCCGGTGCAGCTTTCGGAACCTGCTGATTCAAACCCGGCGCAGCGCTCTTGCTGGGGTTAACATAGCCCGGCCGGCAGACTAAAGACGTTGCGAAGCAACATAATTCGAGACGCAAAAGCCAGGCGCTCAAGGGCTCTCCCTGAACGCTGCGGCGCGGCGCATCTGTCGTTTGTGTCGACATGTGTTCACGACTGATGGTCCTATGAGTACCCATCAGGCAGTTGCAAGGATTTGCCGCCCAGTACCGAAGGAGGTTGGTCATGCCGTTACATGTCGTCCCCGAAGGACTGGCCGCCGCCTGCGCACGCGTGGAAGCGCTGACAGTCAGGCTGGCCCAAGCACACGCCAGCGCTGCGCCGGTGATCACGGCGGTGGTTCCTCCTGCGGCTGACCCGGTCTCACTGCAGAGCGCCGCCACGCTCAGTCTGTACGGCGGCCGTCACCAAGTGGTGGTGGCCCAGGGCGACGTAGAACTCGGTCGATCAGGGATCGGAGTGGGCGAGGCGGGCATCAACTACGCCGCGGGTGACGCCGCAGCGGCGTCGGCGTACCCGAACTGGGGGCTCAGGTGACCGCCCCAGCCTGGATGGCGTTGCCGCCAGAGGTTCATTCAGCACTGTTGAGCAGTGGACCGGGTTCCGGCCCGGTGTTGGCAGCTGCTGGGATATGGAGCTCCTTGAGCGCCGAGTACGCTTCGGCGGCAGCAGAACTCAGCGAGGTGCTGGCGGCCGTGGCGAGCGGGGCGTGGCAGGGTGCCAGCGCCGAGTCGTACGCGGCAGCCAATGCCCCCTACCTGGCATGGCTGACGCTGGCCAGCGCCAATAGTGCCACGGTGGCCGCCCAGCATGAGACGGTGGCCGCCGCCTACACCGCCGCGCTGGCGGCAATGCCGACACTGGCGGAACTGGCCACGAACCACACGGTTCACGGGGTGCTGCTGGCGACCAACTTCTTCGGAATCAACACCGTCCCCATCGCACTCAATGAGGCCGACTACACGCGGATGTGGATTCAGGCCGCCACCACGATGAGCACCTACCAAGCGGTGGCGGGCTCTGCGGCGGCGTCAACGCCGGAGACCCCTCCGGCGCCGGTGATCCTCAAGTCGACGGGGTCGGCAGAGACTTCGGATCCGGCGGACCCGTGGGGCCCTGCCCATACCTGGACTGATCCCTTCCTCGAAGGCGTCGCGCAGGTGCTGCGGTATGTGGGGGTCAACTGGGAGCCCGGGTCCGGCACTATCAACGGGCTGCCCTACTCGGCATTCACCAATCCACTGACCGGGTTGTACTGGGTCAAGAACACCGTGACCCTCATCCAAGAGGTCGACTACGTCATCGCGAATGTGGGGGTTCACCCGGAAGTCGCCCTGCTCCTGCTCAACCCGGCGACCCTCTCGACGTTCCTGATCGCGCACCCGTTGGTCGCCATCGAACTGGGTGCCGCCATAGCGTCGACCCTGACCGCGCCCTTCGCGAGTCTGAGCGCATTCGCGGCACTGGCAGCTCTGCCATGGCCGAACGGCGCACCCGTGCTGGTCGACGCGGTTCCCGACGCCGCGCCGGCGCCTGCTCCGGTGACGACGGCCTCCACTCCGCACCTGGTGAGCGTTGCCGGGTCGGTGCCCGCTTCGGGATCCCCTGCGGCCGGACTGCCCGCGAGCGCCTCCGCCGGTGCGGGGGCGCCGGCGCCGGCGCCGGCGGCGGTCGCGGGAGCGGGAATCGCGTTCCCCTACATGATCGGATTCGGTGGCGGTCCCGGGATTGGCTTCGATTCGAGCAACAAGACCGGAAGCGGCACCGGCGCACGAGCGAAGAGCCCGGCATCGGACTCCGCGGCCGAAGAATCCGCCGCACGCCGGCAGGCGCGGAAGCGCCGCCGCCGGCGTACGCAGTTGTACGACCACGGAGACCAGTTCGCCGACATGAATGTGGACCCCGAATGGGCGTCGCCGGACGACGGTCCGAGTGCCTCGCAGGGCAGCGCGGGACAGCTCGGATTCGGCGGTGCCGCTGTCAAACACGATGCGCAAGGAGCGGGTCTGACCACCCTCGCCGGCGATTCGTTCAGTGGTCTTCCGATCGAACCGTTGATGCCGAGCACCTGGACCGGTCAGTCGACCGAAGGAGTGGATCACAACGCAGAGAGCTGATCGTCGGTGAACACAAGGCAATCGATGTGGAGAGGGAGATAAGCGATGAGTTTGTTGGATGC
>NZ_AUWR01000102.1 GCF_000455125.1 Mycobacterium sp. UM_WGJ
GGCTAAGTCCCCTGGGGTGGTGGGGTTTCGGGCCTGCGGCTGACCGGGGCGGTTGGGCTCTGGTGTGTCGTTGAGGGCTTTGGGGTGGGTCATCGCGTAGTGGTCATTGAGTTACCGACCAAAGTGACTCAAGCAAAGGACACACAACGCGATGACCCACGACCATTCTGCCCTGCTCGCTCAGCTCGATGCGCTCAACTCCGCTGACGCCGGGGCGGTGTTCGCCGAGTTGATCCGGGCCGGGTTGCAGGCTCTGATCGAGGCTGAAGCCACCGAGGCGATCGGCGCCGGCCGCTACGAGCGAGCCCAGGGCCGGACCACGCAGCGCAACGGGCACCGCCCCAAGACCGTGTCGACCACCTCCGGTGATGTCGAGGTGCAGATCCCCAAACTGCGTGCCGGGTCGTTCTTCCCGTCCCTGCTGGAGCGACGCCGCCGCATCGACAAGGCGTTGCACGCGGTGATCATGGAGGCCTACGTGCACGGGGTATCGACGCGCAGCGTCGATGACCTGGTCGCCGCGATGGGAGTGGGCTCGGGGGTGTCCAAATCAGAGGTGTCGCGCATCTGCGCTGGCCTGGACCGTGAAATCGAAGCTTTCCGCACCCGCAGCCTGACCCACACCCAGTTCCCGTACGTGTTCTGCGATGCCACCTTCTGCAAGGTCCGCGTCGGCGCGCATGTGGTGTCTCAGGCCCTGGTGGTGGCCACTGGGGTCTCCATCGACGGCACCCGCGAAGTGCTGGGAACCGCCGTCGGCGATAGTGAGTCGTTTGAGTTCTGGCGCGAATTTTTGGCCAGCCTCAAGGCCCGTGGGCTCACTGGGGTGCATCTGGTGATCTCAGATGCCCACGCCGGCCTCAAGGCTGCGGTGGCACAGCAGTTCACCGGATCATCGTGGCAACGCTGCCGGGTGCATTTCATGCGCAATCTGCACGGCGTGGTGGCCGCCAAGCACGCGCCGGCGGTCACTGCGGCGATCAAGACGGTCTTCGCCCACACCGAACCGGCCGAGGTCGCCGCTCAGTGGGACCAGGTCGCCGACACCTTGGAGGCGACATTTCCCAAGGTGGCGGCGATGATGGCCGAGGCCAAGACCGACGTCCTGGCGTTCACCGCATTCCCGCGGGCGCACTGGCAGAAGATCTGGTCGAACAACCCGATATCCGTTAACCGG
>NZ_AUWR01000103.1 GCF_000455125.1 Mycobacterium sp. UM_WGJ
TATGTTCGATACGGATCTGCCTGAGCCGGGGTCGTTGGCCGATGCCGACGACAAAGCCCTGGTGGCGGCGATCGCGGGGTGGGCCCGGCTGGAGGCCGCCGCCGCGGCACGCCGGCTGGCTGTCATCGGCGAGTTGGTCGCACGGCGCACCCACGGAACCGATGCGGTCAACCGGTCACGCTGGTCGTGCGACTACTGGGACGCCGCGGCCAGCGAGGTCGCCGCCGCCGAGCAGATCAGCCACGGCATGGCCTCCTCGCAGATGTATCTGGCCTCGGCACTGCGAGACCGGCTGCCCCAGGTGGCCGCACTGTTCCTCACCGGGGCGATCAACTCCCGACTGGTCGCCACCATCGTCTGGCGCACCACGCTGATCACCAACCCCTACCTCCTGCACGCCATCGACACCGAACTCGCCGAGATCGCCACCGCACTAGGGCCGCTCTCGGCGACCAAAACCGCGGCCGCCATCGACGCCCTGATCGACCGATACGACCCCGACGCCCTCCGCCGCCAAGACCGCGACGCCCGCAGCCGCGACGTCACCATCGACACCCGCAACAGCGAAAACGGCACCACCGCCCTATGGGGCCGGCTCTGGGCCACCGACGCCACCGCCCTAGACCGGCGCCTGACCCAACTGGCCCACACCGTCTGCGACGACGACCCCCGCACCCTGGCCCAACGCCGCGCCGACGCCCTCGGCGCCCTGGCCGCCGGCGCCGACACCCTGGCCTGCGCCTGCACCAACACCGACTGCCCCGCCGCCAGCAGCGACGCCCGCGCCACCAACGTCACCGTCTACGTCCTCGCCGACCAAACCGCACTGAACACCCCGACCGATCCGCGATTCGGCAACGGCCCCCAGCCACCCAGCACCCCCACACCCACCCCGCGCACACAACCGCCACGCTCCGGACACCTCATCGGCGGCGGCACCGTGCCCGCCCCACTACTAGCCCAGCTCATCACCAACGGCGCCACCACCACACCGCTGCGCAACCCCGCCAACCTGCCAGCCGAACCGCACTACCGGCCCTCCACCGCGTTGGCCGCCTTCATCCGCGCCCGCGACCTCACCTGCCGCTTCCCCGGCTGCGACCAGCCCGCCAACTACTGCGACATCGACCACGCCGTAGCCCACCCGCATGGCGCCACCCACCCGGCCAACCTGCGCTGCCTCTGCCGAAAACACCACCTGCTCAAAACCTTCTGGACCGGCCACCGCGGCTGGAGCGACCGCCAACACCCCAACGGCACCATCGAATGGACCAGCCCCACCGGCCACACCTACACCACACAACCCGGCAGCGCCCTGCTATTCCCCACCCTGTGCCTACCCACCACCGCACCACCAGCCACCGCCCCGGCCTCAACAGCCGACCGCAACCTCATGATGCCCACCCGCAAAAACACCCGCACCCAAGACCG
>NZ_AUWR01000104.1 GCF_000455125.1 Mycobacterium sp. UM_WGJ
GAACGGGATCTGTGGTGTTTGGGGGGTGATGTCGGCCAGTTCGGCGCGCAGTTCATCAAGGATCGGATCCATGAACGCGGTATGCGAGGCCACCTCCATGTTCACCCGCCGCGCAAACCGCTCCGCAGCAGCCACCGCAGCGATCACCGCATCCACATCGGCGGGCGCACCGGCCACCACCGTCTGCCGCGGCGACAAATACCCCGCCACCTCAACACCGGGATAACCCGCCAGCAACTCACCGGCAGCAACGGCATCCAACTCCAACAACGCCACCGCACCCTGACCGGCCTGCCGCGACATCAACCGCGACCGCACCCCGATCACCGTCAAACCCTGCTCCGGCGTCAGCGCCCCGGCCACCACCGCCGCAGACACCTCCCCCATCGAATGCCCGATCACCGCATCCGGCACAACCCCATAGGCACGCCACAACGCAGCCAACGCCAACTGCAACCCCATGATCACCGGCTGCACCTGCGCATCACCGGAAATCTCAGCGCCCCGCTCGATCACCTCACGCAGCGAAAAACCCACCTGCCGGACAAACACCGGCTCCAACTCATCAACAGCCGCAGCGAACACCGGCTCATCGGCCAACAACCGACGACCCATCCCCACCCAATGCGAACCCTGACCCGAAAACACAAACAC
>NZ_AUWR01000105.1 GCF_000455125.1 Mycobacterium sp. UM_WGJ
CTATTCGGTTTCGAGGGCTGCGAGGACCTCGTCGGACAGGTCGACGTTGGTCCACACGTTCTGCACGTCGTCACTATCCTCGAGCGCCTCGACGAGCTTGAACACCTTGCGCGCACCCTCGACATCAACCGGCACGCTCACCGACGGCTGAAAACTCGCCTCAGCCGAATCGTAGTCGATCCCGGCCTCCACCAACGCAGTCCGCACCGCCACCAGATCCCCCGGCTCCGAAATCACCTCAAAGCCCTCCCCCACATCATTGACATCCTCAGCACCGGCATCCAACACCGCCGCCAACACGTCATCCTCGGTCAAGGAGTTCTTGTCCAAAGTGATCAAGCCCTTACGGCTGAACAGGTAGGCAACCGAACCAGGATCCGCCATCTGACCCCCATTGCGCGTCATCGCCACCCGCACCTCACTAGCAGCCCGATTACGGTTATCGGTCAAACACTCGATGAGCACCGCCACACCGTTAGGCCCGTACCCCTCATAGGTGATCGTCTGATAATCCGCCCCACCAGCTTCCTCACCAGCACCACGCTTACGCGCCCGCTCAATATTGTCATTGGGCACCGAGTTCTTCTTCGCCTTCTGAATGGCGTCATACAACGTCGGATTACCCGACGGATCCCCACCACCCACCCGCGCCGCAACCTCAATATTCTTGATCAACCGAGCAAAATTCTTGCCACGACGAGCGTCAATGACAGCCTTCTTATGCTTCGTGGTAGCCCACTTGGAATGGCCACTCATCGATTGCCCTACCTCACTGT
>NZ_AUWR01000106.1 GCF_000455125.1 Mycobacterium sp. UM_WGJ
GTGCTTGCGATCGTCGCTAGGCTCGACCTTCGTGACCACCCACGAGCGCAGGGCCGCAGATGGCCCAACTCTGTGGGCGATCTCTGACTTGCACACCGGCCACCTGGGTAACAAGCCGATCACCGAGGCACTGCACCCGGTCACCGGTGACGACTGGTTGATCGTCGCCGGTGACGTTGCGGAGCGTACCGACGAGATCCGCTGGGCGCTGGACCTGCTGCGGAAGCGGTTCGCGAAGGTGATCTGGGTCCCCGGAAACCACGAGTTGTGGACCACCAACAAGGACCCGATGCAGGTGTTCGGCCGATCCCGCTACGACTATCTGGTCGACATGTGCGACCAGATGGGCGTCATCACCCCCGAGCACCCCTTTCCGGTCTGGACCGAGCAGGGCGGCCCCGCCATCATCGCGCCGATGTTTTTGCTCTACGACTACACGTTCCTGCCTGCCGGGGCGACGAGCAAGGCCGAAGGTTTAGCCATCGCGCGGCAGAACAATGTGGTCGCCACCGACGAGTTCCTGCTCTCACCCGAGCCCTACGGCACCCGAGACGCATGGTGCCGCGACCGGGTGGCGGCAACCCGTAAGCGCCTCGAAGACCTCGACTGGATGACCCCGACCGTGCTGGTCAACCATTTCCCGATGGTGCGCCAGCCCTGCGACGCGCTGTTTTACCCGGAGTTCTCGTTATGGTGCGGCACCGTCGAAACCGCCGATTGGCACACGCGCTACAACGCGGCGTGTTCGGTCTACGGCCACCTGCACATCCCGCGCACCACGTTCTATGACGGCGTGCGCTTCGAAGAGGTCTCCGTGGGCTATCCCCGGGAATGGCGTCGACGCCGGCCGCACCGGTGGCTGCGCCAGATCCTGCCCGAGCCGCACTATCCGCCCGGCTACCTCAACGAGTTCGGCGGTCACTTCGCCATCACCGACGAGATGCGTGAGGCCAGTGCGAAGTTCGCCGAACGTCTGCACAGGCGGCAGGCGCGATGAGCAAGCTGCTGGACGGGGTGCTCGAAGGAGCGCCGGCGGGTTCACTGGCCTGGGCCGAACGCTACGACGATCCGCCCGGGCTAGCTCCGCTGCCCGAGGAAGAGCCGCTGGTCGCGCGTTCGGTTGCCAAGCGCCGCAATGAATTCATCACCGCGCGTTACTGTGCTCGGCTGGCGCTGGAAGAGCTCGGGCAACCGCCGGTCCCGATTCTCAAGGGGGAGAAGGGCGAACCCACCTGGCCGGACGGTGTGGTCGGCAGCTTGACGCACTGCGCGGGCTTCCGAGGCGCGGTGGTAGGCCGCAGTGGCGACGTGCGATCGGTGGGTATCGATGCCGAACCACATGACGTGCTTCCCGACGGCGTCCTCAAAGCGGTCAGCCTGCCCGTCGAACGTGACGAACTCGCGGCGCTGCCGCGAGACTGGCATTGGGACCGAATCCTGTTCTGTGCCAAAGAAGCCACCTACAAGGTGTGGTTCCCGCTGACCAGGCGGTGGTTGGGCTTCGAAGATGCCCACATCAGCTTCGACGCCGACGGCAGCTTCGTCTCCCGCATCCTGATCGACCCCGCAGCACTGTCCGGACCTCCGCTGACGGAACTGCGCGGGCGGTGGTCGGTGGCGGGCGGTCTGGTGCTGACGGCGATTGTGCTGTGAGCACGCCCCCGCCCGCCGGCCTGGTGATCGTTGACAAGCCCGCCGGAATGACCAGCCACGACGTCGTTTCGCGGTGTCGCAGGTTCTTCGGGACTCGTAAGGTCGGCCATGCCGGCACGTTGGACCCGATGGCCACCGGGGTGCTGGTGATCGGCATCGAACGGGCTACCAAGATTCTGGGGTTGTTGACCGCGTCGCAGAAGTCCTACGCCGCCACCATCCGGTTGGGACAGACCACCTCGACCGAGGACGCCGAAGGTGAGGTGCTGGAGACGATTTCGGCGGGGCATATCACCGACAGTCAGATCGCCGCGGCGATCGCCGGCCTGCGCGGCGACATCGCGCAAGTGCCCTCGGCGGTCAGCGCCATCAAGGTCGCCGGCAAGCGGTCCTATCAGTTGGTCCGGGAGGGGCGCGCTGTCGAACTGCCTGCCCGGCCGGTGCGTATCGAGCGCTTCGAGCTGCTGGCGCTGCGGCGCCATGAGGCGCTCGTCGATCTGGACGTTGAGGTGGACTGTTCAGCGGGAACCTACATCCGGGCACTGGCACGTGACGTGGGCAGTGAGCTGGGGGTGGGCGGACACCTGACCGCATTGCGACGTACCCGGGCCGGCAGCTTCGGGCTGGATCAGGCCCGCACCCTCGACGAACTGGGGGAGAGCCCACGGCTGAGCTACAGCCTGGATGACGCCTGCTTGCAGACTTTTCCGCGCCGGGACCTGAGCGTCGACGAGGCGCTCGACGTCAGCCACGGCCGGCCGCTGGCCCCGGCGGGCATCGACGGAACCTATGCGGCAACCGATGCCGACGACCGAGTGATCGCGCTACTGGAGGACTCGGGAAGGCGGACCAAGTCGGTGGTGGTCATCCGGCCGGCGACGCTATAGTCCGCCGATGGCCACCGCGGAACGCGAGATCACCGAGGCTGTCGATCTGTGCGATGCGGCCGGATTGCTGAACCCCGCCGCCGTCGGTTGGACCCGAACACCGCTGCACCGTTGCAACCTGCGTGGCTGGGGCCGCAGCAAGCGGTGGGAGTACTGGTGCCTGACGACGCCCACTCACCTGATCGCGATCACGCTGGCCGACCTCGATTACCTCGGGGTGAGCAACGTCTTCCTGCTGGACTATTCCGGGCGTGAGGTGAGCCGCAGTTGTCTGCACCCGGGAGGGTGGGGGATAACGCTGCCCACCAGCCTCGGCGACGGGCCGGCCTCCGCTCGTGGCCTGGTCGCGATCGACCTCGCCGCCGAGCCCGACGGCACGCGGATCCGGTTCTCCTGCAAGACCTCGGCCGGCCCCATGGACGGTGACCTGTTTGTGGCCCTGCCGCCCGGGCACGAGACGCTGGCGGTGGTGGTGCCGTGGAGCGAGAAGAGATTCCAATACACCGCCAAACACACCGCGCGGCCGGCCTCGGGTGTCGTACGGGTCGGTGACGCCAGCTACGACTTCGCCGGCGGCTGGGGTGTGCTCGACCACGGGCGCGGACGCTGGCCGGCCAACACCGTGTGGAACTGGGGTGCGGCGTCCGGGCACACCGACGGCCACACGGTCGGCCTGCAGCTGGGCGGCAAGTGGACTGTCGGCACCGCAAGCACCGAGAATGCGCTCTGCGTCGACGGCCGATTGAGCAAGATCGGCGCCGAACTGGACTGGCACTACCCCGAATACACCGGGCCGTGGACGATCCGCACACCCGACTCCGATCAGGTCGAGCTGACGTTCACCCCGTTCCATCACCGCTCACCCTTGCCGGGGACCCATCAGTGCTTCGGGCACTACCACGGCCGGATCCGCACCGATGACGGCGCGAATGTTGCCGTGAACGGTCTACTCGGCTGGGCCGAACAGGTGCACATGCTGTGGTGAGTGGCGCTTCGGCTGCTCTGATGAGCCGGTTGCCGCCTCAGCTGTAGAGCTGCTCGAATCGCTTGATCGATCCCTCGATGTCGCCCTTGACGGCCCGGGCGGCGGCCGCGCCGATCGGCCCGAACAGCGGCCGGCCGCCCAGGTCCATCCGCAGGACGAACTTCGATCCCGTTGCGGCGGGGCTGATCGCCAAGGTCAGCGCGTACTTGGTGCCGCCCACGCCGTCGCCGGTCAACTCCAGCAGTGCGGGCGGGTCGAATTCGCGGACCGTCCAAGTGACTCGGTTGCGCATTCCCTTTGCTCCCGCCACCCCGATCAACGTGGTTCCGGCGGTGAGCTCGGCCGGGATATCGCAGCGCCACCCCTGGTGCAGCGACAGCCAGTCACCCAACTCGGCCAGATTCGACGCGTGGGCCCAGGCTTGGTCGGGAGGCAGCGACAGTTCACGAGAGAGCTCAAGCTTTGCCACCCGCAGATCGTAGAGCCAGCGGCACCGCTCCGGCACCGGGCAGGAGCAGACCCGAACCGTTCGGAGGCCGAAGGCCAGCCGGCCTGCTACGCGAAGTGGCGGTCAGACCACCCAGATCGCTTGCGCGGCAGGGCTGCCCAGATCGACGGTGGCCTGCTCGAGATCGGAGTCCGCCGGCGAGTCAAGGGCTATCGAGATGATGCCGGCGAAGTCGCGGCGAGCCAGCACCCGTAGCCGGGCGTCGAGGCTGATGCCTACCTGGGCGAAGTAGCGCAGCATCTCCGGATCGTTGTCGGAGATGCGGGCCACCGTGCCGGTCTCGCCGTCGGCGCACGCCCACAGTTGGCGGGCAGGGGGAGTGGGCACCTGCCCGTCCGGGGCCGGGATCGGGTCGCCGTGCGGGTCGCGCTGCGGGAAGCCCAGCTTGGCGTCGATGCGCGCGATCAGCCGGTCGGACACCGCGTGCTCGAGGACTTCGGCTTCGTCGTGCACCTCGTCCCAGCCGTAGCCAAGCTCGCACACCAGAAAGGTCTCGATCAGCCGGTGCCGGCGCACCATTGCGAGCGCCGCCCGTCGCCCTTCATCGGTCAGGGTCACCGCGCCGTATTTCTCGTGGTCCACCAGGCCCGCATCGGCGAGCTTGCGGATGGACTCCGAGGCGGTGCTGGCGGACACGCCGATCTTCTCCGCCAGCATCTTGGTGCTGACCTTGTCCGGTGACCATTCCTGGGCGGTCCAGATGACTTTCAGATAGTCCTGGGCGACGCTACTCAGCCCATCCGACTGCTCCCAAGGGCTCACAATCGGACAGTTTAGGCTGTCCTGGTGCAGCGGTGGCGGGGGCAGGATGAGATCCCCACAGACTGGGGCAGGTGTGTGCTCACCATCGGCGTGTTCGACGGTGTGCATCGCGGCCATGCGGAACTGATCACCCATGCGGTGAAGGCCGGCCGGGCGCGCGGCGTGCCGACGGTGCTGATGACCTTCGATCCGCATCCGATGGAGGTCGTCTATCCCGGCAACCATCCGGCGCAGCTCACCACACTGGCGCGTCGCGCTGAGCTGGTCGAGCAGTTCGGCATCGACGTGTTCCTGGTGATTCCGTTCACGCCCGAATTCATGAAGCTCACCCCGGACCGCTACATCCACCAACTGCTGGTCGAGCACCTGCACGTGGTGGAAGTGGTGGTGGGGGAGAACTTCACCTTCGGCCGTAAGGCGGCCGGCAACGTCGAGACCCTGCGCCGCGCCGGCGAGCAGTTCGGGTTCGGGGTCGAATCGGTGTCGCTGGTGGCCGAGCGCGCCGAGGCCGCCCAATCGGTCACCTTCTCCTCGACCTACATCCGGTCCTGTGTGGACGCCGGCGATGTGGCGGCGGCAGCCGAGGCGCTGGGCCGGCCGCACCGGGTCGAGGGGCTGGTGGTGCGCGGTGACGGTCGTGGGCGCGGTCTGGGCTTCCCGACCGCCAACGTGGCACCGTCGGCCTTTGCGGCGATTCCGGCCGACGGAGTGTACGCCGCTTGGTTCACCGTGTTGGGACACGGCCAGGTGCCCGGCACCGTCGTCGCCGGTCAGCGCTGCCGGGCAGCGGTGTCGGTGGGCACCAACCCGACATTTTCCGGGCGGGCCCGCACCGTGGAGGCGTTCGTGATCGACGAGACCGCCGACCTGTACGGACAGCGCGTCGCCGTCGACTTCGTCAGCCGGATCCGCGGCCAGGAGAAGTTCGACTCGGTGGCGGACCTGGTGGCGATGATGAACACCGACGTCGAGAAGACCCGCGGCCTGCTCTCGGGTGACTGACCGTCGGCACGATTGGGAGAGCTGCCCCGGGCGGTGCTAGGCTCCCACCTCGGCGTGCTGCAGTCCGCGGTGGCCGCCGACTTGATATTCGCGGGACCGATTGATGGAGATTTGTCGTGGCGCTGACCGCCGAGCAGAAAAAAGAGATCCTGGCCAGCTACGGTCTGCACGAGACGGACACCGGCTCGCCCGAAGCTCAGGTCGCCCTGCTGACCAAGCGGATCGTCGACCTCACCGAGCACCTCAAGAAGCACAAGCACGACCACCACTCCCGCCGCGGCCTGCTGCTGCTGGTCGGCCGGCGGCGTCGTCTGCTCAAGTACCTGACCGCGACCGATGTGGCGCGCTACCGCTCGCTGATCGAGCGCCTCGGTCTGCGTCGCTGACGAATCGGGGCGGCGTCAGCCGCTGCCATGTAGAGTGAGACCGTTCCGGGCCTGCCAGGCCCGGACATCGGTGTGGCCCCCGCATCCGCGTGTGCCACTCCGGCACGTCACGACGGGACACGTCCCTACGTACAGCCAGACCTGCATCGGGCGGTCTTCGGTAGTGGCAGCCGGGTCTGAAAGCGCGTCTTAAAAGATCCGGCCGCTTCGATCGACGACCGTAGCCGCATCCAGGTAGTTGGCTGGCGCACGTCTGACGTTGCGAAACAGCTGAACAAACCAGGAAAGGCCGCACGGGCTTTTATGTCTGCAATTGAAATTGAAGAAGGCGTATTCGAGACCACCGCTGTCATCGACAACGGCAGCTTCGGCAAGCGCACTATCCGCTTCGAGACCGGCCGGCTGGCCCAGCAGGCCGCCGGCAGCGTCGTCGCCTACCTCGACGACGAAACCATGCTGCTGTCGGCGACCACCGCCAGCAAGGCTCCCAAGGACCACTTCGACTTCTTCCCGCTCACTGTCGACGTCGAGGAGCGGATGTACGCGGCCGGGCGTATTCCCGGCTCGTTCTTCCGCCGCGAGGGCCGGCCGTCCACCGACGCGATCCTGACCTGCCGTCTTACCGACCGTCCGCTGCGCCCGTCGTTCGTCGACGGCCTGCGCAACGAGGTCCAGGTCGTGGTGACGGTTCTGAGCCTGAACCCGAACGACCTGTACGACGTGGTGGCGATCAACGCCGCGTCGGCCTCCACCCAGCTCGCCGGCCTGCCGTTCTCCGGCCCGGTCGGAGCCGCGCGGGTGGCACTGATCGACGGCACCTGGGTGGCGTTCCCCACCGTCGAGCAGCTCGAGCGCGCCGCGTTCGACATGGTGCTGGCCGGGCGCACCCTTGAAGACGGTGATGTCGCGATCATGATGGTCGAGGCCGAGGCCACCGAGAACGTCATCGAGCTCATCGAGGCCGGCGCCCAGGCGCCGACCGAGACCGTGGTGGCCGAGGGTCTGGAGGCGGCCAAGCCGTTCATCGCGGCGCTGTGCAAGGCCCAGCAGGAGCTCGGTGAGGCGGCGGCCCGCCCAACCGCCGACTACCCGCTGTTCCCGCCTTACGGCGACGACGTCTACTACTCGGTGGCCTCCATCGCGACCGACGAGCTGGCCAAGGCGCTGACCATCGCCGGCAAGGCCGAGCGTGACGAGCGCACCGAGGAGATCAAGGCCGAGGTGCTCGAGCGTCTCGCTGGGACCTACGAGGGGCGCGAGAAGGAGATCAGCGCGGCTTACCGGAGTCTGACCAAGAAGCTGGTGCGTCAGCGCATCCTGACCGACCACTTCCGTATCGACGGCCGTGGCATCACCGACATCCGGGCTCTGAGCGCCGAGGTCGCCGTGGTGCCACGTGCCCACGGCAGCGCCCTGTTCGAGCGTGGCGAGACCCAGATCATGGGCGTGACCACGCTGGACATGATGAAGATGGCGCAGCAGATCGACTCGCTGGGGCCGGAGAAGTCCAAGCGCTACATGCACCACTACAACTTCCCGCCGTACTCGACCGGTGAGACCGGCCGGGTCGGTTCGCCCAAGCGTCGCGAAATCGGCCACGGCGCTCTGGCCGAGCGGGCCCTGGTTCCGGTGCTGCCCAGCGTCGAGGAGTTCCCCTACGCCATCCGGCAGGTCTCGGAGGCGCTGAGCTCCAACGGCTCCACCTCGATGGGTTCGGTCTGCGCGTCCACGCTGGCGTTGCTCAACGCCGGTGTGCCGCTGAAGGCTCCGGTCGCCGGTATCGCGATGGGCCTGGTCTCCGATGACGTCGAGGTCGACGGTAAGACCGAGCGCCGCTTCGTCGCGCTCACCGACATCCTGGGCGCCGAGGACGCGTTCGGCGACATGGACTTCAAGGTCGCCGGCACCAAGGACTTCGTCACCGCACTGCAGCTCGACACCAAACTCGACGGCATTCCTTCAGCGGTCCTGGCAGGTGCTCTCGCTCAGGCCAAGGACGCGCGTATGACCATCCTCGAGGTGATGGCCGAGGCCATCGACGCCCCCGACGAGATGAGCCCGTACGCGCCTCGCGTCACCACCATCAAGGTTCCGGTGGACAAGATCGGCGAGGTGATCGGGCCCAAGGGCAAGATGATCAACTCGATCACCGAGGAGACCGGCGCCCAGATCTCGATCGAGGACGACGGCACCGTGTTCGTCGGCGCCACCGACGGCCCGTCGGCGCAGGCCGCCATCGACAAGATCAACGCGATCGCCAACCCGCAGCTGCCCAAGATCGGCGAGCGGTTCCTGGGCACCGTGGTCAAGACCACCGACTTCGGCGCTTTCGTGTCGCTGCTGCCGGGCCGCGACGGGCTGGTGCACATCTCCAAGCTCGGCAAGGGCAAGCGGGTGGCCAAGGTCGAGGACGTGGTGAAGGTCGGCGACAAGCTGCGCGTGGAGATCGCCGACATCGACAACCGCGGCAAGATCTCGCTGGTTCCTGTGGACGAGTCGACCCCGGAGGCGGGGCCCGCTGAGTCTGCCGATGCCGCGACTGCCGAAAGCTGACACTGGGGCGCCGCCGCGCGCCGCACTGCGACGCACCACCCTGCCGGGCGGGCTGCGGGTAGTCACTGAATACCTGCCCGCGGTTCGTTCGGCGTCGGTGGGCGTGTGGGTTGGCGTCGGATCGCGCGACGAGGGCGCCACGGTGGCGGGGGCGGCGCACTTCCTGGAGCACCTGCTGTTCAAGGCGACTCCGACCCGAACGGCGGCCGGCATAGCCCAGGCGATGGACGCGGTCGGTGGCGAGCTCAATGCCTTCACCGGAAAAGAGCACACCTGCTACTACGCCCACGTGCTCGACACCGATCTGGAACTGGCCGTCGCACTCGTGAGCGACGTGGTGCTCAACGGGTCCTGCGCGGCTGCCGACGTCGACCTCGAACGCGACGTGGTTCTTGAGGAACTCGCGATGCGCGATGACGATCCCGAGGACGCGCTGGGCGATGTGTTCTTGACGACGCTGTTCGGCGATCATCCGATCGGCCGGCCGGTGATAGGCAATGTCGAGTCGGTGTCGTCGATGACGCGCGCACAGTTGCGGTCATTCCACCAGCGCCGCTACACACCGGAGCGCATGGTGGTCGCGGTTGCCGGCAACATCGACCATGACACGGTGGTTGCGCTGGTCCGAGAACACTTCGGGCATCGCCTGATTCGAGGTGAGAAGCCTGCCGAGCCGCGACGGGGCAGTGCCCGGGTGCCGGGCAGGCCCGGGCTGACCGTGGTCAACCGTGATGCCGATCAGACGCACATGTCTCTGGGGGTGCGTGCACCCGGACGCTATTGGCAACACCGTCAGGCGCTGGCCGTGCTCAACACGGCTCTGGGTGGCGGTCTGAGTTCGCGGCTGTTCCAACAGGTTCGGGAAACCCGCGGTCTGGCCTACTCGATCTACTCGTCGGTTGACACCTTCGCGGACGCCGGCGCGCTGTCGGTTTACACGGCATGTCAGCCGGACCGATTCGCCGAGGTGGCGGCCGTGACCGCCGAGGTGCTCGAATCGGTGGCTCGTGATGGAATCACCGCCGACGAGTGTCGGATCGCCAAGGGGTCGTTGCGCGGGGGATTGGTACTGGGCCTGGAGGATTCCGGTTCGCGGATGAACCGGCTGGGCCGTACCGAGTTGAACTACGGCCGCCACCGGCCCATCGCCCGCACCCTGCGGGAACTGTCGGCGGTGACCGTCGACGAGGTCAACGCCGTAGCCCGTCAGCTGCTGCGTAAGCCCTATGGCGTCGCCGTGCTTGGCCCGTATCGTTCGAAAGGGGCGCTGCCAACCCGTCTGCGGGCGCTTGCCGGTTGATGGCAGGCTAGGGGAATGGCGTTCAGCTTCTCCGAACTCAAGGTCCCATTGATCGGCGCGCCGATGGCCGGCGGTCCCAGCACACCGGCGCTTGCGGCCGCGGTGACCGAGGCGGGTGGGCTGGGGTTCGTCGCAGGGGGCTATCGCACCGCCCAACAGCTGGCCGATGAGATCACCTCCGCGCGCGCGGCCACCAGTGGTCCCATCGGTGTCAATCTGTTTGTGCCCCAACCGAGCGGCGCGGACGTGGTGTTGCTCGACGAATACGCCGATCTCCTGGATCCGCTGGCCGAGCATTACGGGGTAGAGCTGGGCCAGCCGCGCTTCGGCGACGACGACTGTTGGCCGGAGAAGCTCGAGGTGATCGCCGACCTGCGGCCCACGGTGGTGTCGTTCACCTTCGGGACCCCGTCCCCCGACGAGATCGACATGCTGCGGGCGTTGCGCATCCTGACGGTGGTCACGGTGACGTCGGTCTACGAGGCCGGCGTCGCCCTGGGACACGGCGCCGAGGTGCTGGCGGTGCAGGGCCCCAAGGCGGGCGGACATCGGGGCACCTTCGCGCCCGACGTGTACCCGGGCACCGACTCGCTGGAACATCTGCTGGCGGAGATCGCCCACGCCCACGGCCATGTCCCGATGGTGGCGGCGGGCGGTCTCGGCACCGCGGCCGACGTGGCCGGGGTGCTGGGTGGTGGCGCGGTCGCGGCCCAGGTCGGTACCGCACTGCTGCTGGCGCACGAAGCCGGCACCAATCCGACGCACCGTGCGGCACTGACCAACCCGGAATTCGCCAACACCACGGTGACCTGTGCGTTCTCCGGCCGCTACGCACGCGGCTTGGAGAACGACTTCACCCGCGCCTTCGAGGATGTGGCCCCGGTGGGATACCCCGAGATCAACCACATGACGACCCCGATCCGGGCGGCGGCGGTGGCCCTGGACGATCCGCATGGGACAAGCCTGTGGGCCGGGACCGCCTACCGGACCGCCCGGTCGGCGGCGGCCGCCGAAATCATTGCTGCCCTGACGCCCTGAAACGGCGGTAGGGCGTCGTTATGATCGCCGCATGCATGACACGTCCCGACCTTCAGCAACTGGCACCGTGCGCATTGACGCCGCCCCTGAAACGGTTTATGCGCTGATCACCGACCTGTCCGCCCTGGCGGACTGCGCCGAGGAGACCGTCGCCATGCATTGGCGCAAAGGCGATTCGGCGCGTCCGGGCGCGAAGTTCAGCGGCGCCAACCGTAACGGCTCGCACAGCTGGAACACCACCTGCACCGTCACCGACGCCGACCCCGCCCGGCTGTTCGCCTTCGACGTGCGCTCGGCGATGGTCCCGGTGAACCACCCCGGGTTTGATGCACACCTTCTTTCGAGGGAAGGTTGTTCGCATCATGCCGAGGAAGTACGACGACGAGTTCAAGGCCCGGGCGGTGCGGCTGGTCACCGATCATGCCGAGGAGTACGACACCCGCACGGCCTGCATCACCGCGGTGGCCAAGCGGTTGGGAGTGTCCTACGAATCGCTGCGCCGCTGGGTCAACCAGGCCGAGGTCGACGCCGGCCAGCGTGACGGGGTGCCCACCGATACGGTGCGGGAGTTGCGCGAACTCAAACGCAAGAACCGTGAGCTTGAGGAAACCATCGAAATCCTCAAGGCGGCAACAAGTTTCTTCGTGCGGGAGAGCGACCCGCGACACCATTGATCTGTGCGTTCATCGCCGAGCATCGTGCTCGGTTCGGGGTCGCTCCGATCTGCCGCGTGCTCACCGAGCACGGCTGCCAGATCGCCCCGAGAACCTTCTACGCCTGGCTGGCCCGACCCCCGTCCGCACGAACCCTCTGGGACACGGTCATCACCGAGGTGCTGGCCGGCTACTACGAACCCGACGAGCACGGACGCCGCAAGCCCGAAGCGTTGTACGGTGCGACCAAGATGTGGGCCCACCTGCAACGACAGGGCGTCGCCGTGGCCCGCTGCACCGTGGAACGCCTCATGCGGGCCCACGGCTGGCAGGGCGTGCGCCGCCGCAAGAAGGTCCGCACCACCATCGCAGATCCCGCCGCGGCACGGGCAGCTGATCTGGTCAAACGCCAGTTCCGGGTACCCGCCCCCAACCTGCTCCTGGTCGCGGACTTCACCTACGTCCGGCTAGCCAACGGAGCGTTCGTGTACACCGCATTCGCCATCGACGCGTTCGCGGGCCGGATCGTCGGGTGGACGTGCTCAGCAAGCAAGGAGGACCGCTTCGTGCGCCAAGCGATCCGCCACGCCGCACAACTCCGAATCAATGAAGGTAATCCATTGTTGGGCAACACTATCCACCATAGCGACGCCGGGTCTCAATACACATCGGTGCGGTTCGGGGAAACCCTCGCGCTGTCCGGACTGGTGGCCTCCATCGGCACGGTCGGGGATGCCTTCGACAACGCCTTGGCGGAGACGACCATAGGGCTGTACAAGACCGAAGCCGTCCGTGACGACTCACCGTTTCGGCGAGGGCCGCTGCACCGTCTGACCGACGTCGAACTGCTCACCGCCGAGTGGGTCCACTGGTACAACACCGACCGGCTCATGCACCGCCTGGGCCGCATCCCACCCATCGAGTACGAGACCGTCCACTACGCTACAAACACAGCCCGATCAGAGGCTGCACACCAATAACCGGTGTGCATCAAACCCGGGGCGATTCACGGTGGCCCACTGGGCGTACGAGATCACCCCGGCGGACGGCGGCTGCCAGGTCACCGAGAGCACCTGGGACCACCGCCCCCGCTGGATACTCGGGATCAGCCGACTGATCAGCGGCGTCGCCGATCGCAATGCTGCTAACGCCGATCACATCCGGCTCACCCTGGACCGGCTCAAGCACAGGGCGGAGCAGGGCGCCGGCAATCACCCCGGTCAGCAGTCGTAGT
>NZ_AUWR01000107.1 GCF_000455125.1 Mycobacterium sp. UM_WGJ
CCCGGCTTTCGTCGGGGGTTGCGGGCCGGGGCCTCACTCACAAAAACTCGTGGGTTACCGAGCAGAAGTCCCTGCCCGGCCTATCCAACATTTGTGGGAGGCCCCGGTGTTTACAGAGCGTACGAGCGTAGGGCTCGGTTTGCACGCACGATCGGTCGCAGCAGCGGCGATCGATAGCGTCACAGGCGAGGTGGCCCAGGCAACGCTGACCCCCGACTATGGGGACGTCCGTGGCTGGCTGGACCGGTTGGCTGGACCTGTCGCGGTGGTCTATGAGGCCGGCCCGACAGGGTTCGGGCTGTATCGGCACCTGAGGGCGGCAGGTGTTCGTTGCGAGGTGGCGGCGCCGAGCAAGCTGCAGCGCCCCGCCGGGGATCGGGTCAAGACCGACGCCAAGGACGCACTCCATCTCGCACGCTTGTTGCGACTCGACGAGATCACCTCAGTGGCGATCCCGACGGTCGAGCAGGAAGCCGCACGGGATCTGGTCAGAGCCCGGGAGGACTGCCGCGGTGATCTGATGCGAGCACGTCATCGGTTGTCGAAACTGCTACTGCGCCATGGCATCGTCTACTACGGCGGCAATGCGTGGACCGGCAAGCACGACATCTGGCTGCGGCACGATGCGCTGCGGCGACTGCCCACCGGCGCGACGCGGTTGACCTTCGACGCCGACTACGACACCGTTTTGACAGTCAAGGCCCGGCGTGATCGTCTCGACACCGCCATCGAGGAGGCCGCCGCGGATTGCGAGTTCACGGCGCTGGTGCGCCGCCTGGGGTGCCTGCGCGGCATAGGAACGCTCACTGCATTTGCTCTCGCGGTGGAAATCGGTGACTGGACACGGTTCACCGGCAACACGATCGGGTCCTTCGTCGGCCTCGTGCCCAGTGAACACTCATCGGGTGGATCCCGCAGTCAAGGGTCTATCACCAGGATCGGCAACGGACACGCCCGCCGCCTGCTCGTCGAAGCAGCATGGCACCACCGCCCCCGATACACCGTGGGAAAGGTCCTGCGCGCACGCTGGGATCTGGCACCGGCAGCTGCGCGAGCCCGCGGCAACGACGGCAACCATCGCTTGCACCAGCGGTGGGTGAAATTCATCGACCGCCGCAAACGCAGCACCGTCGCCGACGTCGCCATCGCCCGTGAACTCGCCGGGTGGTGCTGGTCACTGGCCGTGCTAGACCCCAGCACCTGAGGCCCATGAACCCCTTCGCCAGGCACCGGGAGTCGGTGGCAGCGCGTGGAGTGACCCGCGACCCTTCTAGGAGCAGCCCTGCGAGGCGACGCTCGACGTTAGACACGCGGACCCACTCCAGCCGAAACACCGTCCTGCGGTAACCAACCCGCGCATATCAGTCAGACCGCGCGTCGCCAACGACACGCTCACCGACACCCCCAGCCACGGCGAAGCAGAGGCGCCCGCCCCAACCCAGGGACGGGCGCCTCATCCTGCCCCTTGACACGACCTACCTACATATCAGAAGGGCGGTGGGTCGTCGGGGTCGGTGCCG
>NZ_AUWR01000108.1 GCF_000455125.1 Mycobacterium sp. UM_WGJ
GGGCGTGTCTCATTGACTGTGTAAGTGGTTTGGCCTGAATGGTGGTGGCAGGCTGCTACCACCGGACAGGAGAGATCATCTTGCCGACCTCTGATTCGAACGCCGCTGCCGAAAAGCTGTCGAAGTTGTTGCCCCCGGCAGCCGTGGATGCGCTGCTGGCTGACGCCGAAGCCTCTGGAACGCCGATTGATGGCCCCGACGGGCTGCTGGCCGCTATCACCAAATCCGTGCTGGAACGGGCCCTAGACGTCGAGATCGCCGATCACCTGGGCTACGAGGCCGGCGACCCAGCCGGTGCTGGATCAGGCAATTCCCGCAACGGCCACGGCCGCAAAACCGTGCTGACCACCGCCGGCCCGGTCGAGCTGGAGGTTCCCCGGGACCGCAACGGCAGCTTCGAGCCGGTGATCGTGCCTAAACGCAAACGCCGCCTTGGTGGCGTCGAGGACATGATCTTGTCGCTGTACGCCCGGGGCATGTCCACCCGCGACATCACTGAGCATCTGGCTGAGGTCTACGGCGCCAGCGTCTCGGCGGCCACGATTTCGCGGGTCACCGACGTGGTCGTCGATGAGATCGCGGCCTGGCAGGCCCGCCCGGTCGATCCGGTCTATCCGATCCTGTATATCGATGCGATCCGCATCAAGATCCGTGACGGCGGCGTGGTCGCCAACAAGGCCGCCCACGTGGTGATCGGCGTCGACGTCGACGGGATCAAGCAGGTCCTGGGGATCTGGATCCAGCAGAGCGAAGGCGCCAAATTCTGGCACGGGGTGCTCACCGAGCTGCGCAACCGCGGGTGCCGCGATGTGCTGTTCGTCTGCTGCGACGGCCTGACAGGGCTGCCCGAATCGATCACCGCGGTCTGGCCCCAAGCCATCGTGCAAACCTGCGTGGTGCATCTGCTGCGGGCATCGATGCGCTACGCCTCCTACACCGACCGCCGCAAGATGGCTGCCGCGATGCGACCGATCTACACCGCTGCCACCGAAGACGCCGCCAAGCTGGCCCTGGAGGACTTCCGCGCCCAGTGGGGCACCAAATCCCCCGGAGCACTCGCGGTCTGGGACCGTGCCTGGGCCGAGTTCACCCCGTTCCTGGCGTTCCCGGTCGAGATCCGCAAGATCATCTACACCACCAACGCCATCGAATCGCTGAACTACCAGCTGCGCAAAGTCACCAAAGCCCGCGGCTCGTTCCCCTCTGATACCGCCGCTATGAAACTGCTGTATCTGGCCATCCGCAACATCAACCAGAAACGAGGATCAACCACCGGAACCGCTACCTGGGGCTGGACCCACGCCCTCAACGCCTTTGCGATCCAATTTCCCGAACGACTCCCGCTCTAACTCAACCATCAATGGCCACAACCACTTACACAGTTATCTTGACAAGCCCC
>NZ_AUWR01000109.1 GCF_000455125.1 Mycobacterium sp. UM_WGJ
GCGCCGTCGGTGGCCAGCCATTGGGCGAGCACGCCGGCGGTGGCCGCGATACGTGCCGGGGACTTGCCCGAGACCACCAACGTGCTCACCGGCACCGCAGCAGCCCCCGCAACAACCTCAGCATCAGGCGCCTGCTCAACGATCACATGCGCATTGGTGCCCGACACCCCGAACGAGGACACCCCCGCCCGGCGCGGACGCGACACCGCCGGCCAGTCCATACCCCGATCAGCAACCTGAAACTTCGACGCCCCCGCACCCGCATTCGGCGTCAACTCCGAAAAATTCAAATGCCGCGGAATGAAACCCTGCTGCACCGACAACACCGTCTTGATGAACCCGGCAACACCAGACGCAGACTCCAAATGCCCCAAATTGGTCTTCACCGACCCCAACACCAACGGCGCCGCCGAACCCCGCTCACCAAACACCGCCGACAAGGCATCCAACTCAATCGGATCACCCAACGCCGTACCAGTGCCATGCGCCTCGACATAGTCGATATCCGCCGGGGACAACCGCGCCGACGCCAACGCCGCCCGCACCACCTTCTGCTGCGCCGGACCCGACGGCACCGTCTGACCCGAGGACGGCCCATCCTGATTCACCGCCGAACCCCGCACCACCGCCAGCACCCGGTCACCATCACGCTGGGCATCCGACAACCGCTTGAGCACCACCACCCCAGCACCCTCGGAGCGCACGTAACCGTCGGCGGCGGCATCAAAAGTCTTGCACTGCCCGTCCGGGGCCAACATCCCCCACCGCGACGTCGCAATACTGTTCTGCGGGGTCAACATCAAATTCACCCCAGCGGCCAACGCCTGATCCGACTCCCGACGCCGCAAACTCGCACACGCCAAATGAATCGTCACCAACGACGACGAACACGCCGTATCCAACATCATCGCCGGACCATGCACACCCAAGAAATACGACAACCGCCCCGCCGCGAA
>NZ_AUWR01000110.1 GCF_000455125.1 Mycobacterium sp. UM_WGJ
AACCACAACATCATGGTCATTCTCGACATGCACCAAGACCTCTACGGTGGCTACTTCGGCGGCGACGGCGCACCGGAGTGGGCCACCTTAACCGGTGGCCTGCCCAACTTCGATGTGGGCTTCCCGTTCAGCTACTTCGTGAGCCCGGCGCAGAACTACGCGTGGGACGCGTTCTGGGCCAACGACCAAGCCCCCGATGGAATCGGGTTGCAGAACCACTACGGCATCATGTGGCAGGCCGTCGCCAACTACTTCAAGGGCAACGAGAACGTCGCCGGCTACGAGATCATGAACGAGCCGTGGTCAGGCACCCAGACCCTGGGCAGCCTGCTGGGCAACCCGTACTTCGACGCCCAACAGTTGACCCCGTTCTACAACCAGATCACCGAAGCCATCCGCTCGGTCGACCCGAACAAGACGGTGTTCTTCGGTCCGAGCACCCTCGAAGCCAGCCTGCCGGTACAGAACCATCTGGGAACGGTCGACGACGACAACACCGCCTTCTCCTTCCACCACTACTGCATGGTGAATGCGATTTTCGCCGACCTGAGTTTCGGTTGCGACTGGAATGCCGACGCCGTGTTCGGCTACGCCTACGACTATGCGCAGGAGCACAACATGCCGGCGTTTTTGAGTGAGTTCGGTGCCACCAACAACCTTCCGACCATCGGCGCGAGCCTGGACGCGGCGAACCGGTATCTGTTCGGTTGGACCGAATGGGCCTACACCGGCAAGGACATCACCAGCACGTCGCCGGAGGACCAGGCACTGGTCTACGACACGAACCTGCCCCCGGTCGGCGACAACGTCAACTGGGACAAGCTCGACCTCCTGGCTCAGCCCTACCCCCAGGCGATCTCCGGCGTCCCGACGTCGCTGAGCTTCACCAACGGCGAGTTCAACTTCAGCTACACCACCGACCGCGCCGACGGCTCAGGCACCTTCGGAGCCGGCTCCGAGACCTCTATCGCCGTGCCGGCCAACCACTACCCCAACGGCTATGCCGTGACCGTGACCGGCGGGACCGTCACCTCGGCACCCAATGCCCCGATCCTGACCATCGGAGCCGACGGCGACGCCTCCACCATCACCGTCAAGTTGATACGTATCTAGCCGTCGACCCGCCAACGGACTACCGCCGACACTCCGGGTTGCCTAGGTGGCAGCCTTGCATCACGTAAGCAACTCGTTTAACTTCTCAGGCAGACTTCAGAATCTGTTGTCTTCCATGAAGAAGGGTTCGTCGGGATGCCTCGTCACCGCAGCAGGGTTGTGGGCAGCAAGATTGTCGGTATTGCCGCGTTTCTGGCTTTGACCTCTCCGGCCGCGCCGGCTCAGGCCGATTTCGACGACATGCTC
>NZ_AUWR01000111.1 GCF_000455125.1 Mycobacterium sp. UM_WGJ
CGGCGATCACGCTGGCGGACCCCAATCTGATCTGGAACGCCGCACATGGCTGGCCGTCAGCGGGTGTCAGTCGTCCGGTAGTCAGCGGCGACAGCAATTACGCCCTATGGGGGCCCGCCGGCCGGCGACGCAGCCACGGCGCTGTGTGTCGGGCGATTCCCGGTCCGCAAGCTCACGCAGTATTGGGAGCACGTCACTACCTGGCGTCGATCACGATCCCCGGTGGTGTGCACAACGGGTTGCACGGAGCCCACATCTACCTGTGTGAGCAACCGCGGGGCAGCTGAGCCAAGATGTGGCCGCGGATGCGCCACAGCTCCGATGTTCCGTCCTGATCCGCCGGGGAGGCACTCGGCCGGCCACCTCGAAAGAAAGCCCATGTGTGCGGTCCTGTTGGTTCTGGCGAGCTAAAAGTAGACAGGTGTCAACTACTTGTTACGATGCTCCGGTTTGAGTCCAACATGACAATGGAGTGCCGGTGACTGGTACGACGTCTTCGCTGGTGGGCGGATCGCCTGCCCCGTCGGTGAATCGACGAACCCTCATGCCGGTAGCCGTGGTGGTCGCCGTGGCCGCGGTCGTCCACGGGGCCTTCGCCATGAACTACGGCTGGCACCCCGATGAGTTCTACTACGTGATC
>NZ_AUWR01000112.1 GCF_000455125.1 Mycobacterium sp. UM_WGJ
ATCGTCGTCCGACAGAAGGCAACCGCCGGATGTCGCGCAGTCAGCTCGACCGCACCCTGCTGCTGTGGATGCTGCCGCTGCTGGTGGCACCGCCGATGTACAGCAAGGACGTCTACTCCTACCTGGCGCAGAGTCAGATCTCCCGGCTCGGACTGGACCCCTACCGGGTGGGCCCGGCACCGGCGCTGGGCCTGGACCACGTCTTCACGCTGTCCGTGCCCAGCCTCTGGCGGGAGACGCCGGCGCCCTACGGGCCACTGTTCTTGTGGATCGGTCGCGGAATCTCGGCGTTGACCGGGGAAAACATCGTCACCGCGGTGCTGTGCCACCGGGTGGTGGTGCTGCTCGGGGTCGGCTTGATCGTGTGGGCGGTGCCGCGCCTGGCCGCGCGCTGCGGGGTCGCCGAGGTCAGCGCCCTGTGGCTCGGAGCGGCCAATCCACTGTTGCTGATGCACCTGGTGGCCGGCATCCACAACGAGGCGTTGATGCTCGGACTCATGCTGACCGGCACGGAGTTCGCGTTACGCGGGATCACCGCGGCCAAACCGCTGTGGCCGGATGTACGCAGTCGCCCCGGCCGGGACGACTGGGCTCCGCTGGCCGGGCTGCTCATCGGGGCGGTGCTGATCACGCTGTCATCGCAGGTCAAGCTGCCGTCGCTGCTGGCGCTCGGGTTTGTCGCGATGGCGCTGGGCTGGCGGTGGGGCGGCGACGTGCGGGCGTTTCTGCTGGCCGGTACGAGCATGGCCGCGCTGGCGGCGGCGGTGACGGGCTTGATCGGCTGGGCCAGTGGGCTGGGCTTCGGGTGGGTGTTCACCCTGGGCACGGCCAATGTGGTGCGCAGCTGGATGTCACCGCCGACGCTGATCGCCCTCGGCACGGGCCAGGTGGGGATCCTGCTCGGTCTGGGTGATCACACCACCGCGGTGCTGTCGCTGACCCGTGCCATCGGCGTCCTGATCATCGCGGTCCTGGTGGTGTGGCTGTTGCTGGTGGTGTTCAACGGCCGGCTGCATCCGGTCGGGGGGCTCGGCGTTGCGCTGGGCATCACCGTCCTGCTGTTTCCGGTGGTCCAGCCCTGGTACCTGCTGTGGGCGATCATCCCGCTGGCGGCGTGGGCGACCCGGCCGAACTTCCGCATCGCGGTGATCGCGGTAACCCTGGTGGTGGGCATCTTTGGACCGACCGCCAACGGCGACCGCTTCGCGCTGTTCCAGATCGTGGACGCCACCCTGGCCAGCGCCGTGGTGGTGTTGGGGTTGTTCCTGCTGACCTATCGGCGCCTGCCGTGGCGCGAGTTACCGGCCGAAGCCGGCGCCCCGACGGGCGATGCACCGGCCGAGGAACCGACCCCGCGGCCGGCCGCTGCCACCGACGCTTACGCTGATTCTCCGTGAACTCAGCTGTCGCGGTGCGCTTGCGCGGGGTACGCAAGCGTTACGGGACCGGTCCTGCTGCGATCGAAGCGGTCGCCGGCCTGGATTTCGACGTGCAGACCGCCGAAGTGTTCGCCCTCCTCGGCCCGAACGGCGCCGGGAAGACGACCACGGTCGAGATGTGCGAAGGCTTCGTCCGCCCGGACGCCGGAACCATCGAGGTGCTCGGCTTGGACCCGGTCGCCGACAATGACCGGCTTCGGGAGCGCATCGGGGTGATGCTGCAGGGCGGCGGCGGCTACCCGGCCGCACGTGCCGGCGAGATGCTCAAGCTGGTGGCGTCGTATTCGGCCAACCCGCTGGACCCGCAGTGGCTGCTGGACACCCTGGGCCTGACCGATGCGGCACGCACCACCTACCGCCGGCTCTCCGGCGGGCAGCAGCAGCGGCTCGCGTTGGCCTGCGCCCTGGTCGGCCGGCCGGAACTGGTCTTCCTCGACGAGCCGACCGCCGGTATGGACGCGCACGCCCGGCTGCTGGTGTGGGAGCTGATCGATGCGTTGCGCCGCGACGGCGTGACCGTGGTGCTGACCACCCACCACCTGCGCGAGGCCGAGGAGCTGGCCGACCGGCTGCTGATCATCGACCACGGCGCGGTGGTCGCCGCCGGCACGCCCGCGGAGTTGACCCGCAGCGGCGCCCAGGGCCAGCTGCGGTTCACCGCACCTCCGCGACTGGACCTGTCGTTGCTGATCGCGGCGTTGCCGGAGGGGTATCGGGCCAGCGAGGTGCTGCCCGGTGAATACCTCGTCGAAGGAACCGTCGACCCCCAGGTGCTGGCGACCGTGACCTCCTGGTGCGCCCGGATGGATGTGCTGGCCACCCAGCTGCGGGTCGAGCAGCGCAGCCTCGAGGACGTGTTCTTGGAGCTGACCGGACGGGAGCTACGCCCATGAGTGCTCAGAAGGTCTTCGCGCCCGGCACCTTCACCCCCGACCCCCGTCCGGCCCGCGTGCCCGCGATGCTGGCCGCGCAGTACCGGTTGGAGCTGACCCTGCTGCTGCGCAACGGCGAGCAGCTGCTGCTGACGATGTTCATTCCGATCACCCTGCTGGTCGGGCTGACGGTGTTGCCGCTGGGCCCGTTCGGCGAGGGCCACGCCGAACGCGCGACCACGGTGCTGCCGGTGATCATGTCGCTGGCGGTGATCGCTACCGCGTTCACCGGGCAGGCGATCGCCGTGGCGTTCGACCGGCGCTACGGGGCCCTGAAACGACTGGGCGCCACGGCGCTGCCGGTCTGGGGCGTCATCGCCGGCAAATCGCTGTCGGTGGCTACGGTCGTGCTGTTGCAGTCCGTGCTGCTCGGCACGATCGGCGCCGCGCTGGGCTGGCGGCCGACATTGGCCGGCCTCGGCTTGGGCGCGGTGGTCATCGCGCTCGGTACCGCCTGTTTCGCGGCGTTGGGCCTGCTGCTCGGCGGCAGCCTGCGCGCCGAGATCGTGCTGGCCGGCGCGAACCTGCTGTGGTTCGTGTTCGGCGGGTTCTCCGCACTGACCGTGGAGACCGATCTGGTGCCCGGCACGGTCCGCTGGCTCGCCCGACTCACTCCCTCGGGGGCGCTCACCGAGGCGCTGGCACAGGCGCTGAGCGTCTCGGTCGACTGGTTCGGTCTCGCGGTGGTGACGGTGTGGGGTCTGTTGGCCGCCGTCGGTGCCGTGCGATGGTTCCGGTTCAGCTGACCTACTACGGGACGTAGTTACCGATCCTCTACGATCAGGCCCGTGGGACGGTTCCTGATGCGCCTGGTGGACCTGCTACCCGAACCGGGCCTGCGCACGCAGCGATGGCTGGCTGCCGCGGTCGTCTTCACTCAGGGATTCATCGCCGTCACCGGCGCGATCGTGCGGGTCACCGCGTCCGGATTGGGTTGCCCGACCTGGCCGCAATGCTTCCCGGGCAGCTACGTCCCGGTGGCCGTCTCGGAAGTTCCGCGGATTCATCAGGCCATCGAGTTCGGCAACCGGATGGTCACCTTCGCGGTGGTGATCACCGCGGCGCTGGCCGTGCTGGCCGTGCTCCGGGCCCGCCGCCGTACCGAGGTACTGGTCTACGCCTGGCTGATGCCCGGCTCCACGGTGTTGCAGGCGGTGATCGGCGGTATCACGGTACGCACCGGGCTGGCCTGGTGGACCGTGGCTGTGCACCTGCTGGTCTCGATGCTGATGGTGTGGCTGGCGGTGCAGTTCTATGCGAAAGTCGGCCAGACAGACGACGAGTCGGCGGTGGTGACTTATCGGGTCCCGACACCGTTGCGCGGGTTGACCGCGCTGTGTGCCGTCACGCTGGCCGCGGTGCTGGTGACCGGCACCCTGGTGACCGGCGCCGGCCCGCACGCCGGCGACAAGAGCGCGGCCCGCACGGTGGCCCGCCTCAAGGTGGAGGTCGCCACGCTCGCCCACCTGCACGAGTCGCTGCTGATCGGATTCCTCGGTCTACTGATAGGCCTGGCCTTCGGGCTGGCCGCGGTGCGGGCGGCCAACCCGGTGATGCGCCGACTGGCGGTGGTGACCGCCCTGACATTGGTGCAAGGACTGATCGGCCTGGTCCAGTACTTCACCGGCGTGCCCGCCGTACTGGTCACCCTGCATGTGGCGGGTGCGGTACTGGTCACCGGCGCGACGGCGGCGCTATGGGCGTCGCTGCGCCAACGGACCCAACCCGAGTCGCTCTAGCGCCGCGGTGACCTCGACGGCGAAGCGGCGCTGCGCTCGCTCTCGTTCGCCGGCGTCAAGCGCGCTGAACCCCAACTGCGGCGCAATCAGATCCAAGCCGACCAGGCGTGGATCCGCGGCGGTTCCGGCCACGTCGGCCCGCGCGTAGAGCAGCTCTTCGATCCGGATGCTCAAGCGTTCGGCGGCCGAACGCAGGGCGGCACGCCCGACATCCCACAGTTCGAAGTCCGGGTCGGACCCGGCGGCGCCGAACGCGTGCGATCGGCCGGCACCGAAGAAAACCAGCGTGCTCAGCTCCGCCGGTGGCGGTCCCGGCAACGTCGGGACCCCGTCGCACTGCAGGTCGGCCAGGTAGCGGCGGTCGGCGTTCCAGGCCACCGCTTCCGGCGGGTTCAGCAGGTGGGCCACCCGGGTTGTCCAGTTCAAGAATTCGGCGTGCCGGGCCGGGGCGCCGCCGGCCGTGCGCAGGATCACCAGGTCCGCCGCCAGCGTCTCCGGGTCATCCCAGGGCAGACGGCGGGCGTGCAGACCTCGGTGGCGCAGCGCCGCCACCAGGCCGGCATCGTCGCCGGCGTCGTCGACCGCCCCGGACGTATCGGCGCCACGGTGGTGGCCGTGCCGCGGATCGACCGCCAGCACGATGCGCGGATGGAAGATATCGGGCCGGGCCAGCTTCATGCAGACCTCATAGTCGGAGATGATAGTCACCATGCACGCCGTGGAAGTGGCCGCGACCGGCGGCCCCGAAGTTTTGAACCTGGTCGACAAACCTCAGCCCTCCCCTGCCTCCGGTGAGGTGTTGATCCGGGTCGAGGCCGTCGGGGTCAACTACATCGACACGTATTTCCGCTCCGGGGTCTACCCGGCCGAGCTGCCGTTCGTGGTGGGCAATGAGGCCGCGGGCACGGTCGCCGAGGTCGGCGCGGGAGTGACCGCATTGACTGTGGGCGATCGCGTGGTGACGGCGGCCGCGACCGGCGCCTACGCCCAATACTGCACGGCCCCGGCATCTTTGACGGCACTCATCCCCGATGGAATCGAGGCTGACGTGGCCGCCGCCGCGCTGCTCAAGGGCTTGACGGCGCATTACCTGATCACGTCGGTGTATCCCGTGCAGTCCGGCGACACCGTGTTGTTGCATGCCGGCGCCGGCGGGGTGGGACTGATCCTGACTCAATGGGCGACCGCGCTCGGTGCCCGAGTGATCACCACGGTCTCGAATTCGTCCAAGGCCGAATTGTCGAGGCAGGCCGGCGCTGTGGAAGTGCTCGAGTACCCCGGCTCGGCCCCTGAAGACGCCGCGGCGTTCGGCGCCCGGGTTCGGGAGTTGGTCGACGGCGGGGTGGTCGCGGTATACGACGGCGTGGGTGCGGCGACGTTCGACGCCAGCCTGTCCAGTCTCGCCGTCCGGGGCACCTTAGCGCTGTTCGGCGCGGCCAGTGGGCCGGTGCCGCCGGTGGACCCGCAGCGGCTCAATGCGGCGGGCTCGGTCTACCTGACCCGTCCCAACCTGGCGCACTTCACCCGTACCGCACCGGAATTCACCTGGCGCACGGGCGAACTCTTCGAGGCGATCGGCAATGGCACGATCACGGTGACGGTCAGCAAGCACTATCCGCTGGCCGAGGCTGCCCGCGCCCACCGCGATCTGCAGGGCCGCCAGACCGTGGGCTCGATTGTGCTCGACCCGTAACCGCCCCCGAGTCCAGATCCCAGCCGTCGGGCAGTAGCGGGACCCGGGGACCGTCGGCGAATTCCGCCCCGTCCAGCCGGGT
>NZ_AUWR01000113.1 GCF_000455125.1 Mycobacterium sp. UM_WGJ
TCGTCGGGGTCGGTGCCGGCGGCGGCTTTCGGGAACCAGACGGCGTCGAGCGCGGTGCGTCGGGCTTGGCGGGCTTTGCGGTTCTGGTTGCGTTCGGTAGCGATACGGGCCGCGCGGTTTTGGGCGCGGGTGCGTCGCCGGCGGGGCATCATCGCGGTGCGGTCACCACAGCGGTCATCGTCGCGGTGCTTGGGTGCCGGCAGGTCCGCGGTGGGCGCACACAACTGCGGGAACAGCCACGAACTGCCCGGGGTGGTGACATAGGTCTGCCCCGACGGCGAGGTCAGGATCACCGTCCCATCGGGCAGTTGCTGATCCCGCCAGCCCCAGAAGGTTTTCACCAAATGATGGGTGCGGCAATAACATTTCAGATTCGACCCGTGGGTGGGTCCACCGTCGGCGTAGGCGATGGTGTGGTCCAGATCGCAGTCAGCCGCGGGGCGGTCACAGCCGGGCCAGCGGCACGTCAGGTCCCGGCACCGCACAAAATCAGCCAGTGCTTTCGAGGGCACATACCCCGGCTCCGGTGGCGCATCGGCGGGATGGAGCACCGTCACCAACCGGGCCGACTTGGCCAGCTCTGCGATCAACTCCGGCGGAATCAACGCACCGGCTCCGACAAACGAGCCCGGCGCATCCCCGGTGCCGTCCACGGTGGCCTGCTCGGCGATCACATGAATCATCACCGGC
>NZ_AUWR01000114.1 GCF_000455125.1 Mycobacterium sp. UM_WGJ
GGTATGACTGGCCGCACCGACGGCACCGTCCTTACCGCCACCACCATTGCCGCCGACACCGGCCGTGCCATCGGCAGCGTGGCCGCCACCGACCTGCAGGCCACCATGGCCGGCGTTACCACCGACACCACCATTGCCACCCGAGGTACCTGCCGCAGCAGTCGCATCCGTAGCCGCGTCATACCCGCCACCACCGGCGCCACCGTTACCGCCCTTACCGGCCGAACCATTGGTGCCACTGGCGGCGTTGGTCGCGCCCGAGCTACCACCGGCGCCACCGGCACCGGCGTTACCACCATCGCCACCATTGCCGCCCGCGCCACCGGTACGGTCCTGCGCGGTGCCCGTGGTACCAGCACCGCCATTGGCGCCATCGGTACCCGAACCACCATTGCCACCCACACCACCGACGCCGTGCGCACCCGGGTTGGCACCAGTACCGCCGGCACCACCGTCACCACCGGCGCCACCATTGGTGCCCGAGACACCAGCACCCGCGCCCTCAGCGACCGCGTCAAACCCGGCACCACCCTTAC
>NZ_AUWR01000115.1 GCF_000455125.1 Mycobacterium sp. UM_WGJ
ACGCCATAGAACAGACCAATACCAGCGCCACCGGCACCACCATTGCCACCGACACCACCATCAATGCCAGCACCACCAGCGCCGCCGTCACCACCGACGCCCATCCACCAGCCACCAGCACCACCGGCACCACCATCGCCACCATCGATACCGGCACCACCAGCACCACCATCACCGAACATGCCCGCCGAACCACCGACACCACCGACGCCATCCGCCGACGTACCCGCAGCACCACCATCACCGAACCACAGACCACCGGAACCACCAGCAGCCTCCGCCAGCGTCCCACCATCAATACCGTCGGCACCGTTACCGATCAGAATCTGACCGAAACCGAACAGGTTGATAAACGAGTTGACCTGCTCACCAAACGGACTCAGGATCCACGCCTGCCCCAAGTCATGCAACGGCGTGTAGAACAACGAACCGAACCAGTCATCGGCCGCCGCCGGACCCGGCAGATCAGCCACCGACGCATCAAACGACAGACCCAGGTTCGACAGCAGCGGCTCCCACGCCCCCTGGTCGAACAACGTCTCCCACGACGACGCCTGACTCAGATCACCGAACGCACCCGCCAGATCCGCACCGAGCAGATCAACCACCCAGTCCAACTCATCGGC
>NZ_AUWR01000116.1 GCF_000455125.1 Mycobacterium sp. UM_WGJ
GATTTCGACGACATGCTCGATGTCCTCGTCGCACCTTTTGCCACCGCAGCCGGCGAACTGGACCCCCAGGCCGTCACCGACAACACCGCGTGGGACACCTTCTTCTCTGCCGAGCACTGGGACGCCGCCTTCGCCGCGCTGGCTGAGCCCGGCCCGGCACTCTCCTTGGCCTTCGACCCCTACGCCGGGCTGTACAGCCTGGCCGAAAAATGGATCGACAGCGAATTCGGCAGCCAGGTCAACAGCGTCATCAACCAGATCTTCGGCTCCACCGTGATCGGCAACGGCGCCGACGGCACCGAAGCCAACCCCAACGGCGGAGCCGGCGGCTGGCTGTTCGGCAATGGTGGCGCCGGTTGGAACAGCACCACCGACGGAGTCGCCGGCGGCCACGGCGGCGCCGCCCTGGGAATCCTCGGCAACGGCGGCGCAGGCGGCGACGGCGGAGCCGGAGCCGTCGGCGGTGACGGCGGCGCCGCCGGCTGGCTGTTCGGCAACGGCGGAGACGGCGGCAACGCCGGTGACGGCGCCACCCTGGCTGGGTTGCCCGCGCTGGGCGGGGTCGGCGGCACCGCCGGCCTGCTCGATGGAACCCACGGCGCCGTTGGCCAATTCGGCTCCCTGCCCGGCGGCATCACCGGCACCGTCGCCCCACCGGTCGAGGTCTCCAACGGCTACTTCACCAACGGTGACGGCCAAGTCGTCATGTTGCGTGGGCTCAACCAGGTCTACAAGATCCCGCCGTATGAGCCCTCCGCCGACGGTTTCGGCGATAAAGATGCCGCCTTCCTGGCCGCCAACGGCTTCAACGTCGTACGCCTGGGCGTCATCTGGGCCGGCGTCCAACCCGAACCCGGTGTCATCGACTACGACTACCTGGCCTCCATCGAAAACACCGTCGAAATCCTGGGCAACCACAACATCATGGTC